>CAINOE010000019.1 GCA_903851415.1 uncultured Rhodopila sp. | reverse complement strand
GTCGGCACCATCACCTTCTGCCGCGTCTATTCGGGTCATGTCGAATCCGGCACCACCGTGCTGAACTCGACCAAGGACAAGAAAGAGCGTGTCGGCCGGATGTTGCTGATGCACGCCAACAACCGCGAGGACATCAAGGAAGCCTATGCGGGCGACATCGTCGCGCTGGCCGGCCTCAAGGACACGCGCACCGGCGACACGCTGTGCGACCTTCAGAAGCCTGTGATCCTGGAGAAGATGGAGTTCCCCGAACCCGTCATCGAGATCGCGATTGAGCCGAAGTCCAAGGCCGACCAGGAAAAGCTGGGCGTGGCGTTGGCCAAGCTGGCGGCGGAGGACCCGTCCTTCCGCGTCTCGACCGATCAGGAATCCGGCCAGACCATCCTCAAGGGCATGGGCGAACTGCATCTCGACATCAAGGTCGACATTCTCCGCCGTACCTACAAGGTCGACGCCAGCATTGGCGCGCCGCAGGTTGCTTATCGTGAGAAGCTGACCAAGAAGACCGAGATCACCTACACCCACAAGAAGCAGACGGGCGGCACCGGCCAGTTCGCCAAGGTGATCATCGTGTTCGAACCGGCCGAGCCGGGCGCGGGCTCCTCGTTCGAGTCCAAGATCGTCGGCGGCTCGGTGCCGAAGGAATATATTCCCGGCGTCGAAAAAGGCATCAATTCGGTGATGGGCTCCGGCGTGCTCGCCGGCTTCCCCGTCGTCGACGTGAAGGCGACGCTCATCGACGGCGCCTATCACGACGTGGACTCCTCGGCGCTCGCCTTCGAGATCGCGTCCCGCGCGGCGTTCCGCGAGGGTCTGCAAAAAGGCGGCGCGGTGCTGCTCGAGCCGATCATGAAGGTCGAGGTCGTGACGCCCGAGGAGCACACCGGTTTCGTGATGGGCGATCTGCTCTCCCGTCGCGGCCAGGTGCAGGGCCAGGACATGCGCGCCAACGCGGTCGTCATCAACGCGATGGTGCCGCTGGCCAACATGTTCGGCTACGTCAACCAGCTTCGCTCCGGCACGCAGGGCCGCGCGAACTTCACGATGCAGTTCGACCACTACGAGCAAGTCCCGGCGAACGTCGCCAAGGAAATCATGGAGAAGAACAAGTAACGGTTCGCCGTTGCTCGTTTTGATCTGGTCAGTGTTTAGGCAGAGGAGCCTGGAAAATGGCAAAAGCTAAGTTTGATCGCTCGAAGCCGCATTGCAACATCGGCACGATCGGTCACGTCGACCACGGCAAGACCTCGCTGACGGCGGCGATCACCAAGGTGCTCGCCGAGACCGGCGGCGCGACCTTCACCGCCTACGACCAGATCGACAAGGCGCCGGAAGAGAAGGCCCGCGGCATCACGATCTCGACCGCGCACGTCGAGTACGAGACCAAGAAGCGCCATTATGCGCACGTCGATTGCCCCGGCCACGCCGACTATGTGAAGAACATGATCACCGGCGCCGCGCAGATGGACGGCGCGATCCTGGTCGTGTCCGCCGCCGATGGCCCGATGCCGCAGACCCGGGAGCACATCCTGCTCGCCCGCCAGGTCGGCGTGCCGGCCCTGGTGGTGTTCCTCAATAAGTGCGACATGGTCGATGACCCGGAACTGCTCGAACTGGTCGAGATGGAAGTGCGCGAGCTTCTGTCTTCCTATCAGTTCCCCGGCGACGACATCCCCATCGTGCATGGCTCCGCGCTGATGGCCCTGGAAGGCAAGAACCCGGAACTCGGGCACGACGCGATCCTGAAGCTGATGAAGGCGGTGGACGACTACATTCCGCAGCCCGAGCGTGCGCTCGACCTGCCCTTCCTGATGCCGATCGAAGACGTCTTCTCGATCTCCGGCCGCGGCACCGTGGTGACCGGCCGTGTGGAGAAGGGCATCATCAAGGTTGGCGAGGAAGTTGAGATCGTCGGTATCCGCAACACGGTGAAGACCGTGGTGACCGGTGTCGAGATGTTCCGCAAGCTGCTCGACCAGGGCCAGGCCGGCGACAACATCGGCGCGCTGCTGCGCGGCACCAAGCGTGAAGACGTGGAGCGCGGCCAGGTTCTGGCCAAGCCCGGCACGATCACGCCGCACACGGAGTTCAAGGCGGAAGCCTACATCCTGACGAAGGAAGAAGGCGGGCGTCACACGCCGTTCTTCACCAACTACCGGCCGCAGTTCTACTTCCGCACGACGGACGTGACGGGTGTGGTGCAGTTGCCGGAAGGCACCGAGATGGTGATGCCGGGCGACAATGTGTCGATGTCCGTCACGCTGATCGCGCCGATCGCGATGGATGCCGGTCTGCGTTTCGCGATCCGCGAAGGTGGCCGCACTGTCGGCGCCGGCGTGGTTGCCAGCATCCAAAAGTAAAGACGAAACAAACACCGGCGCTCGCCCGCTCATTACGGACGGGTGGGCGCCGGTTCTCGTTTCGGCGGGGAACTTGAGAGCGAACTATGGACAATCAGAATATCCGCATCCGCCTGAAGGCTTACGATCACCGCGTGCTGGACAACAGCACGAAGGAGATCGTGAACACGGCCAAGCGCACGGGTGCGAGGGTTCGCGGACCGATCCCGCTGCCGACCCATATCGAACGGTTCACGGTCAACCGCTCCCCGCACGTTGACAAGAAAAGCCGCGAGCAGTTCGAAATCCGGACCCATCGCCGCCTGCTCGACATCGTGGAGCCGACGCCGCAGACGGTGGACGCGCTGATGAAGCTCGACCTCGCCGCCGGCGTGGACGTTGAGATCAAGATCTAATCAGATGCCACCATCAATCCCCCAGCCCCTTCGCACGGGTCTCCTGGCCAAGAAGCTCGGCATGACCCGGATCTTCAAGGACGACGGCACGCATGTGCCAGTCACTGTCCTGTTCCTCGACCAGGTGCAGGTCGTCGCCGCGCGCACGCAGGAAAAGGACGGCTATACGGCTGTCCAGATCGGCTACGGCAAGGCCAAGGTGAAGAACGTCACCCAGCCGCAGCGCGGCCACTTCGCCAAGGCGAAGGTGGAGCCGAAGCAGAAGCTGGTGGAGTTCCGCGTCGCCGAGGACGCTTTGCTTGAGCCGGGCGCCACCCTGTCCGCCGCGCATTTCAGTGCCGGCCAGAAGGTCGATGTCTGCGGCACGTCGAAGGGCAAGGGCTTCGCCGGCGGCATGAAGCGCTGGAATTTCGCGGGCCTTGAAGCCTCGCACGGCGTGTCGGTCAGCCACCGCTCGCTGGGGTCTACGGGTAACCGCCAGGATCCGGGCAAGACCTTCAAGAACAAGAAGATGGCCGGCCATCTCGGCGTCGATCGGATCACCACCCTGAACGTGGAAGTGGCCGCCGTGGACGCCGAAAAGGGCCTGCTGATGATCAAGGGATCCGTTCCGGGCAGCAAGAACGGCTGGGTGCTGGTGCGCGACGCCATCAAGCGGGCGCGTCCGGCGGATGCGGCCTGGCCGGCGGCGCTCATTGAAGCTCCCGCGGCGGGCTGAGGAACAGGCAGATGCAGGTCGATATCATCACGCTTGAAAACGCCTCCGCCGGCAGCGCCGACTTGCCGGATGAGATTTTCAGGGCCACGCCGCGCCAGGACATCATGGCGCGCGTCGTGCATTGGCAGTTGTCGAAGCGCCGCGCCGGCACCCACAAGGTCAAGGGGCTGTCGGAAGTCTCCGGCACGACCAAGAAGCCGTACAAGCAGAAGGGCACCGGCAACGCCCGCCAGGGCAGCCTGCGGGCGCCGCAGTTCCGCACCGGCGGCGTGGTGCACGGCCCGGTCGTGCGCTCGCACGAGTACAGCCTGAACAAGAAGGTCCGCCGCCTCGGGCTGATCTCCGCTTTGTCGCAGAAGCTGGCCGAGACCAAGCTGGTGGTGCTGGACGCCGCGGCCGCCCCCGGCAAGACCGGCGAGCTGGCGAAGAAGATCAAGGCGCTGGGCTGGTCGTCCGCGCTGATCATCGACGGCGGCATCGTCGATGAGGGCTTCCTGCGCGCCAGCCGCAACATCCACAAGCTGGATGTGCTGCCGGCGATCGGGGCGAATGTCTACGACATCCTGAACCACGACGTGCTGGCGATCACCACCGCGGGCCTCGAAAGCCTGAAGGCGCGCCTCAGCCCGGCCGCGCCTGCCGCCAGCGCCGGAGAAGCCGCATGACCGCCGCCCCGAAGAAGCCTCTGTCGAAAGAGGCGATCTACACGATCATCCGCTCGCCGCTGATCACCGAGAAGATGACGATCCTGTCCGAGCAGAACCAGGTCGGCTTCAAGGTTTCGATCGACGCGTCCAAGCCGGAGATCGCCGCCGCGGTCGAGGCGCTGTTCAACGTGAAGGTCACGTCCGTGAATACCCTGATCCAGAAGGGCAAGACGAAGCGCTTCAAGGGACGGCCGGGCGTGCGCTCGGACGTCAAGAAAGCCATCGTGACCCTGGCCCCGGGCCAGGCGATCGATTTCACCACCGGCCTCGCTTAAGGCGTACGGAAGATGGCACTCAGGCAATTCAATCCGGTTACGGCCAGCCTTCGCGGCACCGTGCTGATCGAGCGTTCCGAGCTGTGGAAGGGCAAGCCGCTCAAGGGCCTGACCGAAGGCCAGCACAGCCACGGCGGACGCAACAACCACGGCCGCATCACCAGCCGGTTCCGCGGCGGCGGACACAAGCAGGCGTATCGCGTCATCGATTTCAAGCGCCGCAAGTTCGACGTGGCCGCGACGGTGGAGCGACTGGAATACGATCCGAACCGCACCGCGTTCATCGCGTTGATCAAGTACGCCGATGGCGAGCAGTCGTACATCCTCGCGCCGCAGCGCCTGAAGGTTGGCGATCAGGTTATCGCCGGCGCCAAGGTCGATATCAAGCCGGGCAACGCGATGCCGCTGGGCGCGATGCCCGTCGGCACGATCATCCACAACGTCGAGATGAAACTCGGCGCCGGTGGCAAGATCGCCCGCTCCGCCGGGACCTACGCCCAACTCGTCGGCAAGGACGCCGGTTACGCGCAGATCAAGCTCCAATCGGGCGAGCTTCGCCTCGTGCGCGGCGAATGCATAGCTTCTGTCGGCGCGGTGTCCAACCCGGACAACATGAACCAGAAGCTCGGCAAGGCCGGCCGCACGCGCTGGCTGGGCTTCCGGCCGCATAACCGCGGTGTCGTCATGAACCCGGTCGATCACCCGCTGGGCGGCGGCGAAGGCCGCAGCTCCGGTGGCCGTCACCCGGTATCCCCGTGGGGCCAGCCGGCCAAGGGCTACAAGACTCGCGGCAACAAGCGGACGGACAGCCTGATCATCCGCCGCCGTAACAAGGGCAAGTAAGAAGATGGCGCGTTCCGTATGGAAGGGACCGTTCGTCGACGGTTACCTGCTGGCCAAGGCTGAAGCCGCGAAGGCGTCGTCGCGCAACGAGATCATCAAGATCTGGTCGCGCCGCTCGACGATCCTGCCGCAGTTCGTCGGCCTGACGTTTGGGGTCTATAACGGCCACAAGTTCCTGCCCGTGCAGGTGAATGAGAATATGGTCGGCCACAAGTTCGGCGAGTTCTCGCCGACACGCACGTTCAGCGGCCACGCCGCTGACAAGAAGGCGAGGCGCGGCTGACATGAGCAAGCCGAAACACGACCGGGGCCTCCCCGACACCGAAGCGCAGGCGATCGTCAGCAATCTGCGCGTCAGCCCGCGCAAGCTGAACCTGGTCGCCGGGATGATCCGCAACCTGCCGGCCCAGCGCGCCATCGCGACGCTGACCTTCAGCAAGCGCCGCATCGCCGGCCAGGTGAAGAAGGCATTGGAGAGCGCCATCGCCAACGCCGAGAACAATCATCAGCTCGACGTCGATCGCCTGGTCGTCGCCCGCGCCGAAGTCGGCAGATCAATCGTGATGCGCCGCTTCCACGCCCGTGGGCGCGGCCGCGCGTCCCGCGTCGAGAAGTGGTTCAGCCACCTGAAGATCGTCGTCGCGGAGCGGGCGCAGGAAGAAGAGGAGACCGCATAAGATGGGTCACAAAGTCAATCCGGTCGGTCTCCGCCTCGGCATCAACCGCACCTGGGACAGCCGATGGTTCGCCGGCACCGACTATTCCAAGCTGCTGCATGAAGACATCAAGCTGCGCAACCATCTGCGCACCAAGCTGCGCGGCGCGGGCGTTTCCCGCGTGGTGATCGAGCGTCCGGCGAAGAAGCCGCGCGTGACGATCTATGCCGCGCGTCCGGGTGTGGTCATTGGCAAGAAGGGCCAGGACATCGAGGTCCTGAAGAAGGAACTGACCAGGCTGGCGAAGGCCGAGGTCAACCTGAACATCGTCGAAATCCGCAAGCCGGAGATCGACGCGACGCTCGTGGCCGAGAACATCGCTCAGCAGCTCGAACGCCGCGTCGCCTTCCGCCGCGCGATGAAGCGCGCGGTGCAGTCCGCCATGCGCCTCGGCGCCCAGGGTATCCGGATCAACTGCGGCGGCCGTCTGGGCGGCGCGGAAATCGCCCGGGTGGAGTGGTATCGTGAAGGCCGCGTGCCGCTGCACACGCTGCGCGCCGACATCGACTACGGCATCGCCACCGCGAAGACGACCTATGGCACGTGCGGTGTGAAGGTTTGGGTGTTCAAGGGCGAGATCCTGGCCCACGACCCGATGGCTCAGGACCGCAAGGCCGCCGAGCAGGCGCCCCAGCGGTAATATGGATTGGTAAAGTCAGATGCTCTCTCCGAAGCGCACGAAGTATCGCAAGCAGCACAAGGGCCGCATCCACGGCGCGTCCAAGGGCGGCACCACGCTGAATTTCGGCACCTACGGCCTGAAGGCCCTGGCGCCGGAGCGGATCACCGCGCGCCAGATCGAATCCGCAAGGCGTGCGATCACCCGCGCGATGAAGCGCGCCGGCCGCGTCTGGATCCGGATTTTCCCGGATGTGCCCGTGTCCACCAAGCCCGCCGAAGTCCGCATGGGGTCCGGCAAGGGTGCGCCGGAGTTCTGGGTGGCGCGCGTTGCCCCCGGCCGCATCATGTTCGAGATCGACGGCGTGACGCCGGAGCTGGCGCGCGAGGCCCTGACGCTTGGCGCGGCGAAGCTGCCGATACCGACCAAGTTCATCGCGCGGGTTGGAGACGCCTGATGGCCAAGAATGTCCTCTACAAGGCCGGCGACGTCCGCGCCAAGACGCCCGACCAGTTGTCGGACCTGCTGCTGGACCTGCGCAAGGAGCAGTTCAACCTGCGCTTCCAGCGGGCCACCGGCCAGCAGGAAGGCACCGGCCGGGTGCGTGAATGTCGCCGCGAGATCGCTCGCGTGAAAACCATCCAGGCGGAAAAAGCTCGTTCCGCCGGTCAGTCGTAAGGAGAGAGGGCGATGCCGAGGCGCGTCCTGACAGGGCGGGTGACCAGCGACAAGATGGACAAGACCATTACGGTACTTGTCGATCGTCGCGTGATGCACCCGCTGTTCAAGAAGTTCATCCGCAAGTCGAAGAAGTATGCGGCGCACGACGAAGCCAACGTTGCCAGGATCGGAGATCTGGTGCGCATCGTCGAGTGCCCGCCGATAAGCAAGCGCAAGACCTGGACCCTGGTCGAGCGTAACGGCCAGGTGCTGGGCGATGCCCCGCAAGAGGCCGTCGCCGCCGCCGAGGCTCATCCCGCGCCGCCCGCGCCCGCTCCGACGACGTAAGGGAGACGCTCGATGATCCAGGTAGAGAGCAATCTCGAAGTCGCCGACAACTCCGGTGCGCGCCGCGTGATGTGCATCAAGGTGCTCGGCGGCTCCAAGCGTAAGACCGCCTCCGTCGGCGACGTCATCGTCGTGTCGATCAAGGAAGCGATTCCCCGCGGCAAGGTGAAGAAGGGCGACGTCCACCAGGCGGTGATCGTGCGCACCTCGTTCCCGGTGCGCCGCGCCGATGGCAGTGCGATCCGCTTCGACCGCAACGCCGCCGTGCTGATCAACAAGCAGCAGGAGCCCATCGGCACCCGCATCTTCGGGCCGGTGGTGCGTGAGCTGCGCGGACGCAAGTTCATGAAGATCATCTCTCTCGCGCCGGAGGTGCTGTGATGGCCGCGCGTATCCGCAAGGGCGACGTCGTCCTGGTGACGACCGGCAAGAGCAAGGGCCAGCGCGGCGAAGTGCTGCAGGTGTTCCCCGATGCCGGCCGTGCGATCGTGAAGGGCGCCGCCATGGCGCGCCATCACACGAAGCCGACGGGCATGGGGCAACCCGGGGGCCTGGTGGATCGCGAGGCCGCGATCGACCTGTCCAACCTGAAGCTGATCGACCCCAAGAGCGAGAAGCCGACGAAAGTTGGCTTCCGTATCCTGGAAGGCGGCCGGAAAGTGCGGGTCGCCAAGGCGACCGGCGAAGTGATCGAAAGCTGAGGCAATGAGCGGCACCAAGAACCAGCCCAAGGGTGGCGGGAAGCCATCCGCCAAGACTGCGGGGCCGCGCGGCTCCGGCGGCCCGCCCGCCGGCAAGGACGCGCAGCGCGCAGCCCGTCGTGTCGAGATGGCCGGCGTCGACAATCCGGTCACGTCGCCGGAGGCGCTGCCGCGCATGCTGCAGCGCTACCGCTCGGAGATCCGGGAGAAGCTGCAAAAGGAGTTCGGCTACAAGAACGTCATGCAGATTCCGAAGCTGGACAAGATCGTCATCAACATGGGTGTTGGCGAAGCGACCGGCGACCAGAAGAAGCTCGACGCAGCGGTTGCGGAATTGAACGCCATCGCCGGCCAGCGTCCTGTCAAGACGGTGGCGAAGAAGGCGATCGCCGGCTTCAAGATCCGCAAGGGCCTGCCCATCGGCTGCAAGGTCACGCTCCGCAAGGCGCGCATGTACGAGTTCCTGGACCGTCTGGTGACCATTGCCCTGCCGCGCGTGCGCGACTTCCGCGGCATCACCGGCAAGGGCTTCGACGGCCGCGGCAACTTCGCCATGGGCCTGAAGGAGCAGATCATCTTCCCGGAGATCAACTACGACCGGGTGGACTCTGTTCGCGGCATGGACATCCAGTTCGTGACCAGCGCCAGGACCGATGCCGAAGCCAAGGCTCTGCTGAAGGCTTTCGACCTACCTTTCGCCAACTGAGTTTTAGGAAAACCCCCGCCGACGGCTGGTCCGGTGCGGCGGCAGGTTCCGGAGGATTTTTACAGGATGGCCAAAACTTCCCAGGTCAACCGCAACGCGATGCGGGAGAGGATGGCGAAGCGCGACAAGTCGAAGCGCAAGGCCCTGAAGGACGTCCTGATGGACCGGACGCTCCCGGTCGAGGATCGCTTCAACGCGTCGCTGAAGCTGGCGCAACTGCCGCGCAACGGCGCCGCGGTGCGGGTGCGCCTGCGCTGCGAGCTGACCGGCCGCTCACGCGGGAATTACCGCAAGTTCAAGCTCTGCCGCATCGCCCTGCGCGATTTGGCCAGCGCCGGGCAAATCCCCGGCATGGTCAAGGCGAGCTGGTAAGGGAACGACACGATGTCCATGTCCGATCCCTTGGGGGATATGCTGACCCGCATCCGCAATGCGCAGCGCGCCCGGCACTCCGTGTGCCTGGCGCCGGCGTCGAAGCTGCGGGCGAACGTGCTGGGTGTGCTGAAGCGCGAGGGCTTCATCCGCGGCTACGCCGCCGAGGAAGTGCGTCCCGGCGTCGCCAATCTGCGCATCGAGCTGAAATACAACGAGGGCGAACCGGTCATCAAGGAGATCAGCCGCGTCTCCAAGCCCGGCCGCCGCGTGTATGCGAAGATCAAGGAACTGCCGCGGGTCTATGCCGGCCTGGGGATTTCCATCCTGTCCACGCCGCGCGGCGTGATGAGCGATGCCGAGGCACGCGCCGCCAATGTTGGCGGCGAAGTCCTCTGCCGCGTGTTCTAAGGGGATAGCGCGTATGTCACGCGTCGGAAAATATCCGGTCGAAGTTCCCGCCGGTGTGCAGGTTGCCATCGCCGGGGGCATGGTGACCGCAAAGGGCAAGCTCGGCGAGCAGAAGATGCCGTTGTCCGATCTCGTTGAGGTGACGATTGACGGCAGCAAGGTCGTCGTCAGGCCGCGCAGCAACGAGACGCAGAACCGCATGATGTGGGGCACCACCCGCGCCATCATCGCGTGCATGGTGAAGGGCGTTTCCGTCGGCTATTCCAAGTCGCTGGAAATCACCGGAACCGGCTATCGCGCCGCGGTGCAGGGCAAGAACCTGGAGATCAATCTGGGGTTCTCGCATCCCGTGATCTATCCGGTGCCGGAGGGCATCAAGATCACCTGCGAGAAGCCCACCTCGATCAAGGTCGAGGGGACGGACAAGCGGCTGGTCGGTCAGGTTGCCTCGGAGATTCGCGCGTTCCGTCCGCCGGAGCCCTATAAGGGTAAGGGCGCGCGCTACAGCGACGAAACCATCCGGCGCAAGGAAGGTAAGAAGAAATGAGCGCCAAGCAGGATCTCGCCACCCGCCGCAAGGAACGGCTGCGCTTCCAGATCAGGCACAAGGCCAACGGCCGCCCGCGTTTGTCGGTGTTCCGCTCGGGCAAGAATATTTATGCCCAGGTCATCGACGATGCGAAGGGCCACACCGTTGCTGCGGCTTCGTCGCTGGACGCCGATTTGAAGGCTGCGCTGAAGACCGGGGCCGACAAGGCCGCTGCCGCGGCGGTGGGCAAGCTGGTGGCAGAACGCGCGCTGGCCGCCGGCATCAAGCAGGTGGTCTTCGACCGCGGCTCCTATCTTTACCACGGCCGGGTGAAGACCCTGGCCGATGCCGCCCGTGAGGGCGGTCTGGATTTCTAAGGGACATTGTAATGGCACGTGAACCGAGAGAAGGTGGCGGCCGGGGCCGGGATCGTGAGCGCAGCGGTGGCGGCGGCGACCGCGAGCCCGATGACGGCATCATCGACAAGCTGGTGACCATCAACCGCGTCGCCAAGGTGGTGAAGGGCGGACGCCGGTTCGCGTTTGCCGCCCTGGTGGTGGTTGGCGACCAGAAGGGCCGCGTCGGCTACGGCGCCGGCAAGGCGCGTGAAGTGCCGGAGGCGATCCGCAAGGCGACCGAACGTGCCAAGCGCGGCATGATCCGGGTGCCGATGAAGGAAGGCCGCACCTTGCACCACGACGTCGAGGGTCACTACGGTGCCGGCAACGTGATCCTGCGCTCGGCCACGGCCGGCACCGGGATCATCGCCGGCGGCCCGCTGCGCGCGGTGTTCGAGACGCTGGGTATCGGCGACGTGGTGGCGAAAAGCCTCGGCAGCCGCAACCCGCACAACATGGTGAAGGCGGCGTTCGCGGCGTTGCAGAAGGTGGCCAGCCCGCGCTCGGTCGCCACGCGCCGCGGCAAGAAGGTGCCGGAGCTGTTCGGACGGCGCGAGCCGCAGGCCGCTGCTCCGGCGCAGGAGGCACCGGCGAATGGCTAAGGTACGCGTGACGCAGATCAAGTCGGCGCTGGGCCGCAAGCCGGGCCAGAAGGAAACCCTGGTCGGGCTGGGCCTGAACAAGATCCGGGCCAGCCGGGAGCTGGAGGACACCCCCTCCGCCCGCGGCATGATCCTGAAGGTGGCTCACCTGATCAAGGTCGAGGAGCTTTCCTGACATGACCATCCTGAATGACCTGCGCGACAATCCGGGCGCGCGGCTGAAGTCGAAGCGGCTTGGCCGCGGCATCGGCTCCGGCAAGGGCAAGACCTCCGGCAAGGGCGTCAAGGGCCAGAAGGCGCGCGAAGGCGTGGCGCTGAACGGGTTCGAAGGCGGCCAGTTGCCGATTTACCGGCGGCTGCCGAAGCGGGGGTTCACCAACCACTTCCGCAAGGAGTATGCGCCGGTGAACCTGGGCGTGCTCGACGCGGCGATCGCAAGCGGCCGGATCGACGGCGCGCAGCCGATCACCGAGGCGGTGCTGGTTGCTGCCGGTTTGGCGGATGCCGGACGCGATGGCGTGCGGCTGCTCGGCGAGGGCAAGATCACCCGGGCGATCACCATCACGGTCTCCGGCGCGTCGGCAACGGCGAAGGCGGCGGTTGAAGAGGCGGGCGGCACGGTGACGACGACCGTAGTGCCGAAGGTGAAGCCGGAAGCGGCTGAGAAGGCGGCGTAGCGCGACGGTGAGGGCGGCCGGCGGCGGGTTTCTTCACGTCCTGCCGGCCCGGTCCTGGCGGCAGGCGTGGACGGGTCGAAGCCCTCTCCTGTGTAAAGGAGCCAGTGGATGAGCCACCCGACGCTCTACGACCACGACTTTTATGCCTGGTCTCAGGAACAGGCAGGGCTGCTGCGCGCCGGGAAGCTCTCCGAGGCCGACATCCAACATATCGCGGAGGAGATCGAGAGCTTGGGCCGGTCCGAGAAGCGCGAACTCGTGAGCCGCTTGTCGATCCTGCTGATGCACCTGCTCAAGTGGCAGTACCAGGCGCCGAGACGTGGCAGAAGCTGGCGGAACAGCGTGGAGGTTCAGCGAATCAGTTTGGCCTCTCATATGCGGGATAACCCGAGCCTCAAGTCCGTCCTTGGAGAAGCGATTGCGGAAGCTTATCGCATAGCGCGACTGGAAGCCGAAAACGAAACAGGAATCGACGGAAGCTGCTTCCCGGTCGCGTGCCCTTGGTCGTTCGATCAATTGATGGCGGAGGACTTTTGGCCGGAGGCGTGATCAGCGGCGTGTCGTTTCAGGAGCTGACAGGCCCGGGTTGTTGACGTCACCGGCAATGACCATTCGCCGCGTCATGGAAAGCTGCGCCGATCCGTACCGTTGGCCGGCCGGGCGATCCCGGGGCCTTTTCACGCTGACTGGAATGGTGGCGGTGACGTCATCGTCACGGCCCGGCTTGCCCGGCCTTGACGCGGGCAGCCTCTGTCGCCTTTCCAGTCAGCGTCTAGCCGCGCTAAGACCTTGCACGCGCCGCCCGCCCGCCCGATAAAGCACCCCGACGAAAAAGGGACATCCGATGGCTTCCGCTGCCGAACAGCTTGCGGCTAATCTCAATATGGGCGTCTTCTCGAAGGCGACCGAACTCAAGCAGCGAATCTGGTTCACCCTGGGCGCGCTGATCGTCTACCGGCTGGGCACCTACATCCCGCTGCCGGGCGTCGACGCTTCGGTGATGAATGAGATGATGTCCCAGCACGGCGGCGGCATCCTCGGCATGTTCGACATGTTCACCGGCGGCGCGCTGCGGCGCATGACGATCTTCGCGCTGAACATCATGCCGTATATCAGCGCCAGCATCATCGTGCAGTTGATGACCTCGGCCATCCCGACGCTTGAGGCGCTGAAGAAGGAAGGCGAGTCCGGCCGCAAGAAGCTGAACCAGTACACCCGCTACCTGACGGTGCTGATCGCCACGTTCCAAGCCTACGGCATTTCTGTAGGCCTGGAGAGCATGCATGGCAGCTTCGGCGCCGCCGTGATCGATCCCGGCTGGTTCTTCCGCTTCTCCGCCGTCATCACCCTCGTCGGCGGCACAATGTTCCTGATGTGGATCGGCGAGCAGATCACCGCCCGCGGCATCGGCAACGGCACCAGCCTGATCATCATGGCCGGCATCGTCGCCAACCTGCCAAGCGCCTTCGCCTCCATGCTCGAACTCGGCCGCACCGGCGCGCTGTCGCCGTTCTTCATCCTGCTGTTTGTATTCATTGCGGTGGCGACGATCACCGCGATCGTCTTCGTCGAGCGCGCCCAGCGCCGCATTCCCGTGCAGTACCCGAAGCGGCAGGTCGGCAATCGCATGTTCGGCGGCGACACCACGCATATACCGCTGAAGATCAACACCTCGGGCGTGATCCCGCCGATTTTCGCCTCGTCGATCCTGCTGATCCCGGCGACCATCGCGGGCTTCGCCACCAACGCCCCGGGCTGGGTGCAGTGGATCGCCGGCCAGCTTGCCCATGGCCAGCCGCTCTATCTGGCGCTGTATGCGTTCATGATCATCTTCTTCTCGTATTTCTACACCTCCGTCGTCTTCAACCCGGAAGAAACGGCGGATAACCTTAAGAAATACGGCGGGTTCATTCCGGGCATCCGGCCCGGCAGCGCCACCGCCGAGTTCTTCGACCGGATCCTGACCCGGCTGACGACCGTCGGCGGCATCTACCTCGTGATCATCTGCCTGCTGCCGGAGGTGCTGATCACCGATTACGGGCTGCCATTCTATTTCGGCGGCACCTCGATCCTGATCGTGGTTTCGGTTACGATGGACACTGTCACCCAGGTGCAGTCGCACCTGATCGCTCATCAATATGAGGGCCTTATGCGCAAGGCCCGGCCAAAGGGACGCAGGTGAAACTCATTCTTCTAGGCCCGCCGGGCGCGGGCAAAGGCACCCAGGCAAAACGTCTGGAGGACCGCTACGGCATCGTGCAGATCTCGACCGGCGACATGCTGCGCGCCGAGGTCGCCGCCGGCACGCCGATCGGCCAGGAGGCGAAGGCGGTGATGCAAGCCGGGCAGCTCGTCTCCGACGATATCCTGGTGCGCATGCTGGCCTCCCGGCTGGAGAAGCCGGATGCGGCGAACGGCTTCATCCTGGACGGCTTCCCGCGCACCGTGCCGCAGGCCGTCGCACTGGACAAACTGCTGGCCGATAAGGGCCTGAAGCTGAACGCGGTGATCGAGTTGCAGGTGGATGACTCGGCGCTGGTCGATCGCATCGCCGGACGCTTCACCTGTGCGAAATGCGGCAACGGCTATCACGATTCGTTCAAGCCGACGGCGAAGCCCGGCGTTTGCGACGTCTGTGGCGCGACCGAATTTACCCGCCGCGCGGACGACAACCGCGAGACGGTCGCCGCCCGCCTGGTGGCCTATCATGCTCAAACGGCGCCGATTATTCCCCATTATGCCGCCGCCGGGCTCTTGCGCCCGGTAGATGGAATGGCTGATATCGCAGAGGTTTCCAGGCAGATCGACGCTGCGCTTGCGGGTTGAGCCGGCGACGATCCCAGAGTCCTCACGAACAGTTGATAACTCTTCGTTGACTCCTGAGCCGCGGAAACTATAGTCCCGCGTTCCGGCGCAACCCTATATGGGGGTTTGGCGCCGCTTGCGCTTATTACAGCCTTTCGGGGCAAAAGGTCCGGCAAACCCCGGGCGACAGGAGAATCCAGCGTGGCGCGTATTGCCGGCGTGAACATCCCGACGAACAAGCGAGTGACTATCGGCCTTCGCTATATCTTCGGAATCGGCCCGACCAAGGCTGCCGAAATCTGCGAGAAGCTTAGCATCCCCGACGAGCGTCGCGTCAACCAGCTGTCGGATGAGGAGATCCTCCGCATCCGCGAACTGATCGACCGCGAGTATCGCGTCGAAGGCGATCTGCGGCGTGAAGTCTCGATGAACATCAAGCGGCTGATGGACCTGGGCTGCTATCGCGGCCTGCGGCATCGCCGCGGACTGCCGGTTCGCGGCCAGCGGACGCATACCAATGCGCGCACCCGCAAGGGCAAGGCCGTCGCCATCGCCGGCAAGAAGAAAGTCACCAAATAATCCGGTCGTTCCGACCGCCCGATACCGACATCTTTGCCGCGCCGGCTTCCGGCGCGGTCAGCAGTTGAAGCAGGATCAAGAACCATGGCGAAACCCGCCGCATCCGCCCGGCCTCGCCGTAAGGAACGGAAGAACATCATCGCCGGCGTGGCGCACGTCGCCGCGACGTTCAACAACACCGTGATCACCATCACCGACGCCCAGGGCAACGCCATCGCGTGGTCCTCCGCCGGCAGCCAGGGCTTCAAGGGCAGCCGCAAGTCCACTCCGTACGCCGCTCAGGTTGCCGCGGAAGATGCCGGCAAGAAGGCGCGCGAGCACGGCATGGAAACGCTCGAAATCGAGGTCAGCGGACCCGGTTCGGGCCGTGAGAGCGCGTTGCGTGCGCTTCAGGCCGTCGGCTTCGCCGTGTCGACGATCCGCGACATGACCCCGATTCCCCATAACGGCTGCCGGCCGCGCAAGCGCCGCCGCGTCTGATGTCTGCGCTCCGGTGGGTGTGTCCGGCCGGGGCGGGTTCCAAGGGTTCAGGCCCGCGGGTTGAGGTTTGACACTGTCCAACGGACGTGAACCGCGCCCGACGCGGTTCGAAAGGTGTTATTCGCATGAGACAGAGCGCAGTTATCCAGAGAAATTGGCAGTCTCTGATCAAGCCGGAGAAGCTGGAAGTCGAGCCCGGCGCCGATCCGTCGCGCGTGGCGACGGTGGTTGCCGAACCGCTGGAGCGCGGTTTCGGCATGACATTGGGCAACGCCATCCGCCGCATCCTGCTGTCGTCCCTGCAAGGCGCCGCCGTCACGGCCGTGCAGATCGACGGTGTGCTGCATGAGTTCAGCAGCGTGCCGGGCGTTCGGGAGGATGTTACCGACATCGTGCTGAACATCAAGCAGCTCGCGCTACGGATGCACGGCGAAGGTCCCAAGCGCATGACGCTGACCGCGACCGGTCCCGGCGAAGTGCGCGCCGGCCAGATCCAGGCCGGGCATGACATCGACATCATGAACCCGGAGCTGGTCATCTGCACCCTGGATGACGGGGTGAAGCTGGGCATGGAGTTCACGGTCAACCTAGGCAAGGGCTACCAGCCCTCCACCGTCAACCGTCCGGAAGATGCGCCGATTGGCCTGATCCCGATCGACTCGATCTATTCGCCGGTGCGCCGGGTGTCGTACAGCGTTGCCCAGACCCGCGTGGGTCAGGTCACCGACTATGACAAGCTGCTGCTGACGGTGGAAACCAACGGCGCGGTCACGCCGGAGGACGCCGTGGCGCTGGCCGCCCGCATCCTGCAGGACCAGTTGCAGTTGTTCATCAATTTCGACGAGCCGCAGCAGATCCGCCTGGAGGAGCCGCAGGACGACCTGCCGTTCAACCGCAACCTGCTCCGCAAGGTGGACGAGCTGGAACTGTCGGTGCGCAGCGCGAACTGCCTGAAGAACGACAATATCGTCTATATCGGCGACCTGGTGCAGAAGACCGAACAGGAAATGCTGCGCACGCCGAACTTCGGACGGAAGTCCCTGAACGAGATCAAGGAGGTTCTCACCTCCATGGGCCTCGGGCTGGGCATGAGCGTTGCCGGCTGGCCGCCGGAAAATATCGAGGATTTGGCCAAGCGGCTTGAAGAGCCGTTCTGAGCCGGCATTAGGGAATACATCAATGCGTCACGGAGTTGCCGGCCGGAAGCTCGGCGTTACCTCTACTCACCGCCTCGCCATGTTCCGGAACCTGGCGCATGCGCTGCTCAAGCATGAGCAGATCACGACCACGCTGCCCAAGGCGAAGGAGCTTCGTCCGGTGGCGGAGAAGCTGATCACGCTGGGCAAGAAGGGTGGGCTGGCGAACAAGCGTCTGGCCTATGCCGAGCTGCGGGACGACGTGATCGTCAGCAAGCTGTTCAGCACGCTGGCCGATCGCTATAAGGCGAGGCCGGGCGGGTATACGCGGGTGCTGAAGGCGGGGATTCGCTATGGCGATGCGGCTGATATGGCGGTGATCGAACTGGTTGACCGCGACGTCTCGGCGAAGGGCCAGGACAGCGGGCCGGTTGCCGAAAAGGACGAAGAGACCGAAGAGTAGGCGCCGCTTACCCGTCTGCCCGGGATAATAGGGCCCTTTCCGGACGGAGTTCGGGAAGGTTTTTTCGGTGAATCCCGCCAGCTTCCGGCGCCTTGATGGTTCGACTTTGGCCTCGCATACGGCTATAATGGCCGTCTGAACATGCAACGAGCACCGATCATGCCAGCCAAGACTCCACGGTCATCTGCCCGGGCAAAGCCCGAAGAGAGCGAGGAAGCAAAGTTTGCGGCTTGGCTGAAGGATTTCGATGCTCGCCACGCCGAGATGGTCGTCCGTTTGGATGCACTGCTATACAGCTTTGGGATTGATCCCGTTCGAAGTGTAAAGCACGACGCAGCCTGACCGCATGGCGATTCCGGTCATAGGCGGTATCTGGAATCTCGCGCGCCGCGTCGAAGATCTGTTCACCGACGTAGGCAAACTTGTGCAGGGCCTTGCGGCAGCGCGCAGCGAGTTGCGCGATCTTGAGACTCGCGTTTCGGCTCTCGAAGGGCGCGAGGAACTGCTGATCGAGAAGGCCAAGGGCGCCGCATCGGGTGCGGCATCAGCGGTCGCGATGCAGAGCATAGCTGACATGGCCAGACGTATTGGGGCGTTGGAGGCGGGGCAGGGAGGTCAACGGAGGCTGGAGAGCAATTGGCTGGTCTTCGAATCGTCGAGATAAGCGGTTGCACCGAGATAAGCGGTTGCGCATTGTCGCATTTGGGGTGGACCTATCAGGTCTGGTCTAAATTACTATACGTAAGCTTGCTGGGTGGGAATGCCCCACTGAGTTGTTGGTCGGGCGACGAGGCATTGACCGTCAGAAAGTTCACGATTTTGCAGGGAGGTGAACGCGTCGAAGGTCGCCCGCTGAATAGATGGTTATCAGTCCACATCGTGGACAGAGCGCCCGACCTGCATTCGGGCCAACCTTCATTTCAATCTCTCCCTTCGCATTCCGCGTTGTCGGAAGAACCTTTTAGAGGGGGATGACCATCGTGCATTTTGGATCAGCGCAATCGCACACGATCCAGACCTCGCCGCCGATCTTAGCAGACATGAATTCATCTCCCTGGTTGACATCTCAACCCCTAGGATAACGGAAGGCGCAGCGGAGTCGATGCCATCGCGCCATAGTTATGGTATCAATCCATATGGTGCCTAATTCCAGGCGGCCAATCGCGGGGCGGGCCCTCTTGAGGAGCAACCGTCGGACGTGCGGTTCCTTTCCTGCCTGTCACCGGGCCATACTCGGCATCTGGTGATACGGTCCGTGTTTTGCCAATGCCGATCGGTTGGTTGAAGTTTGCTTGGCCGGCTGTGCCAACCGCATGACACTTCGAGCACAGCCAGGCCCTCGGCGACCGATCTGAGATTGACAGCGCCGGAAGGCGGGATGCCGCTGCGCGTTATGGTGCCAATCATGGCCGAAGACAAACCGTCTGGCGCCTTCGCACCGAAGTCGTTATGAACCTATCTAGGAACCGAAAGTCGTCTATCTGCCAAAGGTGTGATGGAGTCTCTGTGCCGTGAGATGCATTCGCTTCGTGGTATCATTGACTGCAGTCTTGATCTTCGCCGGCTGCGGTATGGATGACCTCAACAAGCAGCTCGCGGAGCGCTCGCAGTGATGCAGATGTGATGAATCGGTTACGGGCGGGATATCTCACGCCGCGCCAAGCTTCGGATTATCTCGATATTGACCATGCCTTTGACCGCGAGCAAGACGCAGACTTCAGGGAGACAAATCGCGTCAGCGCCGCGCCCGTCTCCAACCCGGCTGCTGATCCGCAGTTGTTTCAAGTGCCCGTCCCATACGTGCCAGCACCTCCCGTTGGCCCTCCGCCAACCAACTTGGACAATTTCGTGGGCCGAAGCACACGGTCGCAGGTCGCACCTGAACCTCAGTACGTTCCTTACCGAGCCGTCGCGCCGCTTATGCCTGGGATCAACCCCGATGGCACAGTCAGGTAGGGACTACTAAGTGCGACGATGCTGCGCCTTATCAGAGGCAGGTCCTCGCCCTTACGGAATCATCCACGGGACCACATACTGCTGCAACACCACCAGCACCCCCAGCAGCAGCGTCAGCGCAATGCTGTGCTTGAAGGTCCGGGCGAACACCACGCCCTCCTGCCCCTTCAGATCCGTCACCGACACACCCGTGGCAATATTCTGCGGCGAGATCATCTTGCCCATCACCCCGCCCGAGGAGTTCGTCGCCGCGATCAGCACCGGGTTCAGCCCAAGCTGATTCGCCGCCACCACCTGAAGGTTCCCGAACAGCGCATTACCAGACGTGTCGCTGCCCGACAGGAACACCGCGACCCACCCAAGGAACGGCGACAGCAGCGGGAACAGGAAGCCCACCGAGGCGACACCCATGCCCAGCGTATAGTTCAGCCCGGAATAGTTCATCAGGTACGCCAGCCCGATGATCAGAGCGACCGTCACGATCGCGATCCGCGCCTGTTTCCAGGTCTTGCCGACAGCCTCGAAGAACTGCCCTGGTCCAACCCCCACCAAAGCCGAGGTGATAATCGCCGAGATCAGGATCGCCGTCCCTGTCGCCAGCGGCTGGAACACGTAATTCGCCGCGTATGGCTTGTCGTTATACAGCGTGATCGCCACGGCGTTGTGCAGCCCGGGCCACGGGATCACCAGTTGTCCGATCAGGAACACCTTGAAGTGGGTCCAGGCGATCACAACGACCGACACCACGATCCAGGGTATCCACCCCTGCCACGTGGGAATCCGCGTCTGCCGCGCCGCCCCCGTCACATGCGCGCTGATCGCGAACGCCGGATCGGCCTTCGGCCTCCACACCTTCAGGAACAGCAAAGTCATGATCAGGCCCGACAACGACGACAGCACGTCGGTCAGCGCGTAATCGAGGAAGTTGGACGCCACGAACTGCCCGGTTGCGAAGCTGACCCCAGAGACCAGCAGCACCGGCCACAGCGCCTTCACTGAGCGGGCCCCGCCGTACAGCGCCATCACATAGAATGGCAGGAACGTCGCAAATATCGGCAACTGCCGGCCGATCATGGCGCCGAGCTTGACGGCGGGGAGGCCGGTGACCTGGCCGAGCACGGTGACGGGCACGCCCAGCGCCCCGAACGCCACCGGGGCGGTGTTGAAGATCAGGGTGAAGGTCAAAGCCTCCAGCGGCGGGAACCCGACGAGGATCAGCAGCGCGCTGGTGATCGCAACCGGCGTGCCGAAGCCGGAGATGCCCTCCAGCAGGCAGCCGAAGCAGAAGCCGATGACGACCAGGACGATGCGCCGGTCATTCGGCAGGTGGTCCAGCACCCAGTCGCGGAACGCGTCAAAGCGGCCGGAGGCGACCGCGATGTTATACAGGAGCAGAGCCGTGAAGACGATCCACATCACCGGCCAGAGCGCGAACACCGCGCCCGCCGCCACGCTGTTGAGCGCAAGAGCCAGCGGGAATTGCCAGACCAGGACGGCGATCGCCAAGGCAACCGCAAGTCCGGCCAGCGATGCCTGCCACGCCGGCCGCCTCAGCAGGCCCAGCAGCACCAGCACCACCGCTATCGGCACCACGGCGACAATGAAAGACAGAGGCAGACTTCCGCCGACAGGCGTAAGCAATTGATGGAACATTTTCCCCCCGAGCCTGGACACTCAACACCTCAACCGGACGGGGCAGGGTTTCACACCCGTATTGGGAGCCGCGCCTTTAGACCCGGTTTGCGCCGATGATTTGGATTTCTTTGACGCAAGTCAAATGATTGCCGCAGCGGGCGGCTCCCCGCAAGGGCGGAAATGCCTCAGGACGCCGGATTATTAAGCCGAGCAGCGCCGAGGATGCGGCCATCGTCCGATTGCAGCAGAACCGCGGTGCTTTCCCCGAGCGGCGGCGGCGGGCGCAGGGTCAAAGGCGCGCCGGACCAAACGCCGGCAGTGGACAGGGAGCGGACGATATTGGACTCCAGCACGGTCCGGCCGCTGTTCTCGCCGCGGCCGATATGGGTTTCATGCGCCGGGTCGAACCCGATGAGCAGGACCCGCGCCGTGCCCGACCCGGCTCCGACGGAAATCACCAGCGTATCCCCCTCGCGCGTCAGGCCGACCGCCACGGGCGCCGAACGGTTGCGGGCGGCCCGCGCGATGGCATTGAGGCCCTCCGACCGGTCGGAGCCGACGAAGCCCTCCACGCCGTCGACGATCATCTGCGGCGTATAGACGCCCTCGCGCCCGAGCGTGCGGGCATAGTCGCGTTGCCGCGCCGTCGCCGCGCCGAGCGAGTACGGGTCCTTCCAGCCGAGACTGTCCCAGTAGGTGACATGGAACGCCAACGGCAGAACGCCTTGCGCCTCATGCGCAAGATCGGTCAGGAACGCGTCGGCCGGTGGGCAGGACGAGCAGCCCTGGGAGGTAAACAACTCCACCACGACCGGAGACTCCCGCGCAACCGCCGGGGTCAGGGACAGGCCGGCGAGAAGCAGTCCGAGACCCGCGATGTGCATGACGTTTCCTGTTGCAACACGGCGATCGGCCACCCCGGGTCGCCTTCGGATACAGTTACGCATGCCGAAATCGATTTGGCTATCCTTCCGGGCTTTCTTCCCGGGGGATACGAATTCGCGAGAAGCGACGTGCGGTAACGCTGCGGATCGCGCGGCGGGCTGTCACGCCGCCTCGCCGTCGATCGGCTTCCCCGCCCGCAACCGCCTGATGCATAAGCGCCATTCCTCTTCTTCTCGGCAGATCGCGAGGCCGATGCGCTAGTTACGGCGCCCGCGCGAGCCCGCGCGGCGGGAGCGAACGCGCAACGTCCATGACTGCATCCTCGACCGCATCGCAACGGGCGATGTTCGTTTTCATTTGCTTTGTTTGGGGCACCACCTGGCTGGCGATGAAAATCGGCACGGCCACGGTCTCGCCCGGCATCTTCGCCGGCCTGCGCTGGAGCCTCGCCGGAGCCGTCCTGCTGACGATCTGCCGCCTCCGCGGACAGCGCGTGCTGCCGCCGCCCCGCTTGATCCCGCGGCTGATAGTCGTCTCCATCGTGCTGATCTCGTTCAACCAGGTGATCCAACTTTATGGCCTGAAATACATCACCGCCGGGCTTGGCGCGGTGATCAGCTCGGCCCTGACCCCGCTGGCGCTGCTGGTTTTCACGGTCGCGATGGGGCAGGAGCGGTTCAGTTCCCGCCAGTTCGGCGCCATCATGGTGGGCATCGCCGGGGTGCTGATGCTGTTCGGTCCCGCCGCCCTTGCCGGCACCCTGGACGGGTGGAAGATCATCGGCGCGGCCGGCGTGGCCGTCGGCTGCCTCTGCTACACCTTCGGATCGGTTATGACCCGGCCGATGATGCGCACCTTGCCGCCGGTGCAGCTTGCCGGACTGACCGACCTCATCGGCGGGCTGACAATGCTGTTCGTGTCGCTGGCGATCGAGCCGGGCGCGGCGGATTCGATGCGGCTGCACTGGGGATGGCCGGCGTTCCTGGCCTGGCTGTACCTGCTGATTCCCGGCGCCCTGATGTCCACGACGATGTACTTCCTGCTGGTTCGCGACTGGGGCGCCAGCCGCCCGGGCACCTACGCGTTCATTTCCCCGGTCATCGCCGTCATCATCGGCTGCTCATTTTTCGGCGAACAGCTCGATTGGGGAGAGGCGGTCGGGATGATCCTGATGCTGGCCGGTGCCGGCATGGCGCTGCGTCCCTCGCGGCAGCCTGCGCCGGCCCGAATCCCGCAGCCGGCTTGTCGCGTCAAAGCCGACACAGCGTGCTAGCCGGGCTGCAGCACCACCCGCCCGCGTTGTCCGGCCGCCACGGCCTCATAGGCCGCCACCGCCTGTTCCAGCGGGAACCGCCGGGCAATCTCCGCGGGCCTGTAGTCCCAGGCCTCGAAACCGGGCGCCAATGCGTCCAGCACGGCGGCTGAGGCGGTCAGGTCCAGCTTCAGCGTATCGACCCCGATCAGCCGGCTTTCGTTGTGGTAGAAATCCGCAAGGTCGAAGCTGACCTCGCGGCCCCCGGTCACGCTCATCTCCAGCAGCCGCCCGCGCAGCGCCAGGCACGCGACTGCGTGCCGGAACATCACGCCGCCGACGCAGTCCAGCACCACGTCCGCGCCGTGCCCTTCGGTCGCCTCGCGCACCGCCGCCGGGATGGCCGCGCCCTCCGCCACCAGCGAAACGCCGGCTTCGATGATCGCCGCCCCGGGGCGGGGCGGGGAGCGGTCCACCCCGACGATCCGGGCGCCCAGACGCCTGGCAATCTGCACGCCGGCATTGCCAACGCCGCCGCTGGAGCCGATGACCAGCACCGTTTCCCCGGCTCGCAGTCCCGCGCCATCCACCAGGCCCCGCCAGGCAGCCAGAAAATTCACCCCGACCGAGGCCGCCTGATCGAAGTCCAGCGCCGCCGGCTTGCGCCGCAGGCTGGCCACGGGCACCAGGATCTGCTCCGCGTGCGAGCCGTCGCGGGTGAACCCGGTATCGCCGCCGGTGCCCCAGACCTCGACGCCAATCCAGTCCGGCGGCCCGGCTTCGACAATCCCGGCAAAGTCCCGGCCGGGCGTCCGCGGCAGCGTGGTCTGTTCCATGGCGCCCAGCACGTTCTTGACATCGCTCGGGTTGATCGAGGCGGCCTTGATCCTGACCACGGCCTCATCCGGGCCGGGAACCAGCGGCGGCAGGGCCTCGACCGTGAGCACGCCCGGCTTGCCGTGGCGGGTGAATCGGACAGCTTTCATAAAAAAGTCTCCGTGAGGCGCGAGGGCGAATCCTGGGGCAATCGGCGCAGCGAGGAAATACCAGGCCTGTCGGCGGCCCGGTCCGGCCCACCCGGGGAACCTTCCGGGCCGCGCGGCGTTTCAAAGGCTCCCGGTTTTGCAGGAGGCTTTTAATGAGCGATCGGATACAAGGCACGGCTCGCGAATTCGGCGGCCGCGCGCAGGAAGCCGTCGGCAACCTGAGCGGCGACACCCGGACCCAGGCGCAGGGGCTGTACAATCAGGCGTCGGGCCAGGCGCAGCAGGCGGCGGGACAGTTCAGCGATGTCATCAGGTCGCAGCCCATCGTGGCGACCCTGGTCGCGGCGGCCATCGGCTATGTCCTGGGCCGCTTGACGTCCTAGGCGATCATCGATTCGGAAGGGGGGCAGTTTGCCCCCCTTTTTTCTGCCCATCACCGAGCAGTCCAGGAGCGCCGATGCCTCCAGCCATCATGAAGTCACGAGTGCGAGAAGGTTCTCCTCAGCCCCAGGGCGCCACCTGGGACGGCCTGGGCGTCAACTTCGCGCTGTTTTCGGCAAATGCGACGAAGGTCGAATTATGCCTGTTCGATGACACGGGGCAAAAGGAACTGGAACGCATCGAACTGCCGGAATACACCAACGAGGTGTGGCACGGCTACCTCCCTGACGCGCGGCCCGGAACGAACTACGGATACCGCGTGCATGGTCCGTACGAACCGCAGGCCGGCCACCGTTTCAATCCCAACAAGCTGGTGTTGGACCCATACGCGAAGGCGCATGTCGGCGCGCTGAAGTGGGACCCCTCGATCTTCGGCTACACGCTCGGCGCCGACGGCGACGATCTGACCTTCGATGAACGTGACAGCGCCCGCTTCATGCCGAAGTCCCGTGTGATCGACCCGGCCTTCACCTGGGGGCGAGAACGGGCGCCGTCGGTCCCCTGGGACCGCACCATCGTCTACGAAACGCATGTCGGCGGTTACACCAAGCTGCATCCCGCGGTGCCGGAACATCTGCGCGGCACGTACGCGGGCCTCGGCCGCAAGGAGGTCGTGGATTATATAAAGTCGCTCGGGGTGACATCCGTAGAATTACTTCCCGTCCATGCCTTCGTCAACGACAGCTATCTGCTGGACAAGGGCCTGACCAATTACTGGGGCTATAACAGCATCGGCTTCTTCGCCCCGGATCCGCGTTATTCCGCCGTCCCGGACTTCGTTTTCTCCGAATTCAAGGAGATGGTGGCGCGGCTGCACGATGCCGGGTTGGAGGTGATCCTCGATGTCGTCTACAACCACACCGCCGAGGGCAATGAACGCGGGCCGACACTGTCGTTCCGCGGTATCGATAACCTCTCATACTACCGCCTGATCCCGGATCAACTGCGCTATTACATCAACGACACCGGCACCGGCAACACGTTGAACATGAGCCATGCCCGCGTCGTGCAGATGGTCACCGACAGCCTGCGCTACTGGGCTTGCGAAATGCACGTGGACGGATTCCGCTTCGATCTCGGCACGATCCTGGCGCGCGAGCATGACGGCTTCAACGAAGCCCATGGCTTCCTGCAAAGCTGCATCCAGGACCCCGTGCTCGCCACCACCAAACTCATCGCCGAACCCTGGGACATCGGTCCCGGCGGCTATCAGGTCGGCGGTTTTCCCCCTGGCTGGGCCGAGTGGAACGATAAATTCCGCGATACCGTCAGGTCCTATTGGAAGGGCGATGCGGGCAAGCAGGCTGAGCTGGCGACCCGGCTGTCGGCCTCGGCGGATTGTTTCGCAAGGCGAGGGCGGAAACCCTGGGCCAGCGTGAACTTTATCACCGCGCATGATGGTTTCACCCTGAACGATCTCGTTTCGTACAACGAAAAGCACAACGAAGCCAACGGCGAAGACGGCCGCGACGGTCATTCCGACAACCACTCCTGGAACTGCGGCGCCGAAGGACCGACTGATGATCCGGCGGTCAATGCGCTGCGGGAGCGGCAGAAGCGCAATCTGCTGGCGACGCTGCTGCTTGCCCAGGGCACGCCGATGCTGCTGGCCGGAGACGAGTTCGGCCGCACCCAGGGCGGCAACAACAACGCCTATTGCCAGAACAACGAGATAAGCTGGCTGAACTGGAATTTCGGCGAGAGGGAGGTGGAACTTGCGGAGTTCGTCCGCAAGGTCATCGTCCTTCGGCAGTCCTTCCCGATCCTGCGCCGCTCGCGCTTCCTGACCGGCGAGTACAACCCCGATCTCGATGTCCGCGACGTCCGCTGGCTGTCGCCGGCGGGGCAGGATATCGCGGACTCGCAGTGGGACGACGCCAACGCCCGCTGCTTCGGCATGCTGATGGACGGGCGGGCGCAGGCCAGCGGGATCAAGCGCCCGGCGATGGACGCGACGGCGCTGCTGGTTCTGAACGCGCATCACGACGTTGTTAATTTCATGCTGCCGGAGGTTGTCGGCGGTTCGGTGTGGCGATGCCTGCTGGATACGAACAGCCCTGACGACAACACGCATCATTCGTTCAACACCGGTTCGGAATATGAGATTACCGGGCGCTCGCTGGTGCTGTTCGTGCTGGAGCCGGAAAGCAAGCGATCGGTTGCCTTGCGCCGCGCGATCGAAGCATTCCGGCAGATGGCTGAACGCCCGATCCCGGTGGCAAGCCCGGAAACCGCGCCCGAGGATGAGCGAGCGGTGTCCGTATAGACGGTAATCATGTTCCCGGGCGGACCCGATGTATGGCGGTTCGCCCGGACAGATGTGTTACCGTTGCTCGTGCCAGGCGGTGAAATTTACGTTACAGAAACATGCTTTGGCGCAATCGCGTCAGGATAAAAATCGAGCCTGTTGCCGGTTCTTTGGATAGTCCTTTGCAGTCGCATTAACGCGAATTTCTAAGATAACGCGTCCGTGATGCTGCAACCGCTCTCTGACGCGCTATAGTGTTCTTGCGCCGAGGGTGAACCTCCTGACCGGAGGTCAATACATTTCTCCTTCACCCGAGTGCCGCACTGCAAGTCGCAAGCACTTTCGTGCGCCGGCTATCTCACTCATAAATGGGGCATGAACCATGTCAGAAACGACAAAGACCGTCGAGACCAATCGCAGGGCTACCGAAAACGCCGGTCGTGCAGGTCAGGCTTCGGTCGAAGCCGTCGGAAAGGCAACCAGGGACACCGCCGATGAAACCGTCAAGGCGGTTCATAACGGTGCGGACCGTGCCAGGGAGGCCGCCCGGACTGTCAACGACGTGGTTGCCGAGACCGCCGATGCCGCCACCGCCGTGTCGTCGAAGGTGGCCGAACAGGGCCGCGAGGCGATCCTGCTGGCCGCCCGCACGGCAGCGGGGGTCAGCAGCCGCGTCGTGGACTTCAGCTTCGGCCGCAGCCATAACCTGCTGAATTCCGCCGTTCAGGCGCTGGATGTCTACCGCGACGCGTCCGAGCGCTCCGCCGAGCGCGTGCACGCGCTGTTTTCCAGCTACTTCACGCTCGGACGCGGGCTGCAGCAAATCCAGCATGCGTGGTTGGAGATTGTCGATCACACCCTGGAAAACGCGAAGCATAAGCCGCAGGATCTTCTGCGGGCGCAGAATTTGGTCGAATTGGCGGAAGTGCAGCGGGATCTTTATCTCAGCACGATCAACCACGCGGTCGAATCCGGCAGCCGGCTGCTCGAGCTGGCCGGCCGCACCGCGCAGGAGGCTGTGCGTCCGCTGCAATCTCACCATCATTGAGCGGACATCGCCCCTTCCGCGCGCAGTCGGATCCGCCGGTTCCTCCCGGCGATCCGCCATGCCCGCCCGACCCGGATGAGCCGTCTCCGGTCGAGGAGCCGCCGGAGCCGATACCCATTCCGGGCGACCCGCCGCCGGAACCATTGCGGGCGGTGCCGGTTTGAGTTAACGCCATCGCATCACCTCGGAATGATGCGATGGCGCACGCATGGTTGGATTCGTTTCTCGGCAGTGCGTTCGCCCGCACGCTCGCCATCCTTGCGACCGCCTTCGTCCTCGGCACTCTGATCGGCGCCGAGCGTCAGTGGCGGCAGCGTTCGGCCGGGTTGCGCACCAACGTCCTGGTGGCTGTTGGCGCCGCCGCGTTCACCGACCTCGGCGCCCGGTTGCTGGGGCCGGATGGGTCGACGCGCATCATCTCATATATCGTTTCGGGCATCGGATTTCTCGGCGCGGGCGTGATCCTGAAGGAGGGGACGCAGATCCGCGGCCTGAACACCGCGGCGACGCTGTGGTGTTCCGCTGCCGTAGGGGCGTTTGCCGGGGCGGCGCTGTTGCCGGAGGCGGTTGCGCTCTCGGTGTTCGTGCTGGCTGGCAACACGCTGCTGCGGCCGATCGTGAATTATATCAATAGGTTGCCGATAGATACGCGGACGACGGAGGCGCAGTACCGGGTGCATGTCGTGACCAACCAGCGGAAAGTGTCCGCCGCGCGCGATATCCTGGACGAAGTGCTGGAACAGGCGGGCTACCCGATTGTCGAGATCGAAACGCTGTCGGAAACCGAAACCCAGGTCGAACTGGCCGCTGTCCTGGCGCCGAGTTCAGCCGAACCGGCCGTGCTGGATCAGGTGGTCGCCCGGCTGGAGAAGTCCCCGCCGGTGGACAGCGCGACGTGGACCGTCAGCACGACGCCGTAGTTCTTCCTGCCCCCGCCGTCACGGCCCGGACAAGCCCGGCCATTGCGGCGGGGGCGGCTCCTGTTCACCCCAGCTCCTTCAGCATCTGCACCACCCCGCCCATGCAGACCGCGTCCCAGTCCTCCTCGTCGTAGCCGTTATGGGCGTAAAACCCCGCCGCCTCGACCGTCGAGTAAACCACCGCCTTGCGGCACCCGAGGGTCCGCACGAACGCCTCCGCCCGCTCCAGCATCGCCTTCCCGTGGCCGCCGCCCTGATGCGCCGGATCGATCGCCACGAGCCGCAGCGCGGCCGCGGCGTTGTGCAGGTTATCGACCTGGATCGCGCCGATGGGCCGGTCTTCATGCCAGAGCAACAGCGGATGGATGTCCGGGCTGGTATCCTCGTCCGGCCGCGGCAGGTGGAACACCTTGCGGCGGATGCCGTGATACGCCTGCCAGTCCTGCGCGCATCGCGGAGCGTCGAGCCGGTAGCCGTTCTCGCCGTTGAGACTATTGGCTGACATCATCCTGGTTTCCTCATGGCCGCCATTCGCGCCGGACATGTGCGCATCATACGGCCCGGCCGGGCGTAAAGCCAGTTACAGATGGGTCCTGGCGCCGAATCGGCTTTCTGATCCAGTTATACGTCTTTGATACGGAGTCCCGGACCATGGCGGTCGTCATTACAGTTGCCCAGCAGAAAGGCGGGACCGGCAAAACCACGCTCGCCGCCAACATCGGCGCGGCGCTGGCGGTCACCCGCCGCGTGGCGCTGCTCGACATCGACCCGCAGCACAGCCTGACCCGCTGGAATGCGCTGCGCCCGGACTCCGCCACCAAACTGACCTTCTCCGAAGTTTCCGGCTGGCGCGTCGCTGGCGAACTGGACCGCCTCAGATCAGCGCATGACGTGGTGGTGATCGACAGCCCGCCGCAGATCGACACCGATGCGCGGCTGGCGATCCGCGGTGCCACCTTTGTGCTGGTTCCGGTTCAGCCCAGCGCGCCCGACATCTGGGCGGCGGAGGGCACCCTGAAGCTGGCGGAATCAGAAAGACGGCGGGCGGCGATCGTGCTCAACCGCATGCCGTCCACCGGCAAGCTGCGCGAGTCGATGCCGGCGCAGATCAGGGCCTCCGGCCGCCCTCTGCTGGTCGCGACCATCGGCAATCGCACCGGCTTCGCCACCTCCTTCGCCGGCGGCCTCGGCGTCACCGAGACGGCCCCTCGATCAATCGCCGCAAATGAGCTACGCGCCTTGCTGACTGAGTTGCTGGAGATGATTGGATGACGACGCTCTACGCTGGCCTCAAGGCGCTGCACCTGCTCTGCGCGGTGCTGTGGGTAGGCGGCCTGTTCTTCGCGTTCGTGGTGCTGCGCCCGAGCCTGGTGGCGATCGAGCCGCCGCAGCGCATGCTGCTGCAGACCCGGGTGCACCGCCGGTTCTTCCTGGTGATCTGGCACGCCATGCCGCTGATCCTGATCACCGGTTTCGTGATGCTGTGGCAGCTTGGCGGGATGGGCAGCGTCCGCTGGCCAGTACACGCGATGCTGGCGCTGGGGCTGCTGATGGCGGCGGTGTTCCTGGCGATCATCTTCGGGCCCTATCGGAAATTCCGCCGCACAACCGACCGCACCCGGATGGCGGCGAGCATGAGCACCATGCGCACCCTGATCGCCGTCAACCTGATCCTCGGCCTGATCACCGTGGTCATCGCGGGATTGCTGTGACCTTCGGCCGGTAGAGCCAGCGCACCAGCGCCGGCATGGTCAGCCCCTGCACCAGGATGGTGAACACCACCACCGCGTAGCAAACCGCGAGCAGATCGCCGCGGTAGGGTGACGGCTGCAGGGTCAGCGCCAGCGCCACGGAGATCCCGCCGCGCAGGCCGCCCCAGGTCAGCACGGCAATGCTCTTGAATTTCGGCGCGCTGCGGAAATGCAACAGAGTGGTCGGTATGGCCACGCTGATCAGGCGACTCACGATCGCCAGCGCGATGCCGCCCGCCGCGGCCTTCAGCAGCGGAACGCTGATGTTCACTGACAACAGGGCGAAGCCGAGCAGCAGGAACAGCATGGCGTTCAGCAATTCATCCGTCAGGTCCCAGAAGGCGATGACCTCCCGCTGCGACGCCTCCGACATGCCGAAGCGGGTGGAGCGTGCGCTGGTGATCAGCCCGGCGACCACGACCGCGAGCGGTCCGGAGACATGCAGCGCCTGCGCGAGGCTGTAGGTGCAGGTGACCAAAGCGAGGGTCACGGTCAGCTCCAGCGCGACGTCGTCGATCAGCCGCACCGCGCGATACGACAGCCAGCCGGTAATCAGGCCGAGCACGATACCGCCGCCGGCCTCGATCAAAAATTCCAGCTCGATCTCGCTGGCGCTCGCTGCATGGCCGTTGGCGTACTGGACGGTCGCGGCGAAGACCACGACCGCGACGCCGTCGTTGAAAAGGCTTTCGCCGTTGACCACCGCCATCGGACCGGCGGGCAGGCCGGCCTCCCGCAACAAGCCGCCGACGGCGATCGGATCGGTTGGCGCCAGCAGCGCGCCCAGAGCGAGGCACCATGGCAGCGGCACGCCGCCGTCAAACACGAACCAGATGCCGAACCCGTAGATCGCCGTCGCCAGCAACACGCCGATGGTGGACAGCGCCAGCACCGTCCATTTCTGCGAGCGCAACGCCGCCACATCGACGTGCAGCGTGCCGGCGAACAGCATGAAGGCCAGCAGCCCGTCGAGGAACACGTGCGGCAGATCGGCCTTGGTGACCAATGTCGCCCAGTCCTGCCGCAAATCGACGAAATCCACTGAGCGGTCCACCAGGATGAGGATCACCGACAGCACCAGCGATCCGGCCATGAGGCCGATGGTGCGGGGCAGACGGATATAGCGCTGGTTGATGATCCCGAGGATCGCGGCGAGCAGGAAAAGCACGGATACAAGTTCGAACAAGGTCATGAAACGGCGGCGCTCCCGGATGCGTGCCGATCGCATAGCCGATCGGCGAGGCCCGGGCATACCGCGTTGCGGCTGGCGGCCGGATTTCGCACAGTGCCGCCAGTCGAACAGGGAGAAAACCGATGGATGTCCGCCTGGACGGCCGCACTGCGATCATCACCGGCGGCAGCAAGGGCCTCGGCCTGGCCATGGCGCGGGAGTTTGCCGCTTCCGGCGCCAATGTCGCGATCCTGGCCCGCGGCGCCGAAACGCTGGCCGAGGCCCGGGCGATCACGTCGCAGGGTGCGTCCGGCCGGGTCGAGCCGTTCCAGTGCGACGTGGCGAAAGCCGATGACATTGCGAAGACGTTCGCGGCGGTGGTGGCCGCCTTCGGTCGGGTGGACATCCTGGTCAACAACGCGGGCGTGTCGCGGGCGATGCCGTCCGGGCAGATCACCGACGCCATCTGGCAGGAGGATCTCGACCTCAAGCTGTTCGCCGCGATCCGCCTCAGCCGGCTGGTCTGGCCGGGGATGCAGGCGCGGCGCTGGGGCCGGATCATTTTCGTGCTGAACACCGGGGCGAAGGCGCCGCGGGCGAACGGGGCGCCGACGGCGGTGTCGCGCGCCGCCGGCATGGCGCTGATGAAGGTGCTGGCCAATGAGGGCGCGCCGCAAGGCATCCTGGTCAATGGCCTGCTGGTCGGGCTGATCGACTCGGACCAGCATGTCCGCCGCCACCGGAGAGAGGGCAGCAACGAGTCCTATGATGAGTTCCGCGCCAAGCTGGCCGCGAACGTGCCGCTCGGCCGCATCGGCAAGGCCGAGGAGTTCGCCGCGATGGCCTGCTTCCTGTGCAGCGACCATGCCGGGTTCACCACCGGTTCGGCCATCAATATGGATGGCGGGGCGAGCCCGGTGGTGTGAGGGTCCGGGCTCTTTCTGTCCTGGCCCGGACGAGCCGGGCCACGGTGGTAGAACGGCGGCCTTCAGGCAGCCGCCCTGGCCTGCCGCCGCTTGCGTGCCAGGCTCAGGGCCGCCATTGCCAGGCCGAAGATGCCGATCGATGCCGGCTCGGGCGCCGGGGAGAAAGCCACGCCCCGGATCGAGGTCCCCGCGGGCCCGTCATAAAGCGTGGTGAAAGTCTCGCCGCTCGCCTGGGCGATCGTCGTGTCCGACAGGGTATCGGTGATTTCATACAGATAGCTTGGCGACAGTTCGTTCAGTCCGTAACTGGTGGCGAACAGCTCCACCTGACCGTTGACATCTTCTCCGGCCAGGCCGAGCAGGCCGGTCACGCCAGGGGCTGTCGGCGTGGCGGAGTTGGCGGTCGCGTTGTCCACGAGGCCCAGGCCGTTCACCAGGTCGTAGTCGAGTGTCCAAACACCGCTGACGAGGGACCATTTTTGCAGCCCGCCTTCGCCGAGCGCGGCAGCACCCGCGCTGCCGTTCTTGGGCGAACCGCTGTCGGCGACATACATCGTCGTCGAATTGGCGAAGAAGAACTGTTCCGGGCTGAGATAGACGAATTTACCTATGCGGGTGTTGTTGACTCCGTTTGCCAGTCCGGCCGTCAGATTAATGGAGCCGGTGTTGCCGCCGAGGCTGCTGCCCGTGCCGCTCGCCGTCGGATTGATCAGCCGAGCCGCCAGAAGCCCGGAGGCAGAAATCGGAAGTCCGCCGGAGGCGTTGGTCAGCGACCGGATATCGCTTGCGTCGTTCGGCGTTCCGGCCGCTTTGACGTCGCGCGAAACATAGAGCTGGTTGCCGCTGCCGGTGTTGACGATTTCGGCGACGCGCGCCTCGGTCCCATATGTTGCGGGTGCCGTGCCATTCGGGTTTCCCGACGGTGTCGAGGTGCCGGCGTTGATCGCCGTCGCCGTCGTCGCGCCCTTCAGGGCGTAAAACACACCGCCTGTTCCATCCCCCGTCACGCCCTGGCCTGCGACGTAGAACGACGAGCCATCTACGGTCGCCGCACTGCGCGGGTTGTTCTGATTGAACACGCCGGTCAACGCCGTGCTGGTATCGACACCCGCATTGCTGCCGATAAGCGCAACCACGCGCGGGACGGTCGTAATCGACGCTCCCGTCAGGCTGGTGGTCTGCCCGAGAGCAGCGGTGCCGTAAATCGAGGTTGGCGAGGTGTTGAACGTGGCGGCGTTCACCCCATAGCCCATGATCGTCAGGTACTGGCCGTTGACCGAATTCTGCAGGATGCCTTCCGACGCCGAACCATACTCGCCCGAGATCGCCGCGTTCGCGCCGCTGGCGGTTTGCGGCAGGGTCAGCGTCCCGGCCGCCGTGGCGGTCGTTCCGTTCGCGCCCAACTGGAACTGCTGCAGCACCATCGGCGCGGCCGTATCCAGCCCCCCCGACGTGCCGCCACAGATCGTGGAGCCGGCGGAACAGGACACGGTGCTGATCACCAGATCGCCCGGTGTGAACGAGGTGATGTCCGCGGCCGCAGCGGACACCGCCATGGTGCCGGTTAACACTGCTGCCGCCGAACCGAGGGCGGCGCGATGCAGCAAGGTCCGATGGATCATGAAACCCCCGCAATGCGTCAAATTATTACGGGTAATCACATATACCGCAGGCTTATCGTCCTCAATCGGCGTTTTGTTACGGTTTAAAGGCGCAGGATAATGCGCCTAGCGCTGCCGCCAGGGCAGCTTGTCGGCCTTCCACCCGGCCGCCTCTCCGCGATGACCTTCGGCATTCGGCGGACCTTCAAACCCGTCCGCGACATTATAGACGTTCGGAAATCCCGCCGCCCTCGCCGCCTCGGCCGCCGCCAGGCTGCGGGCACCGCTGCGGCAGATGAAATAGATGTGGTTCTCCGGCGTCAGCCCCGCCTGCCTGAGGTTGGTTTCGAACGAGTCGTTCCGCCGCATCGTCGGATACACCTGCCACGGAATCAGCAGCGTCTTCTTGCCGGTCTTGTTCAGGTCCGGCACGCCGACGAAAGTCCACTCCACGTCCGTGCGCACATCGACCAGTTGGGCCTCGGGATTGCTATCCAGGGCTTCCCAGGTCTGTTTCGGCGCTACATTGTCAACCATACTCTACGCTCCGCTCGGGAAAGAAGGACTCGATGACCGCCTCATATCACGGCACCACCTGGCAGGACGGACTTGCGCAGGCCATCGGCAACACGCCGCTGATCAGGCTGCGGCGCGCGTCGGAGGCAACCGGGTGCACGATCCTCGGCAAGGCGGAGTTCATGAATCCGGGCGGTTCTGTCAAGGACCGCGCCGCCCTGGCGATCATCCGCGACGCCGAGGCGCGGGGCGCCCTGAAACCCGGCGGCACGGTGGTCGAGGGCACCGCCGGCAACACCGGCATCGGCCTGACCCTGGTCGGCAACGCGGGCGGCTATCGCAGCGTCATCGTCATGCCGGAGACCCAGTCGCAGGAAAAAATCGATTTCCTGCGCATGATCGGCGCCGATTTGCGGCTGGTTCCGGCGAAGCCGTACCGCGACCCCGGAAACTATGTGCACGTCTCGCGCCGCCTCGCCGAGGAACTGGCAGCCGAGACGGGCAACGCCATCTGGGCCAACCAGTTCGACAATCCAGCGAACCGGGAGGGGCACCGTGCCACCACCGGCGCGGAAATCTGGGACCAGACCGGCGGAAGAATCGATGCGTTCACGTGCTCGTGTGGCACGGGCGGCACATTGGCCGGGGTCTCGCTGGCGTTGAAAGAGCGCGATCCGAGAGTGCGCGTCGTGCTCGCAGATCCGGAAGGCAGCGGGCTGTACGGCTGGGTGAAGAGCAATGATCTGACGATTGAGGGTTCCTCGATCACCGAAGGCATCGGCCAGTCGCGCGTGCCCGACAATCTGGCGGGTGTGGCGATCGACGATGCCGAACGCATCCCGGACGCGGAGGCGCTGGAGCAGATCTATGACGTGCTGATCCATGAGGGCCTGTCCGTGGGCACCTCCGCCGGGATCAACATCGCCGCGGCGATCCGCGTCGCGCGGGCGATCGGACCGGGCCACACGGTCGTGACGATCCTGTGCGACGGCGGGTCGCGGTATCAATCGAAACTGTTCAACCCGGAGTTCCTGCGCGGGAAGGGTCTGCCGGTGCCGCACTGGCTGGCTTAGCGATCGGCGCCAGTCGTTGCGAGTTCCACACCGGCTGGCGGCCGCCCCGCCTTCCAACCGGTTTCATCATAGCCCGGCCTGATCATTTTCCGAGCGATTCCGTGGAGAAACAGGCGGCATCGGGCCACCACTTTCCATATCTTCAGGTTTGGCCTCGATCCCGATCGTGCCGCCGATTTTTTCGTGACTTTCGCATCCGACACCGTATAAAAGATTATCTCTACTAAGAAAATAATTTGATGCGATAAGATAACGCTTGGGGAACCTAAGGTGTTGACCCGGCCTGATCAGCGGATTTGCCGTCGTGGAGCGACAGCCTCCTCAAGCTACGCCCCTACCGGAGGCGATCGTGAGTTCAGCCAAAACCGGCGCCAGCGTGTGGAAACGACACTGGGCGCTCCGCTATGGTTTCGCCGCCGTCGCTGTGGCCGTGGCTGCAGCGGTGCGCCATCAGTTGCATGAGCAATTTGCCGGACTGCCTTACGCTGCATTCCTCCCGGCGATTCTGCTTGCGGCGTTCGCCGCCGGCCTCGGCCCGGCCCTGCTGGCGACCGTATTGGCGGCCGCATACACGCAATATCCGATTATCCTGTGCGCCGGAACATTCGCTGCGGAAAACACGTCCGACATCATCAGGCTGCTGGGCTTCGTGTCGCTCGGAACGATCTCCGCGCTTGCCGTGGCCTTGCTGCGGTCCGGCCGCGAAAAGCAGATGCTGACCGAGCAGGCGCTGCTCGATAGCGAGGAACTTTTCCGTCAACTCGTCGATGGCGTCGAGGACTACGCCATCTTCATGCTGGATCGGCACGGCCAAATTGCAAGCTGGAACACCGGGGCGCAGCGGATCGAAGGCTGGTCCGAAACCGAGATCCTCGGACAGGACGTCTGCGTCGTTTTCCCGCCGGAGGCACGCGACCGCGGGCGTCCGAACGCGCAACTGAAGCTTGCCGCCGCGCAGGGCACCTTTCGCGAAGAAGCCGAACGCGTGCGCAAAGACGGATCGCGCTTCTGGGCCGATGTCGCCATCACCGCGCTGCGCGACGAGAAGGGCGATCTCCGCGGATTCGCCCAGGTGATCCGCGACATCAGCGAGCGCAAGCGGGCCAGCCGGGACATGGCCGAAAGCCGCTCGCGGCTGGCCAGCGTGGTCGAGTCGGCAATGGATGCGATCATTACCATCGACGGGAACCAGCGAATCGTCCTGTTCAACAAGGCCGCTGTCGCAATGTTTGACCGCCCGGAGAGCGAAGCGATCGGAATGTCGCTTGAGCAGCTTATTCCGCATCGATTCCGCTCTGTGCATGCCCTGCATGTGGCAGGCTTCGCCGCGACAGATGTCACCAACCGGCCTATGGGGCGGGCCGGCATGCTGACCGGCCTGAGGTCCAACGGCGAGGAATTTCCCGTCGAGGCGTCGATCTCCCAGGCTGAGGTCAACGGACGCAGGCTGTTTACCGTCATCCTTCGCGACATCACGGCCCGTAAACGCGCCGAGGAGCATCAGGCGCTTTTGCTGCGGGAGCTGGCGCACCGGGTGAAGAACACGCTCGCGGTGGTGCAGTCCATCGCCGCCCAGACGCGCCGGTTCGCGGTGCCGGAGCAGTTCTATGAAACGTTGACCGGACGGCTGGCCGCACTCGGGACCGCGCATGATCTGCTGACGCGCTCGGACTGGGAAGGCGCCGCACTCGCGGAGGTTGTTCGCCTCACTTTTGCCCCGTATGAGGGCCTCAGTCCGGAGCATCGATGGACGATAGACGGGCCGAACATCTGGCTCGCCCCGAACGAGGCAGTGACATTAAGTCTGGTTTTCCACGAGCTTGCTACCAATGCCGCCAAGTTCGGCGCATTGTCGAACGCGAGCGGACAGATCGAAATTCGCTGGGACCTGGATGCTGACGACAAGCCGACCGAGTTCCGTATCGTCTGGCGCGAAAGCGGCGGACCGAAGGTGTCTCCTCCCACTGGCGGGGGGTTTGGATCGAGGCTCCTGGAACGAGCGGTCAAGCATGAGCTCGGCGGGCAAACGCAAGTGGACTTTGCCGAGGCGGGCGTCGCATACCGGCTCCGGATTCCGCTTTCCACCAAGGTCAAGGTGCAGTCATGAATGCAGCCAGTGCAGGCGACCGTCTTTCCATCCTCGTCGTGGATGACGAGACGATGATCGTGATGCTTCTGGAGGACATGCTGGCCGATCTCGGTTGCACGGTGGCCGGTTCGGCGGGGTCGGTCGCGCAGTCGCTGGCCGTCATCCAAAGGAACGAACTGACGCTTGACGGCGCCTTCCTCGACATCAACCTCCGGGGCGAGCTGGTGTATCCCGTCGCCGATGCGCTGAAGGCGCGCGGCGTGCCGTTCGTGTTTGTCACCGGCAACACGGTCTATGGCATCGACCCTGGCTACGCCGGGGTGCCCGCGTTGCCGAAACCCTTCGGTCCTCATGCGATCGAACAAGCCGTGAAGCTGTTCGCCGAGCGGCGCCGGGTGCCTGCCATTGTGTGATCCGGGGTCCGCGCGCGCCACGCCGCGCTGGACCGGTTGAGTTGCATCGACATACTGTGGGCGCCGGGGTTGAAGCGGAGCGGTCAGTGAAACATCGTTTGCGTATCTGGGCGGCAGCCTTCGTGCTGTCCGCGGCTTCCGTCTCAAGTGGTGCAGCCGAACCGGCCGGGCTATCCGGCAGCGTGCCGGGAGGCGTGCTGCGCGCCACCCTGCCGAACGGTTTGCGCGTCGTTGTCATTCCGGATCGGCTGGCCCCCGTGGTCACCACCGAGATGAACTACCTCGCGGGGTCGAACGACGCGCCGGAGGGGTTTCCCGGCACCGCGCACGCGTTGGAGCATATGATGTTCCGCGGCAGCGAAGGCCTCGACCGCGACCAGCTCGCCGAAATCGGCGCGCTGCTGGGCGGCGTCTATAACGCCGACACCACCGAAACCGTCACGCAGTACACTTATACTGTACCGGCTGATGACCTGAGCGTCGCGCTGCGGATCGAGGCGCTGCGCATGCACGGCCTGACCTTGAGCCAGGCGGATTGGGAACAGGAACGCGGCGCCATCGACCAGGAGGTGTCGCGCGACCTGTCGAGCCCGATTTACAACTACCTGACAAAGGCACAGGCAATCCTGTTTCAGGGGACGCCGTATCAGCACGATGCCCTCGGCACCCGCCCGTCGTTCGAACAGACCGATGCGGCACTGATCCGGCGCTTCTATGAAACCTGGTACGCGCCGAACAACGCCATCCTGGTCATCGCCGGGGATGTCCGGCCGGATGAGGCGCTGGCGCAGGCGGAGGCTGCGTTCGGCGATGTTCCAAGCCGCCCGGTGCCGGCGCATGCTGCCTTCGCCGTGCAGCCGGTGGAACCGAAGACCTTGACATTGGACACCAATTTCCCCGTCGGCCTGGTCACCATCGCCTACCGCATGCCAGGCCTGAAGCAGGCCGATTTCGCCGCCGCCGATATCCTGTCCGACGTGCTGAGCAGCGAGCGCGGCGCGTTGTACGGCCTGGTTCCGGCCGGCAAGGCGCTGATGGCGCAGTTCAACTACCAGGCGAAACCCGATGTCGGCTTCGGCATGGCCTATGCGGCCTACCCGTCGGCTGAAGATCCCGCCCCTGTGCTGGCCGATGTCCGCCGGGTCATTGCCGAGGCCGCGCAGAACGGAGTCGTGCCGGAACTGGTTGCCGCGGCCAAGCGGCAGGAAATCGCGGAACTCGCCTTCGCCGCAAACAGCATCCAGGGTCTGGTCGGGAACTGGTCCCGGGCGCTGGCCTTCCAGAACGCGGAGTCGCCCGAGGATTTGGCGCGCGCCTACGGCGCCGTCACGGTGGAGGACGTCAACCGTCTGGCCCGCGTCCTGCTGGCGCCCGATCACGCCGTTACGGCCATCCTCACACCGCGGGAGTCCGGACGTCCGGTAGCCGGATCAGGGTTCGGCGGCGCGGAATCGTTTGCCGGCGCGCCGGATCATCCGGTCACACTGCCGGACTGGGCATCCGCCGCGCTGGCGTCCTTGCATCCGCCTGACCTTGGCACGCCGCCCGATATCAGTGTGCTGCCGAACGGGCTGCGTCTGATCGTCCAGCCGGAACACGTCAGCCACACCGTTTCGGTCTACGGACGCGTCCGCGAGGTCCCGGCGACCCAGGAGCCGCCCGGGAAGGAAGGCGTCGCCTCGGTCACCAGCGGCCTCTTCGACTACGGCACCGCAACCCGCGATCGTCTGGCCTTTCGCGAGGCGGTGGACGACATCGCGGCCCGGGTCCGCACCGGCCCGAACTTCTCGCTGCAAGTACTGACTCCGGATTTCGAGGCGGGGATGAAGCTGCTGGCGGAGAACCAGTTGCATCCGGCATTTCCTGACCCGGCTTTCGAGGTCGTCCGCTCGCAGTTCGCCCGCAGCGTCGCCGGGTTGTTGCGGTCGCCGACATACCTGTTCCAGCAGGCGGTGAAGCGGGCCATCTTGCCGGAGGGCGATCCCACATTGCGCGAACCGACCCCGGAATCGGTGCTGGCGCTGCAGCCGACTGATATCAAAGCCTATTACGACGCCACGTTTCGCCCCGACCTGACCACTATCATCGTGCTCGGCGACGTGACGCCGGAGCAGGCGCGGCGCGTTGTCGCGGAGACGTTCGGGGGCTGGCATGGCGAAGGCCCGACTCCGGCGATCGAACTTCCGCCCGTTGGTCCGAACAAGCCGTCGCAGGCGCGGGTGCCGGATAGCAGCACTCTGCAGGACAGCGTCTACCTGGCGGAAACGGTGCAACTGCCGGTCGCAAGCCCGGACCGCTATCCCCTGATGCTGGGGAACGTCATCCTGGGCGGGGGCTTTTCGTCGCGGCTGTACCGGGATCTGCGGATCAGGTCCGGGTATGTCTATTCCGTAAGCAGCGAGATGGATTGGTCGCGCACCCGGGGCGATTACGGGGTGTCGTTCGGCGCCGACGGAGAGAACGTCGAAAAGGCCCGGCAGTTGGTTGTGCGGGATATCAGGGACATGCAGACAACGCCGGTCAGCGAGGGCGAACTGAACCGCGCCAAAGCCGAGCAATTGCGCCGGATTCCGATGCAGCGCGACAGCATCGGTAGCATCGCCGGCCAGTATCTGCGCCTGTCGGACCTGGGCCTGCCGTTCGACGACGAGCAAACCCTGGCGGCGCATTATCGCAACATCACTGCCGCAGACATCCAGCACGCGTTCGCGACCTGGCTGCGCCCGGGGGATCTGGCAGAGGTTGTGCGCGGACCGTAAGAAAGGCCAGGGCGCTGCCCTGGACCCGCAAAGGGGCAGTGGCCCCTTTGATTCCATTAATTTAAGACCGATTAAAAGGAGGGGGCGACACAGTCGCCCCCTTCTTCCAACCGGCCTTGAGTCTGGGGTTCCAAGGGCCGCCGGCCCTTGGCGGGGTTCGGGGCAGCGCCCCGACCTTCCTCAAGCCGGCGGCTCAACCTTGACGATGCCGGGGCGCGGCGAGGCGGCGTGCTCCTTCAGCACGGCGTCCGTCCCCGGGTCGATTTCCTTCATCAGCACGTCGTAGCCCCACAGGTCAGCCAGGTGCTGCAGCACCATGCGGGCGTCTTTTTCCTCCAGCAGCACGCGGTTGAGCGCGCGGTGATGCAGGATCAGGCGGCGGTCGCCGGCCAGGTTCACGTCCACAACCTGGATGTCGGCCGAAGTCCAGGAGATATCGTATTGCCTCGCCAGCGCCTGCTTGATCTTGCGATAGCCGCGTTCGTCGTGGATCGCCTCCACCCGCAGGTTTGGCTCGTTCGAGTCGTCCATCACGTGGAACAGGCCGAACTGCCGCACCAGCTTCGGGCTGAGATATTGCAGGATGAAGCTCTCGTCGCGGTAGTTCGCCCAGACATCGCGCAGGACGTTCATGTGGTCGTTGCACCCGGCTATGTGCGGGAACCACTGCCTGTCTTCATCCGTCGGCGTTTTGCAGATGCGTTCGATGTCCTGCATCATGGCAAAGCCGAGCGCGTAAGGGTTGATCCCCGAATAGCGCCGATCGTCGAACTCCGGCTGAAACACCACGTTGGTGTGGGAACTGAGGAACTCCACCATCGCGCCGTCAGTGAGCAGGCCCTTCGCGTGCAGCCGGTTCATGATCTCGTAGTGCGTGTAGGTGGCGCAGCCTTCGTTCATCACCTTGGTCTGCGACTGGGGATAGAAATATTGCGCGATGATGCGCACGATCCGGAGCACTTCCCGCTGCCAGGGCGCCAGCCTGGGGGCGGTTTTTTCCATGAAGTACAGGATGTTTTCCTGCGGCAGTTGCAGCAGGGCCTTGCGCTGTTCCTCGGCCGTCGGGTTGTTCTTTGTCGCGTCCTTGCCGGGAACCGTGCGCCACAGGTCGTTGAACACCTTTTCATCGTGTTCGCGGCGCTCCCGCTCGCGCTTTTCCTCCGACCGAAGGTCCGCGGTCCGCTTGCGCGGATATTTGTGCACGGCGTGGCTCATGAGCGCATGGGCGGCGTCGAGCAGGCGTTCCACGGCTGTTTCGCCGTAGCGTTCCTCGCACGACATGATGTAGTCGCGGGCAAATTCCAGGTAGTCCAGGATGCCATTGGCATCGGTCCACTGCTGGAACAGATAATTGTTCTTGAAGAAGTGGTTATGCCCGAACGCCGCGTGAGCGATCACCAGCGTCTGCATCGTGGCGGTGTTTTCCTCCATGATGTAGCTGATGCACGGGTTCGAATTGATGACGATCTCATAGGCCAGACCCTGCATCCCGGCCTGATACATGGCTTCGTTGCGGGCGAAATGCTTGCCAAACGACCAGTGCTTGTAAAACAGCGGCATGCCGATGGAGGAGTAGGCATCGAGCATCTGCTCGGTGCCGATGACCTCGATCTGGTTGGTGTAGATATCCAGGCCCATCTCGCCGAGGCCGATCTTCGAAATCTCATCGTGGCAGCGCTGGATGGTGCTGAATTCCCAGTCGGCTCCTTCGAAGAGCGGGCGTTCTGCCCGGATAAGAGTGTTGCTCATTCGGCGTGTGCCTCCGCGCCTTGGTTCTTCTTGGCGAATAGTTCCCGGAAAACCGGGTAGATGTCCCGCCGGTGGCCGACCTTGCGCATCGCCATGGGTGCGCCGTTGCGGATGATGGTCGAGTAGGTCTGCCAGAGGTCGCTATCCCGGCGGATGAAGCCCGGCGGGAAATGCTCGGAGTCGCGGCCGACTTCCAGGTAGGCGTAGTACTGGCAGGCCGGCAGCAGCACCTTGGTCAGCAGGGCGGCGGTCTTGTCATTGTCGCTGGCGGTGTTGTCACCGTCCGACGCCTGTGCCGCGTAGATGTTCCAGTTATCCGGGCTGTAGCGCTCGACAATCACGCGCTGCATCTCCTCCAGCGCGGTCGAGACGACGGTGCCGCCGGTTTCCGGGCTGTTGAAGAAAGTGTCCTCATCGACTTCGGACGCCTGATGGGTGTGGCGGATGAACACCACATCCACGTTCTTGTAGCGGCGCTTCAGGAAGATATACAGCAGCACGTAGAAACGCTTGGCCAGGTCCTTCATGTGCTCGGTCATCGAGCCGGACACGTCCATCAGGCAGAACATCACCGCCTGGGCGACCGGCTTCGGTATGGCTTCAAACCGCTTGTAACGCACGTCCAGCGGATCGATATACGGGATCAGGCCGGTGCGGCGTTGCTTGCGCAGCAATTCCTCCTCCAGCGCAATCCGCCGGGGTTCATCCGAACCGTCGCTTAGCGCCTCGATTTCCTCCTTCAGCGCTTCCAGTTCCTCGGCCTTCGGGCGGCGAAGTGCGATTCGCCGCGACAGGCTGTTCCGTACCGTCCGGTTGAGCGCCAGGTTGGCCGGCGAACCGCTGACGGAATAGCCGGCGCGATGGAATACGACGGCCTCGGCATTGACGACGCGCCGCTTTGCGAGGTCGGGCAGTTCCAGGTCTTCCAGGAAGAGATCGACAAACTCCTCCCGCGACAGGGCGAAGCGGAAATCATCTTCGCCCTCGCCGTCCGGGCTGCCCTCCGAGCCGCTGCCGCCCCCCCCGCTGGGAGGGCGGGCAATCGTGTCGCCCGCGATGTATTCCTTGTTGCCCGGCAACAGGTGATCCCGGATTCCGCCGCTGCTGCTGCGGCGGAACGACGGTTCATGCACGCCCTGCGCGGGCAGCACCACTTCGCCGCCCTCGTCGGCGTCCTTGATGCTGCGGCTTCCCGCGCTTTCATGCACGGCCTTGCGGATCTGCGATTTGGCACGCCGCATGAAGCGTTGCCGGTTTGCGAGATTTTTCCCACTCGGGTTCAGGCGGCGGTCAACGATGTGCATAACGTGCCTGTGCAACCTTTCCAGGTTCGGCGGGCATTCAGCCTGCCTGCTTCACGCGCATATACCACTCCACGAGCCGTCTGACCTGCCGTTCCGTGTATCCGCGGGCGGTCATGCGATCGACGAACTCCGTGTGTTTCTTTTCGGTATCACTGTCCTTCTTCGAGCCGAAGCTGATCACCGGCAGCAATTCCTCGACCTGGCTGAACATACGCCGTTCGATCACGTCGCGGATCTTCTCATAGCTGGTCCATGACGGATTTTTTCCGTTGTTGTTCGCGCGGGCACGCAGGCAGAATTTCACCACCTCGTTGCGGAAGTCCTTGGGGTTGGCGATCCCGGCGGGCTTCTCAACCTTCGTCAACTCCTGGTTGAGCAGTTCGCGGTTGAGCAACTGGCCGGTGTCGGCGTCCTTGAAGTCGATATCCTCGATCCAGGCATCGGCGTAGGACACATAGCGGTCGAACAGGTTCTGGCCGTAGTCGTGATAGGATTCGAGGTACGCCTTCTGGATCTCGTTGCCGATGAACTCCGCGTAACGAGGTGCCAGTTCGCCCTTGATGAATTCAAGATAGCGCTTCTCGGTATCCTGCGGCATCTGGTCGCGGCGGATCGATTGCTCCAGCACGTACATCAGGTGTACCGGGTCAGCCGCGATCTCGGTGGTATCGTGATTGAACGTCGCGGCCAGCACCTTGAAGGCGAAACGGGTTGATGCCCCGTCCATGCCCTCCTCGACGCCCGCGGTGTCTTTGTACTCCTGAAGGCTGCGGGCGCGCGGATCGGTTTCCTTCAGGCTTTCCCCATCGTAGACCCGCATCTTGGCATACAGCGTTGAATTTTCATGCCGCTTCAGCCGGGTCAGCACGGAGAACCGCGCCAGCATCTCCAGAGTCGCCGGCGCGCAGGGGGCCTGCCCGAGTTCGGACCGCGAGACCAGCTTTTCATAGATTTTCTGCTCTTCGGTGACGCGCAGGCAGTACGGCACCTTGATAACATATATGCGGTCTATGAAGGCTTCGTTGTTCTTGTTGTTCTTGAAGGATTGCCACTCCGACTCATTGGAGTGGGCCATGATGATCCCCTGGAAGGGAATGGCGCCGATATTCTCCGTTCCGATATAATTGCCTTCCTGTGTCGCCGTCAGCAGCGGATGCAGCATCTTGATCGGCGCTTTGAACATCTCGACGAATTCGAGCATGCCCTGATTGGCCCGGTTCAGTCCGCCGGAGTAGCTGTAGGCGTCCGGATCATTCTGAGAATGCAACTCCAGCTTGCGGATGTCGACCTTTCCCACCAGCGAGGAGATGTCCTGGTTGTTCTCATCGCCCGGTTCCGTCTTGGCGATGCCGATCTGACGCAGGCGCGAGGGCATCAGCTTCTGCACGCGGAACTTGGAGATGTCGCCGTTGAACTCGTCGAGCCGCTTGATGCACCACGGGCTCATCAGCCCGGTCAGCCGGCGCCGCGGAATGCCGTAGCGGTCTTCCAGCACTGCGCCCATGCGCTCCGGGTCGAACAGGCCGAGCGGGCTTTCAAACACCGGGCTGAGGTTGTCGCCGGCCTTGAGCACATAGATGGGATAGGTCTCCATCAGCGCCTTCAACCGTTCCGCCAGCGACGACTTGCCGCCGCCGACGGGGCCGAGCAAGTACATGATCTGCTTACGTTCTTCCAGGCCCTGGGCGGCGTGGCGGAGGAAGCCGACGATGCGTTCGATCGTCTCTTCCATGCCGTAGAATTCGCTGAAGGCCGGGTACGCGCGGATGGTGCGATTCATGAAGATGCGGCCGAGCCGGGCATCCTTCGACGTATCGACCATATCGGGCTCGCCGATGGCGGCGAGGAGGCGTTCGGTCGCCGTCGCGTAGACCATCGGGTCCGTGCGGCAGGCGTCCAGGTATTCCGACAACGACATCTCGGCTTCGCGGCTGCTTTCGAAGCTTCGCGCGTAGGCGGTGAAAATGTCATCGACCGTCTGCATCGGCCGCTCCTGTGTTAAGGGTGATGCCACGATGTTCCGGCGTCACATGCATCGCTGCATGCAAGATGGGTGCAATCGTAGCGCAAGAGGGTAGCGTCGCGGGAATGTTTTTAGCGAATCGCATCAGGGAACCTTCGCGGTCGGGCGTTTATCGTCATCGGTGAAAGCCAATTTTTGGACTCTTCAGCATCTGTCCTCCTGTCGCCGGTTCGCAACCGGAACTGGCGGGATCGGGTTGAGGCGCCGTCGATCATTTCCCTGTGCAACCGCACACGGAGCCGCCGCCGCGAAATCTTGAGAGCAACAGGGCCGCTAAGGCAGACGCCAGCGGCCGCTCTGGAAGCACCGTCGCGCACGATCACCGAATAGTGAAAGCCAGCGCGGATGAACTCAAGAAAATTCGCATCGCAACTGCGAAAAACCAAGCGGGCACGACGCGCGACAGGATATTGGGCGTCGCGCTGACGTGAGCAAGTGGCAGCGTCCGGCCGAGCGCGCGGAATGTCGCCGAGGCGGCGGCGGCAGGGCGGCAGGGTCGTGTCTGCCAGGTGCATCATCAGCGCCTCCACGCTCCGCGCCGGGTAGGGGCACCAGTCGCGGCAAGGTATCGTGAATACACGGATAGTCTTAAGGAATGGTTAACGCGTGCCGATTCCGTTCCGGGGCTTTTGTTCATCCTGAGACGCTACACCAAGAATTAGGCGGGGTGGCTGAAAATCTGTGTATGGGCTGTCCCTGGGCAGACACTGCCGAAAGGGAAGGCACGTGCCTCCGCCAGCACGCCCCCCGCCGTTTCCGCCGGCGTCCACCGGTTGATGCTATTTCATGGGCTTATCGAGTTTTCCCGGCATGGTGCTCAACCCGTTTCAGTCGCTTCGCATATCGCGCGCATCGGTCCGATTTGCCTCCGCCGCGCGTCCTGACCGGCGGGGTTAAGTAACAAATCACCGTGTCGATCCCGCGTTCGCGGTCGGTCCGCCCGGGCCTTGCACCCGGCACGCGATCTGTCGTCGGATGGGGTTCGCCATCGTCCGAGGGAACGGGCGGCGACGGCGTTCATCCGTCCTCGCATCCCCGGGCTCACGAACGAAACACCCCATTGGGCCGGCCTGCCCCTCGATCGTCCCCGGGTCATGGGCATCCTTCATGTGATGCCCGGCAGGTTCAGCGACGGCGGCCGTCACGGCGGGCCGGTACGTGGAAGTGGCGAAGGCCAGCTTCCCGCGCGGACTGCGGCTTGGTCGGCCGCATCGTCATCGATTGCGCCAACGGTGCTGCGTTCAAGGTGGCGCCGGCCGTGCTTTGGGATCCTGGCACCATGATGATAACGAACGTGGTGGAGAAGATCGCCGGGGGCGCCCCGTCAAGCAAGCCGCCATCCGCTGCTGAGCGGCTAGGACCGCAACTGCCCCGGCCCGAAAACGCGCAACACCGTCACGTCGCCGGCATCGGCATTTCTGCCCGTATCGGGATCCACGACAAAGACAATCCGATGCTCCTCGGATGACACCTCCCGCATGCCAGGCAGATCGCCGCGTGCATAGAGGCATGGATGGTGACGGAGCCGTCCGATGGTGTCCCGGATCGCCTGGAGACGGCGCCTGGCGGCTGCACCGGAGCCGGGCTGTAACTGCCATCGGTACATTGCGTCCAGGTCCACGGCAGCCTGATCGGACAGGCTTACACGCCTCGCCATAGGTGCGGATCAGCGGCCCGACTGCGGTACCGGCAATTCGTGATCAGTGCCGAGGCTATCGATCCAGGCCGACACCGCTTCGAAGGAGACCGCGCGGCCGGCCGCGACTGAGGCGCGGGCTTCGGCGATCATCACGGCCTCACGGGCAAGACGCTGCTCCTTCTCCTCCGCAGTCTCGCTGCGGGGGGCGGGGAAGTCGGCACCGGTCGTGAAGTCAACATCGGACATGGCGACAGGATAGGCGCATCGGCGGCCGATCGCCAGCCCATTGCAGACGCGGTGCCGGGAGGTCAGCCCGGGCGGCTGCGTGGAACAGAAAGGCGGCATAAGACCAACCCTCTCGCCGTTCATGGCACCGAATGTGATGCGGGACAGCCGGGCCTTGCACCCGGCGTGCGATCTGCCGTCTGATGGGATTGGCCGCCGCCCGAGCGAACGGGCGGCGACAGCTTTCGTCCTCCCTCATATCCCCGGCGATTCCGATGCTCACCTCGCACGAAACACTCCATTGGGCCGGCCTGCCCCTCGATCGTACGCGCGTCATGGGCATCCTCAACGTGACGCCCGACAGTTTCAGCGACGGCGGCCGGCACGGCGGCCCGGACGCCGCGGTTGCCGCTGGGCTGGCGATGGCGGAGGACGGCGCCGACATCATCGATATCGGCGGCGAAAGCACCCGCCCCGGCGCCCCCGCCGTGCCGCCGGAGATCGAGCAGGAACGTGTCATCCCGGTCGTCCGCGGCCTTTCGCGGGCGGGATTGTGCGTGTCTGTCGATACCAGGAACGCCGCGACCATGCGCGCCGCGCTCGATGCCGGTGCGACGATCATCAACGATGTGTCCGGGCTGACGCACGATCCTGAAGCTGCCGCGTTGGTCGCCACCCGGGACTGCCCGGTCGTGCTCATGCACATGCGCGGCACGCCCGCGACGATGAACGCCATGGCGACCTACGGCGATGTCATCGCCGAGGTTCGGGCCGAGCTGCTGGCGCGGGTCGAAGCGGCGCTGGCCGCCGGCATTGACCGTAAAAATATCGCTATCGACCCCGGGATCGGCTTTGCCAAACTGGCCGAGCAGTCGCGGGCGCTGCTGCGCGGATTGCCGGCGTTCACTGGCCTCGGCTACCCGGTGCTCATCGGCCTTTCCCGCAAATCCTTCATCGGTGCCGCCGGCCTCGAGCCTCAAGCCGATCGGCGGTTGGGCGGGTCGCTGGCGGGGGCTGTGTTCGCGGCGCTACGCGGCGCGTCAATCGTTCGTGTCCATGACGTGCGTGAGACAGTCCAGGCGTTTCGTGTATGGCATTCATTGTTCGATTAACGCACTGTTCGGCTTGCTCGACGCGGGTCGTCCCGCGCACGGTGCAAACGGAACGGCGGTTGGCGATGACGAATACAAGGCGTCTTTTCGGGACTGATGGAATTCGGGGCAAGGCGAACACGGACCCGATGACGGCCGGCATCGCCTTGCGGCTCGGGCAGGCGGCCGGCTTGCTGTTCACCCGCGGCGAGCATCGCCACCGCGTGGTCATCGGCAAGGACACCAGGCTGTCCGGCTACATGATCGAGCCGGCACTGACCGCCGGTTTCGTCGGTGCGGGCATGGACGTCACCCTGCTCGGTCCGTTGCCGACGCCCGCGGTGGCGATGCTGACGCGGTCGCTGCGGGCCGATCTGGGCGTGATGATATCGGCGTCGCATAATCCGTATGAGGATAATGGAATCAAGCTGTTCGGACCCGATGGCGCTAAGCTGTCGGATGAGAAGGAACTCGAGATCGAGGCGCTGATGGATAGCGGGTTCGGCGACCGGTTGGCCGAACCGCATCGGCTGGGCCGCGCGTCGCGGCTCGACGACGCGGCAGGCCGTTACATAGAAGTGGCGAAGGCCAGCTTCCCGCGCGGACTGCGGCTCGACGGGCTGCGGATCGTCATCGATTGCGCGAACGGGGCGGCTTACAAGGTAGCGCCGACCGTGCTGTGGGAACTCGGCGCGACGGTGATTCCGCTCGGCGTGACGCCGGATGGTTTCAATATCAACAAAGGCTGCGGCTCCACGGTGCCGGAGTTCATTTGCGCCAAGGTTCTCGAGCACGGCGCCCATCTCGGCATTGCCCTCGACGGTGACGCCGATCGGCTGCAGATCGCGGATGAGAACGGGGATTTGGTGGACGGGGACCAGATCCTCGGGCTGATCGCCGAGACCTGGCATCAGGACGGCACGCTGCGCGGCGGCGGCATTGTCGCGACGGTGATGTCGAACCTGGGTCTGGAGCGTCACCTCGAATCGCTCGGCCTCGCCCTGCACCGCACCAAGGTCGGCGACCGCTACGTCGCCGAACACATGCGGGCGACCGGGATGAATGTCGGCGGGGAACAGTCCGGCCACCTGATTTTGTCTGATTTCGCGACGACCGGGGATGGGCTGCTGGCGGCGCTTCAGGTGCTGGCGGTGCTGGTGCAGAAGGGACGTCCCGCATCCGAGATATGCCAGGTGTTCAAGCGGCTGCCGCAACGGCTGAAGAACGTCCGCTTCACCGGGCCGTCCCCGCTGCGCCAGGACCACGTGCAGGCGGCGATCCGCCAGCAGGAACTGCGCCTGAAGGGCACCGGGCGGGTGCTGATCCGGGAAAGCGGCACCGAGCCGCTGGTGCGGGTCATGGCCGAGGGCGAAGACCCCGAACTGGTTGCCGATGCGGTTGACACGTTGTGTGAACTGATCGCCGAGGCTGCCCGGGTGCGGGACGCCGCCGCCTGATGCGGGGACGGGTCCTGGTCATCGCAGGATCCGACTCGGGCGGTGGCGCGGGTATACAGGCGGATATCAAGACTATCACGGCGCTGGGCGCCTTCGCGGCGACGGCGATCACCGCGCTGACCGCGCAGAACACGCTCGGCGTGCACGGCGTGATGGCGGTGCCGCCCGCGTTCATCCGGCGGCAGATCGAGGTCGTGATGGCCGACATCGGCGCCGATGTCATCAAGATCGGCATGTTGGGCGATGAGGCGACGATCGCGGCCGTCTGCGATGCGCTCGCGGCGTTTGCCGGCGGTGTGCCGGTGGTGCTCGATCCGGTGATGGTGGCGAAGGGCGGCCATGCGCTGCTTGCGCATGAAGCGGTGGATGTGCTGCGCCGGCGGCTGCTGCCACGGGCCGCGGTGATAACTCCCAACCTGCCGGAAGCGGAGGCGCTGACCGGCGCGTCTATCGGCACCGAGGCGGAGATGCGGGTTGCCACGGCGGCGCTGCTCGGGCTGGGGGCGCCGGCCGTGCTGCTGAAAGGCGGCCACATGGCCTCCGGCACGGTCGTTGATTTGCTGGCGACCGCAGCCGGGATCGAGACGTTTGCGGCGCCGCGGATCGAAACGCGGCACACGCATGGCACCGGCTGCACGACCGCCTCGGCCCTGGCGGCCGGGTTGGCGCAGGGATTTTCGCTCCGGGATGCGGTGATCCGCGCCCGGGCCTATGTGCGTGCGGCTATCCTGTCCGCGCCCGGCTATGGCGGCGGCCACGGGCCATTGGATCATGCCGTCACGGTGGATGTGGCGAGGCTTGATTGATATCGGGCGATGACGGGAAACGATGCCAACGCTTCAGTCCCGCCGCCAAGATGGCTGAAGCCTTTCGCCGCCTGCCGTTAACTGTTTGGCAATCTTCCGGCGCTAGTGTCCCGGCCGTCGAAACGCACGGCCTGAAGGACAACGGTGTTGAAGCAGCCTCGCGACATCAGGGCACCCCGGATCGCCCGCCGCGCGGTGCGGCCGGCGATTTGCCTCGGTCTTTGCGCCTGGCTGCTGACCGGATGCGGCACATTGACGAAACTGTCCGAAGTCGGACGCGACCCGGCGATGACCCCGACCGACGACCCGACGAAGGACCCGAAATGGCGGCCGCTGACCCTGCCGATGCCGGCGCCTCAGCCGTCGCCGACCGAGGCGAACGCGCTGTGGCGCTCGGGGTCCCGCGCGTTCTTCAAGGACCAGCGCGCCGCCCAGGTGGGCGACATCGTCACCGTTCTGGTAAACATGAATGATTCAGCGAACCTGAAGAACAACACGACGTCCACCCGCGCCAGCACGGACACCGCCGGAATGGCGAATTTTTTCGGCCTCGAGAAACTCGTGCCGCCAACGGTCACGCCGGCTTCGCTGCTGGCAGCCAAGAGCGGCAACAGCAACATCGGTGCCGGGCAGATCCAGCGCAACGAGGCCGTGACACTGAGGCTGGCCGGGATCGTCACGCAGGTTCTCGCCAATGGCAACCTTGTCGTCGCGGCGCGGCAGGAGTTCATGGTCAACGGCGAATTGCGCGACCTTCAGGTGACCGGCGTGATCCGTCCGCAGGACATCGCGTCGGACAATACCGTGCCGCATGACCGGATGGCCGAGGCGCGCATTTCCTACGGCGGCAGGGGCCAGCTGACAGATCTGCAGCGGGCGCGCTGGGGCCAGCAGATGATGGATATCCTGATGCCGTTCTGACGCGGTGGCGCAACCGGTTCGAAACCGGGTTGCCGGGCGGTCTTTTTATGCGCTATCCGCAGCCGCACCGGACGCGCGAGGCAGCAGATGCTTATTCTTATCATCGGGATCATCGTCTTCCTCGGCACGCATACCTTCACCACATTTCGCGGCCCACGAGAGCGGCTGATCGAGCGCGTCGGGCCGGGCGCCTTCAAGGGCATTTACTCGGTGGTGGCGCTTGCCGGGTTCGCCATGATCTGCTGGGGCTTCTCGCGTTACCGCGCGGAGGGACTGATCCAGCTCTGGAGCCCGCCGGCGTGGGGACCCGGTCTCGCCATCGTCCTGATGTGGTTCGCGTTCGTGTCGCTCGCGTGCTCCAATCCCAAGGCGCCGGGACGAATCCGGGGTTGGCTGCGCCACCCGATGCTGGCCGGGGTGAAGATCTGGGCGTTGGCGCATCTGCTGGCCAACGGCGATCTTGGTGGCGTGCTGCTGTTCGGTTCGTTCCTCGCCTGGGCGGTGTATGATCGGATCGCGGTTAAGAAACGGGGCGATATCGGGGCTGCCAGGATCAGCTCGTTTACGAAGGCCGACGGGATTGCTCTCGGCGCCGGCACCGTGGCGTATGTCGCGATGATCTTCCTGCATCCCTGGCTGATCGGGGTGCCGATCTTGACCTGGTAAGCCGAAACGCCGCGCCGTTACGACAGTCCCGGCATAGCCTCCCGGTTCAGCGGATTGCCGCCGAACCCGCACGCCGGGCCGGATCCGCTGGAAGACTGGCCGGGGAAACCCGGGACGTGTTGCGGAGCATGCAATCCGTGAAGACATCCGCGGCTGTCGCGAAGCCGGTGAGATCGAAGTCGTAGGACAGCCGCGCGGGAGGCACCCGTATGTGCAGCACCTTGCCATTGTCGGTAGCGCGAAACAGCGTGCCAATCATGTCCGGGTCGAGCGTCACGACGGCGGACGCCCCCGAAGAGGATGGCACGTGGGACACGATATCGAAGCGGCCAATTTCCCGCTCATCGACAATGATGTCGAGTTCCGTAATCTCAGCGCTGCCGTCATCGGCGGTGAAAACCAGTGAATAAACGGGCCCGGCTCGCCCTGAACCCGTTTCGAATCTGCCCGAGATGACCACTGCCGCGTATTGCTGGCGCAATGGCGATCCGAAGCTGCAAAGGTGATCCGCCGGTTGGTCAAATCCCGCCCACGCGGCCTGCGCCGCCGGGTGCCAGCCACCCGACAAGACGATCCCGGCTATTGCCAATCGTTCGGCCATGCGCATCGGAACCGATTACTCCGTTTCCCTGCCGGATAGTCTCATCGGAGGATATCGCCATCACATCACATCCGGGATCCAATTGCCATGGAACCCGAGCGGCACGCGCGCCGGCAGGTGAACCGTCGCGGCAGGCTCGCCACCGAGATCGCCCGCGTTCAACACCACCAGCGCGCTGCTGTCGTCGCGCAGATCGTACACGAAGGCGATCAGCCATCCGTCATTCTCGGCCGCGTCCTTATGGCGCGGCACGAACACCGCCTCGGCCGGCATATGGTGCGTGCCGTACTCGTGGCGGATCACCGCGCCCGTCTCCATGTCGTGGCGATACAGCGGCTGCGGGCCGGGCGCGTCGAGGACAGTACCGATGCTATAAGCATAGCGATACGGAAGTCCCGCGCGGCGGTCGTCGCAGCGGGGAAACTCCTGCCTGAAGCCGGAGACGATGCTGCGCTTCACCCGCGTGCTCGCTGGGTCCAGAGTCCAGCGCTCGAAGCTGCTGTTGAAGCCCTCCGGCCCCTGGCGGGAGGTGTCGAACATGCGCGGATAGGCCACGACGTCGACCACCGTGGTGCCATCATCGCGGTCGTAGGCGTTGGCGATGTGGAACGCGTAGCACGGCTCGATCTCGAACCAGCGGATCGCGGCGGCATCCCCGTGGCGCGGCAGCAGGCCGACCCGGGCCGGATGGCGTTCGTTCCAGGTGTAGGGCAGAGCCCGCCCGCGGAGCATCGCGCGCATCGAGAATGTCACGGGCAGATCGAGGATCACGACATGAGAGCGTGTCACCGCGCCATCGTGGATCATTGGGCCATGGCGGACGGGGATTGCGACCTCTTTCACCAGGGCGCCATCTCGGCCGATGACGACGTAGTCCACGCGCTCGCGGTTGCTCACGTCGTAGCACACGGCATGCAGCTCGCCGGTCGCGGGGTCTTGCCGCGGGTGAGCGGTGAAGGATCGCGTCGCGGGCGCGGTGAACAGGCCGTGGCGCAGCGTGTTGAGCTCGGCATCGAGTTCAACCGGCAGTGCCGCGCCCTCGACCAGCGCCCAGAGGCGTCCGGCGTGACCGATCACGTTTGTATTGACGATATCGACAGTCCCCCGGCGCGGCCCCGGCGCGGTGGGGCGGCCGAGCCGCTGCTGCACGGAATCGGTGCCGATCCAGCGGTTGCGGTACCAGAGGGCTTTGCCGTCGCGCAGACGGACGCCGTGCACCATGCCGGCGCCAAGGAACCAGTGGTGGATTCCGGGGTTGGGGACGTCCATCGGGTTGGGGCCGATGCGGGCGAACAGACCGTTCAGCTCGCGCGGCAGTGTTCCGGTGACGGCAAGCCCGGTATGCGTCACTTCGGCATGAACCGGCGCGAACGGACCTTCAAGATAACGATTGGCAGCATCGTACGGGGCCAGCTTTTGCGCCTTGCAGGAGACCCAGTGGACGGCATGCTCCAAAGTGGAGGCGTCTGACATGACATTCGGCTCCCTGATACGCGGGTTCGGCCATTGCCGTTCCTTGCGCGCCATGATTTTCAGGTGATGCGGAAATGTCCGTCCGAAAGGTGTGGCTCCGGCAAGTGAAGCCTAAACAACGAGTGAACTATGCGCCGGTTTTCGTTACTGTTTAATGTTGCACTGCACCAGCGTTTGGGTCTTTGTGCATGATGGCGACCATGCCGAAGACGGGCGGTTGCCCGGGAGCGCGCGAGACTTCATTATAATAAAGGAAATCGCCTTCACGGCGGAGTGTAAATTCGGTCCCGACTTCGTCTTTTCCAGGGACCAGGACGGTCAGCCTTGTGCCGGTGACAACGCCGATCTTCGCGCCTTTGTAGTAGATGTCGTCATTGGGCCTGACCTCGAAGTCGTCATTCATCGGGAATGCCTGGTTGAAGCTTTCGCAGGCAAACGACGCGTCCCGCACGCCGAAAACCGCCGGGGTTCCGACGAATTTCATCTTCACCTCGGTGCAAGCCAGGATATCGCCGCCCATTTGGAATGACCCTTTACCGATCCAATCGCCATCGACCGGCGTGGCGCCGGTCTGCGCGAACGCCGGAGTGCCGGTCAGGCTGACGACCGCCAACAGAACGCTGAGTCTCATGGAATAGTCTCCCCCCGGATACCTGATTTGACTGCCGCTTTGGCCGATCGGCTGTCTTTACGTACATGATCCGGGACGGCGATGCAAGAAACCGGCGGGGGAGCGCGCCAGGCATCCGGTTCGGGCTACGCAGCGGCGGCTTCGGTCAGGCGTTCGCGCGCCGCGCGGCGGATGATGGCAGCCGTCTCTTCGGGGGCTTCCTCGTGCGACAAATGCCCATACCCGTGGTGCACGATCAACTCGCTGCCCGGCACGCGCGCGGCCATTTGCCGAGCGGCTTGCGGCGGCACCGCGCGGTCGCAGTCAGCCGCCACCAACACGAGGCGGCATGGCAGCCCGGGCAGCTCGCGGCCGATTTCCCGCATGTCCCAGTTGGCGAGCATGAGCAGCATGCTGCGCAGGTGGCCGGGATTGCCCATCAGGCGCGCATAGGCGGCGATGCCGGCGTCGTTCAGCCGGCTGCCGGTATTGGCGATCAGTCTCGCGACGACGTCCTGCCTGCGCACCCGGCGGCTGACCAGCCGGGAAAGGGCGGGCGCCGACGCCAGCAGCCTCGCCACCGAACGGAACACATGGCCGGCCAGCGCCGGCATCGGCAGCAGCGCGCCATTCAGAGCCACAAGGACCGACGGCGCCGCGACCAGTCCGCTGAGCACCAGACGCGCCAGAATAGCCGCGCCGGCCGAGTGCCCCACCGCGACCGCCGGCGAGACCGCAAGCGCCAGAAGCAGCGCTTCCAGGCCGGCGGCCATGGCGTCGACCGTCATTCCGGACGCGCCAGGCGTGCCGGTGAAGCCATGGCCGTGCAGGTCGGGCGCAACGACGGTGAAATCTCTGGCCAAACACGGCATGAGATCGCGCCAGCTGCTGGTGGAGCCGCCCGCGCCATGAACCAGCAACAGGATCGGCCCTTGTCCCATGATCTGCACGTGCCATGTCAGTTCCGCGGTCTTTACGAAGCGGCTGGCGATGCGGTTCGGCCAGTTTGCGCCATCAGTGGACCAGTCGAGGCCGTTTTCCGCCCGGCGAAGTCCCGGACTGCCCGGCTGAAAGGAAGGGATAGCGATCCGCGCATGCGTCACGGCAGCCGTCATCGGCGATAGTCCTTATGCAAATGCCGGTTTTGACGCCTCCGCGACTCTTCGCTGCTTTGGGGGAAGTCCGCCGGCAGTGTCCGAACACTGTGTCGATGCTTTCCGTTCGGCGGGCGGTGCATCAACGTTACGTGGTCAAGTTCATCTGACAGGTGTCACGAACGATTGTCGGTATCAAGACCTTGCGGGAGGCGTGGCGGGATTCCAGAGAAATGACGGAGGGGCGGAAGGCGTTGATATTGGCCGGGTCGCAGTGAGCTATTGCAACGATACTTCGGCCGGCATGACATGCGCCGTGTCAAATTTGTTGACACTTCGGGCGGGCGCGTGCTCCAGGCGAGACACGGTGCGCCCGGGTACAAGTTTTCTTGAAACAACCCGGCGCGAGGGCGCAGTTAACAGCCGATGAATGCTTCCCACCTCGGGATGAACCGCCGGAGAGACGTCGTTGAGGGCGTCGTCGGGTCCGAAAGGGAATTTCACCCTTTCAGGCTCGCCAGACGCATCGGGGCGGCCGGCTAACCAATCGTCGCAGGAATCGAGGAGGTTGATGCGTGAACACATATCTTGTTATCGCCGTGGTCTGGGGTGTGGTGGTCGCGGCTGCGGGCGCGTTCCTGACCGACAGCCGAACAGCCTGGTACCGGGAGGTGTTGAAGAAGCCGTCCTGGCAGCCGCCCGATTGGGCGTTCGGGCCGGCGTGGTCGGTTATTTTCGCGCTTGCGGGATGGTCGCTGTATCTCGGGCTGCGGGACGCTCCGAATGAGGACATGCGCCTGCTGGTCATCGGCCTGTTCGTGGTGAACGGATTGGCGAATATCGTCTGGAGCCCGCTTTTCTTCACGCTGCGGCGTCCGGATTGGGCGCTGATGGAGGTGCCGGTTCTGTGGCTGTCAGTGCTGGCGCCGATGGCGGTGCTCTGGCCGATATCGCAGACCGCGAGTTTGTTGCTGGTGCCTTACCTGTGCTGGGTTTCATTCGCGGCTTATCTCAATCGGACGGTGGTGCGGATCAATCCGCCGTTCGGGATGAATGCCACATCGGCGTGGGAGTCGCGGTCGGCTCAGTAAGGTGAGCGTTTGGGTTCGGGGGGCGCGCCGGGGCTCGCGGGGCGCCTCTTCCGTCTGGCGGCACTTTGGTTGCCCGGTGGTTCACCGGGCAACTTTTGTGTGAGTATTGCAATCCACGGCCGGCGCGAACCTTCCGATTTGAGGGCGAGCACCATACCACATAACAGGGAGGTTGCACGGTCGTGTCAACGGCAGGGAGGCATTAGCGCGTTCTGCTATGATGAGGTCGCCAGCCGTCACGCCGACGGGACATTGTTGTGGACGATCTTTGGCCGGCGGACGGATGGAATCAAAAACGGGACGCCTGGCGTCCCGTTTTAGTTCTCACGCCAGGATCGCGTTGTTTCAGACTATACAATCCGCGAGCGCCGAGTGAGGGAGCCGCGGTTTAGTCCTGCTTGCGGCGAAACGGCTGCAGCAATAGAGCGCTGAGCAGCAGGGTCGTCCAGCGATCGAGCGCCCCGAAAAGTTTCGGGTAGCGGTTGTTGCCTCTGTACAGATAATCCAGCCAGGCATACAGGACGTAAAGCAGGCTTATAGTGAAGGCCATGCGGATCGCGAAGTCGATGTAGGCGGGCAGACCAAACAACATGTTTCAGTTCCCTCTTCTTCAGAGCGCGCAGTGCATTGCACAACGAACGAGTCGCAAGGACTGGTTTCGTGCAATGTCACTCTAGTCAGAGTGACGGGTGTCCGACAAGCGTATTTCAGCGAGTGACTACGAATGAGCGCCGGTTTCGGCTTCAGGTTTCTCGTTCGCGGGTGCGTCACGCATACTTGTTCCGATACTGTCCGGAAGTGGGGATGGCGTTTCGTCGTTGGCCGGGGGCAGGGGCGGGGTGTTTTCGGACTCAGGGGCGGCATTCGCGACAAGACGCTCGGCGAGCTGCCATGTTGGCGGCCTGGTCCCGCGCGTGGCCAGGTCCTTCCATCGGCAGGCGAGGTCGCCCGGGGTGATCGCATGCGCCGCCAGAATGCCCGGGCCGGTCAGGTCGAGGAGGGCCTCGCAGTCTATCTCATACGCGCACAGCGGCATCGGCAGCGCCTTGAACGGAAAGCCCTGCTGCGCCTCGAGCCACGCGGTCTCCAACCGCCGGCTGGTGTGGAGCGCCGGCATGCCGGGGGGTTGAAGCGGCCCCCGGTCGAGGCGGCGCCGAGGCCGGAGACCGGTGCGAAGGCCCAACGCGGATTGTGCGCCCGGTAGACGAAGCCGATCGGCCTCGCGCATATCCGCCGGTGGCGATCCCGGCGAGGTGGCGTCTCAGGTGGTCCGACCGCCCGGCCCGCAGCAGATCCTCCGCCGTCTGGTCGCCGAACGCCGGGATCGGCTGAGACCGGTACCAAACCAAAGCCTGTTGCACGGAGCCGCCCGGGGCAGGATGCGGTTGATGGTCTCGGCAACTTCTCGCAGGCGCGTTTGCGTGGCCGGGGCTTGCAGGCGCCGCGTCTTGGACACGGCATCGCGTGAGAGGCCGGATGCGGCGGCCAGTTCGGTCTTGGTGACGCGGAGTGCCGCGCCAAGGCGATCGGGTTCGATCGTGCCGTCGGTGCTGAAGACGTTGCTGAGAAAGGTATCGTCTGCGGTCACCGGCGTGCCTCTGGTTTTTCTCCGGACATAGTGATTATATCGGGATTACAGCGTCTGTCACCGGTCTATGAGGTTCTTGCGATAGTCTCCATGCGGGCGCCCGGCAAACCAGGACCTTGAAAAACCCATCGCGATAGGTTATCTGCGTCAATGGTCACCGTTCTTCGTGCCCGCGGTTTGCGGGTGATCATCTTTTCCGATGATCATCAACCGGCCCATGTGCACGTCTTCGGTGATGGCCAGGCCAAGATCAATCTCCGGAGTGCCGGCGGGACCGCGGAGTTGGTTTGGTCCGAGGGCATGGACCGGGGCGAGGTCCGCCGGGCCATGCAAGTTGTCGTTGAGCAGCAAGACTTTCTGCTCGCAAGGTGGGAGGATATCCATGGCTGATTTGACTGACGCACAGATCGACGCTGCGACCGAACGGGGGAGGCTGGCTGCCGTCAACGAGCCGCGCGCCCGGGCCGTGCGCTATGATCGCCGGCTGCGCCGGATCATCGTGGACCTGACGAATGGATGCACTTTTGCCTTCCCGCCGCACCTGGCGGAGGGACTCGAGACGGCGACGGACGATCAGCTTGCCGGGGTGGAACTGCTGGGGGCGGGCTACGGGCTGCACTGGGAGGCACTCGACGCCGATCTGTCTGTGCCGGGGCTGCTTGCCGGGCTGTTCGGGACGAAGGCGTATATGGCCCGGCGGGCGGGGCAGGCGACGTCTCCAGCCAAGGCTGCGGCGGCACGGGAGAATGGGGCGAAGGGAGGACGGCCGCGGAAGGCGGTTGGGGGGTAAGGGCTGGATAGGTCTAGAAAAGTGACGCCCGGCTGGTTGAGGCGGTGGAGCGCGAACAGAGTTTCTGTGCCATCCGTCATACCGCTCTGCCTCTTTCTCCAAGAGCGAATGTTTTCGAGGTTGCGACAACAAGCGGGATGATCATTCTATCCGCCATAACCACAGTGACGCACAAGCGCCCAAGCAATCGCGACGCCTAGGAGTGAGAATGCTTGGTACTTATTTGTGTAAGCAGTTGTCCTGTTTCGCGGATGAGGATCTCCACGTCGGCACTGCCGACCCGATTCGATTTCTTCCAAGCCTGCGCTTTCTCGCGGATCGATCGAGCCATAGATACGAATGCACTTTGTTGTTGTGGTGACCAGGACGCATAGTGTTTTGCAGCTATGTCGGAAAAAGCTCGACCAGTTTTGAACGGATAGTGTCGATTGTTATCAAGAAATATCTGTTTGACTAACCGATCACTGCCTGCTTTGAAGAGCCTGAAAGCCTCCTCTTTGTCGCCTGTTTGAACCGCTTTCTGCATCTCAAACCGCGAGAAGTAGTTGTCGATTCGAGTAAGATTGGGATACGCGTGGCTTCTTTCGCGGGAATAGGCGTTTTTAAAGGCGGTTTCCGCGCGACCCAGGTCCCCATATATAGTGGAAGCGATGCCGTACTGCAACCAGTAGTCGGCACTGTCTTTGGTCGATCCAAACTCTCTAATCTCCTCGTAATAATTTACCAGAAAGGCCAGTTTTTGCGGATCTCTAAAGAGAGGCTCTATCGTACTATATTTTGCAAGTTCGATGGACAGCCGCCGAAAATCTTTGTCGACCTCAGCAACTTTCACAGAATGAGCAAACATATTTACAAGACATTTAAGCACAAGGTCATTATCTAGAAATTGTTGTAGGAGATATGCGCTGATTAGGCCTGTCCGCATTCTTATGCTAGCGGCATCAATAAGCATGAAATGCCTGAGGTGGGCGCTGAATTTTCGGATTACCTCTCGCACATTTCTGATATCATAATAGTCTTGCCAATCATTTATCCAAAAATCAACACCGATAATATTAGAGATGAATGCCGTTGTAAAAAACTGAAGTGCTGTCTCGTCGCCCTTAAGCGGTTCGATTAACTCCCTGATATCATCTTGTACCTTCTTCGACTTTATCGCTTCCAAGAGAAGGCGGTAGAGTGAGTTCCCTAAGTTGATGTCTATTCGCCTTAAACGTTGAGCGCTCGAAAGACCGGCATACTCTCCCCACAATCCTAAGAAGTTCATGAGAGCGTCAAAATGGGCAGCCTCCGGCGGTGTCAAGTGGTCAAGAACCGTCACTTGGCATGTTCCTTCGCCGACGCTCGCTATCGCTACGTCACCTAGGAGTTCGTGAATCGTTAGCCGCTCAGTGAGAATCATACAGTGGGTAAGCGGGCGCTGATCGGCGTAAGTCTTTATGTTGTCCAGATACGTACGGTATTGATCGAAAATTATACAGATCTTTCCCTCGATGCGGCAGATTTGTTGGAGTTCTCTTTCTAGATCCCTCAGGGCCGTGGCGATGAAGACCCGATATCCCTCTTCGCGCAACCGGACGCCCAACTGGATCGCTCCAAAAGTCTTGCCACAGGCAAGTTCTCCAGTAATGATGGTGTCTCGCATCGAGCCTAGCCGCAACCGGTCAAAGGCCTGGTCTACTGCAACGCGCTTGACGAGGTACTTTGTATCACCGAATACTGGCGTTGCGGTTAGAATTTGGGATAGCGGCATTAGGCCAAATATGAGTTGGTCATATAGGACGCGGACGGCGTTGGCGGAAGAATGCTCCGCATCCGGCGTAAGCTCTTTGAGACTCGAAAATGTCTCAATTTTGTCAGCTCTACGGTGCGATCCACGGATCTCTCGGATCTTTTCAAACAGGACTTTGACGCCGGTCGCATAGACCATGCCGTAGTGCTCCAACGCATCACGATCGATCTCAGGTGCGTTGGGTGCGATCACAAAGACAGTTTTTGACTTAAGCGACCTATCTTCGATCAAGATTTTGGCAATATCTAGGTCCGCAAGACTATAGCCAACAAAAATGATTGACTTTGCTGTACGAAGATCCGATCGAAAAGCATGCGCCCAAGGGCTGTGCACTAGCCTATCCGATGCATAGCTGACATCCGTTAGGATAATATCGTCTGAAATCCGAGTGGCTGAAACTCGCTTAATAGAGCCATTAAGATGTATTGTCGCTCCGCCAACTATGTTTCGCGGAGCATCATTAAGTATAAGAGGCGCTGGATTGCTGATTCCTTTTCGGGAAATTTCAATAGCGTTATCGTAGTTAGTTGTATAAATCCGCTGCCAGTCAAGCCTATAAAGCTCTTGCAATTCCGGGTCGACAGTTTGGACAATGAGTTCTTCGCACAAAAAGTCGTATAACTTGATTGAGCCAAATTTCCTAAGATAGTGGCCTGAGATACGGTCCAATGTATAATTCGGGTAGTCGATACCACAGGCGTTATGGAATGCTTTGTTCAGAGCAATCCCATTTGGCAGCGGGCGTTTCGCGGCGTTGGTCAACAGGAAAGACACGCCGGCTCCGACGAACAGCAACCCTGAACCGTCGAGAGCATGCTTGATTGCAGCGTGGAGCGGGTCGAAACTCGAAGTCGGCATTTTCACCACCTAATCTAGCGTCATAAGCCAGCGCCTGATGTGGCCAGTACTTCCACTCGGATACCGCATCCCCACCACGTCAGTCGCCATATCCGGAATTATGTGGAATGCGGATAAAAAGTCAAGGTATCGCGTGCCGTCATCAGCTTGCCACCGCTACGACCGCCATGACAGCTCGCCGAGCGACAAGATCAAAGGCAGCCAACAAGTCGTCCCACTGTCAACGCCGGTCACGAAAACGGTGGCGTTTGGGAGACGTGGCCGTTGAACGCCTCAAGTCCCGCCTCTGTAAATATTGGACTCCCCCACCCCGATCGTATCCAATCCCCGCCCAATCCCAACCTGAGGACACACCCAAAATGACCCAACCCCCCGCACCCTCCCCCCGAGACCGCGTCCGTGCCACCGTCCCCAAGCTGATCGAGCTCACCGACGACGTCCTGTTCGGCGACATCTGGGAACGCCCTGAGTTGTCGAAACGCGACCGCAGCCTGATCACCATCGCCGTCCTCACCGCCACCTACCGGCCGGAGCAGCTCAAAGGCCACCTCCAGCGCGCCCTCGACAACGGCCTGACACAGACGGAAATCTCCGAAATGATCACCCACGTCGCGTTCTACGCCGGCTGGCCCTCTGCCATGTCCGCCGCCAACATCGCCCGCGACATCTTCGATGCCAATCCGTGAAACCCGCCCCGGGCGGCCGCCCGGCCGCCAACCCGCGCCCGGCGACAAGCACACTCCGGCCGATCATCGCGCCGCACACCGAACGGGCTGGCGCCGGGACCAAAGTTGATCCACAACGTCTGGCCGAAGCGATCGAGACCAGGGCGAACGCCGGATAGCGGGTTGCAATCGCGGACGCGCGGCAGATATCCTTCATGCGTCCCCGAACGAGAGTGACCTGATGACCCTGGCAAGCTTTTCAGCGCGTTTCCCTAATGTCCGGTAGCAACCTGTTCGGCGAAATCCGTCGCCTCGCCCGCACGTCCGGAGCCGTCGGCGGCATCGCCGCCCGCGTCGCCGGGGAGCGCGTGTTCGGCATCAAAACCGACCGCGCCTCACATGCCGAGGATCTCAAGGCGATCCTCGGCGGCCTGAAAGGGCCGCTGATGAAGGTGGCGCAGTTCCTCTCCACCGTGCCCGACGCGCTGCCGGCCGAATACGCGCTGGAACTGGCGCAGTTGCAGGCCAACGCCCCGCCGATGGGCTGGAACTTCGTCCGCCGCCGCATGAGCAGCGAACTCGGCCCGGACTGGCAGTCGAAATTCAGATCCTTCAGCCATGAGGCGGCGGCGGCGGCCAGCCTCGGGCAGGTGCATCGCGCGACCTTGCCGGACGGGACGGATGTCGCCTGCAAGCTGCAGTACCCGGATATGCCCAGCACGGTGGAAGCCGATCTGCGGCAGATGAAGATGGCGATGGCGGTGTATCAGCGGATGGACAACGCCATCCACCAGGACGAGATCTACAAGGAACTGCGCGAACGCCTGCGCGAGGAACTCGATTACGAGCGCGAGGCGGCGCAGATGCGCCTCTACACCATCATGCTGAAGGACCATCCCAGCGTCCACGTGCCGGTGCCGATCGCCGGCTACAGCACCAGGCGGCTGCTGACGATGACATGGCTGGACGGCCGCCCGCTGATGCAGCGCCTGGCGGAGGACCCTCCGCAGGAGGAACGCAACCGCATCGCCGAGGCGCTGTTCCGCGCCTGGTACGTGCCGTTCTACCGCTTCGGCGTGATCCACGGCGACCCGCATCTCGGCAACTACCAGGTGCGCCCGGACGGCAGCGTCAACCTGCTGGATTTCGGCGCGATCCGGGTCTTCGGCACAAAGTTCGTGCGCGGCGTGAACGAGCTGTTCGAGGCCGTCCGCGACCACGACGACGACAAGGCCCGGCGGGCGTACGAAAGCTGGGGCTTTGCCGACTTGTCGCAGGAGAAGATGGACGTGCTCAACATGTGGGCGCACTTCCTGTACGAGCCGCTGACCCAGGACCGAGTCCGCCGCATCCAGGAGTCGGACGATCCGATGTTCGGCCGCGAGGTCGCCCAGCGGGTGCATGCCGGCCTTCAGCGCACCGGCGGCGTGATGCCGCCGCGCGAGTTCGTGCTGATGGACCGCTCGGCGCTCGGCCTCGGCGGCGTGTTCCTGCGCCTGCGCGCGGAACTGAACTGGAGCCGGCTGTTCCACGAACTGACCGACGGCTTCAACGAGGCGGAACTGGCGGCGCGTCAGGCCGCGGCGCTGAAGGAGGCCGGGGTGCCGCTGGCGCGCTGAGCGCCCGGCGTCGGTCCGGGCCGCCTGTCGCGGCAGGCAGTCAGAACCGCGCCCGGCCGGGGTCGAGCCCGAACAGCACGCGGCCGATGGGCTCAAGATTGCTTAGCGGGGCGACGGCGAAATGCTGCGCGCCGGCATGGACGTCGCGGAAGCAGCGCTCCAGCCGGTTGCCCTCGAACAGCGACGTCCCGCCGCCGCAGGCATACATCAGGTCCACCGCCTGCACGGCATTCTGAGTGGCCTGGCACGCGGCCAGCCTGACCAGCGCCCGGCGGTGCAGCGTGATCGTCCGTCCCGCCAGCGCATCGTCCCAGCAGGCGCCCAGCGCATCGAACAGGAACGCGCGGCCGGAGCGCACCAGCGCCTCGGCCCGGGCCAGATCGGTTTGCACGGAAGGCTTCTCGCGCAGCACCGATTCCGATCCGGTGGGAGTCTTTGCCGAGGCGATCTCCATCAGCGCCTCGATCGCGGCACGGGCGATGCCCAGCGTAACGATGGCGATGCAGGACACGAACGTGGCCAGCATAGGCACCGCATACAGCGCCCCCGGCTGCACCGGCACCGGCGAGAATCCCGGGATCGGCACCGCCCGCTCTTCCGGGACGAAAACGCCCGTGACCTGATAGTCATTGCTTCCGGTGCCGCGCAGGCCGCCGACATGCCAGATGTCGAAGACTTCGACATCGGCGCGCGGAAAGATGCATAGGCGCAAGGGGGCGCCCGGGTCGTCCTGCACGATGCAGCCGCCCAGCACCCAGTTGCTGTGAGCGATGAAGCTGCCGTAACTCCAGCGGCCGGTCACCCGGTATCCGCCGGGTTCGGCCACGGCCTTGCCGGCAGGATTCAGCGTGCCGACGAGAACGGGGCGGCCCGAGCCGAATATTTCGTTTGCGGCCGCGAGCGGCATGCCGCCGGCCAGGCGTCCATAACCAGCCGGGATGACGGTGCACCAGCCCACGGACCCGTCCTGCCGCGACAGTTCTTCGATAACATCAAGAAACGGAAGCGGCGGCAGTTCCCGGCCGCCGAGCGCCCGCGGCAGCCACATGGAAAACAGCCCGGCGCGGCCGATGGCGTCAACCAGTTCCCGCGGCAACTGGCGTTCCTTGTCGAACCCGGCGCAAACCGATCTCACCAGCGGCTCGAGTTGCCGCGCGGCCTCCAACATGCCGGCTCCCTCGTCGCGCAAACGCAGTTCCATGGCGGTCTCCGGGCTTCAACGGGAAGACAATGTTCATTATTTCAGTCGGCCTACGTCTTTGGGAGTATGACGCTGCCGGTCCAGGATGCCTGCGGCAGAGGCGCAACGACCGCAAGGCCCGCCGGTTCGATCAGGCCGCCAACTGCTCCACGGTCATGCTCTCGCCCGCCACCGTGGTGCGGCGCATGTCCCTGACCCTGGTTTCATCGAACCGCCTGACGCGATGCATCGTCGTCCGGTTGTCCCACATCACCAGATCGAACTGCCGCCACCTGTGCACGTAGACGAATCGGGGCTGCGTCGCGTGCTCCGTCAGGTCGCGGATGAACGCCCGCGCCTCCGGCACCGGCCAGCCGGCGATCGAGCCGATATGGGACGACAGATACAGCGACTTGCGCCCCGTCACCGGATGCGTCCGCACCAGGCGCTGGCGCACCGGGGCGAACATCCGCCTGTCATCATCAGTCAGTTCGGTGAAGCCGAGCGTGCCCCGTGAATAGATCAGCGAATGTTCGCAGACCAGATCCTCCACTTCGGCCTTGGTCCTCGCATCCAGCGCATCGTAAGCGGCCCGCATGTCGGCGAATTCCGTGTTGCCGCCGTCATCGACCACAATGCGTCCGGACAGTAACGAATATTTGGCCGGAATTGCCCGGAACGAACTGTCGGAGTGCCAAAGCTGGTTGCCCAGGTTGAACAGCCGGCGGCGATCGTCGCGCGCCAGCGGTCGGTGGTCCGCCCCGAGGTTCGAAACATCCGCCATCTCCAAATCCAGCCGCCGATCGGCTGGCGCGGTGATGTTGCTGGCGCGGGCTTGCTCGAGGGCGCCGAAGTTGCGGCTGAACTCTTTCTGCTGCTCGTCGGTGAAGCGCTGGTCGCGGTAGACCAGGACAGCGTAACGATCCATCCCGGCTTCAATCGCGCCGGCCTGCGCATGGGTCAGCGGCTGCGTGATGCCGATGCCGGAAACCTCGCCGGCGAAACCGGGGGTCAGGCCGGTTATCGTGATTTCCATCGCGTTCCTCCTCGTTTGCGACCGTCCTTTACCGGTGAGTATACCGCCAATCTGCCGCGTATTGCCAACACCCTACGACGCTACCGCCCGCACCAGCGCCCCGGCCAGGTCGAACAGATCGAGGAGCCGAGCCACGTAATGATCATGCACCGCGAACCCGGGCGCGCGCGGATCCGCCATCTGCCGCTCCAGCGCATCCAGCATCCGCCGCAGCCGGAGCTGATGCAGACCCAGTCTCCGCTGCACCGGATCGGCGACCACCCCGGCGAACGCCGAAACCAGGGTCGAGGCCGCGACCAACCCGCCCGTCAGCGTCCCCACCAAAATCGCCGGCGCCGCCGCCGGAAACAGCCCGTACCAAACCGATCCCAAGGCCGCGCCCATTGGAAACGACGCCACGGCCGACTGCTGGGCGATCACCGCAGCCAGGATCGGCCCCAGTGTCACGGCCCCCGGGGTCACTTTTTGAACCGCCAGCGCGCCCGCGCTCAGGGTCAGCATGGCCGTGGTGATCTCGGTCGCCGCGGCTCGGGTGCGGGCGTATTCGGTCATCGCATTTTCCAGCCGGCGGCGCAGCGCCGGATCCTCGCCATGCGCGCCGATGGCCTCAAGCGCCGGAGCGATGGCCGCCGCGACGCGCGGGTCCGCCAGGATCGTCTCCGCCAGCGCATCCTTCGCCGACACCCGGCCGCCATCGCGGAACGGCAACTCCAGCAACTCGGTGTGCAGCCGCCATGTCAGCTCCCTGTTGACGGCGGTATCCACCGTCAGGCGCATTTTGCTGAGCCGCTTGCCGGCGCGATGCGCGCCCAGCTTGCTTGCGGCACGACCCGCCAGCAGCAAGCCGATCTGGGGCACGGCCATGGTCAGGTTGAAGGGCGCGCGGGCGATGTCCCAGCCGACGGCCCGGCGGTGCAATTTCAGCGATCCCGCCAGCGAAAAATTCCGAGTGACAAACGAACCCACCATCCCCCGCCGATCGGCGAAGTAGCGGCGGATGCCGGCGTCGACAATCTGCCGGGCGAGCGGCTTGTTCGTTCCGATCCGCGGTTGCGAAATCAGTGTCGTGCCGTCCATGTCGCTTCTTCGTGCAGTACGGCCCTCTCGGCCGGCCATGCCAACCTACCCCGAGAGAATGGAAAGCAAACACATGTCCATCGCTGCCGGCGCCAACAAGATGGGCGAAGCCGTCGTGATGAGGCGCGTTGCGCGTGGCTGATGCGGTCCCTGCTCGCGGTTTACCTTGATGCCGGGGGGCGCCACCCGGAGCCTCTACACCAAGCCGCAAGATGTGGCTCGGCCTTTTGGCCATGCAAAAACCGCCGCGAAACCCAAGCGGGCAGCGGCAACACCCGGCAACTGTTGCGTGTCACTGATTTCGCCATGGTTGCCGGCGCGACGACCGGGCGGCGGCGCCCGGTCCCGGCGCGAAATGACGCCCTACGCCGAACCCGCCACGTAGGCCGTCAGGCTGTCCACCGCAGTATCGGCATCCACGATCCGGGCCTTCACCACGTCGCCAATGCTGATAAGCCCCACCAGCCTGCCATGGTCAACAACGGGAAGGTGCCGGAAATGCCCGGCGGTCATCGTTTGCATCGCCTCGTTCACACTGGTTTCCGGGCGAACAACATGCACCTCACTGGTCATCAACTGCGCCGCGGTCATGTCCATGGTGCGGTTGCCGTGCGCGGCGAGCGAGAGAACGATGTCGCGCTCACTGACAATGCCGATCATCTGTCCCGCGCGATCCATCACCAAAACCGCGCCAATGTGATGATCCGCCAAAGTTCTCGCCACCGTGGAGATATGTGCCGCCGGCTCAACCGTCGTGATCGCATAGCCCTTGTGCTTTAGAATCGCCGCAATCGTCGTCATGTCGTCCTGTCCCTTCTGGTTCAGGCGGACGTTGGGTCCGTGTGCCGTTTCCTCGACCGTCTTTTCAGGGAAGTTCTCACGCCGGACCGCGCGTCTGCACCCCTAGCAAAAGAAGTATGCGCCGTGCATCAACCAACATGCAAATTCTTGGTGTGCAATGCAGCAAGATCTCTACCAAAGCTCACCGCCCACGGTCACGCCCGCAACAAGAAGAAATACGAACAGCACGATCGCGATAAAGAAAACGATGCGAGCGATACCATCCAGCTCCGTCGTAACGCCTCCGAAGCCGAAAACCGCTGCCAATGCTGAAATAACAAGGCATGCCACCGCCAAGCGCAGCATCGCGTACTCCCGGGTCAGACGGAAAAGCGAAACAACCCATACCGAGGTATGGGTTGTCGTCGTGTCCGGCTCACAAAACAGGTCGGATCAGACCCGCATTACTCCGCCGCCACCAAATGCGGCACCGACGGGGAAAGCTGCGTCTGCACCAGATCCGCGAACCGCCCGCCGCGTGCCAGCAGCGCGTCGAAATCGCCCTGCTCGACAATGCGGCCTTCCTCGAACACGAGGATTTCATCAGCGTCGCGGACGGTGGACAGCCGGTGCGCGATGATGAACGTCGTCCGCCCGGCCATCAGTGCCTTCAGCGCACGGCCGACGCGAGCCTCGGTCGCCGCGTCCAGCGCGCTGGTCGCCTCGTCGAGGATCAGTATCGGCGGGTCCTTAAGCAACGCCCGGGCGATCGCCAAACGCTGCCGCTGGCCGCCCGACAGGCTGGTGCCCCGCTCGCCGATCATCGTGTCGTAGCCGTGCGGCTGGCGGATGATGAACTCATGCGCGTCGGCCATGCGGCAGGCCCGCTCCATCTCGTCCTCGGTCGCGTCGGGGCGGCCAACCATCAGGTTTTCGCGGATGGTGCGGTTGAACAGCAGGCTCTCCTGGAACACCATGCCGATGTTGGAGCGCAGGCTGTCCAGGGTCACTTCGCGCAGGTCCTGCCCGTCGATGGTGACGCGGCCGGAGGTCGGGTCCCACAGGCGTTGCAGCAAGGACATCGCGGTGGACTTGCCGGCGCCGGTGTGTCCGACCAGGGCGACGCTGGTGCCGGGCTTGGCGTCAAAGCTGACATTGCTCAGCACCGGGCCGCCGCCGTTCGGGTATTCGAAACTGACGTCCTCGAAGCGGACCTCGCCGCGCGGCGCCCACAGGGTGCGGGCGTCGTCCTTCTCCGGCACGCTGCTGCGGGCGTCGAGGATGGCGAAGAAGTCCTCCAGCGCCGGCAGCTTGAAGAACAGCGAGGATACGAAGGATGCCGCGGTTTCCAGCCTGCCAATCAGCAGCATGGCGATGCCCATGAAGCTGACGATCTCGCCCACGCTGGCCATGCCATTCACGTGCAGCCAGGTGCCGACAACGACGATGGTGATGACGGCGAGTGTGCTGGAGGCACGGGTCATGACGTTGACCAGCGCCCACCAGTTCAGCACCGGGAACTGGTTGCGGATCACCTGCTGGGCGATATCGCCGAACAGCTTGCCCTCGGCCGACAGGCGAGTGAAGGACTGCACCACCATGACGTTGGTCAGCGCATCCTGAGCCGTGCCGGCAAGCGAGGAGTTCAGCCCCTCGACCCTGCGCTGCGCCGTCTCGGTCTTCCGCACCACGATCGTGGTGAAGGTCAGGAAGATCGCGACCAGCGCAATCAGCACCAGCGCCAGGCGCCAGTTCAGGAACAGCGTCAGCGGCAACAGGATGGCGGCCGACAGGATGGTGGAAAGCTGGTCGCGGAAGAACACCAGCCAGGTGGCGAACAGCCCGTCGGTGCCGGACAGCATCTGCTTGATCAGGCGGCCGGAGTGGGTGTCACCGTGGAACGACAGCGGCAGGGCCAGCACGTGCTGGAAATACTTGCCCATGGAATTGATGCGGTGCCGGTGCGACAGCCGCTCGGTCTGCAGCGCAACGAATATGTTGCTGAGGATGCCGCAGATGCCAACGGCCACCCAGATGCCCAGCAGCCACGCGGCCTGATGCCACAACACGCTGGATTCCATTTTATCTGAGCCCGACAGCAGATTCACAACACGGCCGAACAGGACCGGATCGAGAAATTGCAGGCCGGCAACAATCAGATTGGCGAATGCGAGGAAGCCGGCGATTCTGATGTCGCGGCCAAGCAGGCCGAGAACCCGGCCATAGATACGGAAAAATCTCATTTCAACCCATCCCCGAGAAGACGTTCGGTCTTCGACTTTGATGAGCCTCAGGGTGGGGAACGGGTGTGGCCAGAAAGGGGCAAGCGGCGTGAAAATCCGATCACGCCGCTTTTCGTGAACAGATCAGGCCGGCTTCTTCGGCTTCGCCGGAGCCTTGGCTTTTGCCGGAGCCTTGGCTGCTGTTTTGGCGGCTGCTTTCGCCTTCGGCTTGGCAGCCGGCGTCGGCTGCACCTCTCCCTGATCGGCGAAGCGATCGGGGAATTCGCCGAGATTGTCCTGGATTGAGGCCTCCTCGATGCCGGTCTCGCGCACCGATTCCGGATGCGTTTGCGGGTTCGGCAGTTGTCCGGCGCCGACGCTTTCCTCGATGCCAACCAGTTCGCGTGCGCGTTCCCAGTATTCGACATCGCGTCCGTGCGGGCCGCCGTCGGCCTCCCACAGCTGATAGGCGACCTCGCGGATGCGCTCGTCGCGCTGCGGGCTGGGTTCCAGGGGTTTTGTTACGGTGTCAGACTCAATTACCATGGGGCCTCTCGGTGACGGTCGAAGTGACAACGGACGGGCTGTGCCGGCGTTGCGCCCAGCTAGCATAAGCCCGGATGGGGAGAAAATTCATGCGTGCGACGTACACCCAGCGACTCGGTTAACCAAATCTTAACGTCTGACGCCGTAGGCTGCAATCATGCCGACACGCAGCCTCATTGGCCGGACCGCCCATGCCAGCGGCATTGCCGCCGAGGATGCCGCCTGCGCCGCTGTCAGCGCGGACGGCTGGACCATCCTGGCGCGCCGGTTGCGCACAAGGGCTGGCGAGGTGGACATTGTGGCCGAGAAGGCGGGCTTGCTTGCGATCATCGAGGTCAAGTCCCGCCCAACCCTGGCCGAGGCGGCCGTCGCGCTGACCGCGCGGCAGCGTGCCCGCCTGCTCGGCGCGTGCGAGATCATACTCGGCGAGCACCCGGAATGGGGCGTGAACGGCGCCCGCTTCGATATCCTGGTCGTGGACCCTGCGAGGCGGGTTAGGCGAATCGCCGACGCGTTCCGGTCGGAGGACGCGGAGCGCTGATTTTCGTTCCCGTGATGATCGGATAATGCCTGTCCGCTTTGAGCCTGATTCATGGTCACGGTCGCCGCCGCCGGAGAGTCACCGTCATCGCCGAATGGGCACAACCTCCCCCTCCGCCCGGATTGCCCGTCAAATATCCAGCGACTGCACCGCTTCCTCCAGTTCCTGGAACGTCGGCATGTGCTCATTCGGCACCATCTTGCGCCCGGATTCGACACTCACCTGGGGCGCGTTGCCGTGCAGGTGAGTCACCAGCACCGCGCGGATGACCTCCAGGTATTTCGCCTCCTCCTCCGCGATTCCCTTCATCCGCGTGGCGAACGGGCCGACCACGCCGTAGGCCAGCAACACGCCCAGGAACGTTCCGGTCAGCGCACCGCCGATCATGGCGCCGAGAATGGCGGGGGGCTGGTCGATGTGGGACATGGTCTTGATCACGCCCAGCACCGCCGCGACGATGCCGAGCGCCGGCAATCCGTCCGACATGGTCTGCAACGCGTGCGACGGGTGGAGTTCCTCGTTCAGGGTCTTCTTCAGCTCCCTCCCCATCACGTCCTCGATCTGGTTCGGGTCGTCCGCGTTCATCCCGACCATGCGCAGGTAGTCGCACATGATCGTGCTGGCATGGTGGTTGTGCAGGATCTTGGGGAACTTCGTGAAAGCCTTGCTCTCCTCCGGCTTCTCGATATGAGGCTCCAGCGCCATCGCCCCCTTCGTGCTGGCGAGCCGCACCAGGAAGTACAGCAGGCTCAGCAGCTCGATGTAATCCGGCTTCTTGTAGGCGGCACCCTTGATCGCCTTTCCCAGGCCGCCCAGCGTGTGCTTCACGTCGTGCATGCTGTTGGACATGATGAAGGTGCTGATCGCGGCGCCGCCGATGGTCCACATCTCGAACGGGACCGCCTCGATCAGCGGCTCCATGCTGCCGCCGGAGGCCAGGTAGCTGCCGAACACGCAGCCGAACAGCAGGACCAGTCCGCCGATGACAAGCATGACGCGTGACTACGGTCCGGTTGGCACCGGGGCGGACGCCGCTTGCGGCATGCTCCGCAGCACCAGAATGGCGATCCGCCGGTTTGCCGGCGCCAGCGGGTCCGCCGGCAGCAGCGGATCGCGGTCAGCCAGCCCGGTCACCGAGCGGATGCGCGTCTCCGGCAATCCGCCATCGACCAACAGGCGGCGCGTCGCATTCGCCCGCTCCGCCGACAGCTCCCAGTTGGTGCGTTCCGGCCCGGGGAACGGCGCGGCGTCGGTGTGCCCGGCGACGGAAATCGGATGGCTGAGCTTCATCAGCACCGGCACCACCTTCTGCATCAACAGCCGCACCCTGTCGTTCGGCGTAGCGGAGCCGGAGGGGAACATCGCCACCTTCACCTCATCCATGATCTGGATACGCAATCCCTCCGGCGTCATGTCGATCGACAACTGCTTCAGCAGATCGGCCAGCGCCGGATCGCTGCGCACGGCGTCTTTGATCTGCTGCGCCGCCTGTTCGAACTCCGCTTTCTCCTGACGCTCAGCCCGGGCCACGGGATCGTCTGCCGGCGGCGGGCGCGATTCGGGTTGCCCCTCCCGGCGCATGGCCGCCGGTCCGCCCGGTCCGTCCGCCGCCTTGCCGGCGGCCTGGCCAAGCGGCTTGTCATCCGCCGCGTCATCGGCGTCCTGGTCGTCCGTTGCCGGACCGGCGCCTTCGCCCTCGCCGGATTTGGAGCGGTGGTAGTCGGAGTAGACCGTGTCGTTTCCGTCCCTGGTGCGCTCGACCACCGGGCGCTGGCCGGTGACGACCTGCACGCTGCCGCGATCGGAAACCAGGGCCCCCTGGTCGAGTGCACTGTGGCCGCCGAACGGATCCCCCGTCCCGGAGGAGGAATGCGACAGCACGTTGTTGGGGCTGAAGTAGTCGGCGAGGCCCTTGCGCTGGTCCTCCGTCGTCGCGTTCAGCAGCCACATCAGCAGGAAGAACGCCATCATGGCGGTGACGAAATCCGCGTAGGCCACCTTCCATGCGCCGCCGTGATGGCCGCCCTCGACGACCTCTTCCCGCCTGATGACGACGCCACCACCGTTTGCCTTTTTGTCGCGCTTGCCTGCCATGCCGCCCTCCATCGGCGGGAAGGTATGACGGGTAATTGTTAACCAACTCCTAACAGGGATGCGGGAAAGCGACGGTGTCCCAACAATTCTTTCATCCCGGCCGGCGCAACGACGCGAGGGAAACGGCGGCAATGAACGGCGGCAGCCACATGATCCGGCTTTGATACCGGTCGTGCGGCGTGGACAGTTCGCCGGTGATCGCGGCGCTGAGCGGCAACGCGATAAGCGCGGCGATCAGAAACCCGGCGCACGCCGCGCGGCGGCGGATGGCTCCGGGCACCAGCAGTCCGCAGGCAGCGACTCCGCCGAGCGCGGTGACGCGGTGGAGTTTCGCCAGGACCGGCGGCACCGAAAGCAGCCCGCGCTGTTGCAACGCCGCGGCGTAGACTGCCTGCTCGGCCTGTGGAAAGTCGCGTTGGATCCAGGGCGTGACCTGGTCCGGCCACGCCCCCAGGCCATCGCCGCTGTCGAAGCGGCACAGTTGCTCCAGCATGTTCGACAAGGCGGCACGGGCGACGCCGGCCGGGTCGGAGGCAACAGCACCCGCGATGATCGCATCGGCGTCACGCGATACCGCTTTGGCCCCGCCGGCCAGATTGAGGGGACTGTCCGGCGACCACATGAAGTCATCCGACCGCGCAGGGAACCGGTCGAGGAACGGGCAGAGATGCCAGCCGGCGACGGGGCAGGCACGTTGCAGCATCGCCATGCCCGGTCCGTCATAGATTACCCGCGCAAGCACGAAGACGTTGCCGAACGGCGAGATCGCGAAACGCCCATGCGCGCCGAGGTTGACGACGCAGAGTGCCAGGACCGCAAGGGCCGGGGGGAGGACGAGAAGATGCCAGCGGCGCGCCGATGGTGGGCGGAGCAAGGCATTTCCTCCATTCGTCCTGGCCCGGCCTGTCCGGGCCACCTGTCGCGGCACGGGCTGGCACAGGTGGCCGGGGCAAGCCGCGCCATGACGGGGACAGAGCGGCAGCCGGGCCAGGCCCGGCCACGACAGAGAAGAAAAGTGCCGTACCAATGCCAGCACAACCAGCAACCCGCACGACAGCGGCAGGCTCGACTGCTGGCTGGCGATCATGAACGCCGCCAGCAAAACCAGAACCACCTGTTCCCGTCCCGATACCCGCTCAGGCGCCAGCGCCAGGAGACACAGCACCAGTACGAGCAACGGCGTGAACACGTCCGGCATCAGTTCGCAGACAATCCACGGCAGCCACGTGCAGAGTGACAGCCCCGCCACCCCGGCGATGTAGGCTCGCTCCGGGAACCCCGGCAGCAGAACCCGGCAAACCAGCCGCAGCACCCATGCCGTCAGCAGCGCCTGAATCGCGACCACCGGCCAGGTCGTCACCGCGCCGTGCAGCGGCAGCATGAACAGGCTGTAGAAAACCGGGCGATCCCAGCCGGCATAGAGATGCAGGGCCTGGGAAAGATAGGTGCCGGTATCGGCGAACACGATCGGATAGCCGTTCCAGAGCGCCGGCCACAGCAATAATGCCGCGGCGGCCAGCACGGACAGCACGGCCCTCCGTTCAGTCGCCATAGCCATCCGGATGAGACTTCCGCCAGGCGAAGGCCGTCGCGACAATGTCGTCCAGCGCACCGTGCACCGGCTTCCAGCCCGCCTGCTGCGCCCGTGCCGACGAAGCAACCAGCACCGCGGCATCCCCCGCCCGGCGCGGCGCTATCCGGTACGGCACCTGCAGGCCGCTGACCCGCTCGACCGAGGCGATCACCTGCCTGACCGAATGACCGGCGCCGTTGCCGAGGTTCCACACGACGGAACCCTGCGCCAGATGCCGCACCGCGAGCAGATGCGCTGTCGCCAGGTCGGAGACATGCACATAGTCCCGGATGCAGGTCCCGTCCGGCGTCGGGTAATCGTCCCCGTAAAGGTCCAATGCTGCCCGGCGGCCCAGCGCGGCGTCGATAACCAGCGGGATCAGATGCGACTCCGGCCGGTGGTCTTCACCCAGCCGTCCCGTCGGGTCCGCGCCCGCCGCATTGAAATAGCGCAGGCAGGCGGAGCGCAGCCCGTGCACCTGGCCAGCCCAGCGCAACGCCCGCTCGATCATCCACTTGCTGTCGCCATAGGCCGACTGCGGGTCGATCCGGGCATCCTCTGGTATCGGCGCGTCCCCTGGCTCGTTGAACAGCGCCGCCGTCGACGACAGCACGAAGCGCGACACGCCGTGCCGCACGCAGGAATCGATCAGCCGCATCCCGTTCGCGGCGTTGTCCAGCAGGTAGCGCATCGGTATGCGCATGCTCTCGCCGACCTGCGACAGGGCGGCGAAGTGGAACACCGCATCCCATTCACCATCCCCCACCACCGCATCGATCTGCCCGGCATCCGCCAGATCCCCGGTCACCAGCCGGGCCTCCCGCGGCACGGCGGCGGCATGTCCGGTGCGGAAATTGTCGAACACGGTCACCGAGGCGCCCCGGTCCAGCAGAGCCGCCACCAGATGGCTGCCCACGTAGCCCGCCCCGCCGGTGACCAGGAAACGCTCCGTCATCGTCACTACCCCCGGTAATATGTCGTGTAACGACGATGGTATATCGCCGCATCGGCATAGCCGGAGCGCAGATGCGCATGAGGATCGACCCTTGTCATTATCGTTCCGATAACCTTGGCGTGGGCATCGCGTAGCATCTCCAGTGCACGCAGCAACGTCGCGCCGCGGGTGGATCGCCAGCGCACGCACAGCACCGTGGCGTCGGCCAGCGATGCGGCGATGCGCGTTTCCGTCACCGCCTCCACCGGAGGAGCGTCCAGGAGCACCAGGTCGTAGCGCTCGCGCACCTCCGCCAGGAACCGGCGCATCCTGTCCGACAGGAAATAGCCCGCGATGTCGCCTCCCGGCTTGCCCGCCGGGATGATGTGCATGCCGGTGACCGGATCGTCCTGGACCGCGGTTTGCCAGTCGATATGGCCGCGCAGGATGTCCATCAGGCCCGGCGCGGGCGGCCCCCCGAGCCGGCGCTGGAACGATGGCCGCCGCACATCGCATTCCACCGCCAGCACCCTCTCCCCGCTGATCTGAGCCGATCGGCCGAGGGACAGGGTCATGACGGACTTGCCCTCGTTCGGCCGCGCCGCCGTCACCGCCACCACCCGCGGCCGATCGGCGGAGAGGGAGAGGCTGGCGCGGAGAGCGCGGACCTGTTCAGCGAAGACTGTCTGCGGCCGGCGTGCCGCATACTCGTCCATCCCGAGTTGGCCGAGGGCACGCCTGCCGATCTCCGGGATCAGGGCGAAGCAGGGCAGGCCGGTGAGACGGCGGATGTCGCCGCCGCTGCGGACCGTCTCGTCGTTCAGGTGCAGGAGGTAGACCAGCAGCAGGCCGAGAAACACCCCGGCGGCAGAGGCGGCTGCCATGGTCTGGAGCGTTTTCGGCGCGCTCGGGCGGTCCGGCGGGATGGCCAGGGAGATTTCATGCGCTTCAGGAAATTCGATCGATGCCTGATGCGTCGTCTGCTGGATTCGCTCCAACACCGCTTGCAACTGCGCGCGGGTGGCGTCGAGATCGCGGGTCATGGCGTTGAGCGGGATCTGCTCGCGGGCCGAACGTTCCGCCGCCTCCTCCGCTGCGTGCAGGTTGGACTCCAGGCTGCGCACCCGCTCCGCCGCGGCGTGCTGCTCGGCTTCGATCGCGGCGACGACGCGGGCGGTTTCGGAGGCCAGCGCGCGCTGCCCCTCGGCGAACTGGCGGCTGAGGCCAAGTGCCTCGGGATGGGCGCTGCCGAGCCGTCCCTGTTCCGCCTGGATCTGCGCCGCCAGACGGTCCTGCTGGGCACGCAACTGCACGACCGAGGAAGCGACGGCCGCCTGCGCGGCGGCGCCCGCCCGGCCGCGGGCCGCATCAAGTTTGCCGTCCGCCCCCGCCTGCTGGGCGCGCGCGGCGGCCAGTTCCTCCGAGAGGCGGGTGATTTGCTCGGTATCCGTTCCGGCGTGAATTCCCTGGCTGAGACTGTGTTCGGCGCGAAACGCGGCGATCCTTTCTTCGGACTGCTGGACGTTGGCGCGAAGCGCCCGGGCCTGCGATTCGAACTGAGCCGCGCCGTCGCCGATCTTGACGTGCTTATCGGAATAGAGGCGCTTGATGTAGGTATCCATGGCGTTGTTCACCGCGTTGGCGGCGACGGTCGGATCGCTCGCGGTGAACGTCACTTCTATAATGTGCGAAAGCCGGACGGGGGCGGCATGCAAAGCGGCATGGACCGCTACCAGGGTCAGTTCCCGGGCGTGATCCCGGATCGGCCCGATGAAATGTTCGTCTGGACCGTTGTCCGGCGCATCGCCGAGCAGGAACCGGACGTCAGAAAGCACGCGGCTTACCAGGCCGGGGGGGCGGAGGGAGGCGTTGAAGTCCGGATTGGCATACAGATTGCCCCGCGTCGCAATCTCCTCCGCCACCCAAAGATCCTGCAGCACCTCCGCCTGGCTGGCCATTGTCGCTTCGGTGATCGGATCCTGCCGCAGCGCGCCCTGGTAGTCGCTGGCCTGATAGATCAGCGAGCCGGTGGCGGTGTACTGCGGCGTTATCTGCTGCAGGACCAGAAAGGCGCTCAGCGGGACGGCGAGCATTGTCGCGACCAGGACCCGGCGGCGCTGTCGTATGGCCGACAGCAATCCCGGAAGAGTCTCGCCCCATACCGGTTCGCCCTCGCGCGCCGGAGTGGCGCTCCGACCGGGGGACGGCATCTCGCCCATGAGGTCCGGTGGGCTGTCAGGCATCCGCGACTTCGCCTTTTTCCGGTGATGCCGAGACGGTTTCGTCTGCCGGCGGTTGACCCCCGCTATTAGGCCCGAACTGGTTAATATTTCGCTAACGCCGCCGATCGGCGATGCGGAAAATCACGCGCCGCGACGGCGGCCGCTTCCCGGAACACGCGTCGGGAAGAAAATCCCCGGGGCATTAACCGAAAATTAACGATTTCGCCGGTATGGCGGAGGCGGCCGCAAATCCGGCGCCGTCCCCGCAACCCTAAAATAGGGGTTCTCCACCGTGCGTCTGCTCGCCCCGGTTCTTCTTTGCCTGCTCGCCGGAGCCTGCGCTCCGGGGCGCGGCCTGCCGGACCTTCCGCCGGCAGCGCCCGGCGCCTACCGGCTTGGCCCGGGCGATGTGGTGCGGCTGATCACTTTCGGCGAGGACGCAACGACCGGGGAATTCCGGGTCGATGACAGCGGCGCCATCGCCTTGCCGCTCGTCGGCGCGGTTCAGGCATCGGGGCTTTCCACTCAGGCGCTGGGCGCCCGGGTGGCGGCGGCGCTGCAACGCGAGAACATGCTGCGGGCACCATCGGTGGTCGCCGAGGTGACCGCCTACCGGCCGATATTCGTCCTCGGAGAAGTCAGCAAGCCGGGACAATACGCCTATCAACCGGGCATGACGGTGGTGACGGCGGCTGCCGTTGCAGGCGGCTTCACCTACCGCGCGATCCAGGACTATGCTGCCGTGGCACGGACCGTCGACGGAGTCGCTGTCGAAGGCAAGGCAACCCGGAAGAGCTTCGTCCAGCCGGGCGACGTCATCACCATCTTCGAGCGCAGGTTTTGAATCTCTCAGCTCGCACCGCCGTCTTTCTGACAATCACTCTGGCGGCGGCGAGCCCGGCGCCCGGCCCGCTCCGTATCATCGGCGGCCCGAATACCGGCGGCTGCATCGCCGGCGCGGTCAGCCTGCCGCCGGAAGGTCCGGGGTTCCAGACCATCCACCTCGACCGCAGCGCCTTCTGGGGTGCGCCTCAGACGATCGCCAACCTGGAGCAGTTCGGCCGGGAGGCGAAGGCTGCCGAACTGCCGGCACTGCTGGTCGAGGATATTTCCCGCGCCCGCGGCGGCCCTCTGCCCGGCGGCCATGTCAGCCATCAGATCGGCCTTGACGCCGATGTCGGGCTGGATATGCGTCTAAGGGCGCCGCTGACTTCCGCCCAGCGCAATACGATAGAGCTCACCAGCCTGGTGGCGGCCGACGGTCGGGGAGTCGATCCGGGCGTGTGGTCGCCGCGGGTGACGGCGCTGCTGCGGATGGCCGCCGGGCTGCCCGGTGTGGACCGCATCCTGGTGAACCCCGCGATCAAGCAGCAGCTCTGCCGGGAGGTCACCGGCGACCGCTCCTGGCTGCACCTGATCCGGCCCTGGTATGGCCATGCCGCGCATATGCATATCCGCTTCCGGTGTCCCGCGGACCAGACGGAGTGCGTGCAGGCCGCGCCGCCTCCCCCGGGGGATGGCTGCGACGCCACGCTGCAATGGTGGTTCGACCAGCTGGACGTGCCGGCCAGGCCGTCGGCGCCGTACAAGCCGCCGCCGGCGCCCGCGGCGTGCAAGGCGATCCTGGCGGGCGGTGATTAGGCGCTAAACGATCGGCGTTGCGACCACATGGCGCTGATAGCCGTGCCGGCGGCACAACCTGTCGTGCCAGGCGCGCAACGCGGGCAGCTCCGGCCGGGTCAGGCCAAGGTAATTCATGCCGAACCAGCGATGGGCATGCACGCCCCAGGGGATGTCGCACAGGGTGAAGTCGGGTCCGCTGATGTAGTCGTGCTGAGCCACCTGAGCTTCGACCAGGCCCCAGACCTTTGCGGTTTCCTCGATCGCGGCGGCCACCGCCTTCAGGTCCCGCTTCTCGGGCGGCGTGCGCACAAGGCCCCAAAAGACTTGGCTCATGGGCCGGTTCAGCAGCGTCTGCTGCGCGTCCATCCAACGATCGATGTTGGCCCTTGCCCGCGGGTCCCCCGGCCACAAAGGCGCGTCCGCGGCGTGCACAGTTGCGAGGTATCGCAGGATGGCGTTGCTTTCCCACAAGGAAAACGATCCCTCCTGCAACGTCGGGATCAGGCCGTTCGGGTTCATGGCGCGATATTCGGCGGTGTCGGTCTTGCCGAAGCTGCCCCCGGCATCAATGCGCTCGAACGGCAGGTCCAGCTCGGCCAGCCCCCACAGCACTTTCATCACGTTGCTGGAGGTGGTGCGGCCCCAGACGATGCGGTGCGGGGTGTCAGTCATGATTTCCTCCGGTCGGATTGCCGTTGTCGTTGATTGCTGCTTCGGATAGCGCGGGCAAGACCTGGCAAGGCGGGCTGCGGGTCGTCATGCTCATACCGGCACGGCTTCCGCCAGAACCCGGGCGCGGGCTTGCAGCGGCAAATCAGCCGGCGTGAGCAGATCGACCGGCACGCCGAGCAAATCCTCAAGTTCCTCGAGCAAGCCTCCCAGGTCGAACAAAGTTGCTCCCGGAAGTGCATCCGCCAGCAAATCGATATCGCTATCTTCGGTATCGGTGCCATTGAGAACCGAACCGAACACGCGAGGGTTGGCGGCACGAAACCTCCCGACAAGGTCACGCACAGCCGATCGGCGGAGGTCGAGGGCGGCGGATGGCTTCAAGCTGGTCCCGCGGAAATACGAGTATTCTACCTTAATGCCTGCGACACGAACCGGCAACTTGCACGAACCGGACAGCCGGGGCACACGGACACCCATGTACAGCCACGCAGCGCGCCGCGCCCCGCCGAGGTCCCTGGCCGTCCTGATCGCCCTGGCGGCGGCGGCGGCGCTCGGTGTCGCCTACGCCGCCGAGGTCTGGGGCGGACTCGTCCCGTGCGCGCTGTGCCTGCTGGAGCGCTGGCCCTATCGCATCGTCGTCGTCCTCGGCCTTGTCGCCGCTGTTGCGCCGCGCGGCTTCGTGAAGCCGTTGCTGATCGCGGCTATTTGCTCCCTGTTTGCCGGCGCTGCGGTCGCGGCGGTGCATGTGGGGGTGGAGCTGCAATGGTGGCCAAGTCCCCTGCCGGAATGCGCCGCGCCGCATTTCTCCGGCGGGTCGATCGCGGATCGCCTTGCCGCCATGCCGGCGCGGCCTTCCAAACCATGCGACGAGCCGAGCTTTCTCATCCCTGGCGTTCCACTTTCGATTGCGGCGCTGAATATGCTGTTCGCCCTGGTTTTAGCCTCAGTCAGTGCCACTTTGCTGGGGCAAAGGAGATCTCGCAGACGATGACGGATGCAACTGCCGAACTCCCGGGCGATTTGAGCGCGCGGGCGCGGACGGAACGGATGATCCGGGTGGATCATGCCGGCGAATACGGCGCGGCGCGTATCTATGCCGGCCAGCTCGCGGTGCTTGGCCGCGGCAGCAAAGGGGATTTGCTGCGCCACATGCAGGCGCAGGAGCAGGAGCATCTGCGCACTTTCAAGGATCTGATCGCGGACCGCCGGGTGCGGCCGACGGCGCTGCTGCCGCTATGGCACCTCGCCGGCTTCGCGCTGGGGGCGGTGACCGCGGCCCTGGGGGAGAAGGCCGCGATGGCCTGCACCGTCGCGGTGGAGGAAACCATCGACGCGCACTATAGCGGCCAGATCAAGACCATCGGCCCCGGCGAAGCGGACCTGCGGGACACGCTGGAGCGGTTCCGCGCCGAAGAACTCGAGCACCGCGATATCGGCCTGGCCAACGGTGCCGAACAGGCTCCGGGCTACAGGATGCTTTCGCGGGTCATCAAGGCGGGCTGCCGGACCGCGATTGCCGTCAGCGAACGGGTATAACGCTAGCCGCTTCGCCATCGTCATAGCCCGGCTTAGGCGACGCCCAAGAACTACCGCTTCAAGGGGTAAGGTCCCAAAAACCGTCATGGCCCGGCTTGTCCGGGCCACCTTATAGCCGCACGTGCCGCGACAGATGGCCCGGTCAAGCCGGGCCATGACGAAACAAAGCCAGCCGCCCGATTCGCTTATTCTTGGGCGTCGCCCTACCCTCGTCATGGCCCGGACAAGTCGGCGCAGAGCCATGACGGTTGACTCGGAGGCGCGTTGCCAGGCCAGAGTGGTATAATCCTCGTTATTGCCACAATTCCGGCTCGGTTTGAACGCGATGGGATGATTAAAGTCCTGTTATGCATTGTCCAACCTCATGGCTTTTCGGCGAACCGTCATGTTAGCCGCGTTGGCCCGCGCGCTTCCGGCCCGCGCTCAACCCGTTATCCCGCCCGGACTGCTGGACTACGCCGGAACCGCGCTGGCCGATTTGATCGACAGCGCCCGGCGGCAGGCGATCGCCGACGGGGTGCGTCCCCTGCCGCCCGGCGTTTACCGGGCGTTGCTGGGCTACTTCCCGGCAGCCCTGTTGCAACGGGCGCGCTATGCCGTGGGCGGCACGCGCCGGCTGTCCCTGCCGATGCTGGCCTTCTCCTACGGCGACGCGCTGGCGATCACGCTCGGCGAGGTCGTCCTGTTCAAGACCGCGCGGGCCGCGGAAAACGATCTGAAGCTCTGGGCGCATGAACTGACGCATGTCATGCAATACCAGCGCTGGGGGATCGAGGGCTTCGCCGATCGCTATGTCCGCGACAGCGCTTCGGTCGAACGCGAGGCGATCGACAACGCCAACCGCTTCGCCGCCTGGCTGCCTCGGAAAGCCGGCGGGTGAGGGCAGCCGGGCCCGCGCGCAATCGGTGGCGTTGACCGCGCAATCGGCCTACGTCCCGCGCATGCCCTTCCCTCCCGTCCATCCGCTGCTTGATGCAGCCCTTGTCACCCGCGGCTATGCCGAGCCGACGGAGGTGCAGTCCGCGGTTCTCCGGCCGGACGCGGAAGGCCGCGACCTGCTGGTTTCGGCCCGCACCGGCTCCGGCAAGACCGTCGCTTTCGGCCTGGCCGCCGCCGCGACACTGATGCCGGACGGCGCGATGCCGGCTCCGGGCCCGCCCATCGCGCTGGCGATCGCGCCGACGCGGGAACTGGCGTTGCAGGTTCAGGCCGAACTCGCGTGGCTGTACCGCGGCGCCCGGGTCGCGGCCTGCGTCGGCGGTATGGATATCCGCCGGGAGGCGCGGGCATTGTTCGCCGGCTGCCATATCGTCGCCGGCACCCCCGGGCGGCTGGGCGACCATCTGCGGCGCGGCAATCTCGATCTGTCGGCGCTTAAAGTGGTCGTTCTCGACGAGGCCGACGAGATGCTCGACCTCGGCTTCCAGGAGGAGCTGGAGTTCATCCTGCAGGCCACGCCGGCGGACCGCCGCACCTTGCTGTTCTCAGCCACGATTCCGCACGACATCGTCAGCCTTGCGCGGAAGTACCAGCGCAACGCGTTGCGCATCGACACGATCGACCGCTCGCAGCCCCACGGTGACATCGAGTATCGCGCCATTACGGTCGCCGGGCACGAGACGGAGGCGGCGCTGGTCAACATCCTGCGCTGGTATGAAGCGCCGGGTGCGCTGGTGTTCTGCGCCACGCGCGACTCGACGCGGCGGCTGCACCTCGCGCTGGTTCAGCGGGGGTTTGCCGCGGTGATGCTGTCGGGCGAACTAAGCCAGCACGAGCGCACCACGGCGCTCGACGCGCTGCGCTCCGGGCGGGCGCGAGTCGGCGTCTGCACCGACGTGGCGGCCCGGGGACTGGATTTGCCGGAACTGGACCTGGTGGTGCACGCCGATTTGCCGACGAACCCGGAGACCCTGCTGCATCGCAGCGGCCGGACCGGGCGGGCCGGGCGCAAAGGCGTCTCCGTCATCATCGTGCCGTATTCCAAGCGCCGGCGGGCCGAGCAGGTGGTGAACGCCGCCCGCGTGCGCGCCGCGTGGTCGGGCGCGCCGACGGCGGAGGACATCAACGGCCGCGACCGGGAGCGGCTGTTGACCGATCCGATGCTGGCGGCGCCGGATGCGGCGGAACGGGCGGATGCCGAGGCATTGCTCGCGGCGCATGATCCGGTTGCCATCGCCGCCGCGCTGCTGCGGCTGTATCGCCGCCGGTTGCCGCCGCCGGAGATGGTCAGTCCGCCGCCGCAGCCGACGCCCGTCCAATCCGAAGCGCCCCGGACGCGGCCGCCACGCGCCGAGGGCGACTTCGTGCAGTTCCGCATCTCTGTCGGCCGCAATGACAAGGCGGACCCGAAATGGATACTGCCGCTGATCTGCCGCGTCGGCGGCATTACCAAGCGGGATGTTGGCGGCATCCGCATCTTCGACACCGACTCCCGCTTCGAGGTGCGGCGGGAAGTCAGCGACGCCTTCGCCGCGGCCACTGCCAACCTGCCGGCGAAAGAGCCGCGGATCACGCAGGCCGGTCTGGGACCGATGCCGGTGCGGCAGTTCCGCAGGCCGGCCGAACCGCGGCCGCATGGGAAGCGGAGCGCGCGATCCAACCCGCGCTGAGTGTAATCCGGATACAGTGCAACCTGATCCCGCCTGGTCCGTTATGGACGCACTACCCCTAACAATCAGGAGTGAAAAATGGATAAGGATCGCATCGAAGGCGCCGGCCATGAGGCTAAGGGCAACCTCAAGGAAGCTGCCGGCAAGGTGACGGGCGACAAGGAAACCCAGGCCGAGGGCACATCTGAAAAGGTTGCCGGCAAGGTGCAAAACGCTGTTGGCGGCGCCAAGGATGCCGTCAAGGACTGGGTGAACAAGTAATCCAGCCCTTGGGGAGCGCAACCGCGCTCCCCTTTTTTATGCGCGGTCCAGAAAACGGGCGACCGCCGGATCCTCTCTCATCCCATCCAGGTCTTCAGCGGTCGGCAGTTGCGGACGGTCGCGCGAGACGTTGACCATGCAGAGAAAGCCGAGCGGCTCATCAGCAGTCGCGCGGAATTGGTGCCAAGCCATGGACGGGATCGACACCAGGTCGAACTGCTTCACCGGACGGACCTCAGCGTCGAGCAGGCACTCTCCCCGGCCCCGCAAAATCATCACGGCGTGCGCGTGTTCGTGCCGTTCCAGCGTCGAATACCCGCCGGCGTCCATCTCGAAATAGCGCAACTCGCAGCCAAGGTCGTCCTGGTGGAACAGCACCTGGCGGGAGATATCCCTGAACGGGGCGCTGCCGTCCTGCTTGTACGGCTGGTGCGCCACCGACTCCCAGCGGAAGCCCTGTTGCGCGGCACGAAAAAGCGGCTTCTGCCCGGTATCCATGGCTTGTCCTAAATCAGCGTGTGATCGGCGACGGCGCGGGTGAACTGCTCGGTTGCCTGAATGATGTGCTCGCGCGCCAGCAACAGGCTGCCGCCAATCAGCAACATCGTATCCTCGCCATAGAAATCAAGAATTTCCCCGATACGCTCCAGGCCGATGCCGCCGGCCGGCACGGGAAGGGCGCGTTTCATGCCGTCGTCCGAGCGGCGGGCGTTGGCGGCGAGGCGGCGGCAGGTGTCCTGCGAGTAGCCGAAGCGGCCGCCATAGGTGGGGAAGATCACGGCATCCGCCCCGATCAGCCGGAACAGGCCGCCGATGAGCAGGTCCGGTGCGATGCGGGCGGCGCCCGCCAAGCTGGGATGGGCGAAGACCGCCATGTCCGGAAAGTCCCGCACCAGCGCCTGAACCGCAGGAAAGCCGCTGATCATCGGCGCCACCATCAGGCAGTCCAGACCTTCCTCGCGCGCCAGCGCCGCCTGCGCCCGCATCTGGTCCAGGTCCCCGGTTACGCTGGGGATATAGCGCGTCGGATGCCCGGTCGCCCTGACGCCGCGCGCCACCCCTGCCGCGCAGGCGCGGACCCGTTCGGCGAACAGCGAGTAGCTCTGGTTGGCCAGCCCGTGGTCGTCCTTGATGAAGTCCAGGCCGCCGCGCGCCAGGTGTTCGGCCAGCAGCGCGAGCCGATCCGGCGGCAAACCCTGCGGTTTCAGGGCGGACCCGGCCAGCGCGCGGCCTTGCAGTTTCAACCGCTGGCGCAAGGCGGCGATCCCGTGGCGCGGGCCGCCGAAGGCTTCGGCCAGCGCCTCGGGCACCGCGACGTCCCACAACGCCACGTCCTCGTGCAGCGAGGTATTGCCGAACAGAATGTTGAGGAACTGACCTGCATCTCGCCCGACGGTCGCCGTTGCCAGGCCGATGCGCACCTCGAACAGGCCGGCGCCGAGGTCCGCGATGTCCTGCACGGCTCCGACGATCCCGGAAAGAACCGTCTCATCGTCGATGGCGGCCAGCGGCATCTCGACGCTTTGCTCCACCGCGATGGCCTGCGCCCGGGCCTCGATGTCCGCCTCCGCCGCGCGCACCCGATAGGTTGCGGTGAACCGGTCGCTCATGAAACCGCGGCGATCTGGGCTGGCATCGGGTCATCGTCTCCAAAGTCGTGCTTCGAGCATATAGTGGCGCGGAATGCCGTCGTGTCCATGGCGATAATAGCGCCGCGGTGCCGGCCCTGAGCCGGTTTGTGCAGTGCGGGATGAAAGGCGGCCGTCAGCCTCATTTCGTACTCAACTTGGTTGCTTCCACCGTGTATAATCGCCACATCGGCAACGACGCCTGAGTTGGAGTTTGTTTCGTGAAGTACCTGCCCCCTTTCGAAGTTCTGAAGTCCTATGTTTCGATTACAGCCGGCACCGGCGAACTGATCGTAAACTGCGGTTACGAGGAGTTTGTCGGGTTGATAAGGCGGCTGATCGCCGGGGTGGAGGTGGACGAGACATGGTATCTTGAGCGTTACCCCGATATCGCCGACGCAATCGGGAAAGGCATCGTGCAATCCCCGAAGACGCACTTCGTCAGCGACGGATATTTCGAGGGCCGCTGGCCCTTCGCCATCAAGGTCGATGAGGACTATTACCTGAAACACAATCCGGGCGTTGCGGAATACGTCGCCGGCGGCAATCTCGTGTCTGGACAGCAACATTTTGATGAGAACGGATATCGGGAAGGGCGCCTGCCGTTCGGCCTGTAAGCCGCAAGCCTGTGAGCCGCAAGCCCGGGGCGCATCCGGCCGCCGATGCGCCCCCTTGGCCAGCGATCAGGGCTCGCGCATGCCCTCGGTCAGCGCCGGAACCACCTTCGCCAGCAGGTAGGACAGCACGGTGCGCCGCCCGACGTTGATGTCCGCGGTGACCGGCATGCCGGGCGTCATGCGGAAGCCGGCGGGCAGGTTGTGGAGCTTCATCTCATCGAGCGACAGATTGCCGCGGAAGAACGCCGCTCCGTCAGCCGGGTCCCGGGACGCCGCCGCCGGGCGGCCCGGTTTGTCGCGCGCGCTGGAAAAGCTGTCCGCGCTGACCGTGGTCAGCGTGCCGGTGGCGAAGCCGTACGTCGTGTATGGAAAGGTATCGAACTTGATCACGGCGTGGTTGCCCGCCGAGACGAAGCCGGCGTCGCGGGCCGGGATGCTGGCCTCGATCTCCAGCGGCGCGTCGGCCGGCACCAGGGTGATCAGTTCGTCGCCGGACTGCACGACGGACCCGGCCGACACCTTGGCCACATTCAGCACGATGGCGTCGCGGTCGGCCCGCAGGTCCACCAGCTTGCGGCGCAGGCCAGCCTTGGCCTGCTGGTCTTTCGCCTCGGCCAGCTTGCGGCCTTGCTCGGTCAGTTGTTCCGAGGTCTCCGACCGGGTCTGCTGCACATACCCGTCGCGCTCCGAGACCAGCGCCTCCAGATCGCTTTTTGCCGCGAGGTTGGCGGCGAAGGCGGCTTGCAGGGAGCGGTTGACGTCGGCCCGCTGCGCCCCGGCATCCAGCGTGTTCAGCTTGCTGCCGAGCTGGAGTTTCTCCAGTTGGCGGCGGATGCCTTCCTTGGCCTGCGCGGCGCGCAGCTCGTCGGCGTAGTTGACGATGTCGCTGGTGGTCCGGGCGATCTGCGCCTGCGCGCTGTCGATCTTCCGGCGGTAGTTCTCCAGGTGCGCGGTCCGTTCCGCATGGCGCTGGGCGAAGATCATCGCCTGCAACTGGCTGGCCGGGCTGCCGTCCGGGTTGTAGGCGCGGTCGTTCGTTTCGGCCTCCAGCCTGTCCACTTCCGCCTGCAGGCTTGCCACCTGCGCATCCAGCGAGCCTGCATCCGCCTGCGCGAAGGTCGGATCCAGCCTGGCCAGCAGATCGCCCGCGTGCACCGACTGGCCCTCCCGGACATCGATCTGCCGGACGATCGCGGTCTCCAGCGGCTGCACCACGCGATTGGCGGCTTTAGAAACGACCTTGCCGGGGACGGCCACCACCCGATCGACGGGATAGACGCCCATGATCGCGATGGAAGAAACGATTGCGGCTCCGATCACCCAGATCGTTGCGCGGCTGGCGAGGGACGGCGGTTCCGCGATCACACTGGCTGTCGGCGACTGGAATTCAAGCACGGCTTGGGTTGTGACGGACATGGTTCAAACTCCCTGGTTGGCGATCATGTGGCGGTTCTGCTGAAGCCAAAGCTGCTGGTAGGTGCCGCAGCGGCTAAGCAGTTCGGCGTGCGGTCCGATATCCAGGACGCGGCCCTGGTCGAGCACCAGGATCGCATCGCATTCGGTCAGCGAGGACAGGCGGTGCGAAACGATGACCATGGTGCGGCCCTTGGCCATGTGCGCGAGGTTGGCGTTGACCAGGGCCTCGCTTTCCGGGTCGAGCGCGCTGGTGGCCTCGTCCAGGATCAGGATCCGAGGGTCGTGCACCAGCGCGCGGGCGATCGCGAGGCGCTGCCGCTGGCCGCCGGACAGGTTGGGCGAGCCTTCCTCGATGATCGTTTCATAGCCGTTGGGCAGGCGTTCGATGAACTCGGCGGCGCCGGCGAGGCGGGCGGCACGCACCGCGTCGGTCAGCGTCAGCCCCGGGCGGCCGGCCAGGATGTTGTCGCGGATGGAGCCGCGGAACAGGAAATTCTCTTGCAGCACGACGCCGAGATTGCGCCGCAGATGCGCCAGGTTGATGTCCTTGATGTCGATGCCGTCAATGCTGACCTGGCCCGAGTAGTCGCGGCTGATGCCTTGCAGCAGGCGGGTCAAAGTGGACTTGCCTGATCCGCTGCGGCCGACGACGCCGAGCACCGTTCCGGGCGCGATGCCGAAACCGATGCGGTCCAGCGCCGGGCTGGCCGCGCCGGGGTAGCTGTAGGTGACGTTGCGGAACGCAATCCCGCCCTGAAACTGCGGCCGGGCGCCGCTGACGGTGTCGGCCGTCTCCGGCCGCTGGTTCAGCACCGAGGCCGCCAGGGTCGTGGCCGTGCGCACCTGGCCGATATCCTCCATCAGCCGCGCCAGGCCGGCGAGCGGCTGGGCGACACGCCCGCTCAGCATCATGAAGGCGATCAGCGCACCGACGGCGACCGTTCCGCTGTCAGTGATCGCCATATAAGCCCCCACCAGCAGCACGCCCCGTTGCATGAATCCTTCGATCGGCGTAATGAGCATCTGCGGCAGATTCGCCAGACGCCCGGCGGCGATTTTCGCTTTCGTTGCTTCGGCAACACGCTCATCCCACAGCGCGCGCTGCTGCGGTTCCAGCGCCAGGGTCTTAACCGTGCGGATGCCGTGCAACGTTTCGACCATGATGCTGGACTTCGCCGTCTCGGCATTGATGAAACGCCTGGCGCGGCTGCTCATCGGCTGCATGAACACCACGATAATTCCGGCGATCGCGCAGGCCGAGGCCAGCACCAGCAGCGCCAGAAGCGGTTGCAGATAGAACAGGATGGGCAGCAGGACGGCCAGCGTGACCAGGTCGAGCATCGTGGTCAGCAGCTTTCCTGTCAGGAACTCGCGGATCTTGGCGATCTGCAAGCCGGTGTTCGACCAGACGGTGCCGGCCTGGTTGCGTTCGAAGTAGTCCAGCGGCAGCCGCAGCAGGCGCTCGAAGACATGCAGGTTGAGCCTCGCATCGACCCGCGCGCCGACGACCAGGATCAGTTGCCGCCGCGCAAATCCCAAAGCCGTTTCGGACAACAGGGCAATGCCGATCAGCAGCGCCATCAGGATAAGTGTGGAGATGCTCTGGTGGGTGACGACCTGGTCGATCACGGTCATCACCGTCAAAGCCGGAATGACCGTCAGCAGGCTGAGCACCCCTGATGCGATCCCGACATCGCGCAGCAAACGCCGCTCCTGCCAGACCAAATCGGCGACCCAGCCCAGATTGAACGGCGCGTCGGCCCGCGCTGAGCAGCGGCGGGCGCGCATGAGCACCGCGTCACCATTCCACACCTGTGACAACATCTTTTCGGTGACGGCCAGCGGCGGGTCGCTCGGCCCCAGCCGGCAGTGCCGCAGCAACACCTGGTTGCGCTTCTTGTCGGCCGCCACCAGCAGGGCGGCGCTTCCGTCCTTCAGCAGCAGCACGACCGGCGACGTGAGATCCAGCGCCACCAGTTGTTTCCACGGCAGGCGAACCGCCTTGGCCCAGAGCCCGCTGCTGCGCAGCCAGTCCGACAGAGCGGCCGGGGAGGGGATTTCCTCGGCCGGCACGCGGAGATCGCTGCGACTCAGTTCCGCGCCGTGAAACCGCGCAGCCGCGGCAATTGCCATCAGTCGAACCTGCACCGCGAGCGCCCCGCCCGGGGTTGGCACGCCCGCCTGTTCCACTTCCTCTACGTTGCCTGTGTCCATGACCCTGTCTCCCTGATTTCGGCAGCCCCGTGGCTGCGTCCGCGTGGTCAGTGCCATGCGACGGGAAGACGGGAAGTGACCGCAGGCACAAAAGCCGGCGGACCCGGATTTTCCGGCAATCGAAGTAAAACGTGACCATGGTCACCCTCGGGTCTTGTCGCCCGGGGCAAGTTCCGTCTCGCCAACTGCTCCGGACTTACCCGGTTCAGTTAGAGGCATGACCCGGACGAAATCCGGAACTAACGCAACACAACAGGAGACTATCAATGGCTACCACGATCCAGATTACTTCCAACAACGCCGCCCCCCCCGACCCGAACGACGTGACCTTCAACCAGCTGCTCGGCATCAACAACGAAGGCACCATCGCCGGCTACTACGGCAGCGGTGCCCCGGGCCATCCCAACAAGGGCTACACCTTCACGCCGCCATACACTCAGGCCAACTTCCACAACGAGAATTTCGTGGGTTCAGTGCAGACCCAGGTCACCGGCATCAACAACGAGGGGGTAACGGTCGGGTTCTGGTCCGACTCCAACGTAGCCAGCCCGGGCGTCAACAACAACTTCGGCTTCGTTGACAACAACGGTGTCATCAGCGACGTCAATGACCCCCACGGACTGGGCAAGGCCGGCAAGGGCAAGACCGTCGAGCAGCTGCTCGGCGTCAACGACAAGGACAAGGCGGTCGGCTTTTGGACCGACTCGAGCGGTAACAACCACGGCTTTACCTACGACATCAACTCGAAAAGCTTCACCGAGGTTGATATTGCGGGTTTTGCCAGCACAGAAACGACCGCGATCAACAATGCGGGTCACATCGCCGGTTTCGTCACGTCTAACGGCTGCGACATCAGCTTCATCAAGGAGGGTGGCACGATCGATTGGCTGACCGGGCCGGCAGGTGCCGTGTCGGTGCAGGCGCTTGGCATCAACAACGAAGACCAGGTCGTCGGGTCATATGAGACCACCCCGTGCGGCCCGACCTATGGCTTCGTGTATGATGCGCACTCCAACACCTACGCGACGGTCAACGGTCCAATGAACACCGTTGCGGGTGAGATCCCCCAGACGGGCGCAACCGCGATGACAGTCCTTAACGGCATCAACGACAAGGGTCAAATCGTCGGCTTCTATCTCGACCAAAGCGGCCACACCGACGGCCTGGGGGTCACCTACACCGTCAAGCAGAGCTAACGCCTACGAGTAAACGCAATGACATCAGACGCGGCGTTCGTCCGGAGGAACGAACGCCGCACGCTTTTCGCGCGGCGCATATGGCCCGATCCTCCATTCCCTTTTCCAATGATGCTACATCCGCGGCCGACACCAGCGGAGTTCGGCATGCAGCGCCCACTCGTGAAATCCGATACGCGTCCGGCAGCGCTGGCCCTCGGCGGGTTGATCGCGCTCGCCGCCGCCATGGGCGTCGGGCGTTTCGTCTACACCCCGATCCTGCCGGTGATGGCGGAGGCGCTGGGTCTTTCGAAGGCGCAGGCAGGACTGATCGCTTCGGCCAATTTCCTCGGGTATCTTATCGGCGCCTTGCTGGCCGCCGCGCCGCGTCTGCGCGGCAACCGGCGGACCTGGCTGCTGGGTGCCCTGGCCGTCAGCGCGGTCACGACCGCGGCGATGGGTCTGGCGTCTGCCATGCCACCGTTCCTGATCCTTCGTGCCATCGGCGGGGCCGCCAGCGCCTTCGTGCTGGTCCTGGCGTCGGCGCTGGTGCTCGATCGCCTGGCGGCGGCGGGGCGCACCGGCCTGTTCGCGCTGCATTTCGCCGGAGTCGGCGCCGGCATCGCGGTTTCCGCGCTGATCGTCGCCGTCCTTCAGGCCCAAGGCCAAGGCTGGAAAACGCTTTGGTACGCCGTCGGCGGCTTATCGCTCGCGGCGGCGGCCGCCGTTGCGTGGCTGATCCCGCCGGCGGATCCGCCGCACGCCGGGACCACCGGTTCGATGACGGACGCCACGCCGCGGCCCGGTTTGCCGGCGCTGGTGTGCGCCTACGGCCTGTTCGGCTTCGGCTACGTCATCACCGCGACCTTCCTCGTCGCGATCGTGCGCGCCTCGCCGCCGCTGCGCAGTGTGGAACCGCTGGTCTGGCTGATCGTCGGATTGACCGCCGCCCCGTCGGTGACGCTTTGGGCGCGGGCGAGCCTGCGGCTTGGCATTCCACGCACCTTCTCGATCGCCTGCGTCGTGGAGGCGATTGGCGTGGCGGCCAGCGTGCTTTGGCCCTCGGTCACAGGCGCCTTGCTGGCCGCGGCGCTGCTGGGAGGCACGTTCATGGGCCTGACGGCGCTGGGCCTGTCCGGGGCGAGGCGGCTCGCGCCCGCGAACCCGAGGCCGGTTCTGGCGGTGATGACGGCATCCTTCGGCTTCGGACAAATCGTCGGTCCGGCACTGGCTGGCCTGCTGTGGGAGCATACCGGCAGCTTCGCAGTGCCCTCGCTGCTGGCCGCGGCTGCGCTGCTGATCGCGGCGGTCGTCGTATCGCGCGTGCCGGCGGCCTCGCTGCTTTGACAGCCGATCGGGACGGCGCTTTGCTGGCCTGAACAAGCAAGGAAACGCCCGGATGCTCGCGCTTGAAGGCATGCGCGTGATCGCCCTGCAACACGCTGTCGAGGCGCCAATCGGCACGCGGCACCTGGTCGATCTCGGGGCGGACGTGGTCAAGGTGGAGAGGCCGGGGGAGGGGGATTTCGCCCGCGCTTATGACGACCATGTGAAGGGGCTTTCCAGCCATTTCGTCTGGCTGAACCGCGGCAAGCGCAGCGTGACCCTGGATGTGAAGCACCCCGAGGCTCGCGCGGCATTGCAGGCGTTGGTCAAGGGGGCGGACTGATCCGGAACCTCGCCCCCGGCGCCGCTTCCCGGCTTGGCCTGGCGTATGAGGCGCTGAAGCCGGCTAGCCCGGTACTGGTGGTTTGCGACGTCTCCGGCTACGGCGACAGCGGACCGTTCGTGAACAAGAAGGCCTATGACCTGCTGATCCAGGCGGAGGCCGGACGGATCAGCGTCAACGGCACGGCGGACGAACCGGCGCGCGTCGGCCTGTCGATCGCCGATATCGCCACCGGCATGTATTCGCCGATGGGCATCCTCCGGAGGCGGAAGACCGAGGCCGGGCCGGTGCGCGGGCTGCTGCCGCCGTTCATCTTCGCGGATCAGGCGGCGGCGACGGGCGCCGTCCCCTCCGTCGGCCAGCACGCTGATGCCGTGCTGTCGGAAGTCGGCTTCTCCCCCGATCGGATTGCGGCGATGCGCGCGGCCGGCGCGATATGACCCGCTTTGGACTGCATGCCGCCGAACGACGCGTTACTGCCGCCTCGCGCACCCTTAAAATTGGACCGCGCTGCATGCTTTGGCGATTGCTTCTACTGCTTTGCATTCTGACCGCCAGCCGTCCCGCGGCAGCGCAGGAACGTGGTGCATCGCCTGCCCGTCCGATCCCGCCCGGCTACGGACAGGAAACCGCCGATGTGGACGGCGTTCGACTTCAGGTCTTCACCTATCGGCCGGCGGGATGCCCGATCTCCGGCCTGTTGCTCGTGTTTCACGGCTTGGACCGGAACGCCGCGGACTATCGCAGCGATGCCGTTGGTCTCGGCCAGCGCCTCTGCCGCCTGATCGCGGCACCGTTGTTCGACGAAGCCCGGTTTCCCGGGTGGCGCTACCAGCTTGGCGGCATCGTTCACGGCGGCGTGGTCCAGCCCGAGGCAGACTGGACCGTGAGCCTCGTGCCGCGTCTTGTCTCCCGGATCCGACTCCAGGAAAGCCGCCCCGACCTGCCTTACGCTCTGATCGGCCATTCCGCCGGAGGGCAATTCCTCAGCCGCGTCGCCGCCTTCGGGCAGGCCGGGGCAACGGAGATCGTCATCGCCAACCCGTCAACCTGGGTTCGCCCGTCGCTCGGCATCGCCGCTCCCTTCGGATTTGGCGGCGTCTATGCGCCGGCGCAGGGCGAGGCGGCGCTGCGCCGCTATCTGGCCGCCCCGGTGGCGGTCCTGCTCGGCCAGGAGGACCTCGGGTCGCGCCACCTGTCCGTTACCGAGCAGGCCGAAGCGCAGGGGCGCACCCGGCTTGAACGCGGCACGACCGTGTTTCGGGAGGCGGAGCAAGCCGCCCGCCAGCACGGTTGGCCGTTCAACTGGCATCTGGCCATCGTCCCGGGTGTCGGCCACAGCGCCGCCCGGATGTTCAACTCCGGTCAGGCGCTCGCTGCGCTGCCGCCTTGATCGTCTGCACGGCGGCGCTGGATGGTGCGCTGCGAAAAAAAAGATCGCGCAGCCCTAAGATGGTGCCGGATTTGCCTTTTTGCTGCCATGACCGGCGGGCAATGTCCATTCATACCAAAACACCACAGGTCGCCCAATGGGACGCACGAGACGCAGGATGCACCCGGGACGGGTGTTGCGCGAAGAGTACATGGAGCCGATGCGGCTTGATGCCACGGGCCTCGCCGAGGCCCTCGGCGTGCCGCCCAGCCAGATCGCTCCGGTGATCACGGACGAAGGGCCGATGACGTCCGACCTGGCCTTGCGCCTGGCGCGCTGCTTCAGCACCAGCCCGCAGTTCTGGCTGGGTCTGCAGACGGCGTATGATCTGTCGATGGCTCAGGCGCAGTTCGGCGCGGAGATCGAGGCACGGGTCCAGCCGCTGGCGGCGTAGGATCGCTCATTCGTCATGGTCCGGCTTGTCCGCGCCATCTATGCCGGCGTGTGCCGCGACGGATGGCCCTGACAAGCCGGACCATGACGAATGATACGCCCGCCCCTACCCCCTCGCGCTGCGCCGCGTCCGCGGCTTCGGCTGAAATGCCGTGCTATCCAGCAACGCGTCCAGCGCCGCCACCGTCTCCGGAGTCAGGCGGTCGATCGCCTGCGCCATGCGGTTCGCCAGCGCCGTCTGCTCCGGCGTCAGCCCGGCGGTGTTGACCGTCACCCGCGGGTTCGACAGCCGGGCCAGGCGGGACAGCTCATCCGCCTCATCCCAGATCAGCCCGAAGAACTCGTTGACCTGGTGCACCAGCCCCGCGCTCGGCATTCCCCGCTTGCCGTGCTCCAGCGCCGAGAGATAGGCGGCCGAGATCTGCAGCGCTTCTGCGAGACGCTTCAGCGTCACCCCGCGGGCGGCGCGCAAGCCGCGCAGCCGGGCGCCAAACGGGGTCACCGGATGCGCCGCAAAATCAGCCGCACCGATCCGGGGTTCAGCGCATGCGGGTGCGCGGCGCCGAGGATCAGCGGCCGGATGTCCGGCAGGTTCAACCAGAGCGGGAACTCCCGCCGGATCACCCCGCCGCTCTCGCCGCTGCCGCGCCCGGTCACAACTTCGACGCAACGCACCTGATCCGCGTGCGCTGTGCGCAGAAACGCGACGAGGGCGTGGAAGGCGTGCTGCGCCGTCATGCCGTGCAGGTCGAGCTTGCGCACCGCCGCCAGTTTCCCGGTCCTGAACCGCTGCCAGGTGGCACGATCGACACCGCCCGGCTGTTCGCCGACGGAGAGTGACGGCGGCTTTACCCGGGGATTGGCGATCACCGGTGGCACCCGGAACCGGGGCGGCAGATCGGCCGGGATCGCCGGCAACTCGATCGGAAGGGGTTCAGGCGGAGGCGCTCCGGGCTTGCCCGGCAACGGCGCGATAAGGCGGGCGTAATTTGCCCATGACGCCTTGTCGGCGTCGGTCAAACGCCGCGCGCGCGGCGGCATGGGGTGGAAGCGATGCAGGGGCTGCACGGAGGGTGGCCGAAAATCGCGTCGTGGCCCGGAGTGGCGACGGCGGGCTTACCCCGGATCCCGCGACAAACCACGTGTGGCCAACGCGGCGAGATACGCGGCCCAGCGAAGATGCTGCTCCTCCCCCAGCGTGCGCAGATAGGTCCAGGAGTAAATGCCGCTGTCGTGGCTGTCATCGAACACCAGCCGGACGGCGTAGTGGCCGACGGGCTCGACGGCGGCGATGCCGACATGCAGCTTGCCGGCAACCGTCTGCTTCTGGTCCGGGCTGTGGCCCTGGACCTCGGCGCTCGGGCTTTCGACACGCAGGTACTCGGCGGGCAGCGCGAAGTCTTTTCCGTCATCGAACGAAACATGCAGCACCCGGGCCGCGCGGTCCAGCCGGATTTCCGTCGGCGTCGGCATTATTGATCCAATGTCCGGGCTTCTTCCGGCAGCATGATCGGAATGCCGTCGCGGATCGGGTAGGCCAGGCCGGCCTTGCGGCTGATCAGCTCGTTCGCCGCGCGGTCATACTCCAGCGGTGCCTTGGTGAGCGGGCAGACCAGCACCTCCAGCAGGCGCGGATCGACGGCCGCCTCGACAGCGGCGGACGCGGTAGGGGCAGGTTCGGGCATGGCGCCAATCCTCTGAGTTCAGCTAACGGAACGGCCGGGCGGCAAGTCTGGGCCAGCCGCGCCCATCTGCAGCAGCGCCAGCAGCGTCGCCGCGCGCTCGGCCGGGGTGGGGGCTTCCAGCAGGGCCTGCTTCTCCACCGGCTCGAACGGGCAGGCCATCGCCAGGGTCACGACCAGTGCGTCGTCCGACATCCGCCGGATCGCATCCCAGTTCGCATCCACGCCGCGCTGGGCGAAATAGCCCCGCAAGGCGGCCAGCAGCTTCTCCCGCTCCAGGTCGACAGCGGGCGCGACGACGTCAAGGTCGTCGGTGAAGCGGGAGAAGTCGCCGCGCACCCGGCGATAGCCCCGCACCAGATCGAGTTCGCTGTCGATGGTGAAGCGGATCAGCCCGGTCAGTGTGATCAGCAGCTTGCCGTCATCGGTTTCGCTGAACGACGACAGCCGCCCGAGGCAGCCGACGCGGTACAATCCCGGTCCGTGCTCCAGTCTCGGCGCCTGCGGGTCGGGTTGCACCATACCGAACATGCGTCCCGACGCCAGCGAATCCAGAGTCATCGCCAGGTAGCGCGGCTCGAAGATGTTCAGCGGCAATTTCCCCCGCGGCAGCAGCAGCGCGCCGGTCAGCGGAAACACCGCGAACTCCGGCGGCAAATCCTCGGGGTAGGGGTGAAACACGGTCATTCAGCTAAACAGCAGCGCCGACAGGCGGCGGCGGGCGGCTGAGGTCGCGGGATCGTCGAACCCCCAGGCTTCGAAGAATTTCAGCAGTTGCAGCCGGGCCGCATCCTCGTTCCAGGCCCGGGCGCGGCGGATGATCTCCAGCAGCGCCTCGGCGGCCTGGTCACGCTCGTTCATCGCGTTCAAAGCGGTGGCGAGGTCGTAGCGCGCCTGATGATCCGCCGGGTCCGCCGCCAGGCGGGCTTGCAGCGATTGAAGCTGATCCTTCGCCGCGCGGCCTTCCCGGGCCAGAGCCAGGGCACTGCGCGCGCCGGAAACCTCGGCATGTTCGGCCAGCTTTTCCGGCACCTCGGACAGCGCGTGTTCCGCCTGCTCCTCCTCGCCCAACGCGATCAGGGCGCGAATCAGGCCGCCCCAGGCGTCGCCGTTCTCGGGTTCCTCGGCGAGCAGCGCGCTGAACAGTTCGCCCGCCTGCTGCGGATCGCCCTGCTCCAGCGCCGCCTTCGCCTCGGCGAGCAAATCGGCCGCCGGCATGGAGCCGCCGGCGTTCTTCAGCAGCGCCTCGACGAAGCGCTTCACCTCCGACTCCGGCTGCGCGCCCTGGAACAAATCCGCGATCTGACCCTGCCAGAAGGCAGCAACGGTCGGCACCGACTGCATCGGCAGGCCAAGCTGCGCCAACTGGCGGACCAGGCCCTGATTCTGGTCGATGTCGATCTTGACCATCTTCACCCTCCCGCCGGCGGCCTTCACCACCTTCTCCAGGGTGGGAGTCAACTGCTTGCAGGGTCCGCACCATGTCGCCCAGAAATCCACCAGGACCGGAACCGAGCGAGACGCCTCGATCACGTCCTGCATGAAGGTCTTCTGGTCGCCGTCTTTGATGATGTTGGCCGCGGCGCCCGGTTGGCCGGGGGCTGCCTGGCCGATGATGTGGTCCATGGTCGCTAATCCTGGTCGTTGACGTTCTAGATGTAGCCGATTGGCAAACAAACAAGCGTCTGTCTTTGGCCGTGATCGCGGCCAACCATGCCGTCAGGCGGCCCTGACGTCCAGGCCCCGTGACACCGGTTCAGTCGAACAGCGAACTGACCGAGGTTTCATCGCTGATCCGCCGCATCGCCTCGGCCAGCAGCGGCGCGATGGTGAGTTCGCGGATATTCGGGCAGCGCTTGACCTCCGCGGTGGCAAGAATCGAGTCGGTGATCGTCATCATTTGTATGGGAGACGAAGCGATGCGGGACACCGCGGCGCCGGACAGCACGCCATGGGTGACATAGGCGCTGGCCGATCGGGCGCCCCGCTTAACCAGCGCATCCGCCGCATTGCAGAACGTGCCGCCGGAGTCGACCAGGTCGTCGATGATGACGCAGTCGCGGCCGACGACGTCGCCGATGATGTTCATCACCTCGGACTGGCCGGCGCGCTCCCGCCGCTTGTCGATGATCGCGAGGTCGCAGTTCACCCGTGTGGCGATCGCGCGGGCCCGCACCACGCCGCCGACATCGGGCGAGACGATGATCAGGTTGTCGCCGCGATAGCGCTCCTCGATGTCGCGGCTGAACAGCGGGGCGGCGATCAGGTTGTCCACCGGGATGTCGAAGAAGCCCTGGATCTGGCCGGCGTGCAGATCCATGGTCAGGACGCGGTGGGCGCCGGCCTGGGTGATCAGGTTGGCCACCAGCTTGGCGGAAATCGGCGTGCGCGGGGCGGATTTGCGATCCTGCCGGGCGTAGCCGAAATACGGGATCACGGCGGTGATGCGGCGGGCGGAAGAACGGCGGAGCGCGTCCAGCGTGACCAGCAGCTCCATCAGGTTGTCGTTGGCCGGGAAGGATGTCGGCTGGATGACGAAGACGTCCTCCCCGCGGACGTTCTCCTGAATCTCGACGAAGACTTCCATGTCGGCGAAGCGGCGGATCGACGCCTTGGTCAGCGGCAGTTCGAGGATCTTGGCAACAGCCTCGGCGAGCGGACGATTGCTGTTGCAGGATACGATTTTCATAGTTCGGGCCGCTGAGTTGTGATGCCGGACCGGTCTGAGCGCCGGAAACAAGCCGGCTTCTAGCAATGGGGGTGTCACATGTCCATGAAGATGGCGGGGCGGCCCGGGCGGTCGGGCGTCAATCGGTTGCGGCGAGCAGGCGTTCGGTTTCCTCGAGGATGGCCGCGGCGAGCGCCTCGCCTTCCGGTCCGGCAAGGCGGGCGAGACCCAGTGCGCGCCTTTCTTCAGCCATTGTGGCGGCGGCATCGGGCCAGGGCAGGTGATCGGCTGCCCGCAGCATGGCGAGCATGTCCGCGAGTTCAACAAGTGGCGCCCGTTCCGCCGAATCCGCCTGAACGGCGGCTTCGTCGAACAGATCGGGCTGTGAGAACGTGCCCCATCTCATTCGTCAACCATGCTCCTGTTGCCTACTTCCATGGCGCCCGCCTGCGGACGGACCGGCAGTCACCATCCTCGCAAGCTGTTGGCTTCTTTGACGAACGCGGCGGCGGGACGATCATGGGCGGCCTGCGGCAGGATCAGCAGCGATCGCAGTGCCTGCGTGAAGGAAGCCAACCCGCCATCGTGCCCTGAAACCTTCAACGCCATGGCGATTTTTGCATTGTGCCGAATCTGGAACTTCTCATCGAATGTGACAAATGCCTTGTCGTAGGCGCGGTGATGGAGCGCGCAGAGCGCGACACCATTGCAAGTTTCATCAGTGCTGTGCGGGTGGGCCACCGGTAGAACATGAGCGGCGTCGAGAAGCTTGAGCTGCACGCCGCACATGGCACACTGGTGGCCGTAGGCCGTGAGGACACGAGCGCGAAAATTCAGATCTCGAAGCGCCCGTGTCGTTGTGACAACGGCGCACTGCCGCGACGTCGCTACTTCGCCCTGAATTTGCGTCTCGCCGACACTGGCAGGGTCAGTGGCGATCTGATCCAAGATTTCGATCTCGGAGGGCACCCTGCCGCACGCATGCAGCGGTTCGAGGTTCTGGATGTAGGTGCCGAGAAAATCCGGCCTGAATGCGATGGCCAGTTCTCCATTGTGGCGGTTGTGCGGCGCGAAGCCGCTCAAGTGGGCGGCGCGGAGCGCGGCTTCGCCGACCTGAATGGAGGGTGAGACCCCGAGCGGCCGGATGTGATAGGCGTAATCGAATCCCGCGAAGACGCCGGCATCGGGCCACCATCCCAGGATCAGTGTCTTGCCGTCGATTCGCGGCTGGAACTGTTGGATACCGCCGGAATATTGAATTCCCGTGATTTGGATGCGGAATTCATGCAGCGGTCGCTTTTCTCCGCCTCCGTGGGACAGGTTCCAGATGTAGACGCGCACCGGGTATGACTCTGCGTCCCGGTAAACCTGATAATCAGCAGGGTGATCTTTCGGCTTGCTGAACCGCAAGAAGCTCCAACCGCTGTCGCGGATGGCATCCTCCACGGTCGTTACCAGTTTTTGCTTGCTCAGTTTGGGCACGTTCAGTCCACCGGGTCGGTGCTCGCGACGTGCGTCAACGGTAACAGTGGCCGATCCGACCGGCTCGGGGTCTTTGGCGGCTTACGGCCCCCTTTGGCGGTGTTCACGGAAGGTGGCCGCTTCCTGCCGCCATCAACCGGCAGCAGATCGCCCTCACTGCCGTTCCAAAGAAGTCCGGGACGGGGAACGCGATAGAAACTTGAATCATCGTCCGGTTTAGGGAGCGGTTTCGGCAGGCCGGTATTGTGCGGCGGAAACCGGGACAGGGCACCCTGCAGGTATGCCTCGACCAACTCCGCACAGACCCACCGGCGTCCCAGGCGCTCCGCCACTTCGCCGGTCACGCAGCTTCCCGCAAACGGGTCAACCACGAGATCTCCGGCATCCGTCAGCATGCGCACAAAATACTCCGGCAGTTCCGCCGGAAAGCGCGCCGGGTGGTGAGGCAGGCCATGTTCTTCGCAATAGCGCTGGTACGCGCCATTGCTCTCCGTGTTGGGCATGGCAATCAGGTTAGGCGGGATGGCAGCCCCGTTGTCGATCGAGAATTTTTCGCTGATATCGTGGCCGGATGGGCGCTTCTTCGCCCTATAGCCGTTTGACAGCAACGTCATCATACTGGCGCTGTAAGGCTGCAAAACGCGGCGGTTGCTCGCTTTCGGCCACGCTGTTTTAGAAAGCCACCAAACGGTGTTGATGGCGTCCTTCACCCGGATCCGCCGCACCGTCACCCATTCCGCGGGCGTCGGCAACTTGGATGGATTCCACCAATAAAAGTCCTGCGCCAGATGGAAGCCGAATTCCTCGCAGAGCATGATGAGAAGCTTGAAGTGATAAAGGCTGCGCGTCGGCTGGCCGGCTTCCCACGCCCCCCCGATGTCGATCACGAAGCTTCCGGTATCCTTGAGCACCCGGCTGATCTGGAGCGCAAAAGGTCGAAACCAGTCAAGATATTCGCTGGCGGCGACGTTGCCGTAGTCCTTTTTCCTCACGAGACCGAACGGTGGACTCGTCATGACGAGATCTACCGACCGGCTGCGCATCTTGCCCAGAAGGGTAAGAGAATTCCCGTGCATGATACGGCCGAACCGGGTCCGGTGATAGCGCCTGACAGCCTCCGGCGTGGGCATCTCTGTCAGCCCGGGCTTTGTCAGTGCCATCTGCCGGGTGCGTCGGGGCCGGGAAAAGACTTCGCCTGCCCGAGCGGTCTCACCCGCGTCATCGAAGCAGTCTGACACAACGTCGACGGGGCGGGAACCGTGATCGGCGATTGGCCGGTCATCAAAGCCGAACAAGTCGCCCATGATGCAACTCGCTGCCGCGGATGAGGATGTGCATGAGCTGCGACTCCGATTCCCTTTTCGATCTCGCGTACTAGCAGATCGCTTCATCCGCGGCACGTGGAATAAGCCGCGTCGCCGACATTCCCGCTGCCGCACCGGCAAAGGCTTGTTCCTGGTTTGTGCATCGCGTTTGGCTACATGTTCGATCCGATGAAATCCACCCAAAGCCCGGTGATTCCCTGGCGCCGGGGGCCCGAGCGTCATCCAGACCCACTGACAACGGCCACTACGGCACGATGTGCGCGGCCCGAACCGTCCCCACCGCGACCGACATCGCCACATCGTGCCACGCAGGACTGAAGCCGATCCGCAAGCTGCGCCGCGCGGCGTGCCGCGCGAGCGCTAGCGGCAGGCCGGAGCGGATCGCACTGCGCACCACCCGCCACCACACGCGGCCTGCATGCGCCTCGATTTGCGCCAGCGCGGCGGCATCGGCGGCGTAGATGCCCTGGAACCGGGCCAGCAAGCGTTCGAGCACCTCACCGAGGCGTTCCAGCGTCGCGATGTCCCGCACCGGCTGACGGTCGGACAGGTGATGCACGACCAGCCGCGCGGCGTCAGCGGAGTCGGCACCAAGCAGAGGTTCATAGGCCCGCGCCAGGATGGCGCTGGCGCTGGCGAACAGCCGCTCGCTCTGCGTGTAGGTGGTGTTGCCGCTGTGCCAGCGATAGATCGTCAGCGTCTCGTCCAGCCGCGCCAGGGCTCCGACGCGCAATAGTCTATGGTACAGGTCGAAGTCGTCGGCCGGTTCCGCCTCGCGGCGCATGAATGTGCCGAGACGCCGCAGTGCCGCTGCGCGCAGCATCACGGATGACCAGGTGAACGGGTTGTCCACGTGCAGCATCCAGTGCACCAGCGCGGGCGAGCTGCCCGGCGCATGGTCCGTCGGCAACGTCCGGCCGTCCTGCATCCGCAGCAGCACCTCGGTCCCGGCGAGGACGACCTCCGGATGCGCATCCAGGTAGCGGACCTGGACGGCGAGGCGCTCCGGCAGGCTGATGTCGTCGTGATCGAGCGCGGCGACATACTCGCCGCGGCAGGCGGCCAGGCCGAAGTTGCGCGCCTCCGCCACGCCGAGGTTGCGCTCCGGCCGCACCACGCGCAGCCGGGGATCGCTGTAGCCCGCGAGTAATGACGGCGTCTCGTCGGTCGAGGCGTCGTCCGCGACGATCAGCTCGAAATCGGTCAGCGTCTGCGCCAGTACGCTGTCGATGCTTTCGCGGATGAAGCGGGCGCCGTTGTGTGTGGTCATCAGCACGCTGACGCGCGGTGCGGCGGTGCCCGGGGCCGGATGGTTGGTCACGCCGTGGCCGGAAGGGTTCATTGCGGGGGTATAGCGGGGCCGTCATGGCGTGATAAGTGGCAAGTCATGGCCGATGCAGGCGTGCCGGTACGGGGTCAAGCCGATCGAGACTGCGTTATGACCCCGGCAGCATCTTTTCACCGCGTTCGAGCATAGTCTCCCAGCCCGTACCGGGCACCACAATGCCTGAAAATGCCCGCGTGGCGTTGCAGGTGCGGCGAAGGTCGGCGGATCGCGGCCATCGGGTTCCGCAGTAGCAGGAGGCGAGTTGCAACACGGATCAGAGGGATTAAGTCACGCATTGCATGGTGCGCCCCGGCCAGCCGGAGGCGCAGTGTGATGCGAGGCAGCCCAATTCCTGTAATCCGTGCCCTTAATCGGTGAAAATCCGTGGTACAACTGGCTTCGCCTCCAACCATCGGCTGCCGGGTATCGAACCCCGGGGTGCACTTCTGCGCCGCTACACCGCCGCGGCCTCGCCGGCTGTCTCCACCGCCTTGGGCAGCAGGATCGTGATCTTCGTCCCCCGCCCCAGCACGCTATCGACCCGCACGTCCCCGCCCGACTGGCGCACGAAGCCATACACCTGGGCCAGTCCGAGGCCGGTGCCCTTTCCCAGCTCCTTGGTGGTGAAAAACGGCTCGAACAGCCGCCCCTTCACCTCGTCCGACATCCCTGTGCCGGTGTCCTCCACCGACAAGGTGGCGTAGTCGCCCGGCGGCACGTCCGTTCCGTCCACCGGACCGCGGATCAGCGTATTGCCGGTGGCGATGCGCAAGGCACCGCCCTCCGGCATCGCGTCGCGCGCGTTGATCGCGAGGTTCAGGACCGCTGTCTGCACCTGGCTCGCATCTGCCAGCACCGGCCAGACATCGGGAGCGAAATCGAAGGTCAGCGTCACCGCCGAACCGACGCTGCGCTCCAGCAGCTCCCGCATCTCCTGCAGAAGATCGTTTATCGGCAGATAATCGAGCTCCAGGTTCTGCCGGCGCGCAAACGCCATAAGCTGCGCGATCAGCTTTGCCCCGCGCTGCGCGGCGCTGACGGAGCTGTCGATCATCCGCAAGGTGCGCGGATCCTCGATCCGCAGCCGCGTGACCTCCAGGCCGCCCAGGATCGCGGTGAGAAGGTTGTTGAAATCGTGAGCAATCCCGCCGGTGAGTTGCCCGAGCGCTTCCATTTTCTGCAACTGACGGATCTGCTCTCCGGTCCGCTCGCGTTCGGCGATCTCCGCCCGCAGCCGCTCATTGGCCGCCGCCAGTTCCCGGGTGCGCTCCGCCACGCGGTTTTCAAGCTCGGCGTTCAAAGCCTCCAGCGCGTCACGCGCGTCCTTCTCGACCGTGCGGTCGTAGAGGATCTTGAGAAAGCCCGCGACCTCGCCACGACGGTCGCGCAGCGGCACCATGCGGCCGCTGGACCAGAAGCGGGTGCCGTCGCGCCGCCGGTGCCAGCGTTCCGCCCGCACGCCGATCCCAGCCCGGGCCGAGCGCATCTCGGTTTCGGGAACATCGGCGGCGACGTCGTCGGCCATGAAAATGCGCGCGCAGGGCTGGCCGACGATTTGGTCCGGAGTGTAGCCCAGGATCGCTTCGGCACCGGAGTTCCAGCTCGTGACCCGTCCGTCCAGGCCGCAGGTGAAAATCGCGTAGTCCACCGCGCTCTCGACGATCATCCGGTAGCGCTCATGCGCTTCCTGGGCGCGGGTTTCCGCCTGGCGCAGCCGCAACATGGCGTGGGTGACGGCGATCAGCTCCAGCGGCTCGACCGGAGTCGTCAGGTAGCAATCGGCGCCGCTTTCCAGTCCGACGATCTTTTCGGCCGAGGAAATGGCGGTGGCGGAGATCTGGATCACGACGATCTCCGGCCAGGACTGCTTGATGCGGCGGCAGACCTCCAGCCCGTTCACATCCGGCAGATTCACATCCAGCAGCACCAGCAGCGGCTGTCGTTCGGCTATGACCGCAAGGGCGGAGGCGCCGTCTTCGGCCTCGATCACCTCCATCCCGCCCATCCGCAACGACCGCGTCTTGACGTAGCGGTTGGCCGGATCATCGTCGACATTCAGCACCAAAGGCGGGATGGCGCTCATTCGGCGATCCGTCCCGCGGCACGCGCGACATCGTCCTGCCACACCGCGTCCAGCGCGCGCTGGACGGCATCCCGTGTCAGTGCCGCCTTGGACAGGATCGCGCGGGCATGCCCGAGCCGGGACCGTTCAGCGCCGGTCAGCACGGAGGAGGTGCAGACGATCACCGGGATGCCGGCGGTCACCGCATCGGCCTGCAGGCGATCCATCACCGCGAATCCGTCGATGTCCGGCAGCCGCAGATCCAGCAGCACGGCGTCCGGCGCCGCGGCCCCGGCCAGGCGAAGGCCCTCGGCGCCGGTCTCGGCTTCGCGGATGGTCAACACCTGCCAGGCGCTCAGCATCTGGCGCAGCACGTAGCGGGAGGTCTCCTCGTCATCGATCAGGAGAACGTCGCGCGCCCGTTCGGGTTGAGTCGCGGGCGCGGCACAGGCGGCAGGCGGACGAACGGGTATGCTCAGCGTGAAAACCGACCCTTCGCCCGGGGCGCTCCGCAGCGCCAGCGTCCCGCCGAGCAGTTCCGCGAGCCGCCGCGACAGCGGCAACCCGAGGCCGGTCCCCTTGGTGCGAACCTGAAGCCGGTTCGCCACCTGGGAAAACTCCTGGAACACAAGCTGGTGGTCCTGCTCGGCGATGCCGATGCCGGTATCGGAAACCGCCAGGCTGATCAGCCCGGTTTCACGATCGAAGCGGGCGGAAACCCGCACCTCCCCGCGTTCGGTGAATTTCAGCGCGTTGGAGATCAGGTTGCGCAGGATCTGCGCGACCTTGGCTTCGTCGGTGATCAGGATTGGCAGGCCGTAGGCTTCCTCGAAGATCAGTTCGACCGCCTCGTTCTGCTGGAGCGGCTTCATCACCCCGCGCAAGGCGCCGAACAGCTCGTTCACGGTGAACGGGTTTGGCCGCACCTCCAGCTTGCCGGCCTCGACCTTCGCCAGATCCAGCAGGTCGTTCACCAGTTCAGTCAGACTCTCAGCCGATCGGCGGATATAGGTGACCTGGCGGTCCTGTTCGGGGGTAAGGGGGCCGTCGACCCCGTCGAGGAGCAGGCGCGACAGGGCCAGGATCGAATTCAGCGGGGTGCGGAACTCATGGCTCATGTTGGAGAGAAAACGGGATTTCAGCTCGCTGGCCTGGCGCAACTGCTCGGCGCGCTCGTCGAGTTCGGCGTACAGCGCGACGACGCCGCGATTGGTGTCTTCCAGTTCGGTATTGAGTTGCTCCAGTTCCTCCTGCCGCAGGCGGAGCTCCGCCAGGCTGGCGACCAGTTCTATGTTCTGGGTCTGCAGCTCCTGCACCGGGTTGGGCTGAAGGCCCAGGTTCAGCGTGTCGGCGATGCGGGCGATTTCCCCGGGTGCAAGGCAGGAGGCGCCTTCCGGCAGGCGGCGCGACAGCGACACGATGGTGCCGGCGGAGGTGCTGGCGATGGCGAAGTCGTCCACCAGACGCCGGGCGCTGGCGATGCCCCGGCCTGGAGCGCGGCCCTCAAGCACCGCATCGAGGTCGCTTATGCCGGGACCGCTATCGGACACGCGGGCGACCAGGGCGGGCGAGCCGTTGCGGCTGACCGCAAAGGCGACGCGGGCGCCGCGGGCGTAAGCGATGGCGTTGCGGGCGATCTCGGAGACGGAGGCGGCGAAGCGGGTCTGGCCGGCGGCGTCGAGGCCGAGCCGGGCCGCCACTTGCCGGGCCCGATGACGCGCCAGCACGATGTCCTCGGGGTCCGACAGGGCGACGGTCAGCAGGGGCCACTCCATGCGGTCAACCTTTCCACACGACCACCGATGCATCGTCCCGGCCGCGCGCGTGATCACGATACAGGACGGCGGCGATCAGCGTAGGGTCCAGCGTGAACAGACCTGCGTGACCGTCGGGCGACCAGGAGGTCGCGAGGCCGTCGGAGAACATCACCACCACCGGGCGGTGATGCATCGGGTAGTGGAAGGCCTGCATCCGGCCGGCGGTGTGTCCCGCCGTGCCGCTGTGCGACACCATGCGGCGGACGCCGCCGGTATCGGTGATGAACCCGGCGATATTGCCGATGCCGCCGTACGTGACCTGCCGCGCCGCCGGATCAATCAGCGCCGTCGCGACGGCGGCTCCGCGCGTGGCGCGCAGGCCGGCATGCAGGATGGTCAGAAGCTCCACCGGTCCTGCCGCGGGATGCTTGCGGAACAGCCGCACCGCTTCGCCGGACGCGGCCGCCGCCAGCGGACCATGGCCCAGCCCGTCGGCGAGCAGCAAACCGGCGGTGCCGTCCGGGCGCGCCAGGATGCAGGCCGCGTCGCCGCAGATGTCCTCGCCCGGCTTCGGCACGCACAGCGCCGCCGCCATTCTGTCGCCCGTCCCGGCGTCGCCGCCCATCCGCGCCAGCACGGCGGTACCGCTGCCGGGACGCGAATGAATCAGCAACTGCCGGGCCATGCGCCGCACCGCCCCGAGGCCATTGCCGGGTGTGCCGGCGGTGGAGAACCCGTCGCGCAGGCAGGCTTCGACATCCGCCATGCCGGGGCCTTTGTCCAACGCCACGATTTCGATGCCCCCGGGGGCGCCGTCCTCCGGCCCGGCCAGCATCTCGCCGCCGCCGCCGTGGCGCAGCAGGTTCTGCGCCAGTTCGGTGGCGACGATGGCGACGCGGCCCGCCTCGGTTTCGCTGTAGCCGAGCCGGACCGCCAGCCCGACGATGCGGCGGCGGGCGGAGGCGATGTCGGTCGGATCGCGGACCTGGATGCGGTCCATTCGCGTCAACCTGATGGCCGGTGCGAGGCAGCCGGCTGACCGTGCAGTGTCCCGGTGCCGGGGGATGCGGGACGGAATCCGGCGGCTGGCTTTATCGGCGGTGCCACCCGGGTTGGGCCGCCGGGGCTCGCAGTCCGGCGATTCAACACAGAGGAAAGATGAGGGCCACAGAGGACTCGGAGAAGGCAAGCAGGGCGCTTCGCGCGGCAAGCGTTGCAGGCTACGGGCCGCACGGTCCGCGGCGTTTGGAGTGGGATTCGGCGATGACCTGTTCGGGCGCACGACCCATCGTTCCGCCCGGTAGCTCTGTGGCCTCTGTGGCCCTCGTTCTTCCTCTGTGTTGAATCGCGAACCTTGAAGCCACTCCGGCCCTGAAGGCCTACGCCCCGGTCGCCGCCGCCTATCCGGTCGTCGCACCGGTCTGCCAGGCGAGAGCGTTTGGCCATGCTGCTCATAAGGTGGCGATCCCCATGCTCACTGCGGCTCCGTCGTGGAAGGCTTCGGCCGCCGCCCCGGTCTGCGAACCGCCCTACTTCCAGCGCGCGACGGTAACGCGCGTACCCGACCCGGGTGCCGACTCGATGGCGAACTCGTTGCACAGCCGCCGGGCACCGCCCAGGCCGAGGCCCATCCCCTTGCCGCTCGAGTAGCCATCCTTCAGCGCCAGCTCGATATCGGCAATGCCCGGACCGTTGTCCTCGAACACGATCCTGACACCTCGCCGCGGCCCGGCCTGCACGATCTCGATTCCGGCCTCGCCGCCCTTTCCGTAGTCCAAAGTGTTTCGCGCCAGTTCGCTGGCCGCGGTGACGATCTTGGTCTGGTCCACCAGACCCAGTCCCGCCTCGATGGCAATGCGGCGGACTTCCTGGCGCACCCGGACCACGTCCTCCCCGGACTGAATCCGGACGGTGCTACGGGGCACCCTCGGCCTCATCGCCGCAGGCCATGGTCTCGGTGTCGAGCAGCGCACGGATCATCGCCATGCCGCGTTCAGCGTTCAGCGCGGTGCGCACGCCGGGCAGCGACAGGCCGAGTTCCACCAGGGTGATCGCGACCGCCGGGCGCATGCCGACGACGACGGTCACCGCGTCCAGCACTTTGGCGATCATGGCGATATTGGCCAGCGTGCGGCCGATGAAGCTGTCGACGATCTCCAGCGCAGAGATGTCGATCAGCACACCCCTCGCAGCGACCTCCGTGATGCGCGTCGTCAGGTCTTCTTCCAGCGCCATGGCGAGGCGGTCGTGCATGTCCACCTGTATGGTGACGAGCAGCGCCTCGCCAAGCTTGAGGATCGGGATCCGGTCCATCGCGGCGGCCTTATGCGCTCTCGGCCGCAAGCGGGCGCCTGACGCTGACCACGGTCTTGCCCAGGCGCCGCAACGCGAGGGCGAAGGCGTCAGACAGGTTGGCCTTCGACACCACGTTCAGCTCGACGCCGAGATGCACCATGGTCTGGGCGATCTGAGGCCGGATGCCGCTGATGATGCAGTCCGCCCCCATCAGGCGCGCGGCGGCGACGGTCTTCAGCAGATGCTGCGCCACGAGTGTATCGACCGTCGGCACGCCGGTGATGTCGATGATGGCGATGTCGGCCTCGAACCGCACGATGCTGTCGAGCAGGTTTTCCATCACCACCTGGGTGCGCGCGGAATCCAGGGTGCCGATCAGCGGCAGCGCCAGGATGCCCTGCCAGAGGCGGACGACGGGGGTGGAGAGTTCGGAGATCTCGGTCTGCTGCCGGATGATCACCTCTTCCCGGGCGCGCTGGAACGTCTCCATCATGAACAGCCCGAGCGCGTCGATCAGTTGGCTGGCGATCATCGTCTCGCTTGCCAGCGCAGCCGGTTCGAAGCCGGGGACATCGCGCAGGCGTTCAAACAACGGCTGCTTGAGGGAGAACAGGAACGTCGCCGTTTCCGTCGGCGTGAACCCCAGCAATGCCCGTGTCCGCGACAGATCGGCCAGGATATCCCGGAGCGGCGCGTACGAGGCTCCCTCAATATCGGAGAGATTGCCCTCGCGGGCGCCCCGGGCCAACCTCGTCACGATGATTTCGCACTGCGACTCGATCTCGGCAGCCGGCAGCCTGGCGTCCGGCGTTTCCCGCAGAATGGTGAGCCAATCGGCGATGATCTGCCGTTCGAATCCCGACAGGATTTCGGGCAGCCGCGATGCGGAAGGCGCAACCATGTTGATTCGGCCTTGTATCAATATCGGCACGACTTTAGGGGATCGGTAAAGAATAGCCAGCCATGCGGAATGACTATCACGCGGGCGTGAACGACTTGGCCTGGTTGCCGCATCACTTTGGTTTGGATCGAAAACAGTGGACTTCGGAACGATGGCGGAGACCGGTAACGCCGGGCCGCGTTCATATTCACCCGGGCGCGGCGGCCTGCAGGAAGCTTCAGAACTTGGAAACCCGGGTCTCCTTCGCGGTGATGAACTCCAGAAGCGCCGGCTTCCCGGCCTTCGTCTGCTCGATCCCGCGCCGGATCGCCGCTTTGATGTCCCCCGGCTGGGTCACCCTCTCCCCGTAGCCGCCGAACGCCCGCGCCATCGCCGCATAATCTCCCGATATATCCGTCGACCGATATTTCTCCGTCGAGATCGGCATCACCTTCAGCTCGATCGCCATCGAGAAGTTGTTGAGCAGGATCGACAGGATGGGGATGCGCTCGCGCACGCAGGTCTCGAAATCCATGCCGGTGAAGCCGATGGCCGCATCGCCCCACAGGTTGATGCACAGCTTGTCCGGCTTGGCCAGCTTCGCCCCCATCGCGAGGCCAAGCCCCATGCCCAACTGGGTGGTCTTGCCCCAGCCGATATAGGACAGCGGCTCGGTGGACACCCAGAACGGAGAAATCTGGTCGCGCGGGCTGCCGGCATCGTGCGTGATGATGGTGTTGCGGATGTCCACGGTCTGCAGCAGGTCCTGGATCACCCGGTACGGGCTCAGCGGCGCCTCGTTCGATGTCAGCAGCGGGCGCCACTGTTCCAACCATTCCTCCCGCAGCGCGGCGATCTCGGCCGCCACGGCGGAGGCGTCCCGGTTGCCGGAGATGGTCTGCCGCAACTCCCCGATCAGCGCCGCCAGCGTCAGTTTGGCGTCGCCGACAAGGCCGGCGGCGCTGACCACGTCCTTGTTCAGATGGCTGGGGTCGAGCGTTGCGTGGACGAATTTCTTCCCCTTGGGGAACCGGATGCCGAAATTCGTCTCCGTGAACGAGCAGCCGATGCCGATAATGACGTCGGCGTTCTGCACGAAGTGATGCACCGGCTTCGGCACGGCAGCGCCACCCGATCCGAGCGACAAAGGATGGTTCTCGGGAAAGGCGCTCTTGCCGCCCAGGCTGGTGGTGACCGGCGCGCCGAGCAACTCGGCGAATTCGCGCAGCTCCGCCCAGGCTTCCGCCCAATGGACTCCGGTGCCGGCGTAGATCACCGGCCGTTTGGCGCCCAGGATCGCCGCCGCGGCGCGGCGGACATCGGCCGGGTCGGGGCCGTATTTCGACACGCCCACGGGGGTGTAGTCGATGTCGCCGATTTCCTCGTTCCAGATGTCGGTGGGGATTTCGACCAGGGCGGGGCCGCTGCGACCGTTGCGGATGGCGCTGAAGGCGCGGCGCATCACGTTGGCGACCTCCTTCGGCAGGGTGACAGGCTCGGCCAGCTTGGAAACGCCGCGCATCTCCCGCACCGCATTGTAGTTGGGATCGATATGGGCGATGCGGCGCGGGTAGCCCTGCGGGATCACCAGCAGCGGCACGGATTCGGAGTAGGCCTGCGCCACGCCGCCATAGGCGTTCTCGGTGCCCGGACCGTGCTGCATGCAGAAGGCGCCGATGGTGCGGCCGGAGGTGACGCGGGAGATGGCGTCGGCCATGTGCAGGCCGATGCGCTCCTGCCGGACGATGACGGGGCGGATGTCGGCGGCGGCGGCGAATTCAAGCAGGTGGTTGACGGGGTAGCCGCAGAGGATCTCGATTCCCTCGCGCTTCATGATCTCAGCGACGGCCTGACCGACTTTCATGGACCCGCTCCCTGCTGGTGTGCTTGTTTGACTGAACGGTAGGACCGGGCCGGGCCGGTGGCAAATCCCGGGCCTCGTCCGCATCGGCGCGGTCGTCAATCGCGCCGGCCACCGCCACAATTTCTTGCGTTTGGGATACGGCCGACCCACAATGGGTGGTCTATGTTGACGAATCGGGCTTCTCACTGCGGGAACAGGACACAGATGGACGGGATGAACCGAGCTGCCGGCGAACACCCGATCCGGTTTGACCTGCTGACTGAAAACCCCGTCTACAAGCCGTTCCGCTACCCTTGGGCCTACGAAGCCTGGCTGACCCAGCAGCGCGTCCACTGGCTGCCGGAGGAAGTGCCGCTCGCCGACGACGTGAAGGACTGGCACCGCAACCTGACCGACGGGGAGCGCAACCTGCTGACGCAGATATTCCGCTTCTTCACCCAGGCCGACGTCGAGGTGAACAACTGCTACATGAAGCATTACAGCCAGGTGTTCAAACCCACCGAGGTGCTGATGATGCTGTCGGCGTTCTCCAACATCGAGACGATCCACATCGCCGCCTACAGCCACCTGCTCGACACCATCGGCATGCCGGAGATCGAGTACACCGCCTTCCTCAAATATAAGGAGATGAAGGACAAGTACGACTACATGCAGGGCTTCTCGGTCTCATCGCCGTTCGAGATCGCCCGGACCCTGGCGGCGTTCGGCGCCTTCACCGAGGGGCTGCAGTTGTTCGCCTCCTTCGCGATCCTGCTGAATTTCCCGCGCTTCGGCAAAATGAAAGGCATGGGGCAGATCGTCACCTGGTCGGTGCGGGACGAAAGCCTGCACTGCGCCTCGATCATCAGGCTGTTCCGCACGTTCATCCAGGAGAATCCGGAGCTGTGGACAGAGGAGCTGCGGCGGGAGCTGTATCTGAGTTGCGCGACCATCGTCTCGCATGAAGACGCGTTCATCGATCTCGCGTTCGAGCAGGGGCCGGTCCAGGGCCTGACGTCACGCGAAGTGAAGCAATATATCCGCTACATCGCCGATCGGCGGCTGGTCGAACTGGGGCTGAGCGGGCTGTTCCATGTGGCGAAAAACCCGTTGCCCTGGCTGGATGACATGCTGAACGCTGTCGAACACGCGAACTTTTTTGAGAATAGAGCCACGGAATACAGCAAGGCATCGACCTCGGGCACGTGGGAGGAGGCGTTTGCGGGATCGTCGCCGGAGCGCGGCACAGACCCGTGCATGTCGATCGCGGGTTGACTTCCGCAACAATTTGGCCGGTAATCATATTTCATGGCAGCATCTGGCGATCGGCTGCCATGCCGGGTGAGATGTGAAGGAAGGTGCTGCGGGCGATGTCCATTTCCGTGCGACGACCGGGCGATTTGATTGCCAGGGCTTTTTCGCAGTCCTGAGCCATGCACTTAACGAATTTTTCACATGCCGGCTGCTTCTTTGTGCACGTTCGATCCTGTGGTCTATATAAGCGTGGTTGGCGAGGTTGCATGATGGCGGCCTGAGACCGGGCTCGGACACCAGGGAGGCTTTGTTGGGCACGACCATCTTGTTAGGGGCTACGGTGAGCCAATCCGAGGAAGAGAGCGGCCGCGAAACCGGCACGGGAGGCGCTCCGCGCTATAGCAGGCGCCTTTCCGACAAAATCCTGATCGCCTTTCACCACGCTTGCGACCAGTCGGACTTCGAGGTCGCGGAAGAGCTGCTCCGCGTGCTGGAGATGATGCTGACGCGGCGCCCGCTGACACCGGACGGCACGCGGCGCCGCAATATGGAAAGCCTCGTCGCCGCGCATGAGCGCCTTTGGCATCTGCGGCATCCGAACGCGGACGGGTTTTAAGCCTGTTCAACGGCAAGTTCCGTGCCCTCCCGCAGAACTGCCTGAGCTTCCCGGGTGAATGATCCGTCCGGCTGATGCAGGACCAGCCCCGGCATCAGCCTCATTTGTGCCCGTGCCTGCCTGATACCGCGCAGCAGCACCAGCCTGGCGGGCCGTCCGGCTTTCGGCCAGAGCGGGAAGATGGCGGTGCAGGGGGTCCCGGCCTCAGTCATCGCCGCCAGGCAGGCCGGCACCATGCCAGCCTGGACAATGAGGGTCAGGCTGCCACGGCTGCGCAGAGCTGCGCCAAGCCGGGCTATCCACACGTGCATCAGGGCATCGGACCCCCGCTTGGCGGTTTCGCGCGCCGCGACGGGGGATAGCGTGCCGTCCGGCGCGTGGTAGGGCGGGTTCGCCAGAGCGTGGTCGAACGGTTGCGCCAAAGCGGCGGTTTCGACGGCGCCCGCGATGATCTCGCAGCTGCTGAAGCCGTTGGCCCTGGCGTTCTCCTGCGCAACCTGCGCCAGCGCGCCGTCGATCTCGATGCCGACGGTCCGCACGCCCGGGACCCTGGCGCACAGGCAGAGCAGCGCGGCACCGGCGCCGGTTCCGGCCTCAAGCACATGCTGGCCGGCCCGCGCCGGGATGGACGCCGCCAGCAGGACCGGTTCGATCCCGCTGCGAAACCCGCTTTCGGGCTGGGCATAACGCAGGCGCCCGCCCAGCAGGTGACCGTGCGTCGTTGCCAGGGTCATAGCTCGATCATAGCTCGCCGGCTTCCACCAGGACGCGGCGGGCGCGCTCGAAATCGTCCGAGTCGACCATCAGCCGCCGGGGAATCGCTCCGGCGCTGCCTTCGGCAATGCTGGTGTGGCTGTCGAGCAGGGTTGTCCCGATGCCCGCATCCGCAAGCAAGGCAGTCAGGAATGAGAGCTGTACGGGATTATTGGATGTGATGAGTGCGCGCATCAGCGGATCGTGGCGCGTATGATACCAGCGCGCAACAGGGTGAGCATCGTCCGGGGGACCCGTGATACATCGGGTTGCCGCGTTGAATTGATGCGGTTTTTCGTCAAAGATCGTCGCTTTTCCGGAAGCATGGCTGCATATGCTGCCGGGCCAGGCTATGCGCGGGCGCCGTTCCGCGCCAGTATGTTGCCTTGACCCTGTTTGATGACGACCGATATGAAGGGCGCACTTTCAGGCAAAAGTCGGGAGAACGAGTTGGGCGGCATCGCCAGTCCCCTTGAATTAGGCGTGTCGCTCATGTCGGTTTCCTCGCCGGACGTGAGCGAGGATGCCCTTTCCGCGCTGGTCGGCCTGGTTCAGGCCGACATTGATGCGTGCAACGAGGTCATCGTCGGGCGGATGGACAGCCCGGTCGCCCTGATCCCGCAACTCGCCGCGCATATCGTCGCGGCGGGCGGCAAACGGCTTCGCCCGCTTCTCACTCTCGCATCCGCCCGCCTGTGCGGCTATCCGGGTCCCGGCGGCGGCGCCAGGCATATCGATCTGGCGGCCTGTGTGGAGTTCATCCACACCGCTACGTTGCTGCACGACGACGTCGTGGACGAGAGCCAGCTTCGCCGCGGCCTGGCATCCGCCAACGCCATCTTCGGCAACAAGGCGTCCGTGCTTGTCGGCGACTTCCTGTTCGCGCGATCCTTTCAGTTGATGGTGGATGACGGGTCGCTGAGGGTGCTGGCGATCCTGTCGCGGGCCGCGGCGACGATCGCCGAGGGCGAGGTGTTGCAGCTCGTGACGCAGAACGACCTGTCCACCACCGAGAGCCGCTATCTCGAGGTGATCCAGGGCAAGACCGCCGCCCTCTTCGCCGCCGCCTGCCAGATCGGCGCCGTCGTTGCCGATCGGCCGCTGCCGGAGGAAGAGGCGCTGGCGGAATACGGGATGAAGCTGGGGATTGCCTTCCAGCTCGTGGACGATGCGCTGGACTATGTCGCCGACGAGGCGAAGCTGGGTAAGACCGTCGGCGATGATTTCCGTGAAGGCAAGATCACCTTGCCGGTGCTGACCGCGTTCCTGGCCGGGGATGAGCGGGAAAAGGCGTTCTGGCAGCGGACGATCGAGACGCTGGAGCAGACGGATGCCGATCTGGACCATGCGATGCGGCTGATCGCCGAACATGACGCGATCAAGGTGACCTTGGACCGCGCGCAACGGTTTTCCCAGGAAGCCAAGGATGCGCTGCTGGTGTTTTCGGACGGGCCGTTCCGGCGCGCTTTGGCCGGTGTGGCGGATTATACGGTGCAGCGGCTGCGCTAGGGCGAGCTTCAGCCTCTCCGTCATGGCCAGGCGTGTCCCCATAGCTGTCAGGACAAGCCGCGACGGGCGAAAAATCTGGCCGAGGCGTTGTCCTTTCCTCGTCATGGCCCGGACAAGGCGACCCATGACGATTGCGGAGAAACCCGTTCGGGACGCTTCTCCGGTTATCGTGGCGCAAATCCCCCGGGTGTGTCAGTTTGATCCGCACAGAGTCGCGGTCGCAAAACAGTGGCGAAACGCATCAAGCACCGGGGTAAGTCTGTCCCGCGGGACGGCACCTTCAAACGAAATCTACGGCCGGAAGAGTTCGAACGCGCGTCGCTCGCACCCGTCCGGCTGCCGGATGAAGCCGTCGTGCAGATCGTCGGCATCGATTCCGACGGCGACGCCCTGGCCCGCCCGGTGGAGTGGGACCGCAACGACGGACCGCCGCCACAAATTCGGATGACGCCCGAAAAGCACGGCACCCCCGCGCTGGCCCCTGGCGAACGCGTGCTCGCGCGGCTGAAGCCTTTCGGCCCCGGCCGCTACGACGGACGCACGCTGCGCCGCATCAGCGAAACCCCGGGCCGAATCCTCGGCATCTTCAAGCGCGGACGTCTCGAGAACCGCATCGTCCCGACCGATCGGCGATCCAAGGCCGAGTGGAGCGTGCCGCACGGCCAGGATGCCGGCGCCGAACCGGATGAGATCGTCGTCGCCGAACCGGTCGCCGGCAACCAGCACCTTGGCCTGAAGCCCGCCCGGGTGGTCGAGCGGTTGGGCAAGCTCGGCGATGCCCGCTCGATCAGCCTGATCGCGATCCACACGCACGACATCCCGCAGACTTTTTCGGAAGCCGCGCTGGAGGAGGCCGAGCACGCCGGAGCGACGCCGCTCGGCAGCCGCACCGACCTGCGTGGGCTCAAGCTGATCACCATAGACGGTGCCGATGCGCGCGACTTCGATGACGCGGTCTTCGCCGAACCGGACCCTGACCAGCCCGGCGGATTTCGCCTTGTCGTCGCCATCGCCGACGTCGCGCATTACGTCCGCCCGGGCTCGCCGCTGGACCGCGCGGCGAGCCACCGCGGCAACAGCGTCTATTTCCCCGACCGTGTTGTGCCGATGCTGCCCGAAGCACTGTCCAATGGCTGGTGCAGCCTGCGCCCGAACGAAGACCGCGGATGCCTGTTCGTCGAGATGCGGATCGACCGCTCCGGCCGGAAGACCGCGCATCGCTTCGGCCGCGGCCTGATGCGCAGCGCCGCGCGCCTGACCTATGAGGCGGTCCAGGCGGCGCACGATGCGCAAGACGATATCGGCGTTCCGCTGGTGCACCTCTATGCCGCATACAACGCCTTGCTGGCCGCCCGGCTGGAACGCGGCGCGCTCGACCTGGATCTGTCGGAGCGGAAGGTCGTGCTGGACGACATTGGCCATGTGTTGAGCGTGGCGCCGCGTCCGCGCCTCGACAGCCACCGGCTGATCGAGGAGTTCATGGTGCTGGCGAATGTCGCCGCCGCCGAGGAACTGGAACGGCTGCACCAACCCTGCATGTTCCGCGTCCACGCGCCGCCGTCGGAGGAAAAACTCGAATCGCTGCGTGCTTTTCTGGCAACACTCGGTGTCTCTTTATCGGCGTCCAACCTGCTGCACCCACGCGACCTGGACCGCGTGCTGCGCCGGTTCGCCGATACGCCGGAAGCGCAGGTGGTCAACGAGGTGATGTTGCGCAGCCAGTCGCAGGCGGCCTACAGCCCTGACAATATTGGTCATTTCGGCCTCGCCCTGGCACGCTACGGGCATTTCACCAGTCCCATACGAAGGTATGCTGATCTGCTCGTGCACCGGGGACTGATACGGGGACTGAAAATGGGGGAGGACGGGCTGACCGCCGGGGAGGTCGAGGCGTTCGCGGAGACCGGCGAACGCATCACCGAAACCGAGCGGCGCGCCCAGGCGGCGGAACGCGAAGCGATCGACCGTTACCTAACCGCCTTCATGTCTGATAAGATCGGCCAGCGGTTCAACGCCCGCATATCGGGCGTGACTCGTTTCGGGCTGTTCGTCACGGTCACAGAGACCGGGGCAAGCGGTATCGTCCCCTTTGCAACCTTGCCGGACGATTTTTGGCAGTATGATGAGCGGGAGCAGACCGTGACAGGCCGCCGCACGCAGCAGGTGTATCGCCTGGCACAGGAGGTCGAGGTGCTTTTGTCGGAAGCGAATGCGGTCACCGGCAGCATGGTCTTCCATGTCCTGCAGGACCGTGCCGCCGCACGGGCATCAGGGCCGAAGGGCAGGTATCCGGCCAGTCCGTCAGGGAAACGGCCCCGCTTCTCGTGATCCGGATCGGTTTCCTGCTGGTGCTGTTTGCGTTCGGCCGGGCGCAGGCGCAGTCCCTTCCGAGCGCCGGCCTCGACCAGGAGCGTATGACCGCCGTCTACGCCGAGGCGCTTGCATTCATGGCGCCGCGCATCCTCGATCCGGTGTCGGTCCCGCAACTGACGGTGTGGGGCCTGCAGGGCCTGACCACTCTTGATCCCGCGCTGCGCATCGGCATCCGGGACTCGCACCTGCAGTTGTTCCGCCAGGGCGAGATTGTGCTGGAGGTCGCAGCGCCGAAGGATGATACGGCGACGGCATGGGCGAGGACTGCCGTGGCGGTCAGCGCGGCCGGCTACCAGGTATCGGCTCTGCTGCGCCGGGCCGGGACGCAGGGCGTCATCCAGGGCTTCTTCGATGAGATGCTGGGGCGTCTTGACCCGTATTCCCGATACGTGGCGCCGGACCAGGCGGGCGAAGACCGCGCCCGCCGCGCGGGTCGGGCCGGACTGGGACTGACGGTGGGACTGCGCGGCCGGATGGTGGACGTGCGCGCCGTCGTTCGCGACAGTCCGGCCGCGATTGCCGGGATCCACCCCGGCGACTTCCTGTTGGCGATCGACGGCCAACAAACCCGGGATCAGGATCCGGCCACCATCGGCGCCCTGCTGTCGGGCGCCGATGGGTCCGCGGTGACCGTGACCTGGCGCGGCCGGGACGGGCGCACGCGGGATGCTCAGATGATCCGCGTCATGGTGGCCCCGGAGACGGTTTTCGCAGAACGCGTGGCAGATGTGCTGGTGCTGCGAATCACCAGTTTCAGCGGGACCACGGCCTCGCATCTGGCGCTGTCGGTGCAGGACGCGCTGTCCGAGCCCCGTCCGGTGCATGGCATCGTGCTGGATTTGCGGGACAATCGCGGCGGGCTGCTGCGGCAGGCGGTGACCGCGGCGGACACGTTCCTGCCGGCGGGCGTGGTCGCGATCACCACGGGCCGCGACCAGGAGGCCAATCATATCTGGCGGTCAACCGAGGGCGAACTCGCGGAAAACGTGCCGCTGATCATCCTGGTCGACGGCCGCACCGCCAGTTCCGCCGAAATACTCGCCGCGGCTCTGGCGGATCGGGGGCGCGCCGTGGTCGTCGGCAGTTCAACGGTCGGGAAAGGGCTGGTGCAGACGATCGATCCGCTGCCGGATGGCGGCGACCTGTTCATCACCTGGAGCCGCGTGCTGGCGCCGCTGGGCTGGCCGCTGCAAGGCCTGGGTGTCCTGCCTCAGGTCTGCACAAGCCTGGGAACGGAGGTGCTGAACCGGCAGCTTTCCATGTTGTCGGCCGGATTTCAGCCGATGATCGAAGCGCTCAGGCGCGAGCGGGCTGCTCGGGCGCCCGTTCCGGCATCGGATGTGCTGGAGATTCGCGCGCCATGCCCGGGCGCGGAGGGACGGGTCACGGATCTCGAAGCGGCGCGGTCGCTGATCGCCAACCCGGCGGCCTATGCGGCCGCGTTGCTGCCGCCGATGGTGGACCGGTAGCGATCACGCAGCGGTTCCGCCGCCGCGGAGCACGGCGTTCTCCCCAGCCGTCATGGCCCGGCTTGTTCGGGCCATCCATATCCGCATGTGCCGCTGCAGGTGTCCCGGACAATCCGGGCCATGACGATCAGAGGCGCGGTCGTCGTGACAACGATGCGGTCGAGTCCGGCAAGGAAAAAGAGGTGCAGGAGTGTCGCCGCCCGGTGTCATTGCCGAAAATCCATGCATCTGAGGCCCGGGCACATCGTTGAGTCCGTGGACACAACAGGAGAACGTTGATGAGCGGAACCAGCGAAAAGGCACAATCGATCTATCTCACCGGTCTGCGCAACCAGCACGCGGTCGAAAATCAGGCCATCGAACTGCTGGAGCGGCAGATCGGGCGGCTGGAGAACTACCCGGAAATGGCTGACCGCATGCGCCGGCATGTGGCGGAATCGCAGCAGCAGGCGCGCCGGCTCGAGGAATTGCTGGGGCAGTTCGGCACCACTGAATCGGGGATCAAGGACACGATGATGTCGTTCATGGGGAACGTCGCGGCGTTGGCGCATACCCCGGCCTCCGACGAGGTGATCAAGAACACCCTCGCGAACTTCGCGTTCGAGCACTTCGAGATCGCGGCCTACAAGTCGCTGCTGACTTTGGCCGATCTGACCGGCCACGCCGCCGCGGAAGCGGCGTTGCGGCAGTCGCTGGCCGAGGAGGAGGCGATGGCGGCATGGATCGACGATCACCTGGCCGAAACAACCCGGACGTTCGTGAGCCGGTCGGAGGCGGGCGTCACGGCAGGCCGCTGATCACCCCGGGAAAACCCTCCCTGTGGGAGGGTCCTTCCGGTGGGGGCTAAAATTCTATGTCGAGTTCGTCGATCTGCTCCGGCTCGCGCTGAGCGGCGGCGAACCATTCTTTCATTTCGGGCCACGCCGTGATCTGCTGGCAATAGGCCTCGCAGACCTTGTCCATCTTCACGTCATAGCTGCGGAAGCGGGTCACGACCGGGGCATACATTGCGTCGGCGATGGTGGGTTTGGCGCCGAACAGCCAGGGGCCTTTCCAGGTGGAAAGGCACTCCCGCCAAATTTCCGTGATGCGGTCGATGTCCGCCTGCACGGCGGACCAGATGGCGAAGCGCGGGCGGAAGATGCGCAGGTTCATCGGCAGCGCCTCGCGCAGAACAGCGAAGCCGGAATGCATCTCCCCCGAGATCGAGCGGCACCGTGCACGAGCGCCCCGCTCGGACGGCAACATCCCCGCATTCGGAAACATTTCGTTCAGATACTCGGCGATCGCGATGGTGTCCCAGATCACGACATCGTCATGCATCAGCGCCGGAATCCGGATCGAGGAGGACTGCATCAGCAGCTCCTTGCGGTTCACCGGGTCGTCGAGATCGACGACCTTTTCCTCGAACGCCAGGCCTGCAAGCCGCACCAGAAGGTGCCCGCGCAGCGACCATGAGGAATAATTTTTACTGCTTATGAGAAGCGTGGCTCCCGCCATAGTGACAACCCCTGATCCTGCTGGCATGCTGCTGCGCAATATAGCAACAGCTTCGATGTGATGGCGAGGCTTTGCGATGCAGGCGACATTCTAATGACATACGTCCGGGAATGATAGAGATTGCTCAATGACAAGGATGGCGCTACGCGGCAGGCAATGATTTACAAAATTTACCAGGCGCAGGCCGATCTGCTGTTTCCCGCTCGCCAGCTTGCCAAACTAGGGGCTGGCGTAGCCAAATCAATGGACCTTGGGCAGTACACCCCCGCGCCTCTGCGGCAGCTGGGCGCGGCGCTGACGATGATGTCGGAGGGCGGCCTGACCCATCAGCGGCCGGATTACGGCTTCCGCACCGTCAAGATGGGCAACGATGTCGTCGGGGTAACCGAGGAATCCCGCCTGGAAACGCCGTTCGGCACGCTGCTGCGGTTCCGCAAGGACAGCGAGGTCCAGCAACCGAGGGTTCTGGTCGTGGCGCCGATGTCCGGGCATTTCGCGACATTGCTGCGCGGCACCGTCGCGGTTCTGCTGCCCGATCACGATGTGTATATCACCGACTGGAAGAATGCCCGGGACGTTCCGCTGTCCGAGGGAACCTTCGGGTTCGACGAATACGTTGACCACATGATCCGCTTCATGGAGGTCATCGGCGAAGGCAGCCACATGGTAGCGGTATGCCAGCCATGCGTTGCCGCGCTGGCTGCGACCGCCGTCATGGCCGAAACCCACAACCGTGCTCAGCCGCGCAGCCTGACGCTGATGGCGGGGCCGATCGATACGCGGCAAAATCCGACGAAGGTGAATGAGCTGGCGAAGGGCCACTCGATCGAGTGGTTCGAAAAGAAACTGATCGCCAAGGTGCCGTGGCGATACCCCGGCGCGTTCCGCCGCGTCTACCCGGGGTTCCTGCAGTTGACGGCGTTCATGTCGATGAACCTGGACCGCCATATCAACGCGCACATGGCCCAATACCGCGCGCTGGCCTGCGGCGATGTCGTGGCCGCCGACGCGCACCGCAAATTCTACGAGGAATACAACGCGGTGATGGACCTGCCGGCGGAGTTCTATCTGGAGACCGTGCAGAAAGTGTTCCAGGACCACGATCTGCCGCTCGGCAAGCTGACCTGGCACGGGCAGCCGGTGCGGCCGGAGGCGATCCACCGCACCGCCTTGCTGACCGTCGAGGGGGAGCGCGACGACATTTGCGCCATCGGGCAGACGATGGCGGCGCTGGATCTCTGCAGCGGACTTCGCAACAGCCAGAAGCGGCACCATCTTCAGGCCGGTGTCGGCCATTACGGCGTCTTCAGCGGGTCGCGCTGGGCCCGGGAAATCTACCCGCGGGTACGGGCGATGATCGAAGTGACCAACCATTAGTTGGCCCGCCGCGACCGAAGAGTCCGCGCTTCAATGACGGGGCCGTTCGGTGGCCGCCCCTCATGGACGAACCGGACATCATCGGCGCGACTATCCGCTGCATTACGGCGGCCTGCCGGTGAAGCCGAAGCGCGCCGGGCGCCGGTGGCATCCACCAGTTCCCGTCCCGGGCAGCGGGGCGGGCGGTTCGGCCGGCTTTAGAGCGGCAATGTCCGGCAGGGAGACGGGCATGCCGAGCAATGCTTGAACGCGGCTCGCCCGCCACGTCAGTCCGGCGGCTCCTGCTGCTGTCAGCGCAGCCTCGTGGCCCGGGGGCGCATTCGTCGCGGGCAAGGGGCATGCCGTCCACCGCGGCTCCACTCTTGCCGGCGGTTGGACGACCGGATGGCCATGGCAGCCGGGATGATGGAGGTCCGTAACGGAATCGAACCGCTCTGGCGGGTTTTGCAGACCCGCTCCTAACCACTCGGACACCGGACCGTGGCTGGCCGTATAGCGCCCGGCGGCGCATGCGTCGCATCAACAGGACAATAGTATCTTGGGAGTCACGTACCGCATTTGCCGGCGTGGAAAGGCTTCGGTGAATTCCGGATCGTCATAGACCGCCTCCGCCAGGCGATGGTCCATGTGGATCCCGGCGTTGAACAGGATCGTGGCCGCCAGCGAGGTGCCGCCGCGGCCGAGACCGGAGACGGTCCGCACCGGGTTGCTATCCTGACGCTTGTTGCGACGCAGTGCGATCGAAAGCCGGGATCGGGAATGCGGCCGGCCCCGGCGCTTCGCGGACGTGGGATGCCTCGGTAACAAAGTGGTATAATTCCGCGTCTACGAATCCGGCCCGGCTTGCCTTGCGCCGCAGACGGCGGTGCTATTGCGGATGTGCATTCATCCGGTTCGGGCGCGCAAATAACTGGCAATCGTGACGAAAAAGAATATTGCATGTCATTGATCCCGATCGCAGACGATTTCCCGGAATCTCGCGCGGAGGACCCCTGGCGTGTGTCCCGGCCCGCTTCGTTCAAGGCCAATCCGATTGCGGCCTCAAAGAACGTAAGAAAATAACTGTTTCTTTTTCATTATCCAGCCGGACCGTGCTTTTGCCCGGTACACCAGTACCCGGCGGGTACGGAAGCCCGCGCATTGAATGAACTGCGGGAAAACTTCGAGCGGCGGCCTTGATCAAGATGTCAAAAGCTCACGCCCGTCCGGAAAGCCTTCTTGCACAGTCGATCCGGGCGGCTTGGTCCCGCGACGCCAGCGTCGCGTTTGCGCACGCCAGCCCGGCGGGCAGGCGATCCAGGGTCGTCCACTCCCCGTTCATCATACTTGCTATTGCGTACCGGACTTCCGCGTGCTAAGCAAACCGGACTGTCGTAGTAAACAGAGTATCCCCGGGAGAGGATGCGATGCCGGAAATGATGGCGATCGGCGATTCCTTGTTCAACGGCGTCCGGTCTTTGACAATCAACAAAGATCTCGCTTACTGGAGTGCTCCGGCTCAAGTCGCCCGGGCGCTCGGCCTCGCCGACTTCGTCAACCCTGATTATCCCCGGAACGTTGTTATCAATCTGGAGGAATGGCTGAAGCGTCTTGAATTTCTTTTTGACCTTCACGACAACATCAAGTTTTGGGACAACTGTCCGCATTCGTCACTCGATCAGTTCGATAACATCGCGATCGCCTCAGCCCAGTACGCCGACCTTTGGAATCGCACCGCCGACGTGGCCCAGGGGCAACTCGACGCCCTGCACAGTCAGCTCGGCCCGGATTTCTACTGGATCAACAGTCACCTCGCCGATCAGTTCTTCGCGTTCAATACCCGATTTCTGCTCAATCCCCGCGGCACCGCCGGGGCCGGGGGACTGTCTCCGCTCGCCATCGTCACGCAGCGGCGGCCCCGCCGGTTGCTGGTCAGCATCGGCGCCAACAACGGACTCTGGAGCATGGGCTTCGATGCGATCCCGTCGACCGGCCGGATCGGCGGTGACACGGGACCGTTCAACCAGCACGACCTGGCGGATCTGAAAGAGCTGATCCGCCGTCTGAGCGCCCTGCCCGGGACGGAAGATGGCGTACAAGGCGTCGAACACATCTACATCAACGCGCTTCCACTGCCGAGCGGGGTTGCCAACCTGATGCCCGGACCGAACGTCGCGGATCAACCCAAGCAATATTACTTCCGCAGCTACGAGAACAGCTTCGGGTTCACGTATGGCACCCTGAGCGACGCACAGGCGAAGCTGAACGACCAGACGGTGCAACTCGTCAACGCGTTGCTCAGGGAGTTGGCGCAGCAGGATGCCCGGATTCACATCGTACCCATCGATGCGGTCATCAGTTCGTACGACTTTAAGCATAAGGACAACGGCGCCACGATCCCGATCGGCGACAAGATTCTGTCGAATGACATGGTGGCCGGCAACACGTCCGGCTGGCGCGGCGGCCTGATGGGACTGGACGGAATGCACCCGAGCATCGTGGGCTACGCCGTCATGGCGCAGGCGATTCTCGACGAAATCACAAGATATGAAGGCGTGCAGCCGCTAACGCCGCCGAGCTTCCAGGCCGCCTACCAGGCGGACACCATGCTCACCAATCTTCCCGTGCTCTGGGACGAAGTGCATGACGCCTGGCTCGACATCCGGCGCAAGGCGCACACCGCGCCGCTCGCCGTCCAGCCGTCCAATCTCGTCGACGCGGCTGTGATCAGGTTGATGAAGGCGGTGCGCTTCAAGACACACTGACGCCGCCGGACGCGGCGCACCGGGATCGGCAACACGACCAACACGAGCGAGCAGCAGTCATGATACGAGGCCGGTTGCGGAGGACGGCGGCCGAGCGCCGCCGGTTCAGACCGGGTCTGGCCGGATTGTTGGGCTTCGCCGCCGTGCTGGCCGGTTGCGCGGCCGGCGTCCCGGACCCTCCGCCGCCGGACAAGGGTTTGCTGGCCGGGGACTGTGCCGCATCCACCCTGCCGGAGCCGGTCCGCCCGGCAGTCGCGGGTGACGAGTCCTTTCCCGCGAATTACGAAGAGTCGCGCGCACGTTTCCGGGCGGATTGCGGCATGCTGGAGGCGAAAGGGGAAGCGGTCTGCCGGCAATATCCGCTCGCCGTGAAGGGCGATCCGGACCTCACCATCGACACTGCCTATGCCGCTCGCGCGGGCAACCGGAACCTGCTGGTGCTGCAGTCCGGCCTGCACGGGGTGGAGGCGTTCGCCGGGGCGGCGGTGCAGCGGCGGATCATGGCCGATCGGCTGGAGACGATCCTTGACCGCGGCTTCGACGTGCTGTTCATCCACGCCGTCAATCCCTATGGATTTAAGTACTTGCGGCGGGTGGATGCCTGCAACATCGACCTCAACCGCAACTTCTCTGCCGATGGCAGCATCTACACGATGCCGAATCCGCCCTATGAGAGGCTGCGGAGCCTGACCGAGGACCCCGATCCGGTAAAGTCGGTCACGCTGGACTCGCTGGACGCCAACATCCGCACGCTGGCGTTTGTGCTGGGCGGGATGGGATCGACCGCGTTCAGCCAGGGGACGCATGGCGGCCAGTATGTCAATCCGCCCGGGTTCGAGTTCGGAGGCAAGCGGGCGGAGCCGCAGTCCGACTTCCTGCGTTCACTGCTGACGCCGCTGATCGCGGCGCATGCGGGCCGGATCTATTTCCTCGACCTGCACACCGGTCTCGGTCCCGCGGGCAAGCTGTCTGTGTTTTCCGGGCGGGACTGGAAGGAGGACAAGAACCCCGGCGGCAAGCCGTTGAGCTACTACGAACTGGCAAGGTTCGTGGACACCGTCAAGGAACCGACGATTATCGCGACCTCGGCCCGGGGCAGCGCGTTTGAAACCTTTGGCGACGTGATCGACTTCGTGCCGAGACTGGCGCCGGACGGGGCGGTGGTGGCGATGACCCTGGAATGGGGAACGCTGGGCGACTCGGTGACCGCGAAGCTGGTCAGCAACACCAGGATGATGCTGGAGCACCGCGCGCATTTCCACGGCTGCCGAACTGACGAGGTCTGCCAGGAGGTGAAGCGGAACTTCATTGACCTGTTCGATCCCGCCGATGCGCGGTTCCGGCGGCAGGTGCCGATCCAGGCGTGGACGTTGATCGATGCGCTGACCCGGACGACGCCGGATTTCAGGATACCGCAATGAGGCTTGATGGCGCCGGAGGTATCGTGTTCTCAACAACCCGGTTGGCAGCCACGCTATACCTGCGGTCATAGATCAATCGGTTTGCCGGCGCCGTCACCCGGCCGAAGCGGTGTCCTCGAAATCGACATCCTCATAGATTTCCGCAACCGGCATCTCGATCCCGATCTCCGGCAAGTCCAGGATGTGCTCACCGGACAGGGGCAGGGCGGTGAAAGCGGCATCGCCCTGCTGACGGTGAAGCACGAGCAGGCCAACGCCCGATGACTCGACGATGACATAGCGGCGGATCGAGGCGACCGATGCATAGTCCCGGACCTTTTCGATCCGGTCACGCCGGCCGGAATCCGGGCTGAGAACCTCGAACACGACGACAGGATCGGGCGCGAGACGCTCGGTTTCCGGGAATTTCGTGCAGGTGATCAGGGCATCCGGGAAACGGACTTTATCTCCTGCCGTTCTGACCCCAAGATCAGGACCGAAATAAGAGCATCTGCTGCCGCGCAGGCGTGCCCGAAGCGCGGCGTAGATATTCTGGCTGATGCGGTTATGGCGGCCCGAGCCGCCCGTCATGGCGACCGGCTGCTTGCCGTCGAACTCGTACCGCTCCTCCTGCCCGGCTGCCCAGATCAGGAACCTTTCGACCGTCCAGGGTTTGGTGAACGTGACGTTCATGACGCGTAGTCTAGAGGATTTTCAGGCTGACTGGAATCGTGGCGATGACCCGGTTCGTCATGGCCCGGCTTGTCCGGGCCACCTATCGCGGCAGGGTACTGGTATAGGTGGCCCGGACGAGCCAGGCCATGACGGTGTGGCAGAGTCAGCCGCCGTTCCAGTCAGCCTTAACACGCTCTAGCATGTCTGGGCATGCGCAAGTCCTCATTGTTAACGCCCTTTTGTCCGGTGCCGGAATGCCAACGCCTCCGCCACATGCACCCGCCCCACCACCTCCGCCCCCTCCAAATCGGCGATCGTCCGCCCCACCCGCATCGTCCGCGTGTACCCCCGAGGCGACAGGCGCAGCTTCTCCATCGCCTGCTCCAGCAAACGCAGCGCCTCCGGCTCCAGCCGGATCCCGCGCGGATCCGCCTCCGCATTTGTTGCCGGGCCGTCGGCCCCCGCCCGCTCGGCCTGAATACTCCGCGCCCGCGCGACCCGGGCCGCCACCGGCGCGGATGCCTCCCCCGGCGGCGCATGCGACAGCTCCGCCGCCGTCGCCGGCTGCACGTCCACCGCAAGGTCGATCCGATCCAGCACCGGCCCGCTGACCCGGTTCTGGTAATCCTCGCCGCAGCGGGGCGCCCGCCCGCATTCCCGTGCGCCGTCGCCCAGATAGCCGCAGCGGCAAGGGTTCATCGCCGCGACAAGCTGGAACCGCGCCGGATAGGTGATGTGCGCCGCCGCGCGCGACACCGTCGTGCGTCCGGACTCCATCGGCTGGCGCAGCGATTCCAGCGCCTGGCGGGGGAACTCCGGCAGCTCGTCCAGGAACAGCACGCCGCGATGCGCCAGGCTGACCTCCCCCGGCCGCGCCCGCTGGCCGCCGCCGGTCAGCGCCGCCTGGGACGCGGAGTGGTGCGGTTCCCGGAACGGCGGCCGCATCACCAGCCGCCCGCCATCCAGCAACCCGGCGACGGAGTGGATCATGCTGACCTCCAGCGCGGATCGCGGATCGAGGTCCGGCAGCAACCCCGGCAGCCGCGCCGCCAGCATTGACTTGCCGGCTCCGGGCGGGCCGATCAGCAGCAGGTTGTGGCCGCCGGCGGCGGCGATCTCGACGGCGCGGCGGGCGGTTTCCATGCCTTTCACGTCGCGCATGTCCGGGCAGGCGGCACCCTCCGCCACGCCCGCCGTCTGTGGTGGAGTCAGCACCTGGGTGCCGCGGAAATGGTTGATCAACCCAAGCAGATCGCGTGGCGCAAGCACCTCGATGCGGCCGGCCCAGGCGGCTTCCCCGCCCTGTCCGGCCGGGCAGATCAGGCCCCAGTCCCGCGCCGAGGCGCCGATGGCGGCGGGAAGCACCCCGGCGACCGGGTTGAGCGAGCCGTCCAGCGACAATTCCCCGAGTGCCGCGTAGCCGGCGATCTCGTCGCGCGGCAGCACCTCCATCGCGGCGAGCAGCCCCAGCGCCAAAGGCAGGTCGAAATGGCTGCCTTCCTTGGGTATGTCGGCTGGCTTCAGATTGACCAGCACGCGCTTCAGCGGCAGCGACAGGCTCATGGCGGCGAAGGCGGCGCGCACCCGTTCACGTGCTTCGCCGACGGCCTTGTCGGGCAGGCCGACAAGCACAAGCCCGGGTGCGCCGGGGGCGATCTGCACCTGGACCTCCACCGGCACCGCCTCGATGCCGGAGAACGCAAAGGTGTTGGCGATTGCCATCGTGGTGGATTGCGTGCGCTTGCTCATGGCCGCATTGTCGCGGCTATTGGTAAACAAATTGGTAAGATCGAGGGGGTTCGCATGCCGTTCGACGAATCCGGTGGCCGTCCCGGCCGGCGTCCGGGCCGCAATGTGCTCGGCGGACCGTTGGGGGTGTGTTCCAACAAGCCGATGACCGGGTTCTTCCGGAACGGCTGCTGCGAGACCAGCCCGGAGGACATCGGCAGCCACACGGTCTGCGCGGTGATGACCGCCGAGTTCCTGGCGTTCAGCAAGCGGCAGGGGAACGACCTGTCCACCTCGCGGCCGGAGTTCGGCTTCGTCGGGCTGAAGCCGGGCGACCGCTGGTGTCTGTGCGCGCCGCGCTGGCAGGAGGCGCTGGAGGCCGGCGCCGCGCCTCAGGTGGTGATGCACGCGACCGAGGAGGGCGCGCTGCGGCATTGCCGGCTGGAGGATCTGACGCGGTTCGCTGTCGATCTGGGGTGAGAGCAGGGCTTTGGTCAGTTCGGCGGCGCGGGACCGCTATGGTCCTTACGGATGCGCATGAGGAGCGGCCCGGCATGAGCCGGTGTAGTCAGCGCCTCCTGGTCACGTCACGATGGACTATGGCGTGGCTGTGTTCCAGCGACGCCGGGAGACAGAATAGCCCTGCGCATCCTGCCGCAGCCGCACCGTGCGCACGATCGGCGTTGGTGCGATAGTGTAGCTGACGCGAGTCACGAAAAAGGTCGTGATGCAGCCACCCACCCCCGCGCCGCCGTCAAACTCATCTGTCACCGTGCGGATTTCATGCACCAGTCGCCAGCCCCTGTCCGCGGCATAACCACGGATGCCGGCGACGAACGCATCGCTGGTGGCGCCGTTCGGGCGGGCGGTGTGGACACATTTGTAAACCCCGGCACCAGCAAAATAGACGCTGTAGAGACAGCCTGAATAGCCGCCCCCCAGCACCGTTCGGTGCGTGCGGGTCAGCGTCGCCACCGTGGACCAGTCCTCCTGAAAAAACAGGCCGAAACCATTACCGTTCAGCGGGGCGGCGACCACGGAAATGGAGTTGTCAGGCGGGCCACCGACGGTGGTCGAGATCGCGGTGGCCGCCTCCGTCACCCGGTAGAAGTCCGAAAGCGTCGCAACTTGTTGCGGGCCCTGTGCGCCCAACGTACCCATCCCGAGGACCCGGCGGGCACGATTGTGGAAAAGGTCGCTGACGATAGTACGGATATCTGGCACGGGTTGGGACGTCCTGTATCTATTTAGTACTTATTTCTAACTAACGCCAAATCGGCTGTCAATGTTGCGCCCGACCGCCGCCACGGTATGACGCATCCGGCGTAAGGGAGGCGTGCGTGGACGACGCGGAATGGATAGCGGCGTTCACCCGAACGGCGACGGCACTTTATGACCCGGTAACGTTCAGTTTCGTTACCGGAGTGGAGCCTGCTCGCCTTTGTGGCATTGGTGACCCGGGGCAGTTGCTTGCTCCCTGGAACGCTAATGACTGGCGTAACACCCTCATGGCAACGCCGGAGCAAGTCTCCCCCGGACTCGGACGCGCCACTCGATCTGCTGCCTGTTTCGGAGACTGGCGATCTTGCCGTGCCAGGGAAGGCGGATTGATGCGATGACAGCCGATCGCTCGCTCACAGCGCCGGAGCTGATCATCACCCCACCTGTCAAGCGGTCTTCAGCCACATCGCCCGACGCTGACACGCGCCCAAGGGTCGAATCCCACTGCTGGCCGAGCCGTAAATGGTGGCCCTGCCGCCACCAGGACAGCCAGGCCTACTCCCCCGACAACTCCCGCCGCCGCCGATCGAGCTCTTCAGTGTAGCGGCGCAGGGCGTATTGTTCGGTCAGCAGGCCGATGACATGCCGCCCCTCGGCGCTGTCCACCACCACCAGGGCGTCGCTTTCGGCAGCCTCGAACATCGCCACCGCCTCCTTGATCGTCATCTGCGGCAGCAGCACCGTTTCGGCGTAGTGCACGATGTCGCGGACCGTGTGGGCGTCATCCTCGTCCGCATGCGCCTCCGGCAGCAGGACGATCCCGGCGTAGCGATCACCCTCGTCCAGCGCGATCGCCCGCTGCGTCAAACCCAGCGGAAAGTCCCGCTTGAACATCTTCAACGGCATGTCGGCGCGCACCGTCCGCATGTCCCGCCGCATCATCCGCCCCACCGTCAGGTTGCGCATCCAGCCGATATCGACCGCGCTGCGGATCGCCTCGCCGCGCAGATGGAACCGCCAGGTGGCGAACGAGTAGCCGAAGGTCCGCCGCACCGTCAGCGAGGACACCACGCAGGCGGCAAGCACCGCCACCGTCATCGGCAGGCTGCCGGTCGCCTCCAGCGACAGGAAGCCCATGGTCAGCGGACCGCCGATGATCGCCACCGCCAGCGCGCTCATGCCCACCAGGATGCAGACCGTCTCCGGTATCGCATGCGCGGTGGTGGCCAGCGCCAGTCCGCCGGCGAACGCCTTGCCGAGCAGCGCGCCGAGGAACAGCGACGCGAAGAACAGCCCGCCGCGGAACCCCGAGCCGATGGAGACCGCCGAGGCCGTCGCCTTCAGCAGCACCAGCAGGACGATCCAGCGCAGCGGCTCCTTCATTTCGAACGTCAGGCCGAGCGCGCCATGGCCGGAAGACAGCACCGACGGCGTCACCAGCGCCATCATCCCGATCGCCACCCCGCCGATGGCCGGGCGCAACCAAATCGGGACGCGGCTGCGGCGGAACAGTTCCTCGGTCAGCGTCACGCCGCGCATGATCGAGATGCCCAGCAGCGCGCACAGCATGCCGAGCGCCAGGATCGGGATGTAGTCGAGCGCCTCGATATGCATCGTGATCTGGGCGTTGAGGTCGAAGATCGAGCCGCCCAGCGCCTGCACCACGGCCTGTGAGACCAGTGCGGCGACCGCGACCGGGGCGAAGGCCACGAGAGTATAAGTACCGATAACCAGTTCGAACGCGTAGAACGAACCGGTCAGCGGCGCGTTGAACGCCCCGGCGATCGCCGCCGCGGCGCCGCAGCCCACCAGCAGGCGCAGATCGTTGCGCCGGACCCGGAACGCGTGTCCCCAGCGGGACCCGATGGCCGAGCCGATCTGGGTGTAGCCGGCTTCCAGGCCGACGGAGGCGCCGACGCCGTTGGACATCATGGTCTGCAGCACGACGATCAGGCTGCCGGTCAGCGACATCCGGCCGCCGAACAAAGCGTTCGCCTCGATCGGGTCCACCGTGCGGCGCGGCCGCAGCCGGGTCAGGCCAAGCGTCACCAGCCCCAGCGCCAGGCCGCCCAGCGCCGGCACCACCACCGTGCGGACCGGATCGAGCGAGGCCATCGCGCTCAGGCGCTGGTCCGGCCGCAGGTTGAACAGCAGCTGATGCACCAGTTGCGTCCCCGCGTTCATCAGCCAGACGCTGAGGCCGGTGCCGCAGCCGAGGAACGCGGCCAGCGCCACCAGCCAGATTTCATCGGCGCGCACCAGCGCACGCAGCACCCGTGGCGCATGCAGCAGCGCCGAACCGAACGGACGGCGGTGCCGGCGGGCAGCGGCGCGCCGGGTTTCATCGGCTGCGGCGGACGCGGCTTTCCCCTTGAGGCGGATGCCGGGAGGCTCCGCGGTCGAAGTATCGCCGTGTGCAATCGGCATCTTGCCGCCCAGCCGGGATCAGGAGGAACAGGGTTCGTTTACGGAGATGCAGCCGCCGTGCGCAACCGGCCAGTCCCCGATCGCAGCTTTGACACGGTAAAGTCATCGTACGCGATCACGATGCCCGTTCCGCCCGGGTCGCCTCCAGATCGTCCGCGATGAAGGCGCGGATCACCTCCAGCACCGGTTCGTGCGCGGAGAAGCCGAGCGTTCGCGCGTGCAGCGCCTCGAAAGCCGGTGGCCAGGTGGAGACGATGGCGGCGATCGCCTTGTCCTCCACCCGCTTGACATGCGCAGCGGCGCCAGGCGCGACCTCTTCGAGCGCCTGGATCAGGTGCGCGACGGTGGTGCTGATGCCGGGCGGATCGATGCTGCGGTCGAGTCCCAGCTTGCCGGTATCCATCGCGGCGGCATGCAGCAGCCAATCGACGGCACGGCGCGGGCTGCACACCCAGATGGCGAAATCGTCCGCCACCGGCAACTCCGTATCCAGGCCGAGCAGCGGCTCGCGCACAAGGGCGGAGACGAACGAACTGGCGGCCTTGTTCGGCTTCCCCGGGCGGACGATCACGGTCGGCAGCCGAAGGCTGACGGCATCGAGGAAGCCGCGGCGGGACGCGTCCGCCAGGATCAGCTCGGCCGCCGCCTTCTGCGCGCCGTAGCTGTTGCCCGGGACCTGCCGTGTGTTGTCCGGCAGGACGCTGTCCTGGCCCGCGCTGAAGCTGGCGACCGAACTGGTGAACACCAAGCGCGGCGGCTTGCCTCCGGCTGCCACCAGCGCGCGGCAGCGGTCGACCACTGCGTCCGTGCCGCGCAGGTTGACGCGGCGGCCGAGGTCGTAATCCGCCTCGGCCTGCGCGCTGACGACGGCGGCGAGATGGAAGACCACATCCGTCCCCGCCGGGATCGCTGCTTCGGGCAGCTCGACGATGTCGCCGGCGATCGAGGCGACCGGGAACGGGGCCTCGGGCTTCGGCGGTGCGGCGACATCGAACAGTGCCAGCGCGGTGACGGCCCGGTCGCCGAGGGCGCCGTCCTTCGCCAGCCGCGCTGCGATCTTGCGGCCGAGGAATCCGCCGCCGCCAAGGATGGAAATTTTCATGGTTGTCCCTCCGGTCAGGCTGATTGATTGCACCGACCGGGCTGCCGGTCCACCGTGCAGGCATGTTCGGCACTCATCCATTCGGTCTTCTGCGCAACCCGCGGCACGGCGTGCCGGGCGTGACCGTGCTTCCCGCTTCCGGCTTCCGCCGCGCCAAGGCGGCAATAACGTCCTGGCCGGGATACGCGCCAACGCCCCTTCATGACCTTCCGGCCATCGCCGCGGCCGCAAACGTTGCGGCGCTGCGGATCAAGGATGAGAGCGGCCGGTTCGGCCTGGGCAGCTTCAAGGCCCTTGGCGGCGCCTACGCGGTGGCGACCTTGCTGTCGGCGGAACTGTCCCGCCACGGCATCGCGGTTTCAACATCGGCCGAGGCGCTGGCGGACGGGCGCTGCCGCGGCTCCACCGGGTCGGTCACCGTCACGTGTGCCACCGATGGCAATCACGGCCGCTCCGTCGCCTGGGCCGCATGGCGTTTCCATTGCCAATGCGTTATTTTTGTGCACGAAACCGTCAGCCAGGGCCGCGTTGACGCCATCGCCGCGTTCGGCGCCGATGTCGTCCGGGTTCCCGGCACCTATGACGATGCCGTGCGGGAAGCCGATCGGCGGGCGCGCGCGGAAGGCTGGTTCGTGGTCTCCGATACGTCGTATCCGGGCTACACCGAGGTGCCGCGCGACGTCATGCAGGGCTATCGCCTGATGGCGGATGAGGCGGCGGATCAATGGACCGGGCCACCCCCGACGCACGTGTTCATCCAGGCCGGTGTCGGGGGCGCGGCCGCTGCGGTTTCGGTGCAGATCCGCGCGCGGTTCGGAACCGCCCCGGTGCTCGTCGTGGCTGAACCCGACCGTGCGGCCTGTCTTTTCGCCAGCGCCCGGGCCGGCACGCTAACGGCCGTGGGCGGCAACCTTGACACGATCATGGCGGGGCTGGCCTGCGGCGAGCCAAGCCTGCTGGCCTGGCAGGAGCTCGAACGGGCGGCTTTCGCGTTCACCACGATACCGGATGCGGCGGCCACCGATGCCATGCGTCTTCTGGCCGGGGCGGGCCTGTCCATCGGCGAGTCCGGCGTCGCCGGCCTCGCGGCGCTGATGCTGGCCGCGCAGGATCGGGCGGCGTGCGGCACGCTCCGGCTGAGCCCGGCCAGCCGGGTGCTTTGTTTCGCCACCGAGGGCGTTACCGATTCGTTCTCATATCAAAATTTGCTGGGTTCGCATCAGCGTTAACCCTTCGTCAACCATTTGTGCTATAGTCTGACGACGGCTTGACGGAAAGCACCGGCGCGCTATCGCGTTAAGGGGCACCATGCACTGACAGGGATACAGCAATGCCGATTCGTGCCAAGTGGTCAGTTGTCGCAGCGGTGCTGGTGGCGGGCCTCACTTACGGCGCCTATCCCTACGTGACGCTGTACCGTCTCGGCGCGGCGATCCAGACCTCCGATGCGACGACCCTGGAATCGCTCGTTGATTGGCCGGCGGTACGGGAGGGCATCAAGGAGGATGTCTGCGATCTTGTCCTCGATGATCCCGGACCGAAGACGCAGACCAGCCTGCCGCCGTTCGGCGCTTCGTTCATGCGCGGCATCGCTGCGAATGCGATCGACCAGGCCGTTACGCCGCAGGCGCTGCTGGCGGCAACCGGCACCATCAGCCAGCCCGCGCGGCAGCCGCCGATGGACCGCTACGCGCAGGCCCGGCCCGCGCCTGAACAGAAGACCGCTGATGTGCGTGTGAAGTGGGCCTTCTTTGACAGCCCGACGACCTTCCTGGTCAGCCTGCAGGCGCGCGGCCAGGCCGATCCGATCAAGCTGGAAATGGCGCTGCACCACGGCGCGTGGCAGGTGCAGCGGGTCTGGCTGCCGGCGGATTTGCTGACGAACTCCGGCTCTCCGACTTAGGATTTTGCAGGCGGCGGTTCCTCCACCGGGCCGCCGGCGGTTTTCCAGGCGCCGAAGCCGCCGTCGATATGGGCGACGTTCTCCAGCCCCATGTCCTGCGCCGTCTTCGCCGCCAGAGCCGAGCGCCATCCGCCGGCGCAGAAGAACACAAAACGCTTCGGTTCCGCGAAAACCGCCTTGGCATACGGGCTTTCCGGATCGATCCAGAATTCCAGCATGCCGCGGGTGCAGGCGAAGGCGCCGGGCATCTTGCCCTCCCGCGCCATCTCCCGCGGATCGCGCAAATCGACGAACACGACGCCGGGGTGCCCGGCAAGGGCGATGGCGTCCTCGACCGCAAGCGTTTCGATCTCGGCGTTCGCCTCGGCGAGAAGCTGTTTGTAGCCTTTCCGGATTACCATCCCGCACCTCCAGGGCCAGGAAATAGTCCGGGATCAGCGGCCCGGCAACCGGCCGCGAACCGCGCTCCGGCAGCTTGGTTTGACGCACGCGGGGTCGTTGCCGGATGGGACAAAATCGTGCCCTGGCGACGGGCCGCATGGCATAAGCACTGTCGGGGAATCCGGGCGCGAGGCATTTCCCGCATGTATACGGCCGCCCATTCGTCGCGCATACGGTGCGGACTTGCCGGCAACCCGGGGAGATGTGTGTGAGCGGGTGGCAGCGCATCGCAAAGAACCCGGAACAGGCCGGGTCTGAGCGGAACAATCAGCCGGATCCGCCGGGCCGATGATCAATCCGGCTCTGACCATCCGCACCGGACGCCTGATCCTCACCCCCGTCGGCGGCGCCGATCTGCCTGATCTCCGGGCGATCAAGGCCGATCCGCAGGTGTTCGCGGTGATGCTGGGCGGCGTCCGCAACTATGCCGAGACGGCCGAGGATCTGGCGCGCGACGTCATTGCCTGGGGGCGGCACGGCTTCGGCATGTGGGCGATCCGCGAAACAGTCAACCGCCGTTTCGCCGGCATTACCGGCCTGGACTATCGTCCGGACGGCCGCGGCGTCGCCCTTCGGTTCGCCTTGTGGCCGGACGCCCAGGGACGCGGCCTCGCGAAGGAGGCTGCCTTCGCGGCGCTACGGTTCGGGCACGAGAATGCCGGCCTGCCGCGGATCGTCGCCGTTGCCCGGGAAAGTAACTTCGGCTCCCGGATGGTTCTCGGCGGCATCGGCATGCACGAAGCCGAGACGTTCGAGCAGCGCGGCTATACGATGATCCTGTATGAGAGCCTGCTATGAGCTCTGCGAAACCTGGTTGCGCATCGCGCTGATCAGCGCGTCCACGCTGTTGTTGTTGTGCGCCAGGTACGAGGCGTAATCCTGCCGCTGCGTCAGCCGCAGCGAGGTGCCCTCGGCGATCACGTCCGTCACCTTCGGATAGGTCAACGGATTGGCGATGATCCAGTCCACCGCCGTGGGCGGATTGTTCGGGCGCACGACCGTCGTGGACACCACCGCGTCCTCGTCCTGCATCCGGCTGCGTCCCATGGTGTAGGTCACGCCCTGATACTCGCCGAGCTTCGAGGTGATGTTCGTCACCAGCACCTCGTGGAACAGGTTGATATATTGCTTCTGCTGCTCAGGCGTCGCCAGCCGCCAATAGCGCCCGAGGCAGAATTTGCCGATGCCGTCGACATCCACGTAGGTGTCGATGATACGGGTCATGGCGGCGCGCTTGCTGCTCGGCGTGCCAGCTCCGTTCACGACCGCCACAAGCTGGTCGCCGAGCGATTTCATGAACGCGGTCGCCTTTTCCGCGCCCTGGGCGCGGGCCGGGGCGGAGGCGGCGAGCAGGGCCGAAGCGGCGGCGAAGGACAGGAAGGGCCGGCGATAAATCATCAGATGTTCCGAGCTCCGGTAACGGGGTCGTTTACTTGCTGGACTCGTTCGCCGCCTGCGGGAACCAGACGGGGACGGTGGCGCGGTTGTCGTTACGCATCTCTTCAATCTGAGAATGGCGGTGCTGGCGATAAAGGCTGCGGAATGTGGCATACGGGTCGAGTGCCGTCTTCTTGATCTGATCCAGGGTGTCGAGCACCCGTTCGCGGGAATCCAAAGCGTTTACGCCCCAGCGCGACCAGTTGAAAGCCTTAAGGCCGGTGTTGTTCGGGCCGCCGACCCAGGTGAACGGATCGAGCGCGATGTTGACGCCGAAACCGACGGCGTCGCGCGGGTCGCTCGGTCCCAGGACCGGCAGGAACAGGAACGGGCCCTCCGGCACGCCCCAGTTCGCCAGGGTCATGCCGAAATCGGAATCGTGGTCCGGATAGCCCCACTTCTTGGCGACGTCGAAGATGCCGAGCACGCCGACGGTTGTGTTGATGACAAAGCGCATCGCGGTATCGCCCGCGCGCCGCGGCTTGCCCTGCAGCATGTCATTCGTCAACTGCATCGGCGTGCCGATGTTGGACAGCGCATTGTGGATGCCCTGCCGCACCGGGCCGGGCAGGACGAAGCGATACGCCTGCGCCGCCGGCTTCAGGACGACCGTATCGATCCCGTTGTTGATCGCGTAGAACACCCGGTTGGTCGGCTCCAGCGGGTCGTTCGTTTGCTCATAGTCCGCCACGGCGTCCGGATCGTCCGCCGGCGGCCTTGTGGCGCATCCGGCCAAACCGATGAGAAGGATCGCGGACAAGGCCAGAAGCCATGAAGTCCCACGAAACGGGGGGCGGGCACGTGGGACAGATCGCATCAGCTTCCTCAGGCCAGAGCGGGACGCGCGCGATCGGCGCGCGCATCCGGGCGCAATCAAACATGGCGAGTCTGATTCACATTGGAACACCCTGAGATTGAGTTTTCCGTGAACAGCTCGACTCGTTGCGTCTAACATGCGGCCGGGTCCCATGGGAATCCCGTCCGGCCGCAGAAGCACGCGGTCGCTTGCTTTTATTTCCGAAACCGGAGATTCAGAGCCTATGGACACGCCGATCGACCCCGCCTCCGACACGTTGCACCGTTGGCTGACCGGCCCGCGAGTCTCCGGCCTGCCGGTGCGGACCGCCGACCTGCCGGCGCCGAAGCTGTCGTTCGAGTTCTCCCCGCCGCGGACCGAGGCTTTGGAACAGCAGCTTTGGACCTGCATCAAGCGGCTGGAGCCGCTGGCGCCGCGCTTCGTGTCGGTGACCTATGGCGCGGGCGGCTCCACCCAGGCGCGGACCCATGCGACGGTGGCGCGGATCGTCAAGGAAACCAGCCTTGTTCCGGCCGCGCATCTGACCTGCGTTGGCGCGGTGCGGGAGGCAGTGGATCAGGTTGCCCGCGACTATTGGAATGCCGGCATCCGCCACATCGTCGCGCTGCGCGGCGATCCGCCGCATGGCACCGTCTATGCGCCTTATCCGGGCGGGTATGCGTTCGCGGCCGATCTGGTGGCAGGTCTGCGCAACGTGGCGGATTTTGAGATTTCCGTGGCGGCCTATCCGGAGGTGCATCCGGCGGCGCCGAGCCCGGTCGCCGATCTGGAAAACCTGAAGCGCAAACTGGATGCCGGCGCAACGCGGGCGATCACGCAGTATTTTTTCGATACCTCGACCTATCTGCGGTTCCTGGATCTGTGCCTCGCGGCCGGGATCACCGCGCCGATCGTGCCGGGGATCATGCCGGTTTCCAATTATGCCCAGATTGTAAAGTTTTCCGACATGTGCGGGGCCAGTGTCCCGGCCTGGATGGGGCGGCTGTTCGAGGGCACGGAAGACGATCCGGAAACCCGGCGCATGGTCGGGATGGTGATCGCCGCGGAGCAGGTGCGGCTGCTGCAGGCAAACGGGGTGGACGAGTTCCACTTCTACACGCTGAACCGGCCGGATCTGACCTACGCGATCGCGCATGTGCTGGGCGTGCGGGCAACCCCGGGGAAGGTTTAGCCACAACCCGGCGCCGCCGCGGCACACGATGTCTTGATTGCGTGCCGCGTGGTTCGGATGGCGCCGTCCGCTGTGTAAAGTTTTCCGACACCACCGGGCGGTCCAACCGGCGGTGAACACCGCGACAAAGCGTCGCAGGCGGGACGCTGCTGGCCGGGGATGGACCTTTTTCCGATGGCATAGGCGGCTCCGCGCGCCGATTCCCCGCTGATTCGGCCGATCGGCATGCTGACGGGTGGCGGCCGGCGAACCGGAGGGGCGGCTCTCCCGGGCTTTCGCGGCCGATTGCCGGACCTCGTTCCGGTGCGGCTGTCGGAATTCTTTACACTTTGTCCGCCGCCCTTTTGTGCGAATCCCGTAATGGTCTGACCCGCAACGGTTTTTGTGAACGGCATGCCGTTTGCTTGGTGGCTGATAACTCGCTGCGAAGGACCACGCGATGAAGTTTACCTTGCTTACCTCGTCGAGCACGCTCGCGCTCGGGAGTGCTTTGGCGCTAACGGCCCCGGGCGCAGCCGAAGCCGGTACGGTGTGCGGATCTTTGTCATCTATAACTACGTATTGCACGGAGACCATTCCGTTCTCCGGCCAGGCGGACGACACCATACCGACGGTCACGTTCAATCAGGCCAGTCCCGTGTATGGAAAGCTGACGGGCGTCGTATTGAAGGAAACGATGAGTCTAACTCAAAGCACGGGCACACTGCTAAACACCACCGCTTCGCATACGGATGTCACCTTTGCCGGCGGCATCAACCTGATACTGAAGCCCGCGACCAGCGGAACCCCGAGCGGTTTCCCTACCATCAGCACGCCTAAACTCAGAACTGTGGCGATCACCGCGGCACCCTTGGCCGCCAATGGGACGTTGGACTGGACAGGCACTCTCCCCACCCCAAACTTTGCCTCCGCCACCGCGCCGCCGGTGGCGGCGTCCGCCGTTGCCGGTTTCGTGGGGACTGGCACCTTCCAGGCCCTGTTGGATTTCAAACGCTGGAATCTCCTGTCGCCACAAGGCAGCACCATTTCAACTGCCGGCGTCACGACATACGCCGATGCGACGGTGTCGATCACCTACGATTACTTTATTCCGGAGCCGGCTTCGTTGGCGGTTATCGGTGCGGGTCTCACCGGTCTGGGCGTCTTGCGCCGTCGCCGGAAGCCTTGATGGCTGAACGCATGCGGCCGGCGAACTCCGGGAAGTCATCCACCGGCGGCAAAACACCCGGCCTGGCGTCCCGCGTTCAAAGGAATGTTTGACAACAGCGCGACATGACCGGCATCGCCTACGTTCTGATTGAGGGACCGGAGCCGGTGTCGGATGAGCATCAGGGTAATCTCGAGCAGCTTCTGGACGAAGCCGTCGCCCTGCATGAGGCGGGCGACCTTGGCGGAGCCGAACGAGCATACAGGCAGGTTCTGGACACCGAACCGGATCATCCGGACGCGCTGAACTTCCTCGGCGTTCTGTTGCAGGATACCAACCGATACGCCGAGTCGCAGCAGGTTCTGGAACAGGCCGTCGGGCAAATTCCCGAATTCGCCGAAGCGCTGTGCAATCTGGCGAGGGTTCAGCAGGCGACCGGGCAGGCCGGGGCAGCCGCGGAGTCTGCCAGGCGCGCCCTCGCAGCCGATCCCAATCTCCAGCCCGCCCATCTTTTGCTCGGGCGCGCTCTGCTGGACCAGGGAGATCTCGCAGCCGCCGAGCCACCTCTGCGCACCGCGGTCCGTCTGCAACCGGCCGACGCCGAAGCGCATCTGCATCTCGGCACATCGCTTCTGGAGCTCGGCCGAATCGCCGAAGCCCGGGAGGCGTTCGAAACGGCAATGCTCGTGGATGACGAACGGATCCGCACAGTGCTGAAAGTTGCCGGCATCTGGCTGACCGGCGCATTCGCGAACGATGCCGTTCGGGTCTATGAGCGCGCCGTCGCGATCGATCCGCGCTCGTCGGATGCGAGCGGCGGCCTGGCCTTTGCCTACCACCTCCAGCAGCGTCCGCTTCGGTGCAAGGATGCCTGCCGGCGCGCGTTGGCCCTGGTTCCGGACAAGACCGATCTCCGGCTCCTGCTCAGTCACAGCCTGACATGTCTCGGCCGTTTCGACGAGGCCGAGGCCGAGATCCGGGAGGCCATTGCGCGCGATCCGTCGTCGGTCAAGGCAAGACAAGGCCTGGCCGCGCTCGGCCGGTTGACCGCGGGCGATGGTGATGCCGCGGTTCTGGCGGCGCTTCTGCGCAACGAGGAGGCGCCCGCGCGGGACAGAATCGCGGCGGCTTTCGGACTTGGACCGGCACTGGATCGCGCGGGCGATTATGATGAGGCTTTTGCAGCCTATGCGATCGGCAACCGGCTGGTTTCCGCCACCCGCAAGGCAGCCGGCCGGGCCTTTCAGCCGGAGCGGCTCTTGCATTCCGTCGCCCGGGCGATGTCAGTGTTCAAACCGGAGTTGTTCGCTGGGCTGGCGGGATACGGCGATCCGACCGACGAACTTGTCTTCATCGTCGGGATGCCGCGATCGGGGACGACCCTCGTGGACCAGATCGTCGCCAGCCATCCGGCCGTTTTCGGTGCCGGCGAGCGAAATCTTGCCGGCGCGGCGATCACCCGCCTGAATGCTGAAAAAGAGGCCGGTTCCCCCGCGGAGTGGCGGCTGGCCGATGCCAGGGCGGAGGCGGAGCAGTGCCTGGCCGAGTACCGTGCCCTCGATGGCAGCGGCGCAGCCAGGCGGATCACCGACAAGCTGCCTGACAACATCTTCCTGCTTGGCTATATCGCCGTTCTGTTTCCGCGGGCCCGGGTCATTTTCTGCAATCGCGACATGCGCGACGTTTGCCTGTCGGCCTATTTCCACCATTTCGCGAGTGAGATGGCGTGGTGCTACGATCTGGCCGATTGCGCGGAGCAGGCGCAGCAAACCGCCCGGCTTGCCGCTCACTGGCGGCAGACGCTGCCGCTGCGGATGCTGGAGGTCGACTATGAAACGATCGTGTCCGACCTCGAAGGCCAGAGCCGGCGGCTGATCGGCTTTCTCGGTCTGGAATGGGATCCGGCCTGCCTCTCGTTTCACGAGAACCCCCGCGCGGTCATGACCGTGAGCGCCTGGCAGGTGCGGCAACCCCTCTATGCGACCGCGACCGGCCGCTGGAAGAACTACCGGCGGCATCTGACCCCGCTGATTTTCGGGCTGCTCGGGCTGATCCCTGAACCGGATGCCGAGGACTGGAACCTGCTGCTGGCTGATGCAGACCATGCCCTGTCGATCGGCATGGTTCATCATGGCTGCGGCCGCCTCGCCGCCGCGAAGCAGATTTATGACGCCGTTTTCGCGAGAGAGCCGGACAATCCGCGCTTGCATCATCTGCTTGGCGTCCTGTGGCTGAGCCAGCGTCAACCCGGGAACGCGATCCCCTGGCTCCTTCGGGCTGTCGAGCAGCGGCCCAACGATGTGACTCTCAGAAGCGACCTCGCGCATGCCTGCAATGCCGCCGGCGACACGGCCGCGGCCGCCGCGTCGGCGCGGGTGGCGATCGAAAACGATCCCTCATGGGCTGACGCGTGGCGCCAACTCGGCTACGCCCTGCTCGACACCGACCTGGCCGGCGCCGCCGGCGCGATGGAGCGGGCAACCGCGCTGGAGCCTGACAGCTACAGGTCGTTGGTCGGAATGGCGACGGTGCTGTGCCGGCAAAGGCGCTTTGAGGACTCCGCCCGGCTGTGGCGCCTGGCGGATATCCTGAATCCGGCCGATCAGGATGTGCTTTCGGGGCTGACACTCGTGTTGGCCGAACAGGGTGAGTATGAGGCCAGTGTCGTGGCCAGCCAGCAGGCTTTGGCGTGCAACCCCGCAAGCGCGGAATTGCTTCAGCAGGCAGGCAACGCTTATCTGCGGAACCGGCAGGTCGAAAACGCGATCGAACTGCTGCGGCAGGCGCTGGCGATCGACGACACCTTGGCCGATAGCTGGCGGTTTCTTGGCTATGCGCTTGCCATGGCGGGCGACCACAACGCGGCTGCCGATCATTACAGGAAGGCTCTGTCGCTGAATCCGCTCAGCGGCGGCGTATTGGCCGGACTGGTCGGGATCGCCAACGCCGAGCCAACCGGCGACGTGCTTGAGGCCATGGCCGCGGTGCGAAAAAATCCGGCGTCACCGGCCGCGGATAAGGCGGCTGTAGCCTTCGCGCTGGCCAAAATGCGCGACAAGAGCGGCGACTACGAGGCGGCCTTCGCTTTGTTTGAAGAGGCCAACGCGGCGAGGCGAACATCCCGGTTCGGCTACGACCCCGCCCGGGCGAAAGCCGAGCGGGCCGGACTGGTTGACGGCCTGATCGCGCATTTTTCCCGCGGCATGGTTGCCGCGATGGTTCCGTTCGGCATCGACAGCGATAGGCCCGCTTTCATCGTCGGGTCGCCGCGCTCAGGGACGACATTGGTGGATCAGATCGCGGCAAGCCATCCGGCGGTGAGCAGCCTGGGGGAGCAAGGCGACTTCCTCGATCTGCTCGGCAGCGAAGCCAGAGCCATGCTGCTGTCCCCGCCGGAGCAATGGGATGTCCGGCAGTGCCGCGCGGCCACGGAGGCATTGATCGCGCGGCTTCGGCAAGAGGGAGGCGACGCCAGGCGGGTCATCAACAAATCGCCGGGAAACGTGACCTGGTTAGGCCACATCGCTGCGTTGTTGCCGCACGCACGTATCATCGTCTGCCGCCGGGACCCGAGGGACGTGGCCTGGTCCTGCTATACGCAGGAGTTTTCCGAAAGCGTTTTGGCGTGGACCGAAACGCTCGAGGAGTGCGCGGCCTACGCGCGTGAGATGGAACGGCTCCTGGATCATTGGTGCCATGTTCTGCCGGGCCGCTTTCTGGAAGTCTATTACGAGGACGTCGTCGAGGATCTTGAGCGGGAAGCCCGGAGGGTGATCGACTATCTCGGGCTGCCCTGGGACCCGGCCTGCCTGTCATTTCACCAAACCAGGCGCGTGGTCATGACCGCGAGCCATTGGCAGGTTCGCCAGCCGATTTACGCAACCTCGGTTGGACGATGGCGGCCCTACCGGCACCACCTCGGGCCGCTTCTCGACGGGTTGAAGGGGCTTGTCCCGGAGGACGACTGACATTGTTCCGATAGGCCCGGGCCGGACCGGTATCCGCGTCCGTCCGGCAACGCCGGTCGCCTGAATCCCGGGCATGATGTTTGTGAACGCCGGGGCGCTCCGCGCCGTCCCGGGTCGCCGCTTCGGATCGGGCGCGAACTGTAAAGTTTTCCGACAGGCGGCCGGGCAATGCTCCATGGCTATCAGGATAAGCGACGCGGGGAGAAGGGCTTTGCCGCACCGCCACTGCCCCGTCGTCGTGGCCGGGACACCCCCGGCCATGACGGTGAGGTGGAAGCCGTTGCTCCGCATGGCCCGTTGTCCTGATAGCCATGGGGCAATGCCCCGTCCCGGATGGGATGGAGGTTCGACGTGCGAAAAGACGCGCCGGAACCGCGCCTGAGTCGGTGACGGCCGCGGAGCATGCGCGCATGCTGCCGGCAATGTTGGACATGCCCTCAATCGTATGCCGGGAAAGGGCGGGTCCGGCGGCTTGGACAGCATATTTGCCTGTGCGCACGACACTGCCGGAAGCCATCGCGCCGGGCGCGGCGGCGCTTTCGGATCCATCCTCTCCGTCCCGTCCCGGTCGGGCCGGTCCTATGAGGGCACGGCGGCGCATTGGCTTCGCCGCGACCCATCGACGCGGCACAGGCGGCCGATCGGCATTTCGAGGCTTGTCGGCAAATTTTACAGTTTCTATCGGCCGTCACCCGGGGGCTCGGTTAACCGATTGATTTAACAGGTATTTCAAGGCTGGCATAGCGATTGCGAGAGACCGTTCGGCTGCATCGTTCGGATGCCGCGCAAAATGGGCTACTGGAAAGGTCTGGAACGATGAGAGTTACCAAATTCGCCGGGGCGGCTGTAGCAGCCACTTTGGCGTTCTCCGGCACCGCTTTCGCCACTGCGATTGACACGACCTTCAGCGTTTCCGCTTTTGGTGTGCTCACCGCCTCGACGGGTGATATAACAACGGCAACCACGATTTCGAACGCGGGCACGTACAAGGTCACATCACTGGGAACGGATAACACTGGCCTCGCGTCGCTTGGCACCATTTCTCTGACAAACCCGACACCGGTCACCCTGGGCGCGACCTTCACAAAATCCTTCACGACGTCTCTCGGTATCTTCACCGAGGATTTGACTGTCACTTCGGTTCAGACTGGTGCAACCACGCTCGGTATCGACGCCGTGGGCACTATCAGCGAGACGACCGTTTCATCAGGCAGCGCGCTCACCTCGTCGAACGTCGACTACACCGCTGCGTATTCCCAAAACGGCGCGGGCAGCAGTATCAGCGTTTCTTTCACCGACGCGACCGTGGTTCCGGAGCCGGCTTCTCTGGCGCTATTGGGCAGCGGCCTGATCGGCCTGGCTGCCTTCGCCCGCCGCCGCGCCTGACGCCGGGAATCGGAAAACTTTACATTCGGCAGCGCGCAGCGCCATTCGGTGCTGCCTCGTATCTGATATGCGCAGGGCTCAGGCGGTGCCCCCGGGCCGCCACATGCCGCGTTCGCTGTCCTGGATCATGATCAGGTCCGGTCCGGGCGGGCGGTAGCGCATGGCGCAATCAGCGACCGCGGCGGGTCCCCGGGGGCGATCGGGCGCCGTCGTGCGGGGTCGGGTACCAAGTGCCTTCGTTGCGCTGTGTGGCCTGCGGCGAGAGGGTTCGCCCCGGGCCGATCGCCTCGGCCACCTGTCACCGGAAGGGGGCGATCCAGCTCGCTCTGATTTGTGACCGCACCGTTCGCAGCCGGCGCTCCGATGCCGATGCGACGAACGGTGATAGCGTTTCGCGCAGCCATTTCCAGGGTTCGCAAGATCGGTTCCGTGAGGCCCGGGATCGCCAGATCCTCCTGAACACGCTCATTTGGGTGCGGACCCGGATGATTGGACGCACGATCCGCCGCTCGTTCCCGCCGGCATCAGGAACCAGCCGGTCCCGCCGGCGGCCTGTCCGCCTTGACGCCGGGCGGCTGCCGAAAACTTCATGATACGCTTCCGATGCCGGCGCCGAGTGCCGGCCACGGACGCCCGCACCATACCGCCACCTGACCCCGGCATGCCAAAACTGCGTCCGCGATCGTCCGGTTTCCACAGAGCCCGGAACTGCCCTATATCCCGCGCGTGCACAGTCCCGTTCCCGCCACCTCCGACTACCTGAGCCGTCTCAACCCCGAACAGCGCGCCGCCGTTGAGACCGTCGATGGCCCGCTGCTGGTGCTGGCCGGCGCCGGCACCGGGAAAACCCGCGTGCTGACCACGCGCTTCGCCCATATCCTGCTGACGAAGCGGGCCTTCCCCAACCAGGTGCTGGCCGTCACCTTCACCAACAAGGCCGCCCGCGAAATGCGCGAGCGGGTCAGCGCCATCCTCGGCCAGCCCGCGGAGGGCCTGTGGCTCGGCACCGTCCACGCCCTGTGCGCGCGGATGCTGCGGCGCCATGCCGAGCATGTCGGCCTGTCGTCCAACTTCACCATCCTGGATACGGACGACCAGATGCGCCTGCTGAAGCAGGTGATGGAGGCCGAGCGCATCGACACCAAGCGCTGGACTCCAGCCGGGCTGATGGGCGTCGTCCAGCGCTGGAAGGACCGCGGCCTGACCCCGGCGCGGATCACGCCGAACGAGGACTCCGACTTCACCAACGGCCGCGCGCAGGCGCTTTATGCGGCCTACCAGGAGCGGCTGCGCACGCTGAACGCGGCGGATTTCGGCGACCTGCTGCTGCATATGACGGAGATCCTGCGGACGCAGCCTGACGTGCTGGCCGACTACCACCGAAGGTTCCGCTACATCCTGGTGGACGAGTACCAGGACACCAACCTGGTGCAATACCTCTGGCTGCGGCTGCTGGCCCAAGGCCATCGCAACATCTGCTGCGTCGGCGACGACGACCAGTCGATCTATTCCTGGCGCGGCGCCGAGGTCGAAAACATCCTGCGCTTTGAAAAGGACTTCGAGGGCGCGCATATCGTCCGGCTGGAATCCAATTACCGCTCGACCTCGTCGATCCTCGCCGCCGCCTCCGGGCTGATCGCGCATAACGAGGGGCGGCTGGGCAAGACGCTGCGGCCCGGACGGGCGGACGCGCAGGACGGCGAGAAGGTCAGCATCGTCGAGCTGTGGGATTCCGACGAGGAAGCCAAGATGGTCGCCGGCAAGATCGAGGAATTGCGCCGGGGCGGCGACAGCCTGGCCGAGATGGCGGTGCTGGTCCGCGCCGGCTTCCAGACCCGCGCCTTCGAGGAAAGGCTGATCAATATCGGGGTGCCGTACCGCGTCGTCGGCGGGCTGCGGTTCTATGAACGCGCCGAAATCCGCGACGCCATCGCCTATATGCGCGCGACGGTGCAGCCGGCGGACGATCTGGCGTTCGAGCGCATCGTCAATGTCCCGAGGCGCGGTGTCGGCGATGCCGCGCTGCGCACGATGCACGAGACATCGCGGGCGATGCGGATTCCGTTGCAGGCCGCGGCGGCGCATCTCGTGGAGGCCGGCGGGCTGAAGGGCAAGCTGAAAGAGGCTATCGGCGGGCTGCTGCGCCAGTTCGGCCATTGGCGCGACATACTGCCGGTGGACGGCCATGTCGTCGCCGTCGCCACCATGCTGGATGAAAGCGGCTACACCGAGATGTGGAAGCAGGACAAATCCGCCGAAGCGCCGGGGCGGCTGGAGAACCTGAAGGAACTGGTCCGCGCTTTGGCCGATTTCGAGACTCTGGCCGGCTTCCTCGATCACGTCGCGCTGGTGATGGAGAACGAGGAGCAATCGGATAGCGACAAGGTCAGCCTGATGACCTTGCACGGCGCCAAGGGGCTGGAGTTCGACACCGTGTTCCTGCCGGGCTGGGAGGAAGGCGTGTTCCCCAACCAGCGCTCGATGGACGAAAGCGGCAACAAGGGGTTGGAGGAGGAGCGGCGCCTCGCCTATGTCGGCCTGACCCGCGCCCGCCGCCGCGCCATCGTCAGCCACGCCGCCAACCGGCGCATCTATGCCAACTGGCAAAGCAGCATCCCCAGCCGCTTCCTGGATGAAATCCCCGCGGCGCATGCCGAGCGCATCGGGTCATCGAGCGTGGCCCGCGACCAGCGGGTGGCGGCGGCAACCTCGTTTTCCGGCCAGTTTCCGCTGGTGGCCCGGCGCCCGAAGGTGATCGATGCGTGGGAACAGCCCGGGCGGCCGGCGCGGGCGGATGCGATCCCGGTGGGGGCGCGGGTGTTCCACCAGAAATTCGGCTATGGCACGGTGCGGGCGGTCGATGACGACAAGCTCGATGTGCATTTCGAAACATCCGGCGACAAGCGCGTGCTTGACCGCTTTGTGGAGCGCGCCTGATGGCTAATCACCCGATCCCGCTGGAAACCGTCTCCGTCGATGTGCCGGAGGACGCGTTGGAGGCGTTCGAGTCGGCGTTCCTGACCGCGTGTCAGACCGTCGGGTTCTTCCTCGACGAAGACACCGGCCTCTGGCGAGTCGAAGGTGTCAAGCCCGTAGGCGTGAACGAGGCGGAGCTGGCCGCCGGTTTGGCGCTGGCTTCGGCGGTGACAGGGGCGACGCCGGTGCTGCATCGCGAATCGACGGAGGCGGGCGGCTGGCTGGCCCGCACCTATGCGGCGTTCCCGGAGACCGTGATTGGCCGCCGCTTCGCCGTGCGCGGAACGCATGTAGACGCGCCGCGGCCGGCGAACCGGATCACCTTGACCCTGGATGCGGGGCTGGCGTTCGGCTCGGGCGAGCACAAGTCCACGCGCGGCTGTCTGGTGGCGCTGGAGGAGGTGGCGCGGCGGCGGCCGCGGCGGATACTCGATCTGGGGACGGGGTCGGGCATCCTGGCGATGGCGGCTGCGCGGCTGCTGAACCGGCCGGTGCTGGCGTCGGATATCGACCCCTGGTCCGTGCGGGTGGCGCGGGAGAACGCCGCGTTGAATGGGTTGGGGCACCTGGTGAGGCCCGTGCTGGCGGATGGCTGGCGCGATCCGGCAGTGCGCGGCGGCGGGCCATACGATCTGGTGTTCGCCAACATCCTGGCCCGGCCGCTGTGCCTGATGGCGAAGGGCCTGGCAGCGCATCTGGCGCCGGGGGGCACGGCGATCCTGGCGGGGTTGCTGGCCGGGCAGGCGCGCTGGGTGCTGTCCGCGCACCGCCGGCAGGGGCTGCGGCTGGTGCGGATGCTGCCTCAGGGGGGATGGACGACGATTGTGGTGCGGAAGGCTGGATAGCTGAGCCGGTGGGCTGCCGGGCGTGGATCGGGACCCCTCTTGTTCAATGCCGGCGTTCGCTGTCGGCACCGCATTTCAACGCCAAGACGCCAAGGCGCCAAGGTTATCATGCAGGGCACCGAAGCCCGTTTCTGCTGGTGGCGCGCCGCCTGTCGCGGGATGGGGCTAAAACTTGGCGCCTTGGCGTTTCAAACAAGCTCGACCAGCACCGGTTCGGGCATTCGGCACAGTGCAGGACAAGCCCGAACCGCAGGGTAGGTGCGGATGCGGGCAACGAGCCCCGCGCCTGTTTTCAGCCACCCCCAAACCACTCTATCTTCCCATCCATCAACCCCGGGAGGTCCAACTCATGTCAGCCATACAGATCAAGGCAACCGACGGCAGCGGAGAGTTCGCCGCCTATGTGGCGGAACCGAAAGCCAAACCAGCCGGCGTCGTCGTGCTGATCCAGGAAATCTTCGGCGTGAACCAGGCGCTGCGCGACACCGCCGCCTGGGTGGCCGATCTCGGGTTCATCGCCGTGGCTCCGGATTTGTTCTGGCGGATCGAGCCGGGGATCGACATCACCGACAAGACCGACGCCGAGTGGAAGCGCGCGTTCGAACTGTTTCAGGCTTTCGATCAGGTGAAGGGGATCGAGGACCTGAAGGCCACCGTCGCCGCCGCCCGGACTCTGCCCGGCGCCAACGGCAAGGTTGCGACCATCGGCTACTGCCTCGGTGGCCGCCTGGCGTTCATGATGGCGGAGCAATCCGACGCCGACGCCAACATCTCCTATTACGGTGTCGGTTTGGACGGGCTGCTGGACGGCCTGAGCAAGGTGACGAAGCCGCTGGTGGTGCACATCGCCGACAAGGACGAATTCTTCCCGCCCGAGGGCCGCGCCAAGGTGGTCGCCACCACCAGGGGGCACCCGCACATCGCCACCTACGTCTACCCGAACGCCGATCACGCGTTTGCCCGGGTGAACGGGATCCATTGGGACGGACTGTCGGCGGCGATCGCCAACGGACGCAGCGCCGAGGCCCTGGCGGCGGCGCTGGCGTGACAAACACCTCCCCCGGCGCGCTCGCCGGCAAGGGGCTGGCGAAAACCGCCGGCGCCCTGGCCGGGATCAAGGTCATCGACCTGACCCGCGTGCTCGGCGGTCCGTACTGCACGATGATCCTGTCCGACCACGGCGCTGATGTGATCAAGATCGAGCCGCCGCAGGGGGACGAGGTCCGCGACTGGGGACCTCCGTTCCATGAGGGCGACGCCAGCTACTTCCTCGGCGTCAACCGCAACAAGCGGGCCATCGCGCTGGACCTCGGCAGGCCGGAGGGCAAGGCGGTGCTGCTGCGCCTGCTGGACGGCGCCGACGTCCTGATTGAAAACTTCAAGCCCGGCGCGATGGAGAAATGGGGCCTCGGCTATGACGACGTGCTGGCGCGGCGGTTTCCGGGCCTGATCCATTGCCGCGTCTCCGGCTTCGGCGGCGACGGGCCGCTGGGCGGTCTGCCGGGATACGATGCGATCCTGCAGGCGATGACGGGACTCATGAGCGTCAACGGCGATGCCGAGACCGGGCCGATGCGGCTGGGGACCGCCGTTGTCGACATGGGCACCGGACTTTACGCCGCCATCGGCATCCTGATGGCGCTGCATGAGCGCGGGCGGACCGGCCGGGGCCAGTATCTGGATATGACATTGTACGACTGCGGCCTGGCCCTGCTGCATCCGCAGGCGGCAAATTATTTCCTGAACGGCAAGCGGCCGGCGGGCACCGGCAACCCGCATCCGAATTTGGTGCCATACGACAAATACCCCACCAGCACCTGCGACATCTTCATCGCCAGCGGCAACAACGGGCAATTCCGCAAGCTGTGCGAAATCATCGGACGGCCCGGGATCGCTGATGATCCGCGCTTCGTAAACAACGGTGGGCGTAACGAAAACCGCGTGGCGCTGACCCTGGCGCTGGCGGAGGCGTTCGCGGAACAGGATGGCGAGGCGCTGTCGCTGCGGCTTATCCGCGCGGGTGTGCCGGCTGGACCGGTGCGGGCGGTGGACGAGGCCGCGGCGGCGCCGCATACCGCCCATCGTGAGATGGTTACCGAGCTGGACTGGTACACCGGCATCGGCACGCCGATAAAATTCAGCCGCACCGGCGGCGGCACGCGCCGCCCGCCGCCAAAATTCGCGGAGCATGCCACCGAGATCCTCGCGGAGCACGGATATACCGCGCCCGAGATAGATGCGCTGCGGGAGGCGGGTGTGCTACACCTGCAACGACGCATCTAGTTGGACGCCCGCCATGTGGCCGATCGACCTGTCTGCCTGCGACGTCCTGAAGCTGCCGGGAAGCGGCGCGAGGGCTGTCTGGGCGGTCTTCGATCCGGTCTGGTATCGGGATCGCTATCCTCGGGCTGACTACGGCGACCCCGCCGAAATTCTTCAATATTACATCGAGATCGGCCAGGGCGAGGCCCACTCGCCGAACCGGCTGTTTGACGAGAGTTGGCACCTCGCAGCGTATCCGGCGATCGCCCGGGCCGTGGCGGACGGCCGGTGCAGCTCGGCTTTCGATGCCTATTGCCGCCGCGGCAGTCTGGACCGTTCGCCGCATTGGCTGTTTGACGAGCTCGGGTATCGCGCCCTTTATCCGGATCTGTCGAACGATGCGTTGTCTGCTGTCGAGATTGCCAACGGCTACGACCATTACCTGCGCCATGGCGCGGGAGAGGATCGTATCGGGCATGCGCTGTTCGATCCGCAGGTTTATCTCGGGAACTTCGATGCCGCGGATGTTCCGGCGATCCGCCGCGTCGGCGTGTTCCTGCATTACCTGTTGCGTATCGAAACCGCTGAGCCCGAGCTGCGCACGTCGATCTATTTCGATCCGGCGTGGTATCTGCGGCGCTATCCCGAGGTGGCCGCGGCAATCGCGGCCGGGCGCTGGAGGTGCGCGCTGCACCACTATCTCTGTAACGACACCCCTACCGCCTTCGATCCGCTGGAGAGTTTTTCCGAGTCGCACTATCTGGGCCGCCAGCCGGAACTGGCCGAAGTGGTGGCATCGCGGGTTTTCCGCAACGGCTACATGCATTTCCTGCATTTCGGCGCGCGGGAACTGAGGTCTCCGTCGCCGTCGATCGATCTGGTGTGGTATGCGGCGCAGTCCCCGGTTCGGTTGGACCTGGAACAGGGCCGGTCGCCCAATGCGTTTGCCCACTGGTTGACCATCGGAAGGCGGAAAGGTTCCGCCGCGGTGGCGCCGGAGGCGGAACGGGTCGGCCTGCCGTCGGCACGCGCGTTGCTCGAGCTTCACGCCGCCGCGTTGCTTCCTGTCGCCGGGCGGTTCGGATACCGGTTCGAGCCGTCCAGCGAACCGATGGTCAGCGTGGTGTTGCCGGTGCGCAACGGCTTCGCGGCGGCGATGGCGACGCTCGCGTCGTTGCGGGCCGACAGCGCGTTGGCGATCGAGGTGGTGATCATCGATCGCGGGTCCGCCGACGAGACGCGTTTCATCGCGTCTTATGTTCCGGGTGCAAAGGTTCTGCGCTTCGACAGCGATATCGGCACGGCGCGGTCGGCCGATGCGGGGCGGCAGATTGCGACCGGGCGATTCGTGCTGTTCCTGTCGGCCGGCGTGCGGATCGCGCCGGGTTCGCTCGGGCGCGCCTGCGCGCGTCTGGCGGACGATCCGGGCGCGGGCGCGGTTGGCGGACTGATCGTACAGCCCGACGGGCTTATCGGCCAGGCTGGCGGCATCGTCTGGAACGATGGCGGGACGCACGGCTACCAGTGCGGCGAATTGCCCCTGACGCCCGAGGCGAACTTCGTCCGCGCCGTCGATTTCGTTTCTTCTTCGTTTATGCTGGTGCGGGCCGATGTGCTGTCCCGGCTGGACGGTTTCGATGCCGATTGCGGGGAAGGCTACCACGCGGTCGACCTTTGCCTGCGCATCGCCGCTGACGGGCTCAGGGTGATGTACGATCCGTCGGTGCTGGTGTTCCACGATATAGAGGCCGAAGCGCATGGCGGGAACGCTGCCCATTTCGTTACGAAGCACGCGGCAGTCCTGGCTCGGCGCCATGCGCCGGGGGGTGAGGCGCAGGTGTTCGCGCGTCATGCCGGTGCGGCGCCGCGGCGGATACTGTTCATCGAAGACACCGTGCCGCTGCGGCGCACCGGATCGGGCTTTGTGCGCTCGAATGATATCGTTCATGTCATGGACTCGCTGGGCCTGGCGGTGACGGTGTATCCGGTCAACGGATGCTCGCAGGACCGCGCTCGGGTTTTCGGCGACATGCCGGACAGAGTGGAGGTGATGCATAACCGTGACGTCACCGGGCTGCGGGCTTTCCTGGCCGGGCGGCAAGGGTATTACGACGCGATCTGGGTGGCGCGGGCGCATAATCTGCTCAGGATCGCCTCTCTGCTACAGCCGGACGGCCCTCCGGTGGTGCTCGATACCGAAGCTGTGGCTGCCCTTCGGGAAGCGGAGAAGGCGCGTCTGTCGGGTAAACCATACGATATGGAAGCCGGGATGCAGTCGCTGCTGAAGGCGGCCTCGCTGTGCCGCCGCGTGGTGGCGGTGACTCCGGCGGAAGCGCAGATCCTGCGGGCGCGCGGTGTGGCGGATGTTTCGGTGGTGGGGCACATGGCCGAGCCTCGGCCGGCGCCGCGGGGTTTCGGCCAGCGCGCCGGGATGCTGTTCGTCGGGGCGTTCCACACGATGGATTGCCCGAACCTCGATAGCCTGGCCTGGTTTGTCGATGCGGTGCTGCCGCTGATCGAGGCTGAACTGGGGTGGGAGACGCGGCTGACGATCGCGGGTTATGCCGCGCCCGGCGTAGAGCTTGATCGTTTCGACAGCAATCCACGGATTACCCTGCGCGGGGCGATGGCCGATCTGGAGGGGCTGTATGACGGAAGTCGTGTCTTTATAGCACCGACACGGTTCGCCGCGGGGGCGCCTTATAAGGTATTTGAGGCGGCGTCGCGGGGTTTGCCGGTTGTCGCGACGGAGTTGTTGCGCGGGCAGTTGGGATGGACCGCCGGGCGGGAAATTTTGGCCGCGGGTTCGGACGATCCGGCGGCCTTCGCGGCCGCGGTGTTGGCGCTTTACCGGAATGAAGGCTTGTGGCGGGCCGTGCGTGAGGGGGCGTTGCGCCGGCTGGAGCAGGAGAACGGGGAAGCGGGCTTCGCCAAGGCGGTCGCCGCCGTGCTGGCGATGCCGAAGCGGTTCACGTCCCGGGTGAGGGGGTTGAAGCGCCGCTCCGCGCGCCCTGATGCTGTGCCGGAGGTGCGGTGATGGCCTGGAGCGAAGACGACATGACCTGGATGCGGCGGGCAATTGCTCTGGCCCGAGACGGCGAGGCGCACGAGGGCACGAATCCCGTCGGCTGCGTCATCGTCCGCGACGGCGAGGTGATCGGCGAGGGCTGCAACGAAGTCGGGCTGCGGCACGACGCGACCGCGCATGCCGAGATCGTTTCGATGCGCCGGGCCGGCGAGGCGCTGCGGTGCGAGGAACTGCGCGGGGCGGTTCTGTATACCACGTTGCAGCCCTGCGGCATGTGCACCATGGCCTCGATCTGGGCGAAGATCGGCCGCATCGTCTTTGGCGCCGGCCGCGGCGACGTGCATCCGATGTATTTCGAAGACCGTCACCTGGACACGGTAGATTTCATTCGGGATGCGTTCCGGGGGGATTTGTCGCTGGAGGGCGGGTTGATGGTGCGGGAATGCGCGGCGCTGTACGTGGCGCCGGATGCGGCGGTGCCGGAGGGGGAGCAGGTCAACCGGTAGCGATCCGAAGTCGGCGCAGGTTGGGGGGTTCCGGGGGCGTTTCCGCTGCGGTGTGTCGCTGCTGTGCAGATCCATGGACGCGGGCAGAGGACTTGACCGGACGTGGCGCTTCGTGTGCTCCGCGGCGGGTTGTGGGTTGCCGGTCCGGCAGACGTTCGCGCGGGCAGGCGCATCTGGAACGAAACCGGGACGCGGACACGGGCTTCCGCCTGGCCAGAACCCTTTACCATCTTTAATCTTGGCTCTTTTGGCGTTGTTTGTTGGTCTTCGCGAGGCGGGCACCGGCCTGACCCCGTCATGGCGGGCGGAGGCCCGCCATCCACGCCTTGGCTGCGGCCTGCACCCGCGGAAGGCGTGGATGCCGACCTTCGTCGGCATGACGTTTTCGCGTTCCGCAGTGCAACAGGCGCTTACCAACGACCAACGCCATAAGAGCCTTAATCTTAGACCGTTGACCTCGTTTAAAAAATCCGGCGGGACTTTCCGGTTGGCACCGTCGAGCTTACCGCTGAAAATCCCGGTCGAGACGAGCCAACTTGCGCCCACGGACAAACCTATCAACCAATCCCCGCCGAGGTGGGCTGAGCAACTCGCCCTCAGCGAAGCGGACTTGGCCGCGGCGAAACCGTGCCCGCGAGCGTGGTGCATGCCGCCATTCGCGTTGCGCTGAAAGAGTCGGAACGCGACGCCGCTCGGCGTTGCGGAACTCAGACCGGACCGGCGGACCGTCGTTGATCGATATACACTCCGGCGGCTCGCCCACATTGGGCCGATCTCGTAGCCCATTATCGCTTGAAGCAGCGGCCGGAAGCGTTAGGCAATCCCGACAAGGCATTGGCCGATGCCGAAGCCGCTATCGGGGCTGGCCCGAGACGCCCACGCGCGGTCCCGGCTACCTGTAGCGACCTTGCCCTGCCCGGTTCCGCGTGGTTGAAATCCAAGTCGTATTGGATCGCCTATCGGCATACGGTCCCGACCGTTGTCATTGCCGTGGTCCGGGATCAGGCGGCCATCAGCCAACCCTATCCCAGTGTGGAATAACCGCCCGGCTTAACCCTCCACCCCAGCCTCCCCAGCAGCCGCGCCATCGAACGAAACCCCCTCATACAATTCCGCCAGAGGCACCGAGATCCCGATTTCCGGCATCTCCAGCACCTTCTCACCCGCCACAATCCGCCCGACCCAATCGTCGCCCTCACGCGCAAACACCGTGGCCCGCCGATCATCCTGAGACAGAATGACATATCGCCGGATCGAGGGCGTATCGCGATATTCCTGGTTCTTGACCCCGATATCCGTGCTGGCCGTGCCCGGGCTGAGAACTTCGAACACGACCACCGGGTCCGTCACGACAAGCGTGTCTCGGGAAACCGGTGAGCAAACGACAAAGGCATCGGGGTAGCGGATCGATCCTGCAACCATAATCTTCAGGTCGCTGGTATAGGGCTGGCATGGCTTGCCGCGCAGGCGTGCGGTTAAGGCAAAAATGAGATTTCGCTGGATCGCGGAATGCCCCGCCGTCCCGCCTGTCATCGCGACAGGTTCGAAACCGTCGAATTCCCAGCGCAAATCCTGCTGTTCCTCCCATGCGAGAAACGCCTCCAGGCTCATCGGTCTGCGCAACGCGATGCTCATAAACCCTTTTTAGCACGCCGGCCGCCGCCATCGCCAGCCTGCCCGCCAGACATGCCTCATTTGGCTGTGACATCCCCGGCTCGATCCGCTACCACAACCCCGCAACATTGGAGTGCGGCACAGTTGAGAACGCGTGTTCTGATCCCTGGACTGATTCTGGCAGCCCTCTCCGGATGCGGCCCGTCATACTCGCCAGACACTTACGCCAGCAACGCGGTGCAGCAGGCGAACAAGGTCGAGCAGGGCGTTGTCGTCGGCGTGCGTGACGTCGCCGTCAGCGCGTCCGACACCGTCGGCACCGTGACCGGCGCCGCGGCCGGCGGCATCGCCGGCTCCCAGGTCGGCGTCGGGGTCACATCCGCGTTCGCGTCGCTCGGCGGCGCCCTGGTGGGCGGCATCGCGGGTTCGGCCGCGGCGCACGCCTCCGAGGATACCAAGGCGTTCGAATACATCGTCAAAAAGGGCAACGGCGACCTGGTCAGCGTGACGCAGAAGGACAAGACGCCGCTCGCGCTGGGCCAGCACGTGCTGGTGATCGCCGGCAACCAGGCGCGGGTGGTGCCGGATTACACGCTGCCGCCGGACGTGCGCGAGGCCAAGGCCGCCGAACCCGCCAAGCCGGCGCAACCCGATGCCAAGCCGGCCGACGCGCCCCCGGCACCTGCCTCCTCACCGGCCGCTGCCACTCCGCCGGCCGCCGTCGCCACCACCCCGGCGCCCGCCGCGGCAAGCCAGCCGGCCGCGACGACCAGCGCCGCCAGGCCGGCCGAAGCGGCCCCTGCCGACACCAAACCGGCTGTGGCCACCGCCGAACCCACCATTCTGCATCCGGCGAAAGCCGACGCGGCCCCGGCAGCGCCCGCCGCACCGGCCACGCCGTAGTGCCTTCAGACCACCGGTCCCGGCGGCCCCTTCAGTTCCACCACGTTGCCCTCCGGGTCCGCCACGTAGATCGATGGCCCCTGGCCCTCCGCCCCGTAGCGCGACGCCACCGGAGTCGGTTCGGCGCCGTGCGCCCGCAGATGCGCGGTGATCGCAGCCGCGTCGAACGGGTCCACCCGCAGACAGAAATGGTCGAGGTTGCAGCCCTCCGGCCCCGGCGCCGCGCCGCCCCTCGCCCCGAGCGGCCCGGCCACCGGCACCAGGTCGATCAGCGCGCTGCCGGCGCGGAGCTGATACAGGCCGATATCCTCCTGCACCTTCTCCACCGGACACCCCAGCACGCCGCCATAGAAATCCATCATTGCCGCCAGGTTCTTCACCCGCAGCACTATGTGGTCGAGGTGGCTGATCGTGATCATCGCTTTGCGCCTTCCCATAAACCGGCCAGGGTCGCACTATAGGACCATGTCCAGACGGTCAGTGGAAATCTCGGCGGACCTGGTGTTGCGCGCCTATCGCCACGGCTTGTTCCCGATGGCGGAGGGCCGCGCGGGCGACCGCCTGTTCTGGCTCGATCCCGTCAAGCGCGGCATCCTGCCGCTGGACGGCTTCCACCTCTCGCGCCGGCTGTTGCGCACAGCGCTGTCCGGCACTTACCACGTGACGGTCGACCAGAACTTCGCCGGCACCATCGCCGGCTGCGCCACGCCGCTGCCGGACCGCGCCGACACCTGGATCAACCCGCAGATCGAGCGCCTGTTCACCGAGTTGTTCCGCATGGGCTACGCCCATTCGGTGGAAACCTGGCAGGACGGAACGCTGGTGGGCGGCTTGTATGGCGTGTCGCTGGGCGGCGTCTTCTTCGGCGAGAGCATGTTCAGCTTCGCTCGCGACGCGTCGAAGATCGCCCTGGTGCATCTGGTCGCGCGGCTGCGGCTGGGCGGCTACAGGCTGCTCGACACGCAGTTCGTCACCGCCCATTTGTCGCAGTTCGGGGCTGTGGAAATCCCCCGCGACACCTACAAGAGCCGGCTTGCCGAGGCGCTGGAAGTCCCCGCCGCCTGGCTGGCCGATCCCGGCTCCGAACGCCTGGCCGCGGAGTTCCGGCGGATTGCAGGAAAGGCCGGGGCGTCAGGTTGATCAGAACAAATTCGTGGCGACTCCGATCGCCGCGGCGATAGCGGCGGCTCCGATCGCCGCGGCGCCGAAGGCCAGCGCGCGCATCCGTGTTACCAAAGAAACGGACGCCAGGACGATCGAGATCTGCAACGCTCCGGTGGCGAATTCGTATTTATGATAGCGATGAAAGGATTCCGCCCGCTCCGCTTCCAGGTCGTGCGCGATGGCTGCGAGCTGTTTCATGCCGTCGCCGCCCTTCGGGTCATCGCGCATGCGGACCGCGTGTGTCTTCGACTCCTGGATGCGGGCCTGGATGGCGGGATCCTGCGCATTCGGCAGGCTTGCCAGCACATCGGCCTGGGACTCCAGAACCACCGCGCGCACGTTCTTGGATTGGAAGAAGGCCCAGTTGTTGGACAGCTCGACATGCTGCGCCAGATAGGCGTTCTGGGCGGCATTGCCGCCGATTTCGGTGACGGCAAGGGCGGCTGCGAGCACCGAGACCAGGATGGCCACGTTGCGAGCCCACGGATCGCCGTGCCGGGCGTGCTCCTCGATGGTTTCGTGTGCTCGTTCGACGGTCTCGCTCATGCCGGGTTCCTTTTTGTCCGCAGTCCGGCGACCGTTTGCCGATAATCCGGCGCACCCGCCAGCGGAAAGCTGGGACGGGGGCGCTCGGCGTCGGGTGCCGTTCCGGTAAACCATTTGTTTACCAATTTGGCGGACAAAGCGGAAGGGCCGGAGCGGTGCGACTGCCGCCCGGCCCGGGTCCCGGAGCCGCCGCATGCCAATCAGTTTCCACCCTCGAGCCGGCCAGATGTTCATGTGCGACTTTACCGGCTTCCAGCCGCCGGAGATGGTCAAGGTGCGGCCAGTGGTGGTGATATCGCCGAAGCTGCCCTTCCGGTCGGAGATCGTGACCATCGTGCCAATCAGCCTGACCGCGCCGAGGCATGACCTGCCGTTCGTATACAAGCTGTCGAAGAACTACCATCCGCTGGAACCGGATGACCTCGCCTGCCGGGCAAAATGCGACATGGTCATGAACCTCGGCCGCAACCGCCTGGACGGCTTCAAGATCGGCCGCCGCCAATGGGTGATCCCCGACATGCTCCCGCATGACCTCGCGCGAATTCGAACGGCGGTATTGCATGGACTTGGCATGGGACACTTGCTTTCCGAACTTCGAACTGCTAGGGAAGACGTATCCCGGTCTTCGGGCCTTAAGACCTGGCTGCGCTAGGCAGACCGTCCAAGGGGCGAAGCCAAGCCCGGGCGGTCTAGACCATATTTTGGCCGGTCGCGCAACGCGGGGTTTCGTCATTTTGGGGCCTGCGGATGCAGGATCAGCTTCTGCACCCGCCAGTTCAGCAACTCCGCCACGAACAGCGTGTTCTCCGACGGGCAGGCGATCTCGTGGATCCAGCCGAACTGCCTGAGCTGCTTTCCCGACGACCCGAGCACTCCGAGAACGGTGCCATCCAGGCTCATTTTGTAAATGCGCCCGGGGAATGCGTCAGAGGCATACAGCACCTGATGCGGCCCCGGTGTGATGCAGACCGTCCAGGGAGAACCCGGCGCCATCGTCTGCGGCGTGCCGGCCGGTATCGGCAGCGTCGGCCGGTTGCCGATGGCCGGTTTCGCGTCGGGATCGTACGGCACGTCGATGGTGATCTGCCGCAGCGGGATCCCCTTTGTATCGAACACCTGGATGCGGCGGTTGCCGCGATCTGCCACATACACATGGTCCTCGGCGTCGATCGCGATGCTGTGCGGCGTGATCATTTGCCCCGGCCCGGAGCCCGGCGAGCCCCACGAACCGAGCCACTCGCCGTCATGGCTGACCCGGGCGATCCGGGAGTTGATGTAGCCGTCGCTGATATAGCCGTTGCCCGCGGCATCCCAGGCGATGTCGGTGACCTGGCGGAACAGGCCGTCAACCGGCGGCAGCGGCGGCTTCGGGTGTTTCAGCGGCGCGGTGTCTTCGTCCGAGGCTTCCTGCTTGCGGCCGAACACCATCGCCACGCGGCCGTCATGATCGAACTTCACCACCAGGTCGGAGCCTTTGTCGGTGACCCAGATATTGTCCTCGGGATCGATCTTCACGGCGTGCGCGAACGACCAGGCGTAGAGGTTGTGGCCGATCTCGCGGATGAATTGTCCGTCCGGGGCGAATTCCAGAAGCTGGGCGGCGGCTGCGCCATAGGCCGGGCCGGTGGTGTTGCCGCGCGAGAACGCAAACACATGCCCTTGCGAATTCACCGCCACTCCCGATACTTCTCCGAAATAAAGATCGGCTGGCAGGTGCAGCGGATTGGGCACTGAATCGAACGCGATCTGCGGCACCGTCTGCGCCGAGGCGGACGCCGATGCGATCGCGACCCCGGCGATCATGGCCGCCATGCGGAGGAATTTCCGGTTCATGCCTGGTCTCCGTTTCGGCTCCATTCAGTATCGCCGGCGAAAACCTGTCAATGTCCGGGGTGGTGACAAACAAGCCGCCGAGCCGCATGGTCCGTCCGGGCGGCGGGAGGCATCGATGCGGTTGGTTGTGGCGGCTTCTTGCATGATCTGGGTAACCGGCGCGCAGGCGCAGCCCGGGCAAGGCCTCGCCGATGCCGCGGCCTTCGGCGCCGTCGCCACCCTGGCGCCGATCTGCGGTTTGCGCGACGAGACCTGGTCGTTCGACCTGCGCCGTGCGGCCTTGCAGGCGGCGACGGGCAGCACGGCCACGTCAGACGCCGAACTGCTGGCTACCCCGGACAGCGGCAAGGCCGAGGCGGCGCTCGGCTATGCCGATATGGAGGCGTTGGAGGACTTCGCCGCCGATAAGCCGGCAACGGTCTGCTCAGCGCTGCGGGTGAATCCGGCTCTGGGCCGTGCCGATGCGGCGGTGGCCGCTTTCCGCCGGCAGCGCGACGGCAAGCCCGTGGGGTGACACCAGGACGGATTCGTCACGCGATGGCGGCTTTGATGCTCCCGACGAAAGATATGGGAATCGCCATTGATGGCGTTTACCATCTTCTCGTCCCCGGCCTCGTTGAGTGGGACGTGAGGAATCCGGACATCATGGCCTCTGTTCACGCCGGACGCGTGACACCGCACGGGATCAATCCGTATTGCAATCGGACGGCGGCGCTGGCCGCCACGCGCTGACCATGAACACATCACGCTCGCGGCAGCCCGGTTCGGGGGTGCCGGGCATCGTGCGCATGCTTCAGGCGCTGACGCTCGGCGGCCTGATCCTGTCGGCCATCCTTGCCGTGCTGCAACTGCGTGCCTCGGTTGCCGGTTACGCCGCGGCGTCACCGCTGCTCGTCGAAATCGCCCGCGCGCGGCTGGCGGCGCTGCCGCTTGCCGCGCTGCTGGCCGCAGTGGCGGGTCTCGCCGGCACGCTGGCGGTGACCCGGGCGCGGTGGCGCGCCGAAACGTCCACGCCCGCGGTGACGTGGCGCCGCAGGATTGTCTGGCCGGCGGGTTCGGCGATGGGGGTCCGCAAGGCGGCGCGCTGGCCGCAGGCGCTGTTGGTGACGCCTCTCGCAGCGCTCGGTATCGCCGCGGCGCTGCTGTTTCCGACAGGCGATCCGCCGGCGCCGGTGACGCAGCAGGCCGCCTGGCTGCTCGGTGGCGGTCTCCTGGGGCTTTGCTTCCCGTTGCTGGTTGCCGAACGCCTGCTGGCCGCCGTGCCGCCCGCGCGGTTGCCGGAGGCGCCGTGGCTGCGCGCGCTGGCCTTCGTCGCCGTGCTCGCCTTCGCTGCCGCCGGTCTCCTGGAGCTTGCCGCGGGGTTCGGCCTGCCCTGGCTGGCGGCGCGTCTGGCCGCGCTGCTGGCGCTGCTGCCGGCCGCGGTCGCGGCCGAACTTGCCGGGCGGGCGATCGGACGCTGCTTCCTGCCTCCTCCACCGGCTGAAACTGCTCGTGGCGCTGCCAACTCCCTGCTTGCCCGCCTGATGGCCGAGGGGGCGGCGGCGCGCGGCCTGGCCGAACCGATGCGGCGGCATCTCGGGATCGATTTCGCGCGGAGCTGGGCGCTGGCCTATGTCCGCGCCGCCTTCGCGCCGCTGGCGCTGCTGCTGGTGCTGATCGCCTGGGGCCTGAGCGGAGTGGCAATCGTCCCGCTCGACCAGCGCGCGGTGTACGAGCGCTTCGGCGCCCCGGTCCGGGTGTTGCAGCCCGGCATCCACCTGATGCTGCCCTGGCCGTTCGGCCGCGTCCGCACCGTGGAGTTCGGGCCGGTGCACGAACTGGCGTTGAAGGGCACGTCCGTATCCGACCGCCTCGCCGCCGAAGCCGTCCCCCCGCCGCAGGCCGATCGGCTTTGGGAACGGGAGAATCCGGCGGAGTCGTGGTTTCTGGTCGCGGCGCATGACCGGCAGCAGGGCTTCCAGATGGTGAGCGCCGATATCCGCCTGTTCTGGCGCGTCGGCCTGAACGATGCTGATGCGCTGCATGCGGCTTACGGCGCGGTCGATCCGGCCGGACTGCTGCGGCAAAGCGCCGAACGGGTTGCCGCCGCTTTCTTCGCCGCCCGCACGCTGGACGAATCGCTCGGCGAGAACCGCGAGGCCATGGCCGGCGCCTTGCGGACGCGCGTGCAGCGGGACCTCGACGCCGCCGGGGTGGGGCTGGAACTCTCCGCGGTGGTGATCGAGGCGCTGCATCCTCCGGGCGGCGCGGCCGGCGCCTACCACGCCGTTCAGGCGGCGCAGATCGATGCGGACGCGTCCATCTCGGCCGAGCGTGGGCGGGCCTTCGCCACCATGTCCGAGCAGCGCCAGGCCGCCACCGGCCTGCTGCGCCGCGCCACCGCCGGGGCGGAGGAAACCCTCAGCGCCGCGCGCGCGGATGCCATCCGCTTCGCCGCGGATCGCGATGCCGACAACGGCGGCGCCCCGCCATATCGGATGGAGCGGCGGCTGTCGGCCTCGCAGACGCTGCTGACAGCGGGACCGCTGACCGTGCTCGACCACCGTATCCCGCCGCAGGCGGTGCCGCTGCTGGATTTCCGTCCGCCGCCGGGCGCGCCGCTGCCGATAGAGGAGCAACTCAGATGAGCGACGAAGCGCAGCCCGGCCTGTCCCGGTTCGGCATGGCGCTGCGGTTCCTGCTCGCCGCGGTCGTGGTGGGCGCCGCCGTGCTGGCCGGGACCGCGGTGATGGTGGGGGCAGGGGAGGCCGTGGTGGTGACCGAGTTCGGCGCGCCGGTGCGGGTGCTGACCGAGCCGGGCCTGGCCTGGAAGCTGCCAGCGCCGTTGCAGGGGACCGTTACTGTCGATCTGCGGCTGCGCACCAGCTCGACCGGGCTGGAGGATGTCGGGACCCGCGATGGGCTGCGCATCCTGCTGCAATCCTATGTCGCCTGGCAGGTGCCTGCGGACCCCGATCACATCCGGCAGTATCTGCGGGCCGTCCGCAACGATCCCGACGAGGCGGCACGGCAGTTGCGCAGCTTCATCGCCTCGGCCTTGCAGGTCACCGCCAGCAGCTTCGACTTCGCCGAACTGGTCAACACCGATCCGGCGAAGCTGCATCTGGCCGATTTCGAGCAGCGCCTGCAGGCCCAGGTCGAGGCGCAGGTTTTGCGCACCTATGGGGTGCAGGTGCGGCAGGCCGGCATCGAGACGCTCAGCCTGCCCGAAGCCAGCCTGACGGCGACCGTCAGCCGCATGCGCTCCGAGCGTGAGACGGTTGCCGCCGAACGCACCGCCGAGGGGCTGCGTGCGGCTGCCGAGGTGCGCTCGGACGCCGAACGCGACGGCCGCATCGTGGTGGCGCAGGCGCGGACCGAGGCGGCCGAGATCGATGCTCAGGCGCGGCGGGAAGCGGCGGCGATCCAGAGCCGGGCGTATCTCAGCGACCCTGAACTCTACACCCTGATGCGCACGTTGGACACGCTGGTGCAGTCTGTCGGCTCCAGCACCCGTTTGGTCTTGCGCACCGATGCCGAACCGTTCTCCGTGCTGCTGGCGCCGCCGAAGCCATGAGCGGGCCGGTCGTCCAGTCGCTGCAGATCACGTTTCGGGTGCTGCTGCTCGGCATTGTTCTGGTCGCGGTTGGCTGGTGCTTTTCGAATGTGCGGCAGGTGCCGTCCGACTCGCAGGCGGCGGTGCTGCGCTTCGGGCGCATCGTGCGGGTGCAGCCGGCGGGGCTGCTGCTGGCCTGGCCGCGGCCGATAGAGCAGGTGGAATTGCTGCCGGCCCCGGCGCGGCAGATGGAGATGAAGGTGGCGGCACGCGGTGCCGGCGGCGGTCCGGGCGGCTACCTGACCGGCGATGGCGGGCAGGTGTTGTTGGACGCGACGCTGACCTGGCGGATAACCGATCCGGCCGCCTATCTTCTGGCGCGCGACCATGTGGCGCCGGCGTTGCAGCGGCTGTTCGTTGCCGCAACCACCAGCCTGGCCGCCGCGCGGTCGATCGATGACTTCATGGCGGTGCGCGCCGTCGGGGGCGACGACATGGAGGTGCAGCAGCAACGCCAGGCGATCCGCGGCGACCTGGAGCGGGCGGTGAACCGGCGGTTGGCCGCGCTTGCGGACTTCGGCGCGTCGCTGGGGGTGGAGGTGACCCGCGCCGATGTGGATGCGCTGCTGCCGGAAGCCGCCAAGCCCGGCTTCGATGCCGTGCTGGAGGCGACTCAGCTTGCCGAACAGGCCCGCGCGAGTGCTCGCACCGACGCCGAACGCACATTGCAGTCCGCCAACCGTGAGCGCGATCGGCTGCTCGCCAGCGCCCGAGGGGCGGCGGCGGAGCAGGTGGCGGATGCCAGCGTGCAGGTGGCGCAGATTGCCGCGCTGGCCGGGCGGACTGTCCCGGACGGGCGGGCGGGGTTGTTGCAGCAGCTTTGGCGGGACCGCGTTGCCACGATTTTGCAGGCGGCGGGCAGCGTCGTGGCGATCGACCCGAATGGCGGGTCGCGCGTGATCTTGCCGGCGAGGCAGCCATGACGGCGTTGCTCGCGCGGACCGAGCGCCTGCTGCTGGGGGCGCAACTGACGCTGGCGATGCTGTCGGCGGGGCTGCTGGGCCTGGCGGTGCTGTGGCAGTTCCTGGTGCCCGGTGATCCGGCTCTGGCGGGGCTGGTGGCGGCGCTGGCGGCGGCTTTGGTGGCGGTTCCCGTTTTGGCCGACGCCTCCCGCAGCCTGCGCCACCCCAGTCTGCACGGCGTGGCCGATCGGCTGGTGGCTTTGGCGTTGCTGGCGGCCTGGGCGGCGGGGGACCTGATGACGGCGGCGGTGCTGCCGATCGTGATGATTTTGGGGCATGTGCTGGAGGAGCGCAGCCTGCTGGGGACGCGGGAGGCGGTGCGGGCGCTGGGGCGTCTGGCGGAGACGCGGGCGCGGCGGCTGGTTCCCGGCGGTGTTGAACTGGTGGCCGCCAGCGCTCTGCTCCCGGGGGACCGGATCGAGTTGCGGGCGGGGGATCGCGCCCCCGCGGACGGCGTGGTGCGGGCGGGCAGCGCCAGCCTGGATATGGCGTCGCTGACCGGCGAGTCGGTGCCGGTGGACGTGGCGGCGGGGGATGCGGTGGCCGCCGGCTCGATCGACTGCAACGGCTGGCTGGAAATCGAGGTGACGCGCACCGGCGCCGACACCACGCTGGGACGGATCATCACCCTGATGCGCACGGCGGAGGAGTCGAAGCCGCCGGTGACCCGGGTGCTGGAGCGATACGGCGAGCAATACATGGCGCTGGTGCTGATGGCGGCGGCGGGGACGTGGTTCGTCTCCGGCGACATGGCGGCGACGCTGGCCGTGCTGGTGGCGTCCTGCCCGTGCGCGCTGGTGCTGGCCGCCCCGGCGACGGCGATTGCCGCGATCGCAGTGGCGGCGCGGCATGGGATTTTGATCAAGGGGACGGGGTTTCTGGAGAACCTCGCCGGCGTCGATGCGGTGGTGTTCGACAAGACCGGCACCCTGACGACCGGGGTGCTGTCGTTCGTGGGTTGTAGCGGGGCTGCGGACGAGGCGGCCTTGCTGCGGGTGGCGGCGTCCCTGGGGGCGGCGAGCAGCCATCCGGTCAGCCGTGCCGCGGTGTCAGCCGGTTCTTCGGTCGTGTCGGTGGCGGATGCGCGGGAGGAGGGCGGCTTCGGCGTAACCGGCACGCTGGACGGGCTGCCGGCGGCGTTCGGGCGCGCTGAATTGTTCGCGCGCCTCGGCGTGGCGGTGTCGCCGCCGCCCGCGCATGACGGCCCCATCGGCGGGGCGTCTTTAGGCGGCGTTTTCCTCGGCTGGTTGTTGTTCGCCGATCGGCCGCGGCAGGAGGCGATGGAGGCGCTGGCGGATCTGCGGGGGCTGGGGCTGGAGCGGCAGGTCATGCTGACCGGCGACCGCGCGGCAGTGGCGGCGCAAATCGGCCGCGAGCTTGGCATCGGCGAGGTCTTCGCGGAGGCGCTGCCCGACGACAAGATGCGGCGGGTGCAGTTGGAGACCCGGGCCGGGTTCCGGCCGCTGGTGGTGGGCGACGGGGTGAACGACTCGCTGGCGCTGAAGGCGGGGGCCGTCGGCGTGGCGATGGGGGCGCAGGGGACGGACGTGGTGCTGGCCTCGGCGGACATCGTCCTGACCGGCAGCGACCTGCGCCGGCTGGGCACGGCGATCCGGCTGAGCCGGCGGTGCCGCCGGACGATCCAGGTGAATGTGGGGCTTGGGTTGGGGTGGACGGCGGTGCTGGTGACGCTGGCGGCGCTGGGGGTGCTCGGGCCGCAGGGGCCGATCATCGCGGCGCTGCTGCATAATGTGTCGACGTTCGTTGGGCTGGGGAATGCGGGGCGGCTGTTGCTGTTCGATGAGAGCGGGGAGGGGGTTGAGGCGGGGGGCACGATCGTTCCCCATGTGTCGCGGCCGGGCCCGGCCCGGCCATCCACGACTTTGCCGCCACCAGGTCCGCAAGTCGCGGATGGCCGGACTAAATCCGGCCATGCCACGAAGGCGGGGCCGCGGGCGGCCCTCGAGCGATACGACGGGTAAACTGGGCGCTATCACGGTGCACGGTGGGCGCGGTATAACGCTGCAACATCGCAGCAAGGACCGCCACAATGACCGGGCATCGACCGCTCGCCGATCGGCTGGGAAATCATTTGCTCCATCCTGAGACCTTGATGCTCGGCTACGGGTATGACCCGCAACTGTCCGAGGGGTCGGTCAAGCCGCCGGTGTTCCTGACTTCCACCTTCGTGTTCCGCACCGCGGAGGATGGGCGCGACTTCTTCGACTACATGTCCGGGCGGCAGACGGCGCCGGCGGACCATCCCGCCGGCCTGATCTACTCCCGCTTCAACCACCCGAACCTCGAAATCGTCGAGGATCGGCTGGCCGTGTATGAGGGCGGCGAGACGGCGCTGGTGCTGTCCTCCGGCATGGCGGCGATTGCGACGACCATTTTGGCCTACGCGCGGCCGGGCGACTGCATCCTGCACAGCCAGCCGCTGTATGGCGGCACAGAAACGTTGTTCACGCGGACCCTGGCGCCGTTCGGGATCGAGTCGGAGGGGTTCATTCATGGCCTCGACGGCGCGGACATGCAGGCGGCGGCGGAGCGGGCGGCGGCGCGGGGGAAGGTCTCGGTGATCATGATCGAGACTCCGTCGAATCCTTTGAACACGCTGGTGGACTTTGCGGCTGTCGGCGGCGTGGCCGATCGGCTGGGGGAGAAGCAGGGGACGCGGCCGCTGGTGGTGTGCGACAATACGCTGCTGGGGCCGGTGTACCAGAAGCCGTTGCAGCACGGGATCGATATTTCGGTGTATTCGCTGACCAAGTATGTCGGCGGCCATAGCGACCTGATCGCGGGGGCGGCGATCGGCTCGAAGGCGGCGCTGAAGCCGATCCGAACGTTGCGGAGTGCGATCGGGACGCAGCTTGATCCGCATTCGTGCTGGATGCTGGGCCGATCACTGGAGACTTTGGCGCTGCGGATGGAGAAGGCGACGCGGAATGCGGAGCTGGTGGCGGAGTTCCTGCGCGGGCATCCGCTGGTGGAGGCAGTGCATACCCTGTTCGCGCTGCCGGAGGGTTCGGCGGCGCGGGCGGTGTTCGAGCGGCAATGCACCGGGGGCGGTTCGACGTTCAGCATCGAGGTGAAGGGCGGCCAGGCGCCGGCGTTCCGGTTGCTGAACGGGCTGCGGATTTTCAAGCTGGCGGTCAGTTTGGGGGGCACGGAGTCGCTGGTGTGCCATCCGGCCTCGACGACTCATTCGGGGATTCCGCCGGAGGTGCGGGCGCGGATCGGGGTGTCGGAGGGGTTGATCCGGTTCAGTATCGGGATCGAGCATCCGGAGGATTTGATTGCGGATTTGGTGCAGGCGTTTCCCGTGGAGTGAGGAGAGACGGGGGGTGCCGAAGGGGGGGGCCGAGGCGATGACATCGGCGAGGGGCAAGGCAGGCCCGAGAAAGACCGCTTCGGTGGGAAGCGGACGTAGGGCAGGTCCAGCCTTGGCTGCCGCTCCCGAGCCTATCAGAAGACGGGCTAGCGCGTCCGCCTGCTGCGAAAAAGTGAGACAGACCCTATGAGGAATGTATGACTTATTTCGAAAAAATTATAGAGGAAAAAAAGGGCCATAGTGCCTTTGATGTGTCGCTGTGGTCGGCATTGTATCAAGCGCATCCTGCCTTGTCCGATACTTCCGAAGCCAACCTGAACGGGCGTTTGGCGGAAATCGAGAAAAATATTCAATTCCTATGTGGCAGTGCATTTTGGAATGATGCCCTGAGGCCGGAATTCGGCTGGCAGAGCCCTTGGTGGTGGTTTCGTGCTCGTCAGTTTACCTTATGCGAACTGGAACGTAGAGGAATGGTTGCGCCACCTGCGAAGGATTTAGGTGCACCACATAAATTGCATCGGGATTACATTAGGCGCCGAAATCCCTTAGCGGTCCGTATAAGTAAAATAAGATGGCTTACGGACCTCCTTGACGGCAAGATCCGATTTGGCGCCGCCTCTAGTTACGCTGACCCGGCTCTGCAAACTTCCCAACGAGACGATGAGATTGCACGAGACATATTCCTCCCGGGATCCCTTGCAACGATCACATTGGAGAACGGCGTGCGCCGTCCGCTGGCAGGCGAAATCCGGCTTTCCGGTTCGCGCACCCATTCGGTCGAAGGAAAAACGACAGTCCTTCCGTATTGGCTCTTAAGTTTTAGTACAGAACTCGATGCCAGATTGCTTGGGGAATTTTCACTTGAAAATATGCATGAGCAGGGCTTTTTTGTTCTTTTTGATGTAGAGAAATTTCATCTTCGCCTTTCTGAGGCGGCTCAACCATCTGAGCTGATTTGTGGCCGCGTTGCGGTCGATTATTACGACGAACATTTTCCACCATCTTGGGGAGAAGGACAGTTTGCGGTAATCGGCTTAAAGCCATTTCGTTATGCCGGCCAGCGTGAGCTTCGTTTTTTTCTTCTTCCTGACGGGGGTGCAACACATTCTCTTAACTCACCTATCGAGCTTCAAACGGAAAAGTTGGATGATATCGCGGGTGTCTACAATTCAATGGGGGAGAAGGAGGCCGGCTGCGGCCCCAGGAGAGTATTCTTCTGACGACAAATTGGAGTAGGTGCGAAACTTTTAATAACTTATGCTATGATCTCGGCAAAAATTGACATTCCACGTGCGTGGTGACGTGTGAACTTTGAATAAGACAATCAATTTCGGCGTATGGTTCGATCGCGATACGGGGCTTTCCAATGTCATCGGCGCTATCGCCCCGCATCAATCCAAGATCGTCTAAAATCTTCTTCGTTTGACCTTCCTCCTGACCGGCCTTTGGATCGAAAATTTGCATGACGTTCTGAACAGTCCCTATAAACTGAAGCATATTTGCCGGGTCCCTCCGATCACCCGAGAGAGTGATGCGGCTCACCTTACCGCCGGCTGTATCGACTGTAAGCCCCAACTTGAGCGTAAACTGACCATTCAAGAGACCCAGTTTCTTGAAGCTGGCGATGGTGCTTTGAAAGCCGGTATCGTGGAAATTGCATGTATAGCGGTCAACCGTTTTTTTACACACGTTGATGGTACTAAAGTCAGGGCGACTTTTGTCGATCGTATCTTCGCGTATCTTGTCATCAAGATCTGCGCGAAATACATCAAAAGTCATATCAAAGGTCGGAGTTGCGGTATTGTTTATCGACCCATAGCCGTTCGTTTTGACAACGCTTTCTGAGACGCAACGTGAGAATGCCGACGCCGTCGCCCGACCTCCCCTGAGTGAGATGAAACCACCCTCGTTATCGCTGTTGGGAAACTGAATCTGAAGTCGCGTGCCGTTCGAGACGTTATTGAGGAGGGTTTTTGCTTCATCGGCGGACAACTGAAATTGAATGAGGTTGTCTCGCATCGCACCGTCGTCACGGGATAAGACAGAGTGGCCGTCACTCATTATACGAATGGCAGGATTCTCTCCTTCTGAAAAGTTCCATGAAGCAGCGCTTGAGATATCCAATGCGTAAGCATCCGATTTCGAAAAATAGAATAAGGCGAATGCAGCGCTGTTCCCGATTCCGATGCCACAAGACCCGGCAGACTTAAAGGCCCGCCAATCTCCTGACTCAGCGATCACTTCGCCACGACTTCCGCCAATGGCCGTGATTGTCATCACAACGAACGCAGCGATGCACCACAAGGTATGGTTTTTGCAAATAAGGATGTCCCAGGCTTCCCTGATGGCCATCAGAAAAATAGTTTGACGATGACAGAATGGCAAAAGACCGTCCTCTGTGGTGGGTGAAGGCCCGCTAGGCATGGCCGAGGGGAACGACAGATTTGAGGTCATTCGGCTCTATTGTCCGTTATGGGTAGGGCGGTCGCCTTCGCTGAGCGCAGCAAGACGGCAGATGTATTTCCCTTCTTTCGTATGGCCAAACCATGTTTGACCCGCAAAATGGAAGATATGGGATTTTGTGTTGACCCAAACAACCTGATCACCGGCACACCTTCTTGGATCAAGTGGCATCGGGTCGGAACGAAAGTCCTTAGCGAATGCGGGACCGAGGCCAATCGTTAGGGTTGCAGTGCCGATCGCAACCGCCAAGAGAGTCTTCATCTTCTTCCACATTCTGAACCGTCCCTACGAAAGCCGCGCTTCCAGATCACGAACCCGTGATCGCGCATAGCATTGTCTGTAAGAACGCGCAATGGCGCATAAACCAAGAAGGCCTGGAGATGGCCTTCGGTATTGGATTTATGCGGCGAGCGGAGAGGTTGCGGATCGGGTTGCGCTAGTTTGAGGAAGCGCCTTCAGCGCCGGCGGGGTTCTTTCGGTCGTGGCAGGCTTCCCTTTCCGGCCGGCGCGGCCTAGAGGGTCGCGGATCAGTAACGCGTCGCGTTTGCGGCAAACGTCCGGTTCCGTTCAGCCTGGCGCACAGGCTTTGATCCGCAACGCTTTGGCTGGCATCTCCGCCCGCGCCCGCTTCAGGTCATAGATCGTCTGAAGGTTCAGCCAATACTGCGGCGTGGTGCCGAACGCCTGGCCGAGCCGGATCGCCATTTGCGCGCTGACCGACCGATCGCCGTTCATGCTCCCCGCCACTGCGTTATGCGGCACGTGGATGTGCTCAGCGAACTTCCGAGCCCTCAGGTCCAGGGCCTCCGGCTCATCGCGAAGGAAGACTCCGGGATGGGTCGGAGGAAGATTGTCAACCGGATAGGCCATGCGGCGGGTCCTGCAATACCCCCTGGCTCATCACTGAGCGTCCCCCGTCAGGTCTCAGTTGCCAAGCTCTATCTCGATATGAACCTTGCGAGCGATAAGGGTCGGGCGGACCGCGCGCCCCTCGCCGCGGCTGAGGCGCACGATCCCGGCCTTGTTCAATCGATGCAATGTCCGTTGCACATTCTGCGGGGCGCGGTTCGCCATATCGGCGAGTTCGGTCACGGATTTTGGCTCGCGCGTGGCGATAAGTCGCAAAAGATCGCGGTTCTTTGCCGACAGCAGCTTGGCCCCGGCTTCGAGCGAGGCAAATCGCACGACTGTCTCCGAGTCGGTGTCGCCGGGCCGCCTCTCGATCCAGATTTTCGGCTCATTCGGATCGACCTGACGCTCGCCGCGCGCTACCGCCAGCGTGAAGTCCTTGAACTCCCTGAATGTCCCGGTCTTGAATCTCTCCGGCGTGACGCTCATTGCAGCCCTCTTTCGATCAAAATTCGATCCACTTCGCGATAAAAATCTTCCAGCAATTCAGCCGGGCCGCGGTACTGGTAGGGGACCAGCTTCCGGCGGCCATAGACGTGCCGGTGATCATATTCCGGTGCCCGGCGCAGACCGTGAGCGTTATCCATCCCGTAAATCCTCTGCCCGGCAAGATCGTGCAGCGTCAGGCTGTATTTCAACCCCTGCGGCCGGTGCGGTGTGGCGGCAACCGACCGGGCTTCGATCTTGACCACATAGCCGCATTCCAGCCGAAACTCGGAACCGTTCAGGCTGAGCAGAAAATCCAGTGCGTGGTCTGCCTCGACCATGCCGCATAGTATGAGGGTCGGATGTTATACGCAACCTCGGAACGTGAACGGGTGAAAGCCGCTTCCAGACCGGTGCCCCTCGGGGCAAATCCGGCCTAACCCCCGGGTCCGGCAAGCGGCCTCGCCGAGAAACCAGATCTTGCGCATTGGCGCGTTGTATACCCATCCTTCCGAACCCCGCTAAGCGCGCGAACAAGACGGGATCATGCGGCCGAGCATCCAGGAGGAAACCGACATGCCTGAAACGGCGCCAACCCTGCGCGAAATCGAGCCGATTGAACGGGAAACCATCCGGCGCGTGACCTTCCGGTTGATGCCGCTGCTCATGCTCGGTTATTTCTGTGCCTACCTGGACCGGTCGAACGTCGGCATGGCGGCGACGACCATGGTCAAGTATCTCGGCTTCAGCAATACGGTGTTTGGCTTCGGTGCCGGGCTTTTCTTCCTGGGATACTTTCTGGGCGAGATACCGAGCAACCTGATCCTCAACCGGGTCGGCGCGCGGCGCTGGATCGCCCGCATCCTGATCACCTGGGGCATCATCGCCGCATTGTCCGGCTTCGTCTGGAGCGAGCCGAGCTTCTACGTCAACCGAGTCCTGCTGGGGCTGGCCGAAGCCGGGTTCTACCCGGGCGTGCTGCTGTATATGACCTGGTGGTTTCCCTCCTACTACCGCACCCGGATGATGGGTATTTTCCAGTCGGCCAGCGTGATCTCGCTGTTCGTCGGCCCGCCCATCGGCGGGCTGCTGTTGCGGTTGCAGGGCTGGGGGGGCCTGGAGGGCTGGCAGTGGCTGTTCATCATCGAGGGGTTGCCGCCGATCATCATGGGCGTCGTGACGTGGGCGCTGTTGACCGACCGGCCGAAGGACGCGGCGTGGCTGAGGCCGCAACAGCGGACCTGGCTGCAGGAGCGGCTGGACTCCGAGCAAGCCCAGCGTGAGGCCGTCCGCAAGTATTCGCTTGGCCAGGCGTTCCGTAACCCGAAGCTATGGCTGCTGACACTGGCCTATGTCGGCCAGAACGGTTCGGCGTATGGGCTGGTGTTCTTCCTGCCGCTGATCGTCAAGGGCCTCGGGGTATCGACCGACTGGATCGGCCTGGTGAGCGCGCTGCCCTATCTGTGCGCCTTCGTGGCGATGATCTACTGGGGCTATCATTCCGACCTTCACGGTGAGCGGATCTGGCATGTCGCCGGCGCTGCCCTGGTGGCCGCGGCGGGATTGGCGGTCTGCGTCCTCGTCGGCGCAGGCCACCCGGTCGTGACGATGATCGCGCTGTGCGTCGCGATGATGGGCCAGCAATCGCTTATTCCGACATTCTGGTCGCTGCCGAGCGCCATGCTGACCGGCGTTGCGGCGGCAGGTGGCCTGGCCATGATCAACGCCGTCGGCAATCTGGGCGGGTGGCTCGGGCCATCCGTCTTCGGGCTGGTGAAGGATGCCACCGGCAGTGCCGACATCGGGCTGCTGTGCCTGGCGGTAGGACCGTTGGTGACCGCCATCGCGGTGGTGCTGGCGGGCCACGATCCGCGGCTGGAACGCATGATGGCGCGTTCGCGGAGAACGTGATCTTCTCTACATCCACGACCGCCGCTTGCCATCCGGGCCGCTTTCGCGAACGACCCAGGCTTTTGAACGCGCCAATGGTAATCGATCACGATTTCGACGTCATAGGCGTCTCCGGAAGCCTGAAGCGCGTCCGTCCCGGCCGGAACCGTGGCATGCGGCACCTACCATGAACAAACCCCCACCGCTGGCCGAACCTGTGGTAATCGTTGCATATAGACAGGCGATCCAAGCATGACGGACCTCCGCAACCTGGACGAACTGAAGGAGGCCGGAGCCGGGCGACCAGCCCCGGACCCGGTCGCCGCTCTGTATCGTGAAGCCTTCAGCCAATTCGGCGCAATGGCGCTTTGGAACCGCCGGCCGAGCGATCACCCGACCATCGCCCAGGCGCTTGTCGTCGCCGAAAGCCTGCGGCGGGAAGGCAACATGCAGTCCCGCCCGCTCGCGGTGAAGATCGAAGAGGCGTGCCGTGCCGCTCTCTGAGCTCCAGGCGGAGATCCTGCGACTGCTGGCAGCGCACCGCAACCCGGAAAGCGACGTGGCAGGCGCCGCCGCGCTCAACCAGGACGGCCCGCGCTTCTCCGCCGCCATCGACATTTTCCACGACCGCGAGGAAGCCGTCGCGCAGGCGGCCGAAGCGGATACCGCGCTTCTGGCCGGGAACGGCTTCGGCGTCCACTGGCTGCGGCGAGAGGCCGGCATTCACGCCGCGGTCGTGCAACGACAGGGCGAGAGCACGAGACTCGAATGGGTGCGGGACAGTGACTACCGTTTCTTCCCCACGCTGAAAGACCCGTTATTCGGCTACCGCCTGCATGTGGCCGACATCGCGACGAACAAGGCGCTGGCGGCAGCGGGGCGGCGGGAACCGCGCGACGTGCTTGATCTGCTTTACATCCACGACCGCCACTTGCCGCTCGGTGCGGTCATCTGGGCCGCCGTCGCGAAAGACCCCGGCTATTCGCCCGAAAGCCTGATCACGGAAATCCGCCGCAACGCGCGTTATCGGGCGGATGACTACGCCGATTTGGATTTGACCGAGCCGGTTGACGCAGCCGCCGTGTCGAAGCGGCTGCGGGAGTTGCTGGCGGAAGCCGGCAGCTTCGTCCGCGCCATGCCCGCCGGAATGGAAGGGATGTTGTTCCTGAAGGACGGCGCGCCGGTGCAGCCGGACCCTGACGATCTGGCCGCCTACACCGCCCGGGGCGCCTCTCGCCGAGGCCATTGGCCGTCCTCCCCCGAGATCGGCAGCGTAATGATTCGCGACGATACGCCGAAGCCGGGCTGATCGTTCGCCGGTTCAGACAAACCGGCTGATAGCGCGCAAGGCCGCCGAACCTGCTTACGGCCGTAGCCCCATCGGCGCGATGATGCGCCGCGGACGAACATCGACCGAGATCTCGACGTCCTGCCCCAGGCTGGAGAGAATGGTCATCAAGCGATCGATCGTGAAGCGGCCGAGATTGGCGTTGCGGATACGGGAAAAGTCGGCCGCCGCAACGCCCGTCGCTTCATGTGCGGCGCGCACCGTCAGCTTGCGCTCATCAAGCACGCCAATGATCTTGGCCGCAAGCAGTGCGCGCAGTTGCTCGCGATCGGCGTCAGGGTGGCCGAGGTCGCGGAACACGTTGCCACTGCCGCGGATGATGTCCATGTCGTCGCTCATTTCAGCATCTCCCGTAATCGCTTCAGCCGAGAGCGGGAGCGCGTCGGAGCTTACGGTCAATGGTTCCGTTCAGGCTGCCGCATAGGGTGTGATCTGAAGTGCTTCGGGCGGCATCTCGGTCCGCGCCCGCTTCAGGTCATAGATCGTCTGGAGGTTCAGCCAATATTGCGGCGTGGTGCCGAATGCCTGGCCAAGCCGGATCGCCATTTGCGCGCTGACCGACCGATCGCCGTTCATGATCCCGGTAACGGCGTTATGCGGCACATGGATGTGCTCAGCGAACTTCCGCGCGCTCAGGTCCAGGGCCTCCAGTTCATCGCGAAGGAAGATGCCGGGGTGGATCGGAGGGAGATTGTCAACCGGATAGGCCATGGTGCGGTTCCTGGCGGGGTTTGTCGTTGAGTGCGCGGGTCGGGTCATGAGCGGGTCAGTGGTAGTCGATCACGATTTCAACGTCATAGGCGTCTCCGGAAGCCTGAAGCGCGTCCGACTTGGCCGGAGCCATGGAATGCGGCGCCCATTTGAAACAGACCCTGTTCTTTTTGTTGATCCGAATGCTTTACTGTCCCTTTCGGTCGCCGCCCAACGCCTCGAAGTAGCTTGACGGCGGTGTGCGCAGATCGCTCAGGACGACAGCCGCCTGAAGCCGGGTGAGGGCTTTGGCAGCCGCATCGGCGAAAACCTGAAATTCCTTTACACGCTCGCCTGCCAGGAAGCGCTCGGTCCTTTGATCCTCGCATGCGGTAATCGCCATCGGCGCCTCCGATCGGTGGTATACGGTAGATACCACATAACAGTCAGGCGGAGGTGGGTCGGGAAACTGCCTCGATTAGTCTCACTTCGGTTCAGCGGACATCTCGGCCACCCGTTTCGCGATACGCGGCGCCAAGGGTCGCGGTTTACGACCCGCTCGAACGAGGCATTGTGCTCCGAGTGGAATGTGCATAGGGTTGGCGCCATCATACACATTGGGTGGGACCATGCGGACGAATATCGACTTGGACGATGCGCTGGTCGAGCAGGCTATGGCGGCAACCGGCCAGCGGACCAAGAAAGGCGCTATTGAGGAGGCATTACGGCGTCTCGTGCGCGCCTATGAGCAACGCCGAGCTATTGAGGATTTGCGCGGCCTCGGTTGGGAAGGCGATCTTGACGAGATGCGCGCGGACCGGTGATCGTCGTCGACAGCTCCGTCTGGATCGGCGACCTGCGTGACCAGGATACCGGCGCTGTGCGGAAGCTGTGCGCCTTGGACCCGATGCGGTCCGCCATTGTGGTGCCCGATCTGGTTTTGTTGGAGGTCCTTCGCGGCGCGCGGGACGAGGCATCGGCCGCCCGCATCGAACGAAATTTGTCCACGTTCGATATCATACAGCTTGGCGGAAAGCCGATTGCTATCACGGCAGCACGGTATTATCGTCAATTGCGCGGGTTGGGCATCACCATTCGCAGCAGCATCGACATGCTGATCGGAGCCTTCTGCATCGAACACGGCGCGAGTCTGTTGCTCCACGACCGGGGAGACTTCCTGCCTATGGAAAAACATCTTGGTCTACGTTGCTTATGAAATCGTTCCGGACCTCCGAGGGTTTTTATAGGCTGCGCTTCTGTCCCAACACCGCTCATGAACACGATAGAAAATGACTAACCAAGGCGGAGCGACGCTATGCTGACGGTCTTGCATGCCGAGATTATCCCGACGATACGATCCTTTGCTGGCGGGCTGCTCACTTTTCGTCATGCCGAAACGGGCCTCCTCTCCCTAGTGGTGAAGGCCCAAAAGGAAGCAATTCTTGCGGCAAGAATGAATGGAGGTTTCTCGTGCTACGTCGCGCCGCTTATGTCGACATCTGGTTTGACTATTTCTCTAATCTCGGCCTTTTTTGACGATAGCGATGAGCCTCTGATCATTGCATCTCTGCTTTTCGCAGACGATCAGCATTCCAGAGACCTTCTCGAATTGCTGGCCTATGATGAATTTGATGTCTATTTTTTCGATGATAGAAGTCGGGAATTGATGAGCTATCACGCTGTGGTCGAAGACGGCGGAAGTTGCCTCTTCAATGGAACTGAATTCGGCCTGTTGACTTATCATCCCGAGACAGCGAAGGTGATGCTCACTGCGGTAAGAGGATGGTTTGGCCTTAGGACGCGCGCTGACGATGAAGCGGCGATCCGGATAGTGTTCGAGAAAGCACTTATGCCTGATGACATCTTCATTATGGATTTGACCATTGACGGTAACGACTATCGCGGGAGCACCGGTTTCAGCCACGATAGCCTCACGCGCACCGATCCCGGCTATTTTCAGGAAAGTGATATCGTCGCCGGGTTGCGGCGAGCATTCGGCGCCGATCAGGTTGCGTTGAACCCCCGCCGCCGAGACACTAACAAGGAAATTCTCGATGTCCTGGTCGTCACCGAAAGCCATATACTACTGGTGCAAGCAAAGGACAGTCCGAATACCGAAACCAGCTTGGCCCGAGCGCTTGAGCGCAAGCGCCGCGCGTCGCATAGGCAACTCGCGGATGCGCTCCGACAAGTCCGCGGCGCCGCCCGGTTTTTGATGCGCCAGCAGATGGCAGATCTGGTCGTCAACACACAGAATTGGGATGTATGCACCGACGGCCGCACGCTAATCGGTATTGTCGTTATTAAGGAACTATTCGATAATGAGGGCGCCACTTATCTGGAGGCGTGCGGAAGCATGGCGGGTATCGTTGATGGTATGATCGTCATGGACTACCCTTCATTCTGCGTTTTCGCACATCACTTCTGTTCGCAAACCAGTTTTATAACGAGCCTTGAGAGGTTGATCGCGCTTATCCGCGACGCAAACGCATGGGTTTGGCCGAAGGATTTTGTGATGGCGGATATTCTCGCACGGCTCGACGACCTGAATCAGGGCTAAAAATGAATCAAGTTCGGGCCGCCGGGCACCAATCACTATCTATAGCTTCAGCTGGTGGAAGGCTCCGGTCTCGAACAGCGCCTCATAGCAGGGGCGGTTCATAACGATTTTACTTGACGTAAACTCCGAGGGCACGGAAAATGCGTAGGTAAAATCCGAATCGCTCCTATCCCACACAAGGATAATCACGGACAATCCGAAGTATTTCTCGGCTTCGATAAGCCGGTCGCGCTCGCAGCATCCTATGGAGAAGCCTATTGTGCCCCCGTTGTCGGTAGTTCTTGAGAGATTCTTAGCGTCTATGAAGATGTTATCATCATCAAGTTTGACAATATAGTCCGGACGTGAAGCCTTGACCGTGTCGCGTAGCACTGCGCTATAGACGTTCTGATCTTGGACTGTCTTGATCCAAGCGAGTTTCAGCTCATCAAGGAGCCGCTCTGCCAAGAACTCTCCGGCAGAACCTATGATTGAAATGCCGCCAACGGTCGCCGTATCGGCGACCTTTCCCAGCATTCCGCGTAACCGGCTAAGCTTATCAGAAGGAGTCGCCATCATGCCAACCTAGGTCAAACAGGAGGCAATAATATCGTAAGCCGGAGGATCGAGCAAGTGGGAGCATTAGCTTTAGGTCGTAATGGAGTGATGCGAGCGATCACGGTGCAGCAAAAGACGGGCCGGCATGTGCAGCTCAAGTCGCTGATACCGATTCGGACGCCGCCGGGCGGCCAGCCCGGACAGGGCCGCCGCTCTCTACCGCGAAGCTTTCAGCGCCTTCGGCGCCGTGGCACTTTGGAACCGCAACCCGAGCCATAACCCGACGATCGCCCAGGCGCTTGTGGTCGCCGAAAGCCTGCGACGTGAGGGCAACATGGAATCTCGCCCGCTCGCCGCGAAGATCGAAGAGGCGTGCCGTGCCGCTCTCTAGCCTCCAAGGCGAGACCCCGCGGCTTGCCGGCGCGCTTCGGAGCCGGTGTCGCCAGCTGGCGTTTCAATCAAGATCTTCGGCTCGTTCGGCTCGACGCGGCGCTCACCACGGGCAACCGCCAGTGTGAAGTCCTTGAACTCCTTGAACGTGCCAGTCTTGGTTCTCTCCTGTCTGCCGGTCATCGCCTCCCCTACGCCGGAACCTTCTCCAACGCCTCCCGTGCCACCGCCGCCCCCTGCGTCTGCGTCGCCTGAATAGCCGTCAGCGCAATCGTATAAACAATATCATCCACCAGCGCCCCCCGCGACAAATCGTTCACCGGCTTGCGCAACCCCTGCAGCAGCGGCCCCACGCTCACCACATGAGCGGATCGCTGCACCGCCTTATACGTCGTGTTCCCCGTATTGAGATCCGGGAAAACAAACACCGTCGCCCGCCCCGCCACCAGACTATCCGGCGCCTTCTGCTTGCCCACACTCGCGACACTCGCCGCATCGTACTGCAACGGCCCATCGATCAGCAGATCCGGCCGCTTCGCCTTCGCCAGAGCCAACGCCCGCACCACCTTGTCCACATCGGCACCCTTCCCCGACGTCCCGGTGGAATACGAAATCATCGCCACCCGAGGCTCCACCCCGAACGCCTTCGCTGAATCCGCCGACTGCACCGCAATGTCGGCTAATTCCTCCGCCGTCGGGTCCGGATTCACAGCGCAATCGCCGTACACAAGCACCTCGTTCGGCATCAGCATGAAGAACACGCTCGACACCGTCGTCACCCCCGGCGGAGTCCGGATCAACTGGAACGCCGGCCGGATCGTATTGGCCGTCGTATGCACCGCCCCCGACACCAGCCCGTCCACCTCGTCCAGCGCCAGCATCATCGTGCCGAGCACCACGTTGTCCTCAAGCTGCTGCTCCGCTTCCACCGGCAGCATCCCCTTTGCGCGCCGCAGCTCGCACATCGGCGCCACATAGCGCCCGCGGATCGCCACCGGGTCGATGATCTCCAGGTCATCCGGCAGCACCAGCCCTTGAGCCTCGGCAAGGTGCCGGACCACCGCCGGGTCGCCCAGCAGCACGCAGCGCGCGATGCCCTTCTGCTGGCAGATCACCGCCGCCTGCACCGTGCGCGGCTCATCGCCCTCAGGCAGCACGATGCGCTTGTTCGCCGCGCGCGCCGATTGCACCAGGCGGTGGCGGAACGCAGGCGGAGGCATGCGCAGCCGCCCGGCCCGGCCGATATGCGCCAGCAGCGCGGTCGTATCGATATGCTCGGCCGCGTGCGACAGCACCTGGTCCATGCGCTCGGTATCGTCCGCCCGCACGTCGTGCGACAGCTCGCCCAGATGCGCGCCGGTCGTGAAGGTGTCCTCGTCCGTGGTCAGGATTGGCAGGTCCGCAAGCCCGGGACCGTTCAGCAATTCCGCGACATGGTGCGACAGCTTGCTGCCGCAGGTCAGCAGCAGGCCGGCCAGCGGCATGCCCTGCAGATACACCAGCCCGCTGGCCAGCACGATGTCGCTGCGTTCGCCGGCCGTCACCACCAGCGCGCCGGGACGCAGCCGATCGATGACGCCCTCGACGCCGCTGCCGGCGATCAGGAAGTTATGCACGCGGGTATGCGCCAGCGCCCCGGCGCGCTCCACCCCAAGGCCGAGCGCGTCCTGCACGTCGCGCAGCCGCAGCGCCCCCAGCCGCGGCTCATACGGCACGTCCCCCAGGATCGGCACGGCGCCGCCCGCGACGGGCAGAGTCGCCGGCAGCACCGGGTGATCGCCCGCATTCAGGCGGTTGATCAGCACGCCGGCCAGCGGTGGCGCCTCCTCGCTTTCGGCATACTGATGCATGGCGAGATCGACGATCGCCGCCAGCGCCGCCGGATCGTGGCGCTTGCCGCACAGCACCGGGATCAGCGTCGCCGAGAACGCCCGCGCCATCGCGGCATTCAGCCGCGTGGCGATCTGCAAGCCCGGGTCCGGGATCAGCCCTTCCACCACCACCGCATCGCAGCCCGCCCCGGCGGCCTCCACCACCGCGACGAGGTCCTGCAGCAAGCCGTCGAGGTCGCCGGCCCGCACCCGGGTCTCGGCATCCGCGAACGACATCGGCGCCGGCACATCCAGGTCCAGCAGCGACCGGGCGAAATCCGCATCCAGATCCGCACTCCCCCGATCATCCGGCTGCGCGATCGGCTTGACGAAGCCGACGGCGACGCGGTCCCGCCGCAGCGCCTGCACCAGTCCGAGCGCCATCGAGGTCAGCCCGGAACTCGGGGTGAACGCGGCGAGAAAGAAGCGATGACCGGCCATATCACGCGGATTCCAGCACAGCCCGGTCCGCCAGCTCGGCGGTGTCGCAAACGATCATCCATTCCTCATTGGTCGGCACCACGGCGATGCGGGCGGACGAGCCAACAGCGCTGATCAGACCCGCTTGTCCGCCGGTCGTCACCGCGTTGGTCGCCTCGTCCAGCGTCAGGCCCAGCGCGCGCAGCCGGGTGACGGTCATGGCCCGCATCCGCACCGAATTCTCGCCGATGCCGCCGGTGAACACCACCGCGTCGAGCCGCCGCAGCGACATCGCCAGGCCGCCGACATAGCGTGCCAACCGGTGCACGAATACCTCCAGGCCAAACTGCGCGCCGGCATGTCCGCGTTCCGCCGCGGCTTCCAGTTCGCGGCAGTCGTTGGACAGTTCCGACAGCCCCAGCAGCCCGCTTTGCTTGTTCAGCAGCGCGTCCAACTGGTCCACACTCAGGCCGAGCATGCGCATGATGTGCAGCAGCGCCCCGGGATCGACGTCGCCGGAGCGCGTCCCCATCACCAGCCCCTCCAGCGGCGTCATGCCCATACTGGTGTCCACACTCTGCCCGTCCTGCACCGCGGTCGCCGAGGCGCCGTTGCCGAGATGCGCGATGACCAGCCCATGATCCGCCGGATCGAGACCCAGCAGACGCACGGCCTCCCGCGCCACAAAACGGTAGCTGGTGCCGTGGAAGCCGTACCGCCGCACGCGTTGCTCGCGATACAGCGACATCGGCAGCGCGTAGAGATACGCCTCGGGCTTGAGGGTCTGGTGGAAAGCGGTGTCGAACACGGCAGCGTGCGGGATATTCGGCAGCCGCGCCAGCGCCATGCGGATGCCCAGCACCGCCGCCGGATTGTGCAGCGGGGCGAGCGCGCTGCAGGCGTCGATATCGGCGATGACGTCAGGTGTGATCAGGGTCGAATGAGTGAAACGCTCACCTCCGTGCGCCACCCGGTGACCCACGGCGGCGAGCCGGTCGAGCCAGCCGTGGTGCGACAGTTCGGCGAGCAGAGCATCCAGCGCGGCGGTGTGATTGGCGGCTTCAAGCGGAAGCACTTTCTTGCGATCCGCCTCCCTGAAGGTGATCACGGCATTCTCCCCGCCCAGCCGCTCGGCCAGGCCGAACAGCAGCGGAGTGGGATGCTCGGTGTCATGGACAGCGAATTTCAGTGAGGACGACCCACTGTTGAGCACAAGCATCAGGCGCGGTTCGGCGGACACTGGCATCTCCCGTTGACCATGCCGCCAAATTTTATCGGCGGCATAAACTGATCCCGGTCGCTGTGCTGACGAATCACCGGCCGCATCATTGACCTGAATCAATCACAGCCGGCCATAGGATCAGAAAGTTGGACCACCCGCGCGTGCGGAAACGCCGCATGGAGCCTCCGTCCGCATCAGGATCGGGGGCCCGCTCCGCGTTTCGCTTTATCCTGATGGCCGCGGCCCCCCTCAACCGCAGCCACGAGATTGATCATTCTCCATCCGATGTGGTCTCTTACGCCGCGATGGCAAAACGATCCTCCACCCGATCCGAGTCCCCTAAAGCCGATCGGCTTAGTATCCGAATCGACCTGGCGTCGGGCGCGCGCATCGGACCCGGCAAGATCGCCGTGCTGGAGGAAATCGAGCGCTCCGGCTCGATCTCCGCCGCCGGGCGCGCGCTGAAAATGTCGTATCGCCGCACCTGGGAACTGGTCGAGGACCTGAACCGCACCCTCGGCACGCCCGTTGTCGAAACCGCCGCGGGCGGCAGCGGCGGCGGTGGCACCGTCCTGACCAAGGCGGGCAAGGCTGTCGTGAACAGTTACCGCGCGATAGAGATGGACACCGCGCTGGCTGCGCGTAAACACCTCCAGGCGCTGAACCGAGCCTGCACTGGCAAGGGGCGCGCCACCAAACAGGAGTCCGACCCATGAAGCTGTCCGCTCGCAACCAGATCCCCGGAACGATCAAGGACGTCAAGCCCGGCGCCACGACCTCGCACGTGACCATCGAGATTTCGCCGACAGTGCTCATCACCGCCTCCATCACCAACGAATCGGTCGAGGAGCTCGGCCTGAAGGCCGGTCAGAAGGCGTTTGCCGTGATCAAGTCATCCGACGTGATGATCGGGATCTGATCATCCCGCCACCGGCAAGGCCGTCATTTCCGGCGCCTGAAGGGCTGTCAGCAGCGACGTGATGCTGGCTGAGCGCAACGGAATGTAGCGCTTTCCGCTCTGGCGGCAGAGTGCCTTGACCGTATTCACGGCCTCATGGCTGATGCAGTCGACCGGAAAAAGGACCACGTCCGCCCGGCTGGCCAGGCCATGCAGCAGCGCGGACTGGTTTTCGATGCCGCCGTCATGGTGCAGCAGCGTCGCGCCCAGCCGCTCGACCGCCGCCCGCATCGGCGCGAACTGGTTCGGCCGGCCGCCAACGTACAGCAGCACAACGCCAGCCAGGCGGGCCTCCGGCCGCGCGCCCGAGGCTTCGACCGGCGGCGCCAAAATCGCTTCGATCACGTTAAGTTCATGCCGCATGGCGTCGCGGTCTTTTTCCGCCGCCGCGCGGGCCGCCGCCTCGCGCTCCGCCATCGCCTGAGCCGCCGCCAGCCTCTCCTCCATGGCCGCCCGGCGGCGCGCATGCGTGGACAGGCGGCGCTCCAGATCGGCCACCAGGTCGCGCAACGCGGCGCTGTCCTCCGCCACAGGTTCGGACGGCGAGGCGACGATCTTCTGCGTCAACGCCTGGCGCAGGTCGTGGATCTGACGATCGCGGACAACGACAGCCTCATGCAGCGCCTGCTGCTGGCGCTGCACCTTCGCCTCCAGCGCCGCCTTCTCCGATTCCAGCATGCAGAGCCGCTTGATATCCGCGCGATTGGCTGAACCCTTGAGGTGCGACAGCATATGCACCTCCCCGAACGCCTCGCGCACCAGCGCCTGGGTGGTGGCCGGATGCGTCAGCGTCGCCCAGTAGGCGCCGGGGATTTCGCCGCGCTTCACCGCCTCCCGCCACAGGGTGCGCACCGCCGGTTCGCCGTCCGCCTTGGCAAACTGGCTGACCGCCAGCTTGTGCCGCTGGTCCAGCACCTTGTTCAACTGCCGCGCGGCATCGTCCCGCCGGCTCGCGAGGCTGACCGCGACGGCGTGCAGGTCATGATCGGTGCAGCCGTCCGCCGCCATGCCGAACTTCTTCAGAACCGACCGCAATTCCGTGGTGGACAGGCAGGTGCCGACGATCGAGCAGTGCAGGTTGGTGCTGAACTCCCAGATCTTGGTGCGCCGCGGCGCCGCCTCGCGCTTGATCAGGATCGTCGCGGGGACCGGGCGAAAATCCATCTGGCGCGGCAACACCGAGCTGTTGGCCGCGTTCTTGATCGCGATGGAAAGGCCTGCTCCGCTCATGGTCCGTCCTGGTTGGGTCCGCCGGTTTGCCTTACTCGGCACCGTAGCGTAGTATACGATTGGCTACAGCGATAGTGGCCCGGAAAACCGCGTCTGCCAAGCGGAAACGTTCTTGGCGAGCCGGCGGGAAACAAGTGTAATACCGGTGAGGAGACCCAACCGATGAACGACATGACCCGGATCCATCCGTTCCTGGACGGCAAGACCAAGCGCATGCTTATCGGCGGCAAGTGGCTGGAAGCCGCCTCCGGCAAGACGTTCGAGACCCGCAACCCCGCCACCGGCGAACTGCTCGCCAACGTGGCGGAAGGCGATGCCGAGGACATCGATCGCGCCGTCGCCGCGGCCCGCGAGGCATTCAACGGCCCCTGGAGCAAGGTCAAGCCGGCGCAGCGGCAACTGATCCTGATCAGGCTCGCCGAACTGGTGGAACAGAATATCGAGGAACTGGCCGCGCTCGACACGCTCGACATGGGCGCGCCGATCACCCGCACCCGCAACAACCGCAACCGGGCGGTCGGCATGCTGCGGTTCTATGCCGGCATGGCGACCGCATTGCACGGCGAGACGATCGACAACTCGCTGCCGGGCGAATTCGTCTCCTTCACCCTGAAGGAACCTGTCGGCGTCGTCGGCGCCATCATCCCCTGGAATGCGCCGCTGGGCTCCTCGATCTGGAAGCTCGGCCCCGCTTTGGCGACCGGCTGCACGGTGGTGCTGAAGCCGGCCGAGGAGGCGCCGCTGACGCCGCTGCGCCTCGGCGAACTGTGCCTGGAGGCAGGGGTGCCGCCGGGCGTGGTGAACGTGGTGCCCGGATTTGGCGAGACGGCAGGCGCCGCGCTGGCATCGCATCCGGACGTGGACAAGGTGGCGTTCACCGGCTCGCATGTGACGGGCCAGGCGATCGTGCGCGCCTCGGCGGGCAATCTGAAGCGCGTGTCGCTGGAACTGGGCGGCAAGTCGCCGGACATCGTGTTCGCCGACGCCGATCTGACGCAGGCGGTGCCGGGCGCGGGGATGGCGGTGTTCGCCAACTCCGGCCAGATCTGCAGCGCCGGCACGCGGCTGTTCGTGGAGCAGAAAGTCTACGACGAGTTCGTCGGGCGCGTCGCTGAGTTCGGCAAGACGCTGCGTATCGGCGACGGCCGCGATCCGGACACCCAGGTTGGCCCCCTGGTGTCGCCGGAGCAACTGAAACGGGTCACCGGCTATCTGGACATCGGCCGGCAGGAGGGCGCGCGTCCGCTGTCGGGCGGCGAGCGGCTGACGGATGGCCCGCTGGCGAAAGGCTATTTCGTGCCGCCGACAGTGTTCGCCGATGTCCGTGACGACATGCGCATCGCGCAGGAGGAGATCTTCGGCCCGGTGATCTCCGCCATCCCGTTCACCGACATCGAGGAGGTGATCGCGCGCGGCAACAAGACGCAGTTCGGCCTCGGCAGCGGCGTGTGGACCCGCGACGTCGGCAAGGCGCACCGGTTGGCGCGGGCGATCCGCGCCGGGTCGGTTTGGATCAACTGCTACCAGGCGATGGACCCGGCGGTCCCGTTCGGCGGCTACAAAATGAGCGGGTATGGCCGCGAGGGCGGCGTGCAGCATCTGGAGGAGTACCTCAACACGAAGTCGGTCTGGATCAAGACCGACTGACCGCCGGGGGGCATTGACAACCGCCGGGGCACTCGTATCGTTGTGTTTCAGGAAACATAACGATTGGGGTTCCCATGCGTCCGGCATTTGTCATGACAGCGGCGGCCGGCGTGTTGATCGGCCTGGCGGGCGGCCCGGCACGCGCCGATGTCGCCCTGTCCGGGCCTGACAGCAACGCCGGCAGCTATTCGATTTCGGCTCTGGAAGCGGCCGGTGTCAGCGACGGCACAGCCACGGACGGAAGCCTGACGGGCGTGTCGCTCTGGGGCTTGCTGGGTGGCGGCACCGGCGGTGTCCTCACCAGCACCCCGGCTGGCGACAACAGCAAGAATGCGATCCTGCGCTATTACGTCGTTGGCACGAGTGCCACGGGCCAGCAGTCGGTCGTTTCGTTGGGTGAAGTCGATCCGAACTTCGGCACGACCTCGGCTTTCATCGCGTATCAGCACAACGGCGGAAGCGCGCTCGCGACGCCGGAACTTGTCGTGACCGGCGCGCCCGGCCGCGACCTGACGAATCTGACCAGCCTGCAACTGATGGCGGTCCCGGCGCTGCCCTCCGGCGGCAGCGGCGTGTCCACCGGCGTGCAGCTTTCCGGCACGGTCAGCAGGCCGGGGACCTACTCCGCCGCGGACCTGATCGCGGATTTCACATCGGTGACCAAAACGGTCTCCGGCGACACCTATACGGGCGTGCCGCTGTTCTCGTTCATCAATTCCGGCGACAGCAATGTCACGGGCCAGATCGTCGTGGCGCAGGCGACCGACGGTTACGAAGTCGTCTATTCGCTCGCGGAACTCGACCCGAGCCTGAATGGCAACGCGGGTGATCTGCTTCCGTACGCCGATACCGGCACCGACTTTCCGGGCGACGGCGTGGCCCGGACCATCCTGCCCGGCGACAACAAGCACGGGCGCTGGGTATCCAACGTCGATGCGATCATCGTCTCGGACGTTCCGGAGCCGGCATCGTTGACGCTGCTTGCCGCGGGGCTGGGGCTGCTCGGCTGGTTCCGGCGCGCGAGATGAGACAGCTCACGAAGGTTTCCCTGGAACGCCCTGTCATTACCCCCAACTAACTCCGGATTAACCTCGGGTCTTGGAGTTGCCCCCAATGCGAGCAGTACAGGTTACCAGCGCGAACGGCCCCTTCGAACTCGTCGAGCGCGCCATTCCCGATCCTCCCGCACGCCACGTCCGAATCAAGGTGCAGGCCTGCGGAGTCTGTCACAGCGACTCGTTCACCAAGCTGGGCGCTTTCCCCGGCATCCGGTTTCCGCGCGTGCCGGGGCATGAAGTCGTTGGCGTCATCGACGCAATCGGCCCGGACGTGCCCGACTGGCAGCCCGGCCAACGCGCCGGCGTTGGCTGGCACGGCGGCCATTGCGGGCATTGCACGTCCTGCCGGCGGGGCGATTTCATTACCTGCGTAAACGGCCAGATCCCCGGTATTACCTATGACGGCGGCTATGCCGATTACATGATCGCGCCGTTCGAGGCGCTGGCCGCCGTGCCGGATGAGCTGACGCCGGCCGAAGCCGCTCCGCTGCTGTGCGCCGGCATCACCACCTTCAACGCGTTGCGCCACAGCGGCCTGAGGGCCGGCGATCTCGTTGCCATCCTGGGCATCGGCGGATTGGGGCATCTCGGCGTTCAGTTCGCTGCCAAAATGGGCTGCCGCACCGTCGCGATTGCGCGAGGCGCGGACAAGGAACCCCTGGCGCGGCAGCTCGGTGCGCGGGTTTATCTCGATAGCAATACGGCTGATGTGGCCGGCGAGCTGACGAAGTTGGGCGGCGCGCGCGTGATCCTCGCCACTGTGACCAGCCCGAAAGCCATGAGCGCCGCCATCGGCGGCCTTGGCGTCGATGGCAGGCTGGTCGTTGTCGGGGCCTCAATGGAGCCGATCGAGGTGCCGCCGTTGGCGCTCATCCCGCAGCGGCGCTCGGTTCAGGGCTGGCCCTCGGGCACGTCGATCGATTCCGAGGATACGATGGGGTTCAGCGCGCTGACGGGCATCCGTCCAATGATCGAGACGATGCCGCTGGAGCACGCGCCCGAGGCCTACGAGCGGATGATGAGCGGCGCGGCCCGGTTCCGCATGGTGCTGACAACCGGGCTGTAGCCGTCAGGAAGACAGGTGCGCCGCGGCCGTCGCATCGATCACCTGCAGGCTGACCAGATTGGAAACGTAACGGCCGCCCGCCGCGTCGCCCGGAACGATCAGCCGCAGCGCCCCGTCCGCGCCGCCCGGTCCGAGTTGGCCGCCGGTGTCGGAATAAGCCACCAGGTCCGGCTGGTTGCCGAAATTCGGCGCGATTTCGCCCAACGAAATGATCGCGCGGTATCCGTCGCTGCCCGTCGCAACCACCGCGAAGCCGAGCAGATCGTTCTTGACCGCCGGGTCGGTCAGCAGCCCGGCGTCCTGGATCAGCGTCCATAGCGACACGCCGGTATAGGTGTCGGTGACCGGGGTTCCCCCCGCCAGATAGGTCGCCGTTTCGGTGGTCGACTGGTTCAGCGCGATCAGGGTTTCCGGCGTGACGATCGTCGGGTCCGCCACCGCGCCCGACAGGGTCGCCTGCGGCGAAATGCCTCCCGCGCCACCGGGACCGGGCTCCGGCAGGCTCTCCACCTTCAGGCTGACCAGATCCGAAACGTAACGCCCGCCCGCGATGTCGCCCGGCACCACGACCCGCGCCAGTCCGTCGCTGCCGTTCGGGCCAAGCTGGCCGGCGGTATCCGAATAAGCGACGAGAACGGGTTGATTGCCGAACGACGGATCGATCTCTCCCGGGGAAAACACCGCCTGGTAGCCGTCGGAGCCGGTGGCGATGACATACTTGCTGAGAATGTCGTTCTTCGCCGTCGTTGTCGTGACGCCGCCTGCATAGTTCAGCAGATCCCACAGGGTCGTTCCGGTGTAGGTATCGCTGACCGGAACGCCCGAGGCCAGGTACGTTACGCTTTCCGTGGTGACCGGTGTGGTCGATGGCAGATTGTAGATACCGGGATCGCCCACCTGGCCGGCGATCAGCACCGGCGCGAACTGATAGCCGCAATCATCGAGGATGCCGGCAAGGTTGGTCTCAACGGTGTAGAGGTACGGCAGGAGATCTTTTATTGTAGCATGATACGTCATTATCCCCGGCCCCGCATGCAGCGTTATGTTGGACTGACTACAACAACGCCGATCGGCCGGGCAACGCTGCGCGTTTTGAACTTTCCGTGGGCCGGTCAACAATGCGCCAAACATCGGCCGCACGGCGGCATAATTTTTGCACGCGGGCTCAATGCGGGCCCAAAAACTCACACCGGTGTCGCGCCGGCCCGAGCGCCTCCGGACATCGTGCGAGGATCGGCTCACCATGAACCTTCTGATGACCACCAGCGACCCGTTTTCTAGCCTGGACCCGGCTGCCAAGGTCGGCGTCCTGCTGTACGACAAGACGCTCGAAGTCGATCCAATCCTGGCCGCCTCGATCGACCTGATCCGGGCGCAGGGACTCTCCGTCGCCGGCCTGCTGCAGCGGTTCGGGGAGCGGCTGCCGAACGGCAAGCGCAGCATGTGGGTGGAGGATATCTCGACCGGCCAGACGATCCGCCTCGATCAGCCGCGCGGCCCGGGGGCGGTGGCGTGCATGCTCGACCCGGATGCCCTGGCGCGGTCAGCCTGCCTGCTGCAGCGCGCGGTCGGGTCCGGTGCGGACGTCATCCTGGTCAGCCGCTTCGGCAACGCCGAGGCGGACGGCAGCGGCATGCGGGCGGAAATCGCCGACGCCATCTGTTCCGGTGCCGCGGTGGTTATCCCGCTGCGGTATTCATTACTGGACGATCTCGAAGGCTTTCTCGGCGGTCCCGCGCCGTTGCTGTTGCCGTCGCCGATGGCGATCGCCGACTGGGCGGAAGATGTCGTTCTGGGCGTGAACGCCGCGGCGGAAAGGGCCTGAGACGGCGCGACCGCTCATCGCGTCCGCAAAACGGCATGGCCCGGCTTGTCCGGGCCACCTCTTCCAGCACGCGCGGCGAGAGGTGGCCCGGACAAGCCGGGCCGTGACGGATGGGCTACTCAGGCGCGCGCGACGATCCGGCTCAGCGTCAGGGGGGCGAGGGCGGTTTCCACGCCCGCGGCGATGCGGCGGGCACGCGGCGGCACGCCGATGTAGGTGGCGTCCGGGCGGGGGTCGATCTCCATCAGCTTGCTGCCGCGCGCAACTCCGCCAGGGGCGGCCCGCACCATCCCCCGCACGCAGCCGGCTATGGGGGCGCAGACGGGTTCGCCTCCCAGTGTCCCGATTGTCCGGCCGGCCTCCAGCCACGTCCCAAGTGGAACCCCCGGCTGCCACGGCCCGGCGATCGGCGCATAAACGAAACGTTCTGACCCCGCGCCGCCCAGCGGCACGGCCTTCCCGGTGGGGTTCGCCGTGGTGCCCCGGGTCACCACATCGCCCTCCTGCCCGGGCAGCGTTTCGATCGCGAGGTGGACATTGCCCCCGGCCACGAAACCCGGTCCGACGCCGACGGTGCAGGCGGCAAGCGGGCGGATGTCGGCCGGCATGGCGTATTTCCGCATCCGCGCATCGATCATGGCGGCCGGCGCCTCCCCACAGGAAGCGGCGGCCACGGCGGTATCGAGGTTCGCCACCACCACCCCGCGGCGCGCCCGCAGCAGCCCCGGCAGGGCATCCGCCGATGCCGCCGCGACCGCCTTCACCCCATCCAGTTCGGCGGCACCGCTCTCCAGCGCATCGTCGAACGCCATGCCGCGCCGCAGCACCGGGACCGCATGATCGCGCAGCAACACCACGGCCCAGCCGAGATCGAACAGCTCCCGCCCGATCGCGGAGGCGATGTCCCCGGTTCCCAGCACCAGCGCCGCCGGCCGCCCCGGAGACTGACCTGCGTCCGTCTCGCGATACGACGCCATGTAGGCGCGTTTGGCGATGGAGGCTGACAGGCGTTCCTGCACCGACATCGTGGCTCTCCCGGTTGCGTGCCCCGGGGTTCTCAGCAAACGCTATGCCACAACCCATACAGCGCAGAATGGCGGGCATGGCGGGAATCGGGTGTTCGGAATATAACAATCCGACAATCGGCACTGTCGGACGGATGTCGCGGAGCCGCCTGCTTTAGCCGAACCACAGTCTCACGAGTGCGCTCACCGCCGCCGCCAGCGCCGCCAGGGAGCACACCACGGCGGCCATCGTCGCCCGCCAGATGCGCTGCGAGGCGATGGCGGACTGGACCTGCAACTTCTGCGCATCGGTCAGGAGTCTCGTCGCCGCGGTTTCGCCCGCCTGCGTGATCCGCTCCGCCGCCCATTCGCCGGCCTTGGTAACGATCGCCTCGGCCTTTTCCCGCGCCCCGGCTTCCGTTTGCGCGTTGGCCGCAGCGGTCCGGGTCAGCGCTTCGGCGACGATCTTTTGCAGATCCTCCCGCGCCTCCTGCAGGATGACTTCCGAGATCGTCGCCAGAACGAAAACCGGATCGTTCGGATCGATCCGGAAATGATGCTTCTTCTCGACGATGCCGATCAGGGTTTCCCGGTCCATCGGTCAGATCGACCGCATGACGGCGTCGAGCTGGTCGAAGACCGCCCGGCGCACCTGGGATAGCCTGGACTTGGCGACGATCCGGAAATCCGGACTGGCGATCGCCTCGTCGAACACGACCTGACGCGCCAGCATGGTGGCCACGTCCCGGCCGTGGGTCAGCGGGTCCAGCGGTGCCAGGTGCACCACGCCTGCGATCCGCGCCTTGTTGTCCTGGTAGGCTCGCGTCTCCTCAAAGGTCAGTCCGTCCGCCTCGAACGGCCCGTTATACGCGTTCACCCAGACGACGACCGGAACCGAGGTGGGAAACTGCCCGAGCAGGGCGGCCATGCCGCGCAGCGTATCCAGCGCCACCTGTCCGCCGACGACAACGGTGTGCAGCACCAGGCGCCGGTTATATTGTTCCAGGATCGATGCGATGTCGTTGCTGACGAGATAGCGCGCCATCGGCAGGAAGCTGGCGGCGCCGTTGTCGATGACGGAGGCCGCGGCCCCGGTCACCGCCGCCTCGATCAGGCCATCCACGCCATCCGTATTGATCTTGTCCTCGTTGAGCAGCCGTATCGGCGTGGCCGCCAGCGCGGGGAACGCGCTGAGCGTACGGTTGATCGGGTCGGTGTCGAACGCCATCACCGGCAGGTTGTTCGCCTGGTGCCACTGGATCAGCAGGGAGGCGATGAAGCTTTTGCCGACACCGCCCTTGCCCTGCATGACGCAGTGGACATCGCGCCGCTTAGCCGCCTCGGTTGCCGCCGCGGCCGATGAGCCTGTCGCGGTCCGCGGCTTTGTCCGCCGGGTCGTAGTCGAAGGTTCTGCGGGCCTGATCGTGTCTGACATGCGCGGTTCCCAAAATCGAGCGTATTGGCTGGACGGCGTCCGCCGGCGAAGCGGGGCTGGCGGCGGACGATGATGCCATGGCGGACCGCTCGGATTCGAGGCGGTCGTGCACCAGCCTGCGGAACTGGCTGTAGCCGATCCTGGTCTGGTCGATGTGCTGATCGTAGATGCGGGTCAGCGGCCATTTTTGGGCGAGGGCGTCGCTGATATCCGCCCACTTGGCGGACACTTCGATGCGTCCGTCGCCCCATCGCGCCCGGGACTTGCCGGCCATTTGTTCTCGGGCTCCATGTGCGGTCGCCAGCGGTATTGCGCGAAGATAGGCGGAGTTGGGCGTTTCGGGCAAGCGGCGATGACCGCAACGGTGGAGGCATCGTTGTGTAATCGTCATGGCCCGGCGTGTCCGGGCCACCTATCGCGGCAGGGTGCTGGCATAGGTGGCCCGGACGAGCCGGGCCATGACGGTTTTGAGGCCTATCGCGCCCCTTTCCAAACGGCCGACGCATAGATCTCCTCCGGGAAATCCGCCGCGATCGACCCGGTGATCCGCTGTTCATGGCTGTCGATATCGGCCAGGAACAAGTCCCGGCTGATCCGCGCCGTCACCAGCGGGATGTCCCGCCGCATGCTCGGCACATCGCCGATGGGCAATCCGAAGCTGACAAAGCCGGCCGGGTTGTGAACATGGATGTCGCGCAGATACGGCGCCTCGCCGGGGAGCTTCTCCAGGTATTCGTGCGCCTCTCCCAGATACGGATGGCTGCCGAGGAACGCATCCTGCTCATCCGCGGGCGGCGCATAGCGGTCGCGCCACAGCAGGATCTTGTTCGCGAAGCCGGCGATCTCCGGCCGCACCCCGGGGTCCACGAAATACCCGGTGCCGGCGATGACGAAATCAAAGTGGAACGTCCCGTCGGCGGCGTAGGCAACGACCTCGCGACCCTCCACCCGGGCATCGTGCCAGGGGGCGGCGAGATGCAGATGGAAGTTCGGGAAAGCCACCGCGCGCTGGATCGCGTCGATGGTCGGGTTGGATCCCGTGCGGCGGAAGCGGATCGCCTGGTGCCAGCGGATCGCGTCCGGCAACTGCCGGTAATTGTCATACGCCCCCGGATACCCCCGCACCCGGGTGATCGGAACCGACGCAATATGCGGCCGCCGCGCGAACAGATGCACCGCGGCGGCGCCGTTCTCCAGCGCGACGCCGGCCGCATCGAACGCCGCGGCGGCGGCCCCGATCACGGCGACGGTCTTGCCGCGCAGCGCGGCGAATTCGATGCGGTCCTGCGTATGCGCCAGCACGGTCCGGGGCAGGGCCGACAGCACCGGCGGAATATACGGACCGCCATTGCCGGTAAACCCGGTGGCGAGCACGATCTTGCGGGCGGTTTCGATCGCGGGCTGACCCTCGATCTCCAGGTGCAGGCGGAACAGCCCGTCCGCCGGTTCGATGCGCAACAATTTCGTGCGGTAGCGCACGGGAATTTTCAGGAAATGCCGGTACCAGCTCAAATACTCGGCCCACAGCAGGCGCGGGATGCGATCGATCGCGGCGTACGCCGATTGCCCATGGCGCGCTTCATGCCACGCCTGGAAGCTCAGCGCCGGGATGCCGAGTTCCGGCCCTACCAGGGACTTCGGAGTGCGCAGCAGGTTCATCCGCGCCGCGGTCAGCCAGACACCGGCGCTGGTTTCGTCGTCCGCCGCATCGATCACCGAAACCTTGCCGATGCCGGCGCGGCGCAGCGCGAACGACAGCGCCGAACCGGTCTGTCCGCCCCCCACCAGAACCACGTTATGGTCGACCCCCGGCCGATCGGCCACCCAGTTCGCCGGATCAGGGCCGATGAGGCGAAGCGCGTTGACGGCGGCGGCATCCGGATCGGCCATGTCTGTATCCCCTTTTGGCTATGCATTGTGCCGGACGATATTCCACTATATGAAGTGATGTAAACACGTGTTCAACGATTTCTCATAATGGATCAGCCATGACCCTCGGGTTTCCCACCAGGCGCCGGCTTGCCGCGCTGGGCGTCTCCGCGGCGTTCGCGCGGCCCGCCGGCGCGTCGCCGGTGCTGCGTCTCGGCGACCAGAAGGGCGGCACGCGGTCGCTCATGGCAGCCTCCGGGGTGCTTGACGATGCCGAAATCCCCGTCGAATGGAACATCTTCGCCGCCGCGGCGCCATTGCTGGAGGCGTTGAACGCCGGGGCGATCGATTGCGGCGGAGTCGGCGACGCGCCGTTCGCGTTTGCCCGCGCGGCCGGGGTTCGCGCCAGGATCATCGCGGCCACGCGCTCCAGCGGCTCCAGCACGGCGCTGCTGGTGCAGGAGAACTCCACCGCGCAAAGCTTCGCCGATCTCAAAGGGCGCAGCATCGGCACCGGACGGGGATCGGTTGGGCATTATCTTGTCGTTGCGGCCCGCGAACGCGCCGGTCTGGCGCCTGCCGATATCCGCCTGGTGTTTCTCTCACCGGCCGACGCCAAGGCCGCGTTCGTGTCGGGCGCGATCGATGCGTGGTCGACCTGGAGCCAGTATGTCTACCTGGCGCTGGCGCAGAACAAGGCGCGCATCCTGCTGGACGGGCGGGGGCTGATGAGCGGCCTGAGCTATTGCGTCGCCACCGAACGGGCGATCGCCGAGAAGCGGGACCTGCTGAAGGCCTTCATCCGCCGTCTGCGGGCGGCGCAGATCTGGGGCCTGGCGAACGTGGACGCCTACGCCGCGGCCTGGGCGAACGAAACCGGGGTGCCGTATGAAGTGTCTCGCGAAACCCTGAACGCACAGGGGTTTGCGCCGGTGCCGATCGACGCGCAGATGATCGCGGATCAGCAGCACACGGTGGATTTGTATGCGCGGGAAGGCGTTCTGCCAGGCCGCTATGACGCCTCCGCGGGCTTCGACGCCTCGTTCAACGTATAGACATCGTATAAGGATATTGACTCACGCCACCGGGACGTGTGACGGTCGTCCCGTCTACCGGAGGCATGTCGGATGCGCTCGAATTTCACTCTTTCACGGCGGCAGCTGCTTGGTTCGGCTGCCGCTCTTGGCGTTGGCTCGCGGGCATTGGCCGGCGAACCGGCGGTGCCGCCGCTGGACGGGCCGCCGCGCAAGGTGACCCTCGCCTGGATGCCGACGGCACTGTGCCATATCGCGGTGCCGGTGGCGGACAAGAAGGGCTTCTTCACGAAGCACAACCTGGACGTGGAATTCGTCAACTGGGCCGGCTCGACCGACCTGCTGCTGGAGGCGATTTCCACCGGCAAGGCCGATGCGGGTGTCGGCATGGCGCTGCGCTGGCTGAAGCCGATGGAGCAGGGCTTCGACGTCAAGCTGACCGCCGGCACGCATGGCGGCTGCATGCACGTTCTCGCCGCGCCGGAATCCGGACTGAAGGGCCTCGGCGACCTGCGCGGCAAGCGTCTGGGCGTCGGCGACATCAATGGCGTGGACAAGAACTTCTTCTCGATCGTCTTGTTAAAGAAGGGCATCGATCCGCTGACCGAGGTGGAGTGGAAGCAGTACCCGCCCGAACTGCTCGGCATGGCGGTGAAGAAGGGCGAGATCGATGCGCTGAGCACCGGCGACCCGCTGGCGTTCATTCTGAAGCGCGACAACGGCCTGATCGAATTCGCCAACAACCTGGAGAACGGCTACGAGAACCTGGCCTGTTGCGTGCTGGGCATCCGCGGCAGCCTGATCCGCGCCGATCGGCCCGTTGCGGCGGCCATCACCAGGGCGCTGATCGAAGCCGCGCAATGGGCCAGCGAAAATCCGGCGGAATCGGGAGAAATCTACGCGCCCTATGCGCCGAAACAGCGGGCCTCCGACCTGGCGGTGATGCTTCAGTCGGTGACCAGCGGCCACCATCCGGTGAAGACCGATCTCGCAAAGGAAATCGCCTTCTACGTCAACGACCTGAAATCCGTCGGCGTGATGAAGCCCGGCGTGAATGCGGACAGGTTCGCCAACCGCGTCTACGAAGACGTTCTGGCCTAAATCATCCATAAGGGAGAATACGACCCATGAGCTACGCCACGATCGAGGTCAAGCCGGTGACCCCCCGCCTCGGCGCGGAGATATCGAACATCGACCTGACCGCGACTCTCAGCAACCAGCAGGTCGATGACCTGCACACCGCGCTGGCGGAGCATCAGGTGCTGTTCTTCCGCGACCAAAAGCTCAGCCTGGATCAGCAGAAAACGCTTGGTCGGCATTTCGGGGAGCTGCACATCCACCCGAACACGCCCGGTCCCGAGGGTCATCCGGAGATCCTGCCGATTCATGCGGATGCCAATTCCAAGCGGGTGGCGGGGGAGGGTTGGCACTCCGACGTGTCCTGCGACATCGAGCCGCCGCTGGGCAGCATCCTGTACCTGCACACCGTTCCGCCCGCGGGAGGCGACACGATCTTCGCCAGCCAGTATGCGGCGTATGAGGCGCTCAGCCCGGCGTTCCGGTCGTTCCTGGACGGGCTGACGGCGACTCATTCCGGCGACCGGTCGTATCGCCGGACCAACCGGATCCTGGGCATCGACGACCGCGACCGGGTGTTCCCGCAGGCGGTGCATCCGGTGGTGCGCACCCATCCGGTGACCAAGCGCCGGGCGCTGTTCGTCAACGAAGGCTTCACCCTGCACATCAACGAGCTGTCGGAGAAGGAAAGCCGCGCGGTGCTGGATTTCCTGTTCGAGCACAGCACCAGGCCGGCCTTCCAGGTGCGGTTCCGCTGGCAGCCGCACTCGGTTGCGTTCTGGGACAACCGCGCGGTGCAGCACATCGCGATGTGGGACTACTTCCCGCAGGTGCGCTCCGGCAGCCGAGTCACCATCAAGGGCGATCGCCCGATCTGAACGGTCAAATCATCATGTCGCATACCGATGTTCTGTTCCCGGGCCGCTTCCGCGACCTGGCGGATTTCTACACCACCGGGCGTCCCACCTACCCGCCGCTGCTGGCGCGGCGGGTGGCCGATCTGGTGGGGTTGAACGGATCGCAGACGGTGCTGGACCTCGGCACCGGGCCGGGGTTCCTGGCGCTGGATTTCTATCCGTTCGCGGAGAAGGTCATCGGCGTCGATCCGGAACCGGCGATGCTGAACGCCGCTCGGCGGAATGCGCAGAAGGCGGGGGTGGAGATCGAGTTCGTGGACGGCAGTGCCAACGACCTGGGCCCCCGGTTCGGCCGCCTGCATCTGGTGACCATCGGCCGCGCGTTTCATTGGATGGATCGTCCGCGCACGCTGGAGGCGTTGGATGCGCTGATCGAGCCGACCGGCGCGGTTGCGCTGTTCCAGGAATCCTACCCGTCCGTGCCGGCCAACGCCTGGCTCGCCACGTTCCAGGCGATCCTGGATCATTACGGCGCGGAAGATCCGGCGCGCGAGCAGACTCACCGCAACAAGGACCATGAAGCGGTGCTGCTCGACTCCGCGTTCAGTCATCTGGAACGGGTTGCCGTTCTGGAGCAGCGGCAGACCAGTATCGAGCATATCGTGGACCGATCATTGTCCTATGGCCGGGCGTGGCAGGGGCGGCCGGGATCGCGGCTTAAGGACATGGCTTTGGAGGTCCGCGACGCCCTCGCGCCGTATGTGAAAAACGGCCATGTGCTCGAGGTGCTCGAGGGCAGCGCGCTGATTGCCCGCCGCCAGGCGGCGATTGCCTGAGCCGGCGATGGCGCGACAGGGCGAGCTTCGGGTCGAGGACGTCTCAAAGCAGTTCCGGGTCAACGGCTCGGATCTGCTTGTCCTGGAGTCCGTCGATCTGTCCGTCGCGCCGGGGGAGTTCCTGACGATCGTCGGCGCCAGCGGCTGCGGCAAGTCCACCCTGCTGCGGTTGATCGCCGGGCTGGATACGGATTTCCGGGGCGGCATCGCCCTGGACGGCAAGCGTGTGACGGAACCGAGCCTTGAACGCGGGCTGGTGTTTCAGGAGCCCCGGCTGTTTCCCTGGCTGACCGTGGCGCAAAACGTGGCGCTGGGGTTGCTGAATGCCGGGCTGAGCAAAGCGGCGAAGCGGCGGGCGGTGCTGGATCACATCGCGCTGGTTGGCCTGAGCGCGTTTCAGGATGCCTATCCGCATCAGCTTTCCGGCGGGATGGCGCAACGCGTGGCGATCGCCCGGGGCCTGGTGAACCGTCCGGGCGTGCTGCTGCTGGATGAGCCGTTCGGCGCGCTGGACGCTCTGACGCGGGCGCGGCTGCAGGATGAGTTGCAGCGGATCTGGGCAGCCGAGCGGATCACCATGCTTTTGGTCACGCATGATGTCGAGGAAGCGGTCTATCTCGGCGACCGTGTGGTGGTCATGGCGCCGCGGCCCGGCCGGATCGCCGCGTCGTTCGACGTGACGCAGCCGCGCCCGCGCGACCGGACCAGCGCGGCGCTGGCGGCTGTGCGGAGCAGCGTGATGACGGCGCTGGAAGCGACGATCGCCGCGCAGGTGTTCGATACGCCGCGCGCGGTAAACCGGCCGGCGGCGGTGGCACGGGATTTTGCGACGGTGGATGGCAGGGTATGAAACGAACGGGTGGACGCGGAGCAGCAGCCGAAGCGCCCGGGTTCGGACGCCGCGCTCCCCATTCCTCATGGCCCGGCTTGTCCGGGCCACCTGTCGCGGCACGTGCTGGCATAGGTGGCCCGGACAGGCCGGGCCATGACGAGCGGAGAACCACGCCTCGGATGCATCTCTCCGGAAGGCTGGTCTTTTCGTTGCTTCCCGGCATCGCCCTTCTCCTCGCCGCCATGGCAACCACCAGCCCCGCCGCGGCCGGCGAACCCGTCACCATCCGTTTCGGCTTCGCCAATGTCGGCGTCGACAACCGCCAGTTCTCCGGCGGCAACGCCATCGCGACGGCCCACGCGGAGCACTACATCGAAAACGAACTGAAAGACCTGCCCGGCGTCAAGGTGGAGTTCTTCTTCTTCAAGGGCGCCGGCCCGGCGGTAAACGAAGGATTTGCCAACGGCCAGCTCGACTTTGCCTCCCAGGGCGACCTGCCGCAGGTGATCGCGCGGGCGAACGGCCTGAAGACCCGCATCCTCGCAGCGGGCGGCGCGCACGGGCCGATGTATCTGGCGACGCCGCCGGAGTCCGATATCCACACGGTCAAGGACCTCAAGGGCCGCAAGGTGGCAATCTTCCGCGGCACCAACAACCACCTCGCGGCGGTCAAGGTGCTGGCCGCGAACGGCCTGACCGAACGCGACCTGCAGGGCATCAACATGGACGAACCCTCGGCCAACGCCGCCCTGGCGACGCACAACATCGATGCGGCTTTCGGCAATTACGGCTTGCTGATGCTGTCCGATCAGGGGCTGGCGAAGATCATTTACTCCACCAAGGGCGACAATCCCGCCTTCGAGCGGCAGTCAACCCTGATCGCGGCGGATAGTTTCGTCTCGGCGCACCCCGACCTGACCCAGCGCGTTGTCACCGCGGTCGTCAAGGCTTCGTACTGGTCGTCCCAGGAAGAAAACCGCGAAGCGCTGTTCGAGATCTGGTCGCGCACCGGCCGCCCGGTGTCGGTCTATCGCGCGGACTTCGCTGACCAGCCGTTAAAATACCGCAACACGCCGCTGCTGGACGACTACATCATCGAGCAATACCGCATCCAGGGGGTGCAGGCCAAGGACTACGGCCTGATCCGCCGCACAGTCAGCATCGATGGCTGGTTCGATGCGCAGTTTCTGAACGTCGCGCTGAAGCAGCTTGGCCTGGAGCATTACTGGACCAGCTACGACGCCAACGGCAAGCCTCAGGGCGGATCGTAGATGCGGCTCGCCGCCGCAGCCGCGCCACCCTGGCCGGGTCTGCCCCGCGGCGGCATCGCTTTCCTGTTCCCCCTGTCGCTGCTGGCGTTGTGGTCGATCAGCGCCCGCCTCGGCTGGCTGCCGCCGCAAATCCTGCCCGCGCCGTCGGAGGTCGGCTCTGCGCTGTGGGACCTCGCGGGCACCGGAGAGCTCGCGTCCAACACCGGGATCAGCCTGCTGCGCGTGGTTGAGGGCTTCGCGGCGGGCAGCGCGCTCGGGCTGCTGCTCGGGATCGCGATGGGCCTGTCCCGCGCTGCCGAGCACTACGTCAAGCCGCTGTTCACCGCGTTCGCGCAGGTGCCGACCCTGGGGTGGATTCCCTTCCTGATGCTGCTGGTCGGCATTGGCGAACCGCTGAAAATCCTGGTGATCGCCAAGGCCGCTTTTGTGCCGGTTGCGTTGAACACCTTCGCCGGCATCCGCGCCGTGCCGCCGGCCTATGCCGAAGTCGGCGCGCTGTTCCGCTTCAGCCGCTGGCAATTGCTGCACAAGGTGGTGCTGCCCGCCGCGGTGCCGCCGATTTTCACCGGGCTGCGCTACGGCCTGACGCACGCCTGGAACGCTCTGGTCGCCGTTGAACTGCTCGCCTCGGCCGAGGGGCTTGGCTACCTGCTGGTCTGGGGCCGCCAGATGTTCTGGCTGGATACGATGATGGGGGCGATGATCGTCATCGGCATCGTCGGCTTTGCGCTGGACCGCATCATGGCCGCGGCGGAACATCGGCTGCAACGGTGGCGGCTGGCATGAAACGCGTGCTGCGCGGCCTTGTGCTGCCGGTGCTGCTGCTGGCGCTGTGGGAGTTCGCCAGCCATGTTCGCCTGGTCGATCCCCGCATCCTGCCACCGCTGGAACTGGTCGCGCATACCGCGGTGTATCAGGTGACCCGGGAGGGCCTGTTGGGCAACCTCGCCGCCAGCCTGGCCCGCGACATGGCCGGCTTCTGCATCGGGTGCTTCCTGGGCGTGGTCATCGGCACCGCGCTCGGTTTGTCGCGTGTGGCGGACCGCCTGTTCATGCCCAGCTTCAACGGGCTGCGTCAGATCGCCATCCTGGCCTGGATACCGCTGATCTCGATCTGGTTCGGCGTCGGCGAATCGGCCAAAGTCGTGTTCATCGCCGCCGCCGCGTTGATCCCGGTGGTGCTGAACACGCGGGAGGGCATGCGCGCCGCCTCCGCGCATCTGGTGGAGGTGGCGCGGGCGCTGACCTTCACACGGTGGCAACTCGTGACTCGGCTGTATTTGCCTTCCGCGCTGCCGTCGATCGCGACCGGGGTGCATCTGGGGCTGATCTACGCCTGGGTCGCCAGCATTGGTTCGGAGTACTTTATGACCGTGGGTCCCGGCATCGGCGGGCTGATCATCGCCGGGCGGGAACGGTTTCAGATGGATCTGGTTATGCTCGGCATTCTGATCCTCGGCGCCGTCGGCTTTGCCATCAACCTGGGCGCGTCGGCGATCGAGGCGCGGCTTATGCGCTGGAAGCCGGGCTGATCGGGAATGTGAGCATGGATATCCGGCGAATCGGGCTTCAAGGGGATAGACATCCTACGAGACACGCTATACGGTAATTGAAATATCTCTACGGGAAGAAAAGCACGAACATGCTGCTCACGCGCCGGGATCGTGGAATGGTCGCACTGGCCATCGTCCTTGACATCGCCTTCCACAGCGGTAGCGAAACCGTTGTGAATGCTGCCGAATTGGCCGAACGCACCGGCATGGCCCGGCGAACGCTGGAGCCTTTGCTCCAGGCGTTGTCGCGCGAGCGGCTGCTTGACAGCACGCGCGGCCCGCATGGCGGTTACCGCCTCGGCCGGCCCGGGCGGCTGATCAAGGTTTCAGATGTTATTACCGTGGGCCTCCACAGCCTGGAGGAAAGCGCCCTCGACCTCAGCGGGCGTCTGCAGCGTGCGGTGGTCGAACCGCTTTGGGGCGAGTTCGACGCATTGCTTTTGGCACATGCCGAGAGCCTGACCATCGAGGATCTGTTGAAGCGCGCCGCCGCGGCCGGACTGCGAAAGCCCGTCAATGAGCCGTTGAACTTCGTGATCTGACATGCCGAGACCTCGCCGAGCGCTGAAGGTGGCCGACGAGTCCCCTCAGTTTGCGCCTACGCCGCTGCCGAACCGGCCGGTGATCCCGCGCGGGCATATGTTCGAAAGCGTGCTGGACCTGGTGGGCGGGACGCCGCTGGTGAAGTTGCCGAGGCTGAAGGCGGCGGAAGACCTGCACGCCGACATCGCATTCAAGCTCGAGTTCTTCAATCCGCTCGGCTCGGTGAAGGACCGTATCGGCCTGGCGATGGTGGAGGCGGCGGAGCTGGCCGGCGAGATCGCGCCGGGCAAGACGACGATCGTTGAGCCGACATCGGGCAATACCGGGATCGCGCTGGCGTTCGTGGCGGCGGCGAAAGGCTACAAGCTGATCGTGGTGATGCCGGAGGGCGCCTCGGTGGAGCGCCGCAAGCTGCTGCGCCTGCTGGGCGCGCAGGTCGAGTCGACTCCCGCGAAGCTGGGGATGCCGGGCGCGATTGCCCGGGCGGACGCGATTCTGGCCCGGACGGAGGGCGCCTGGATCGCGCGGCAGTTCGATAATCCGGCCAATCCGGCGGCGCATGAAGCGACGACGGCGGAGGAGATCTGGGCGGATACCGACGGGCTGGTGGATTTCGTCGTCGGCGGCGTCGGCACCGGCGGCACACTGACGGGGATCGGGCGCGGGCTGAAGCATCGGCGGCCGGGATTGAAGATCGTGGGCGTCGAGCCGCAGGAGAGCGCGGTGCTGTCGGGCGACAGTCCCGGGCCGCATCGTATCCAGGGGATCGGGGCGGGGTTCACGCCGACGGTGCTGGACCGGTCCGTTCTGGATGACGTACGGACCGTGTCGGAGGCGGAGTCTTTCGCTGCGGCGCGGCGGTGTGCGGCGGTCGAGGGGTTGCCGGTGGGGATTTCCTCCGGGGCGGTGCTGCATGCCATGATCGATCTGGCGCGGCAGGAGGAAAATGCCGGCAAGCTGATCGTCGGGATCGCGGCCTCGTTCGCTGAACGGTATTTGTCGACGCCGCTGTTCGCAGGGTTGTAGGCGGGTTTGTCGCCCGCCCATCGTCATGGCCCGGCTTGTTGTTTAGACCGGGCCATGACGATGGGGCAGGCTTCAAGATAGTCCAGCCCCGTTTCACCGATGATCGAACCGGCGGGCGAGGCGGTCGCCGCCAAGCTGCACAATGGAAACGAGTGCGATCAGCACGACAATAACCCCGGCCATGATGCCGGTGTCAAAACGTTGGTAGCCGTGACGGATCGCCAGGTCGCCGAGGCCGCCGCCACCAATCGCACCGGCCATGGCGGAACCGCCGATCATTGTTACGATAGTGGCGGTGAAGCCGGCGAGGAGGCCCGGAAGGGCTTCGGGCACCAGCACGTCCAGCACGATCGTCCAGCCGTTGCCGCCCATCGATTTCACCGCCTCGATCAGCCCGTGGTCCACATCGCGAAACGAAACTTCGGCGATGCGGGCGTAATAGGGCGTGGCGCCGATGGCGAGCGGGACGATGGCGGCTTCGGTGCCGATGGAGGTGCCGGCGATCAGCCTGGTCAGCGGGATCAGTGCGACCAGCAGAACGATGAACGGCACCGCGCAAAAGGCGTTGACGATGACGCCGAGGATGCGGTTCAGCCAGCGCTGCTCCCAGATCCCGCCGGGCGCGGTGGCGGCCAGCACCAGGCCCAGCGGCAGGCCGGCGAGGAACGCGATTGCGCCCGCCGCCGCGGTCATCTCCAGCGTTTCCCGTAAAGCCGGCAGAAAAAGGTCAGGCCAGTTGCTGTACATAGCCCAATACCTCCAGCCTCGACACGCGCGATGCCAGATACTCCCCGATGCGCCGGGCAAGCAGCTCGCCGGGATCGCGGAACGCGACGGTGAAGCTGGCCAGGGCACAATCCTGAACGCGCTGGACGGATGCATCCAGCACCACGGGCAAAACCTCCAGGTCGCGCGTCAACTGCGCCAGGACGGGATTTTGCGCCGCGTCGCCGGACAACTGCACGCGCAGGACAAGGTCCGTCCCGCGGGTCCATTCGTTGCGCAGGCCGGTGCGGATCGTGCCTGGCAATTCGCTGGTCCGGCCGCCAATCAGGCGCTCCGTCAGTTCGGATTCGGGAGCGGTGAAGACGCGCCACACCTCGCCTTCCTCGACGATGCGTCCGTGGTCCAGAACGATCACCCGATCCGCCACCGTCCGCACCACGTTCATGTCGTGTGTGGCCAGCACGATGGTCAGGCCGAGGCGGCGGTTGATGTCGCGCAGCAGGTCCAGGATCGATTGGGCCGTTTCCGGATCGAGCGCCGGCGTCGGCTCATCGCACAGCAACAATGCCGGTTCGGTGGCCAGCGCCCGCGCGATGCCGGCGCGCTGCTTCTCCTCGCCGGACAATTTCGCGGGATAGACCGAGGCTTTGCCGGACAGTCCCACCAGCGCAAGAACATCCTGCACACGAAATTCTCGTTCCTGCGCCGGCACACCGGCGATTTTCAGTGGCAGGGCAACGTTCTCCGCGACCGTTTTCGCGGACAGCAGATTGCAATGCTGGAAAACCATGCCGATTCGCTGGCGCACTTGCCGCAGGGAGCCTTCCGGCAGCGGGACGATGTCCCGGCCGAGGACTTCCACGCGCCCGCGGCCCGGTTTTTCCAGACCGTTCAGGCACCGGATCAGCGTCGATCTGCCGGCGGCGCCGCGGCCGAGGATGCCGAGAATCTCGCCGCGCCGGACTTCGAACGTCACATCGTCCAGCGCGGTCGCCCGCCCGAACGACCTGCTGACATTGCCCACGCGGACCACCGTGGCGTCGGCTATCGTTTGACGCCGTAGAACGAAATCCCCCTCGACCCGGATGCAATCGCTGCATGGAATGTTTTCCGCGAATGCGGCCGTCGCCGGGTCCCACCAGTCCATGCAGCAGCTCATGGCCCGTTCCTATTCCGCGGCCGAACGCTGCGGGATCGGCGGCAGCCGGCGGTACAGCGCGCCGGGGTGAGTGTCCGCCAGCCGCGCATGACCGAAAAGTTTCTCGCGCAACGACCCCGGCGCGTAGTTCCGCTTGTAAACGCCGCGCTCCTGCAGGATCGGGATCACCAGATCGATGAAATCCTCCAGGCTTTCCGGCGTAACGATCCGGCTGAGGTTGAAGCCGTCGATATCCGCTTCCCGCGCCCAGTCGATCAGTTCGTCCGCCACCTCCTCAGCCGAACCGACGATCGGCGCCGTCCGGCTGCCCAGCCCCATCTGGCCGATGATCCGGCGCAACGTCCAGGGCTCGCGGCTGAGCGTGGTGATCGCCTCCACCGCCGAATTCAGTGCGTTGTTTTTCTCATAGCGTATCGGCTCGTCCAGTTCGTAACGCGACAGGTCGATGCCGGTGGAACTGGAGAAATGCGCCAGCGCCCCCTCAATGCTCGCGTGGCGGTGGTACTCCTGGTATTTCTCCTCCGCCTGCCTGCGGGTGCGGCCAACCACCGCGGTGCGGCCAAGAAACACCGCGATATCCGTTGGCGCGCGGCCTTGCTGCACCGCCCGGCGGCGCAGATCGGCAACCAGATGCCGGGTGTTCTCCTTGTCCGGCCCGCTGATGAAGACGCATTCCGCATGCCGCGCGGCAAACTCCCGGCCGCGCGTCGAAGCCCCCGCCTGGTACAGCACGGGAGTCCGTTGCCGCGACGGTTCCGACAGATGGATCGCATCCACCTGATAGTGCTTGCCGAAATGTCCGATCCGATGGACTTTCGCGGGATCCGCGAAAACGCGGTTGGCACGGTCGCGCAACACCGCGCCGTCCTCCCAGCTTCCCTCCCACAGCTTGTAGACGACGTCCATGTATTCGTCAGCGATGTCGTAACGGGAATCATGGTCCGGCTGCGCGCCCAGCCCCATCCCGCGCGCCGCGCTGTCGAGATACCCGGTGACGATGTTCCAGCCGAAACGGCCGTTCGTCAGGTGGTCCAGCGTCGAAGCCCGCCGGGCGAACAAATACGGCGGCTCATAGGTCAGGTTGCTGGTGACGCCGAAGCCGATATGCTTCGTCACCGCCGCCATCGCCGGCACCAGCAGCATCGGATCGTTCACCGGTATCTGCGCGCCGTTCAGAATCGAGGCTGCCGGACTGTCCTTGTAGACGTCGTAAACCCCGATGATATCGGCCAGGAAAATCCCGTCGAACAGCCCGCGTTCCGCAGTCTGTGCCAAATCCTGCCAATATTCCAAAGTATTGTATGCAGTGGAGCGGTCCCGCGGATGCGTCCACATCCCGTGCTGGATATGGCCGGCGCAATTCATGTCGAACGCGTTCAGGCGGATTTGTTTTGTCATGATCCCGGCTCAAACGCGCTGGGAGATTCGGTTCGACCGGAACAACTGGCGCGCGGACCGCCGAGCATAGTCCCGGTTCGGCCAGATGCTCTGGTCCATCTCGGTCACCCGCACGTCCACGGCAATGAACCGGACACCCAGTTCGTGCTCGACGGCGGCGCCAAGGAAGACGCCATCGACCTCGACCGGAAAAGACTGCCGCATCGCTACGCGGCTGCCAGCCTGCGCCGGGGCTGGAACAAAGTTGTGCAGGTTGCGCCAAACGTTCATGGCCGGACTCTTTCGTTGCAGGTGTGATTGTCAGCTATCCGTGTCGAGCGGATCAGCGACAACGTCCCGCCTGCATCGATAGAAGCAGCGGCGCAGGGCAACGCATCATGCCGGCCTCCGGTTGTAACCATAGAGGCTGCATCGCGGCCCCCGGCGTTCTTATTATACGCGCCGGACGCGCCTGTCAATCATTAAACACCACCATAAAAAGTGGATATTGGCAATCACACCGGGCGTTGCAGCCCGGCCGGCGTGACGGCGTTCGCGACGATTTCGCCGAACGGCCCGGCGTTGCGCGCCGAACCGCGGCCATTTCCCGTCGTCGGCTTTAGCGGCAGCAACGGAAAGACCAGTTCGGCGAACCGGTAGCATTCCTCCAAATGCGGGTAGCCGGACAGGATGAAGCGGTCGATCCCCAGCGCCATGTATTCGCGCATCCTGGCCGCCACCTGCTCGGGATTGCCGACGAGCGCGGTGCCGGCGCCGCCGCGCACCAGGCCGACGCCGGCCCACAGGTTGGGGCTGATCTCCAGCTTGTCGCGGCGTCCGTTGTGCAGGCTCGCCATGCGCTGCTGGCCGACGGAATCGAAGCGGGCGAAGGTGCGTTGCGAAAAGGCGATGGCCTCGTCATCGACATAGCGCAGCAGCGATTCGGCTTCCTGCCAGGCCTGTTCGGCGGTTTCCCGCACCACGATGTGCAGCCGTATGCCGAACGACAGGGTTCGCCCGAACGCCGCCGCGCGCCGCTTCGCCTCGGCCAGCTTCTCGCCGACGGCGGCGGGCGGCTCGCCCCAGGTCAGATACACATCGCAATGTTCGCCCGCAACCTCCTGCCCGGCTTCCGACGAGCCGCCGAAATACAATGGTGGATACGGCGTCTGCACCGGCGGAAACAGCAGCCTGCCGCCCTCCAGCCGGACATGGTCGCCGCTGAAATCGACTGTCTCGCCCTGCATCAGCGCGCGCCAGACTTTCAGGTATTCGGCGGTCGCCTTGTAGCGCTCGCCATGGCCGAACCAGACGCCGTCGCCATGCATTTCCACCGGATCGCCGCCCGCCACGACGTTGATCAGCACCCGTCCGCCGGACAGGCGGTCCAGAGTCGACGCCATCCGCGCGGTCATCGTCGGCTCGGACAGTCCCGGCCGCACCGCGACCAAAAAGCGCAGCCGCTGCGTCAGCGGCACCATGGCGGAGGCGATGACCCAGGAATCCTCGCACGACCGCCCGGTGGGCAGCAGGACGCCGAAATACCCGAGTTCGTCCGCCGCCCGGGCGATCTGGCTGAGGTACCCCAACGTGACGTGCCGCGCGCCGACTTCCGTGCCAAGATAGCGGCCGTCGCCATGAGTTGGCATGAACCAAAGGATATCGGCGGCTTCCGCGGGGGGCGGGGTATCGGTCATGCAAGGCTCCTGCCGGGTGAGGCTTTGTTATACACCGCGGTGGGACGAGCGCAATTTGACCTACGGATCATGATAGTGGGACCCACGGTATGAGCCATTCATGACGACGATTGCCATTATCGGCGCAGGATTCAGCGGCACTTTGCTGTCGCTGCACCTGCTGCGCCATTGCCCGGCGCACGCACGCCTGGTTCTGATTGAGCGCAACAGCCAGTTCGGCCGCGGCCTCGCCTACGCCACGCCCAACGCCAACCATATCCTCAACGTGCCAGCCGCGCGCATGAGCGCGTTTCACGATCGTCCCGCCGATTTCCTCGACTGGCTGAAGCAGCAGCCGGAGGGGGCCTGCGGCGGCGCGCCGCCCGGGCCGCAGACCTTCGCGCCGCGCCGGGTGTTCGGCGCTTATGTGCGCGCGCTGCTGAACGAGGAGATCAAGCGCAGCGGGCGGGAAAGGCTGGAACTGGTCAAGGGCGACGTTCTGACATTGGAGCGGTCCGTTTCGCCAATGGTGCTGAGCCTGGATCGCGGGCGGACGGTGCAGGCCGACATGGCGGTGCTGGCTATCGGCAATTTCCCGCCGGAGCCAATGCCAGTCGCCAACACCGGATTTTACGACACGCCGTTCTATCGTGCCGATCCCTGGGTGCCCGATGCGCTGGCGGACCTCGATGCGGATGCCGGGGTGCTGCTGGTGGGGACCGGGCTGACCACGATGGACGCAGTGATTTCACTGTTGGACCAGGGTCATCGCGGGCCGATTTATGCGCTGTCGCGGCGGGGGTTGTTGCCGCGCCGGCATGCGGGGGTGCCGGTGCCGGCTCCGGAGCATGAGCCTTATCCGACCGCGGTGAACGCCCTGGCGCGGTTCCTTCGCACCGAGGCCGATCGGGCGGTCGCTCAGGGGAGCGGGTGGCAGCCGGTGATCGATGAGCTTCGGCCGTTCACCGTGGATGTCTGGCAGGCGATGCCGTTACAGGACCGCAAGCGGTTTCTGCGCCATTTGCGGCCGTGGTGGGATGTGCACCGGCACCGCATGGCCGCTCAGGTCGCGGACCGGATCGACGCCGCCCGGGCCAGCGGGCAATTCCGCGTGCTGGTCGGCAGGGTGCGCGACTATGCGGTCAGGGACGGTCAGGTGGAGGTGTCGTACCGGCCGCGGCGGCAGGACGACCTTGCGGCCATCACGGTGTCCCGGGTGGTGAATTGCGCCGGTCCGGGCGCGGATTACGATCGCATCCAGGAGCCGCTGATCCGGGACCTGCTGCGCGACGGCGTGGTGCGGCCCGATCCGTTGCGCCTCGGGCTGGAGGTGACCGGGAATTGCGCGCTGTTGAATCGTCAGGGCGCGATTTCCCGGCGGCTGTTCGCGGTGGGGCCGGTGACGAAGGGCACCTTCTGGGAGATGACGGCGGTGCCGGATATCCGCCGCCAGACTGAAAAGCTGGCGGAGTATCTGGCGGGGCTGGTGAAGGCGGCGCCGCCGCAGGGCTGAGACGCGCTCACGCCCTCGGCTGGATCTGATGAGCACCCGGTGCATGCGGTCGGATTTCTGTAGAACCCTTGGTCGGCATGGGTTGAACAAAAATTCCGCCCATTACAGGGAAATGCTCAGAAACGCAAAAATCCCGGCGGCATGAAGGCCGGGAGAATTAAGCGACCGGTCACGGCAGCAGGCCAAAATGTTTGGCGGCGGCATAGGCGCCGCCGATCAAAGTTAGCATGCCGCCGAGAACGGCCGGCATTTGCCACCAACTGGGCACGCGGCTGATAGCAGCGGCCACTGTCGTGTCGATCCGGCGCGTCATGTCATCCAACCGGCTACCCAACCCGTCGCTTTGCTTGCCTAAAGCATCGAGTCGCTTGTCGATCGCTTCCAGCTTAGTATCGATGACTGCGATGCCCTTGTCGATGTTCCGGAGCAAGACGTCGAATGAGTCAAGCCGACCCTCTACCGCGTGAACGCGGCGGGTCAGGGCTTCCAGTTCCGGGTCGCGGGGACCGCCGGGCGGCTGGCCTCCCGAGCCGCGAAGTTGCTGCCGAAGGTTGTTGTTGTCGGCCTGTAGACGCATGACTTGTTCGATGATCGTCGGCATGTCCGCGGTTCAGAGCGGGAGTGGGACGTCAATAGAGGCGAGTTGCTTCCGCATTTCCTCAAGCGACGCGGCCGAAGCCTCGAGCGCGGGCCTGATGATCATCATGGCTTCCTCGTTCATCAGGTTTTGCCCGACGACGTCCGCCAGAGCTTTTTGCATGGCGTGATAGCCCGTGGTGGATGCCAGGAGTGCCGCTGTCAGACGTTCAATCGTCTCCGTGTCGGTCAAGGCAACCTCGTCGGGTTTCACGTTCAACTGTCCAATCGGCGGCGGAACGTCGGACACTCTGCATTTATACAAATGTAAGCGTTGTTTGTTTGCTACGTTCTCGCCAACCTCGGATGGTAGCGGCGGACGGATTTGAACCGCCGACCAAGGGATTATGATTCCCCTGCTCTACCGCTGAGCTACGCCGCCATCCAACGGGAGGCGGCGAGATACAAGCCCCGCCGCCCCGCGTCAACCATTTCGCACCAGCTTCTGCACCTCCAGCAGCCGGACCAGGGTGCCGTCATCCGCCTGGCCGGTCACCGCCTCCGGCCGCCAGTGCCGTTGGAACGCGCGCAGCACCGCGGACAGCGCCGGATCGAGCGCCCCCTCCAGCCCGACCCGATAGCCGATCTCCGCCAGCGCGGCGCGCACCGGGCGCAAGCCGGCGGCATCCCGCACCGGCCCGGTCGTGCCGAGATCGGGGGCATCCTCCGGCCACAGCCCGACCCCGTTCTCCGCCAAAGCGCGCCAGTCGAAGCGTTCCCCGGGGTCTTGCTTGCGATCCGGCGCCACGTCGCTATGGCCGACGACATTGCGCGCCGGGATCGGGTGGCGCGCCAGGATCAGCAGGCACAGGTCGCACACGGCGGCAAGTTGCAGCACGGGAAAGTCCCGGTAACCCCATTCGTGCCCGGGATTGACGATCTCGATCCCGATGGAGCGTCCGTTCAGCGCCGAGTGCCCGCGCCAATGCGATACCCCGGCATGCCAGGCCCGTCGCTCCTCCGGCACCAGGCGGATCACCGCCCCGTCCTCATCGACCACGTAGTGCGACGACACGGCAGCCGCCGGGTCGCGCAGCCGATGGATCGCCTCCCGGGCGGTCTGCATGCCGGTGTAGTGCAGGATCAGCATGTCCACCGGACCCGTCCGCTCGTCATGGTTCGGGCTGGGCAGCTCCCGTATCGGCAGGGCGGGGGCGTAGGACCGGGGCGCAACCGGGACCGCCCGCAGCCAGGGCGGCGGCGGCTCGGTCACAGACCGCGTTCCCGCTTGATGCGGTCCCAGGCGGCATTGATCCGGGCGACCTTGTCGCTGGCGCGCTGCACGAACTCCGCCGGCACCCCGCGGGAGGCGAGACTGTCCGGATGGTTCTCCCGCATCAGCCGCTTCCATGCCGCGCGCAGCTCCTCGCCGCTGCTGGAGCGCGGAACGCCGAGTTCGCGATACGGATCGCTGTCGTCCACCGGCGCGGCGCGGCGCGGCGTTTCGCCGAAGGCGCGGTCCCACGACCACTGGTCCAGCAGCAGGCGGCGGTGAACGCGGCGCAGGAAATCCTGCTCCGGCGCGTTCAGCGGGCCGTCGGCCCGGGCGATCGCAAACAGCGATCCCAGCACCTGCTCCAGCACCAGCCGGTTGTCGCCGAACGCGTCCGCCAGTTGCGCGGCGTACGGCTCGAACGAATCGGGACTGTCGCGCGCCTGGTCGAACAGCCGCGCGATGCCGCGGGCGGAGGCCGGCGGGATGCGGAAATTGCGCTTGAAGGAGTCGATTTCGGCGCGCGTCACCGGGCCATCCACCTTGCACAGCTTGGCCGCGAGCACCGTGACGGTGATGGCGAAGACTTCTTCCCGCCGGCCGAACATGCTGGCCACGCGGGCCGGATTGAACGCCCGCCCATTGCTGTCGAAGGACCGCCGGAAGGTTTGCACCGATCCGGAATCCGCGGCATGGCCGAGCGCTGCGCCAATCACAGCACCATAGGGGCCGCCCACGAAGAAGCCGGCGGCGCCACCGATGATCTTACCCCATAAACCCATGCCTGGACGCTACCATGGGCACGACGATTTGGGCAAAGCACGAACGATGGAAACGGACCGGGGTCTTCCTGTTGCACGCCCTCGGCCCGGGTTCTAGCCTGAGACGGCAGTGACGGAGGCTTGATGATGAACGCCATGGCCGATCGGCGCGGCAATGCCGGACAGCGGGAGCGGATGCGCTTCCGGTTCGGCGCGTTCGCCGGCCCGACCTCCGGCCTTGCGCCCGGCCATGTGCAGGCGAACCTGGTTATCCTGCCGCGCGACCTGGCACATGATTTCCTGCGCTTCGCGCACGCCAACCCGAAGCCGTGCCCGCTGCTCGCGGTGTCCGAGGCGGGCGATCCGCGGTTCCCGACCCTTGGCCAGGACATCGATATCCGCACCGATCTGCCGCGCTACCGAATCTGGCAGGACGGGGAACTGGTCTCCGAACCGGTCCATCTCCAGGATGTCTGGCGCGACGATCTGGTCAGCTTCGCCATCGGCTGCTCGTTCTCCTTCGAGGAGGCGTTGATCGACGATGGCATCGAGGTCCGGCATGTCGCCCTCGGGTCGAACGTGCCGATGTACCGGACAAACATTCCGTGCGTCCCGGCCGGCGTGTTCAACGGGCCGCTGGTGGTGTCGATGCGGCCGATGAAGCCGGCTGACGCCATCCGCGCGGTGCAGATCACATCCCGGTTCCCATCGGTGCACGGCGCGCCGGTGCATCTCGGCTTCCCGGAAGCCATCGGCATCGCGGATATCGGCAAGCCGGACTACGGCGATGCCGTGCCCATCGGACCGGGCGAGATGCCGGTGTTCTGGGCGTGCGGCGTCACGCCGCAGGCGGTGATCGCCCGGGTCCGGCCGGCGTTCTGCATCACCCATGCGCCGGGGAGCATGTTGATAACCGATCTGCGCAACACGTCGCTGTCGGCGCTTTAGGCTGCCCGGATGCGCGCGCTGATCGACCGGATCGAGGCGGTGATCCAGCGCGACGTCGGACGCGGGATGGACGCGGTCTTCCAGGCGGCGCGAGGCGGCCTGCACGGCGCGGTTCACGTCCTCGCGGACGGTCAGGCACCCCGGATCGGATTGATCACCGGATTCTTCGTGCCGGGCGGCGATCCCCCGGCCGCCGAGACGGATGGACCGGCCGGGGCGGCGCTGCTGGCCTTTGGATTTCTCGGTGCCGGGCTGCGCTGCCGGCTGGCCACCGATACCGTGTGCGCCTCCGCATCCCGTGCGGCCCTGGACCGGGCAGGGGCCGGCGCGGTGCCGGTTGATCACGTCGCGCCGGATGAGGGTGTCGATGCCCTGGTCGATCGCTGGCGGGCAGAGGGGATCGACAGGGTGATCGCCATCGAACGCTGCGGTCCATCAGCCGACGGCCGCGCCCGCAACATGCGCGGCGCCGACATCTCCGCCCATGCCGCGCCGCTGGATCGCCTGTTCAGCGCCGGCCCCTGGCGCACCATCGCCATCGGCGACGGCGGCAACGAGATCGGCATGGGCTGCGTGCCCAGGGCGCTGATCGCCGAGCATGTGCCGCTGGGGGCGCTGAACGGCTGCGTGGTGACGGCGGATTTCCTGATCGCGGCAGGTGTGTCGCACTGGGGGGCTTATGCGGTTCTGGCCGCGCTGGCCCTGCTGCGGCCGGATTGGGCGGCGGCGCTGCGAGCGGGGCTGGACCCCGCGCTGGACCGGGCGGTGGTCGAGGCGATGGTGCGTCACGGCCCGGCGGTGGACGGGGTGACGCGGCGGCGGGAGCAGACGATCGACGCGCTGGCGATGGATGTGCATCATGGCGTGATGGCTGCGGTGCAGGCTGTCGGCCTTGAGTCGTTACTTTAGGATCCGTTCGGCACGCCGAAGCGGCGGCGCAGGGCATCGAGACCGGCGCGCAAGTATTCGTGCATTGCCTTGACAGCGACTTCATCGTTGAGCGACGGCGGCGGATTGTCGTTGGGATAGCCGCGGAAGCCCGCGGCGCGCCAGACCACTTCGGTGCCCCCTGCAGGCCCCGGTTTCACAGTCAGAATCGTCGAAAAGTTGGTGATCGGCAACACCGCCGGATCGTTATGCGGCAAGAACGTCGAATAGGTCATCCTGGTTGCATCATAGATCACCAACTGCTCGGTGATCGTTCCGCCATTCCTGAGCGTTGTCGTGCGGAACGAATCCACCGTGTTGCCGCCTTCGCCGTCGGTTCTCGCTATTGCCGGGTCCCAGCTCAGATCGTGGAAATTGCCGACCGCCGCCCAGATCGTTTCGGGCGGAGCGTCCAGCAAGATCGTTTCTGTAACCTTCAGACGATCGGAGCCGTGCGCGATGGCGTGGGGGGCGGCGAAGAGGCAGGCGAGCAGCAAGCAGAGAATGCGCATGACCTAATGGGATCCTTGCCCGGTTGATCGCAGGAACGTACCGAAAGCGCGTGGGCTGTCGCCCGCCGGCAGCGTGGCGGCGACCTTGAGCGTCCGCGCATCGACGACGCTGATCGTGTCGTCCATCCAATTGGCCACATAGAGTGTCTGCCCGTCGCGGCTGGCCTCGATCCCCTCCGGCATGCTGCCCACCTCGACAGAGCCCGTCGGCAGAAGAGTGGCGAGATCGAAGGCGGTGAGCGAGCCGCCTTGTTCGTTGGTGACGAAGCCGCGGCCGCCCGCGAGGGCGACGACGTATGGCCGTTTTCCAACCGGAATGCGGGTCAGCAGGCGGCGGGACGCCAGGTCGATGACGGCGACGTCGTCGGATTCGACATCGGCTGCGTAGGCCCGCGTGCCGGACGGGTCGATTGTTACGCCGAATGGATGCTCGCCGACCGGAATGACCGCGACCTGTTGCTGCGTTGCCAGAACGATCAGCGAGACCGTGTTATCCAGCCGGTTGGCGACAACGAGAAGGGTGTTATCGGGTGTAACGGCGAGACCGGACGGCGAATGACCGACTGCGATGGCCGGACCGGAGGCGCCCGTGGCGGCGTCGACCATCGTTACCTGGTCGCCGTACCAGTCCGCGACAAAGACTTTCGCGCCATCCGGGCTCACGGCGACGCCGAGCGGTCCGCCGGGAAGCGTCACCTGGCGCAGCACGGTGCGGGAAGCGGCATCCAGCATCGACAGCATATGGCCGTCGGGGCTGGTGACATAGGCCCTGGCGCCATCGCGGCTCATGGCGATTCCGGCCGGGTGGCCGGCGATCGTTATGCTGGCGACGGTGCGTCCGGTGGAAAGATCCACGACCGACACGCCGCCGCCCTGCTGGTCGGTGATGAACGCTTCCGTTCCGGCCGCGGCAGGCGGCAGAAGCAGCCAGGCCGCGAGCAGGGCAACGCAGTGGCGGATCAGTGTGCGCCGCTTTCTATCTTCTGCTTCAGGCCGTCGAGGCCGGTGCGCAGAAAGGCGTTCATCGCGGCGACAGCTGCTTCATCGTTCAGTTCCGGCGGCGGGTCGTTGTTGGGATCGCCGCGATAGGCCGCGGCGCGCCACTGCACGGTGGACTTGCCGTCACCGGCCGCGCTGACGGTCAGCACGGTGGAGAAATTGGAGACCGGCAGCACCTTCGGGTCGTTGTGCGGCAGGAAGGTACCGTAGGTAAACTGAGCCGGTTCGTACCGCTCCAGGCTTTCGGTGATCTGGCCGCCGGATTTCAGGGTCAGCGTGCGCAGCGAGTTCACCGCATTGCCGCCGTCGCCTGCCGTGGCGGTAACGGCGGGGTCCCAGCTCATGTCGTGGAAGTTGCCGGCGACGGCCCAGACCGCCTCGGGCGGAGCGGCGATATCCACCGACTGGACGACCTTCTGGCGCGTCGGGCCGTGCGCCAAAGCGCCGATCGGCGCCAGCAACGCTGCGCTACCCAGAAGCGCTGCGCCTATATTAATAAGCCGTTGCGACATTAATATCCTCCCATCGCCGCCCGTGCTGCCGTCTTTCCTTCGCGGCATCGGCGAGGGCGCGGGCATCGGACCGCGAACGTCTACCCCGCCGGACTTCCGGCGGCAAGCAGCCGAATTAAACGGAGGGAGAAAGGAAGACACTCCTGTCCTGTGCCGGACGGTCCGCTTGACAAAATGATCCTGCGTGTCACTCTGATCGGCTCGACATCGCACCGGAGACAGAGATGACCCCTCTCGAAGCGATTGAGCGCGCGAAATCCGAAGGCTTCGACCCGCGCCTGCAGCAGGTTGTGCTGACGGCCGGCGAGCCGGAGCTCGCTTATCGTTTTGCCCAGGTTGTTCCGGAAGCCGATTTGGAGGCGCTTGAGGCGGTGGTGCTGGAATCGGGCGATTTGCGCATCATATACGATTTCGCGTTGCTCAAGTCCGAGCGGGGCGGGGGCATAGATTTGCTACAGGAACGCGTGCTTTCCGGCGGGGATGGCGGCCTGATGATCCTGTTCGCCAACGACGTGGAAGGCGCCGATGTCGACCGCTTCGAGGAGGCGATCCAGGCGCTGCCGGACCGCAAATATGCCCTGCTGTTCGACGCCGAGCAGCGGCAGAAGGGCAAAGAGTAGAGCACGCTTTTTCAACCGCTCCCGGGGGATAGGGCGACCGGTCGCGGCGGGGGTTCGCGCGGCGTCCCCCGGCTCTGCGCTATAGCCAGCGGTAGGCATCGCCGCGATCGGCATCCGGCGGCTGTTCGTTACTTTTCAGTGTTACCGCTATCATCATAACGTTCGGGTCCGACGCAGTCGCGGCGGAGCCGGATCAACGCATCGACCCCGCGCATCAGGTGTATTCCCCCTATACAGTACGTGCAGGTTCTATACGCCCTATACAGTCCCGCCTCGCGCGGCCAGCCGGCCCGGACACCATATCTCCGGGGTTGTCCGCGCCTCGCGCTTCGCCCCGGCGCTTGGCACACCGATTGCTAACTGTTAAAACATGCGCGTTGCGATAACGCGCTTAGCGTTCCCCGGTTCGGCTGGATCTGACAAACCCGGGGTGAGGTCTGGACGTGTTGGAGGTCCGCAACGGTTGAGCTCGGCCACGAATTGGCCAGTACAGCAGCTGTGCGGAATGAATAATTATCATAGGGAGCTAACAAAGTATGCCGATAAGCGCAGCAACAAAAGCCGCGACCGACGCACACGCCCTGCACAGGGCGCCGGCGTCCGTCAGCCCCCAGGAAGTTCACAAGTGGATGCAGAGCTTCAACTGGGAATTCTCCAAAAACCGGACGAAATATCCCACCAAATACCATATGGCGAATGATACAAAGGAGCAGTTCAAGCTCATCGCCAAGGAATACGCCCGGATGGAGTCCGCCAAGGATGAGCGGCAGTTCGGCACTCTGCTCGACGGCATGACTCGCCTGGGTGCGGGCAACCGCATGCACCCCAAGTGGGGCGAGACCATGAAGGTTGCTTCCAACTTCCTGGAAGTGGGCGAATACAACGCCATCGCCGCCTCGGCGATGCTGTGGGACTCGGCCACCGCCGCGGAGCAGAAGAACGGCTACCTGGCCCAGGTGATGGACGAAATCCGCCACACCAACCAGTGCGCCTTCGTGAACCACTACTACTCCAAGCACTACCATGATCCGGCGGGCCACAACGACGCCCGGCGGACCAGGGCCATCGGCCCGCTCTGGAAGGGCATGAAGCGCGTGTTCGCCGACGGCTTCATCTCCGGCGATGCGGTCGAATGCTCGATCAACCTGCAGCTCGTTGGCGAAGCCTGCTTCACCAACCCGCTGATCGTCGCCATCACGGAATGGGCTTCCGCGAACGGTGACGAAATCACCCCGACGGTCTTCCTGTCGATCGAGACCGACGAACTGCGCCACATGGCGAACGGCTACCAGACCGTGGTGTCGATCGCCAACGATCCGGCGGCGCAGAAGTACCTGAACACCGACCTCAACAATGCCTTCTGGACGCAGCAGAAGTACTTTACGCCCGTCCTCGGCATGCTGTTCGAGTACGGCTCCAAGTTCAAGGTCGAGCCGTGGGTGAAGACCTGGAACCGCTGGGTGTACGAAGATTGGGGTGGCATCTGGATCGGCCGCCTCGGCAAGTACGGCGTGCAGTCCCCGCCGTCGCTGCGCGACGCCAAGCAGGATGCCTATTGGGCGCATCATGACCTGGCGCTGATCGCCTACGCCTTGTGGCCCACCGGCTTCTTCCGTCTGGCGCTGCCGGATCAGGAGGAGATGCAGTGGTTCGAAGCGAACTACCCGGGATGGTATGACCATTACGGCAAGATCTACGAGGAATGGAAGGCGCTCGGCTGCGAAGATCCGAAGAGCGGCTTCATTCCGATCCAGTGGCTGCTGAAGAACGGCCACGAAGTCTACGTCGACCGCGTATCGCAGGTGCCCTTCTGCCCGAGCCTGTCCAAGAGCGCCGGCAGCCTGCGCATCCATGAGTACAACGGCCGCAAGTACTCGTTCTCCGACGATTGGGGCGAGCGCATGTGGCTGACCGAACCCGAGCGGTACGAATGCCAGAGCATCTTCGAGCAATATGACGGACGCGAACTGTCCGAGATCATTGCCGAAGGCCACGGCCTGCGTTCCGACGGCAAGACCCTGATCGGCCAGCCGCATGTCCGCGGCACCGATCTGTGGACGCTCGAAGACGTGCGTCGTGCCGGCGTTGTTTGCAGCGATCCGCTGAAGCGGCATTGACGAACCGGCGCGTGCGGGCGGGGCCACCATCCCGCCCGCACGGGCCTTACCACCGACACTTGGCGGCAACAGGGGAAACGCAATGTCCGCAACAGTAGCTAAACCGCATGGGCTTACTGATCCCGAACGCGCAGCAAAGATTCTCGCTGCGATTCCGGATCATGATCTCGATACGCAACGCAAGATGAACTACTTCCTCAAGCCGCGCGGCAAGCGCTTGAGTGAATATGAGATTCTGACCGTCTATTCTCAGCCGACGCCCGACTGGATCGCCGGCGGCCTGGATTGGGGCGACTGGACGCAGAAGTTCCACGGCGGGCGTCCGTCCTGGGGCAACGAGCTGACCGAGCTCAAGTCGTCGGACTGGCACCACCACCGCGATCCGGGCCGCCGCTGGCATGGTCCGTACGTCAAGGACAAGTCCGAGGACTGGCGCTATACGACCCGGCTGCTGGAGTCGTTTTCGGCCGACGGCGGAATTCGTACGCTCGACACGTTCTGGCGCGACGAGATCCTCGACAAGTACTACGGCGCGCTGCTGTACAACGAATACGCGCTGTTCAATGCGCATTCCTCGGTGCTGCGCGATTGCCTGAGCGACACGATCCGCCTGACCGCGGGCTTCGCCGCCCTCGACAAGGTCGACAATGCGCAAATGATCCAGTTGCAGCGCAGCTTCATCGCCAAGCTGGTGCCGGGACTGGATGATTCGACGCATGCGCCGAAGCAGACCTGGCTGACGGATCCGGTCTACGCCGGCGCCCGCAGCCTGGTTCAGGAAGTCTGGCAGGGGATTCAGGACTTCAATGAAATCCTTTGGGTCGTGCACAACGTCTATGATCCGCTGTTCGGCAATTTTGCGCGGCGCGAATTCTTCCAGCGCATCGCTCCGCACTTCGGCGACTCCCTGACCCCGTTCTTCACGGCTCAGGCGCAGACCTACTTCCAGGTCACGCGCACGGCGATCAGCGACCTGTTTTTCGAGAGCCTGGCCAACGATCCACAGTTCGGCGACTTCAACCGGACCTATCTTCGCGCCTGGACCGGAAAGTGGCTGGACGGCACGATCGCGGCGCTGAAGGACTTCGTCGGCCTTTATGCGAAGATTCCGCCGATCGCGGGTGTGACCGACAAGGCGGCCGTGACGGAAGCGGTTTCCCGCGTCATCAGCGACTGGGTCAGCGACTACGCCGACAAGATCGACTACAAGGTCAACCAGCAGAACCTGGTTGCTGCCGTCGTCAGCGGCCTGAAATAGGCGGAGAACGAACATGAGCGATAACAGGTACAATTCCGGCATCATGGAGAAGAATGGTGCCGATTTCGCGAACGAATTCTTCGCCGAAGAAAACCAGGTCGTGCACGAGTCCGACAAGGTCGTGCTCGTGCTGATGAAAAGCGACGAAATCGATGCGATCGTCGAAGACATCATCCTGAAGGAAGGGGTCGAGACCAACCCGACCATCGTGGTCGAGGACCGTACCGGGTTCTGGTGGATCAAGGCCAACGGCAAGATCGAAGTGAATGTCGCGGACGCGGCAGCGTTGCTCGGCAAGAACTACAGCATCTATGATTTCCTGGTGAACGTGTCGTCCACCATCGGGCGCGCCTACACGCTCGGCGAAACGTTCACGATTACCTCGGAACTCATGGGCCTGGACCGCAAGCTCGTCGACGTTGCTTGATCGCACGAAACAGTCGCACCCGACAGGAGGAATAACATGCCGACTTTCGAAAAAGGCATACACGACAACCCTACCCGGCAGGCATGGTTGAAGAAGATCGCGGCGCTGCAGAAGCTTGCGGACGCCACGAAGGTGATCCAGGACTTCCGCGTGGCAAACACCTCGCCGTTCAGGACATCGAACGAGCTGGACCTTGACTATCTCTGGATCGAGAGCAAGCTGGAACAGCGGGTTGCCGTGCTGAAGGCGCAGCAGCTTTCGACCACCGATCTGCTTTATAAAGCCACGACCGGCGAAGACCCGGCGCAGGTGGAGAAGCACTGGGTGGATCGCATCAATGCCGCGAAGACCAAGTACGAGGCGGAGAAGATCCATGTCGAATTCCGCCAGCTTTACAAGCCGCCGGTCCTGCCGGTGAATGTGTTCCTGCGGACCGACGCCGCGCTGGGGTCGCATCTGATGGAGTTACGGAACGAAAACTATTACGGCACATCGCTTGAAGACCTCCGTAAGGAGCGTGGCGTGAAGGTCTTGCACCTTGGCAACGGCAAGGCCGCGGCCTAGACGCTGACTTGATCAAGGCCCGGCGGCGGTAGCGCGGCCGGGCCAGGGTCGCCGAATTCGATGAGCGGGAAACGGAATCCAAGAACATGCAAGAAGCAAGCAACGAAGCCTTCAGTGGCGCACTTGATGGTTTCAGCGAGTATGACGCTGTCCCGCGGGTGGAAATACACCGGTCCGGACGGCTGACCGGGTATGCGCAGGACCTCGGTTTCATGTGGCGCTGGGAGATCCACCGGGACGGCCAGACGATTCAGGAAGGCTGTTCACTGAGCGAAAATTCCGCACGCGAGGCGGTGGGCCATGCGGCGGCGTTTCTCGGCCGCTTGCGGGACACGCCGGACGACGAGTAAGTTCCGTTCACGGAATAAGCGGAGATTGCTACAGTGTACCAAATACGAGCTGTAACAGAGGATGGCGAGGAAATCGCGTTCGAATGCGGACCGAACGAAGACGTCATCAGCGCCGGGTTTCGCAACAGCATCATCCTGATGTCATCCTGCCGGGAAGGTGGATGCGCGACATGCAAGGCTGAATGCGATGACGGCGACTATGAGTTGGCCAAATGTTCCGTCCAGGCGCTGCCCCCGGACGAGGAGGAGGACGGCATGGTTCTCCTGTGCCAGACCTTTCCGCGCAGCCCGCTGCACCTCAAGCTGCCTTATACCTATGACCGGATTTCGTTCGGGCAGATACGCCAGGAATGGGCGGCCGACATCGCGGTCTGTGACAAAGTCTCGTCCAATGTCGTGCGGCTTGTGCTCCGTACGCTGGACGCCAGGTCGGGCGCCCCCGTCGCCATGCCGTTCTTTCCGGGGCAGTTCGTGGACATCGAAGTCCCCGGGCAGCACGCCACCCGATCATACTCCATGGCGACAATTCCGGGCTCGGCCGAGCTGGAATTCTTCATCCGGATTCTTCCGGGCGGCCTGTTTTCCGAATACCTGACGAGACGGGCCGACATCGGCCAAAGGTTGACGCTGCGCGGCCCGTCGGGCGCCTTCGGTCTGCATGAAAACGGCCTTCGCCCCCGCTTTTTCGTTGCCGGGGGCACGGGACTTTCGCCTGTTTTGTCAATGGTTCGCCATATGGGCCAGGAACGCCATCCGCAACCCGCGGCGCTTTTGTTCGGCGTAACGCACGAACATGAACTTTTCTATCATAAGGAGCTTCTTAGCCTCGCAAAGGACATGCCTAACCTTTCCGTTCATATATCCATTATGCAGCCCACCGATAGCTGGTCCGGCCAGCGAGGCACCGTTGTGGACGCCTTGCGTGAGCAACTGGACGTTGCCAACATCGCGCCGGACATATACCTTTGTGGGCCACCGGGTATGATCGAGGCGACGATGGCCGTCGGTTCGGCCCGGGGGATACCGGAGAACCAGATCTACTCAGAAAAATTCCTGCCAAGCGGCTGAGCGTATGCGTCCTTTTCACCTGGCCGACAGGAGAATGGGGATGGCTGCCCGACACAGTTCGCTGAAACGCACCGGCATCAAGCTCGGCACCTGGCAGGCGAATTGTAGGGGAAACGATTATATGCCGTTGAAGGAAAATAAAAGCCGATTCCAGGAGGATAGCCACTCCTGGGCCAGGGACCGGCTGCCGTGGGAGCTGGATGGTCTGGTGCATCCGGCACCGCCGGGGCCGGATGCGTCTTTGATCGTGGTTGACCGACCGGCTGCGGCCTGGGACTGGATGAAGCAAACCGGTCAGGCGCCGGTGGGAACCGAGTGGGTGCGTGCGTGCGTGGCCGAAGCCTGGTGCCGCTGCCTGGACGAGTACGACCTGAAGCTCACCCGTCCGTTGCCGATGCTGCGCGGCAACGGTGTCCCGCTGGCGGCGCCGCAGCCGAATGCCGCCGATCTGGCGGACGCGGCGCGGGAGTGCCTGACGTTTTCGATGTATCGGCTGGCTCATATCACCGGTGAGAGCGATGTGACGCTGCTGCTGACCGATGCTGCCGGAACGCTGATCCACGTACTCGATGCAGGTGTGAGACGATGTCCCGCCGGCGCGCACCTGGCTCAGCTCGGGGTCAGTTGGAGCGAACGCAACCTGGGCAACACGGGCATCGGGACCGCACTGAAATTGTGCGAGCCGATTGCCTTCGACGGGAAGGAGCATTTTTTCGAGGGACTGCATCCGTTTGCCACCGCGGGCTGTCCAATTCTTGGCTGGGATGGCCGGCTGATCGGCGGCCTGGGCGCGATGACCGATCATCGCGATTCCGCAAAGGCACTGCTGGGATTGTTGCGGCTTGCAACCTGTCTGCTGGAGCAGGATTTGCTTGAGCGCTGCGCCCCGGGCGACGTGCTGCTGCGGCTGCGTGCGGATAAGCTGGACGATGATCTCGGGCTCGAAGAGGGACTGGTCAACGGGTTGATGTCGGTTCGTTCCGATGGCACCATTGACGGTCTGAACCGAATTGCCGTGCTGCTGCTGGCTTGCGAGGACAGCCTCGCGATCACCGGCCGGCCGCTGAAGGCGGTTCTCGGGCTCGAACTGGCTGATCTTTATCCGAAGTCTGTTTCGGACGGTGTCGGCGCGAGGCTGCGGCTGGCGAGCGGCCGGTGGTTGATTGTCGATCCTGTCCTGCGCAGGACCAATGCGTCGCAGCGCACCGGCGGCTCCGGTGCCCGGGTCGTGGAACGCTACCAGGTGCAGGCGGCGAAGATGCCGCCTGCCTGCTACGACGAGAAGCCCGAAGGCGTCCGCGACGTCATCCTGGCGCCGCTGCTCAGGAAGGCCGTGGGGCTGCAGGCGCAGAAGATTTCGATTCTGATCACCGGGGAGTCGGGCACCGGCAAGGAGCATTTCGTCCGGCAACTGCGGGAGCTCGGTCCGCGCAAGAACAAGCCGTTCGTTGCGATCAATTGCGGTGCGATGCCGCGAGAGCTGATTGAAAGCGAGCTGTTCGGCTATGTCGGGGGAAGTTTCACCGGCGCATCGTCGAAAGGAAAGGCCGGAAAGTTCCTTGAGGCGGACGGCGGCATCCTGCTGCTCGACGAAATCGGCGAAATGGCGCTGGATCTGCAGGTTGCCTTGCTGCGGGTGCTGGAATCGTCGGAGGTGACACCTGTCGGCGGCACGCAGCCGATCCCGCTGGATGTTCATGTGGTTGCCGCAACGAACCGGCGCCTCGCGGACAGCATCCAGAGCGGCACATTCCGTCGCGATCTCTATTATCGGCTGAACGGGGCGCAAATACTGCTGCCGCCGTTGCGGGAGCGCCCGGACAAGGCGCGCCTGATCGCGCATCTTCTGCGCATCGAGCAGGGTGAAATGAAGATCGCGGAACCTAAGGAACTCAGCCCGCAGGTCTGGCAATTGTTCATGCAGCATCCGTGGCCGGGGAACATTCGCGAGCTGCGCAACGTATTGCGTGCATCCATTGCGATGACATCAGGGCCTGTCGTCGGGGTCGCCGATCTCCCGCAGGACTTTGTAGATGAAACGGAACGTCCGGCCTGGGACGCTGATGAGCGGTGCGACACCCGCGGCGCAACGGCGGAACAGGGATTGCTGGTGGATTGGGAGGAGCGCGCGGTGCGTGCGGCCATCGACCTCAGCGGCGGCAATATCACGACGGCGGCTCGCAGGCTGAACATAACGCGCGCAACGCTATACAAAAAAATGGCCCGCTACGGGCTGTCGCGCGGGCCGGTACGGTCCGCAAAATAGTTCGCCCCGGAAGGAGGACGCCGTGGAATCCGATGATCGTGCTTTCCTGGTTGCCATGGTCGAGGAACTCGAATCCAGCATGCGCGCGCTGGAACTCGACGAAGCCGGGATGATCGCCACGATCGGGGCGGAACGGGTGCTGGAACTGGAAAAGTTTTGGAAGAACGAGCTGGACGAAATCGACATGCAGGAAATCCGCCGCGGTCTGGACTACAATGATCGCCATCTGATCTTCATCTGGAACAGGCTGGACCGTGTGCGACACTATCGCGCGCTTGCGGGCCAGAGCGCGATGCGGCTATCGGTGCGGGGCAATATCGCTCCGCTATAAGATCAAAACCACCTAAGAACCTGGGGACGAAATGGCACAAGAAATCATATACGGATCGCGCGCGCGTTCCCGCATCATGGGCGGAATCGATAAGCTGGCGGACACCGTCTCGATAACCATGGGGCCAAGGGGACGCAACGTTCTCATTGAGCATCGCACGTCGGGACTGCTTCCGGTACTGACCCGTGACGGCATGACGGTGATCGAATATCTTCTTTTCGGGGACCGCATCGAAGATCTCGGTATCCACCTGATTCGGCAAATGGCGCGGGAGATGTCGAAATCCGTCGGGGATGGAACCTCGACGTCTGTCGCCCTGATGCGCAGCATCGCGCGGGAGGCGACCCGCGGGATGGCCGCCGGTTTGAATTCACGGGATCTGCGAATTGGCATTGAACTCGCAACCCGGACTGTCATCGAGGAACTCAGCAGTATTGCTCGCCCCTGCCGTGATGAAGCGTCGGTGAAACGCATCGCAGCGCTTGCAGCCCATGATGCCGAGGAGATCGGGGTTTTGATCTCGGATGCCATCGGCAAGGCGGGATCGTCCGGGACCGTGGCCATCGAACTGGGAAACGGGAGGGACGATGAAATCGAGCTGGTGGGCGGGATCAAATGGGAACAGGGATACCGTTCGCCGTATTTCATCACCGACCGGGATCGCAACGTCGCTGAACTGACCAATCCCCTGGTGCTGATCTACGATCGCCGCATAGAGGAGTTTGCCGAGCTCATTCCGGTCCTGGAGCTGGCGCGGAAGCAGCAGCGTTCGCTGTTGATCGTTGCCGAGGACATCGCCGAAGCGGCGCTGCCGGGCATTCTGCTCAACCATATACGCGGGAATTTGCACGCGGTTGCGGTTCGTTCGCCGGGTCATGGCGATAAACGTTACGAGCGGCTGATTGATCTCGCTGTCCTGACCGGCGGCAGGGCCATTCTGGAGGCCGAAGGAAGTTCGCTTGCAACGGTAACGCCGGCCGATCTTGGGAGCGCCGCAAAGGTTACTGTAACCGAAGATTTTACCACGCTCGCGGGCGGTGGCGGCGATGCGGCATTGATCGAGGACAGGGCAGCCGGTGTCAGGCATCAAATCGAGCAGCGGCGCAATGCAGATCCGTCAAGAGGCTCCCCCAAAGGGGCGTTAGCCGAAATGGAAATCCTGAAGGAAAGGCTTGGCGCTCTCATCGGACGCGTTGCCTACGTCAGGATTGGCGGCGGGAGCGATGTGGAGATGAAAGAGCGTCTGCAGCGGGCGGAAAACGCATATAATTCCGCAACCGCCGCGATGGCCGAAGGCATCGTGCCCGGGGGCGGCGTGGCGTTGGCGCGCTGCACGCGGGCACTCGACCGTCTGAAGGGAGAAAATATCGGGCAGGACCGGGGTATTGCGATCGTGAAAGCAGCGCTGAGGGAACCGATATCGCGGATCAGCGCGAATGCCGGATACAACGCCGCAGAGGTCTTTTTCAACGTGACCCGCTCAGCCAATTCCAATTGGTGCTTTGACGCACGGACCGGAGAATACGGAGATGCCTATGAACTCGGCTTGATCGATCCAGTGCGGGTCACGAGACTCGCTATTCTCAAGGCCGCCAGTACAGCCGGAATGTTGCTTACAACCGACTGTGTGGTTTCCGACGTGGTGCCCGATGACCCCACGTTCGGCTTTACGCCGGAATGGGCGGCGGCGACCCGCGAGAACCCGCGGCTGTAATGACAATCGCCGATACGCGCGGAACGCGTGTGCCGATATTGGTTTCTGCGAAACCGCAGATTTTGTCCGCCGTCAGTAACAAGGGAACAAAATAAATGAGCAGAACGTTCGTAACCGGGCTGTTGACCACCGCCGCGCTGGTGTCATCCGTCCTGATGGCGCCGGCGTCCATCGCCCAGACCGCGGCCGCCCGGGCCCCGGCCGCCGCCGGCAAGGACTGG
>CAINOE010000018.1 GCA_903851415.1 uncultured Rhodopila sp. | reverse complement strand
CTGCCGAACACCAAGGTGGAGCTGCTGCTGCCGCTGGGCGAGAAAAGCCCGATCGCCGCGTTCCTGGAAAAGAACCCCTCCGGCGGCATCCACCACATGTGCTTCGAGGTCGAAGACCTGCTGGGCACGCGCGACTCGCTGAAAGCCCAGGGCGCCCGCGTGCTCGGCGACGGGGAGCCGAAAATCGGCGCGCACGACATGCCGGTGCTGTTCCTGCACCCCAAGGACTTCAACGGCTGCCTGATCGAGCTGCAGCAGATCTGACCAAGCCGCGCGCCCCCGACTGAAAAGGTGACCCTGTCATGCCGCTGAGCGCACAGATCCTCCAGGACTTACGCGATCGAGAAGCCAAGATCCTGGCCGGCGGCGGGCCGGATAAAATCCGTGCCCGCCACGAACAGGGGCGGCTGACCGCCCGCGAACGCCTTGCCGCGCTGTTCCAGGACGGCACGTTCCAGGAAATCGGCCGCCATATCCGCAGCAACCGGCAGGCGGGCGTCGCGAATCACGTCGATCAGCCGGCCGATGGCGTCGTCGTCGGCACCGGCTATGTCAACGGCCGGGCGGTCGCGGCGTTCAGCCAGGATTTCACGGTGGCGGCCGGCACGCTCGGCAAGATGCACGCGAGCAAGATCGTCAAGGCGATGCAGACCGCGGCCCATTCCGGCATGCCGGTGGTCGCGTTCAACGATTCCGGCGGAGCGCGCATCCAGGAGGCGGTGGACGCCTTGTCCGGCTATGGCCAGGTGTTCTACCAGAACGTGCTGCTGTCCGGGGTGGTGCCGCAGATCGCGGTGGTGTGCGGGCCGTGCGCGGGCGGCGCCGCCTATTCCCCGGCGCTGATGGACTTCATCATCATGACGAAGTCGAACGCCGATCTGTTCATCACCGGACCGGAGGTGATCAAGGCGGTGACGGGGAAGACCGTCACCATGGACGAAGTCGGCGGCGCGGCGATGCACGCCTCGGTCAGCGGCAACGTGCATTTTCTGGCCGACGACGACCGGCACGCGGTCCAGTTGGTGCAGCGCCTGCTCGGCTTCCTGCCGGCGAACAACGCGGAGGAGCCGCCGCACCGGCTGAAGCCGGATATCGACGAAAGCCCCGACGAGGGGATGACGGATCTGATCCCGGAGGACAACTCCAGCCCGCTGGACACCCATACGGTGATCGCGCGGCTGGTGGATGACGGCGACTTCCTGGAGGTGCATGCCGGCTTCGCCGAGAACATCATCATCGGCTTTGCGCGGATCGAGGGCATGGTCGTCGGCATCATCGCCAACCAGCCGGCGGTGCGGGCCGGGGCGCTGGATATCGACGCGTCCGACAAAGGTGCCAGGTTCATCCGCTTCTGCGACTGCTTCAACATTCCGCTGGTGACTCTGGTGGACGTGCCGGGCTTCCTGCCGGGGATCGAGCAGGAGCGCGGCGGCATCATCCGGCACGGCGCCAAGCTGCTGTTCGCCTACGCCGCGGCGACGGTGCCGAAGATCACGGTGATCCTGCGCAAGGCCTATGGCGGGTCGTACCTGGCGATGTGCAGCCAGGAGATGGGGGCGGATTTCGTCTACGCCTGGCCATCCGCGGAGATCGCGGTGATGGGCGCCGAGGGCGCCGTCAACGTGCTGTACCGCAAGGAGCTGAAGGATGCTCCCGACCGCCGCGCCAAGGCGGCGGAACTGGCGGCGGCGTACCGGGCGGAGTTCAGCACGCCGTATCTGTCGGCGGGCGCGGGCTACATCACCGACGTGATCGACCCCGCGGCGACGCGGTGGATCGTCGGCCTGTCGCTGCGCAAGCTGCAGAGCAAGCGCGATGTGCGGCCGCCGAAGAAGCACGGGAACATGCCGCTGTGATGACGCTGTCCTTGTCGCCATGGCCCGGCTTCCTCGGGCGACCCTCCGCCCTCACCGTCATGGCAGGGACCGTCAGGCCCCACGCCGATCGGCCGTTCGCGCTGGAAACCGGCCATGAATGATACCCTGGCCGGCAGCCCGATCCTGACCAACTGGCTGGCGATCGTCGGGATCATCAGCCTGATGTACTGGGGCTGGCGCATCGTCGCCGCCATCCAGCACCGGACCCGCAAGTCCCCGTCCGCCGGCACTGTGACGCCCGCGCCCGCCGTGGCGGGGTCGTTCGTACCCGCATCCAACGGATTTCCCGACGACATCGTCGCCATCGCGGCAGCCGTCCATGCGATGATGGGGGCGCACCGGATCGTCCGTCTTGAATCCACCCAGACTGGCCAGACCTGGGCCGCCGAAGGGCGCTGGATGCACCAGACCTCCCATCGGCCCGGCTGAGGCACTACCCAAGGACCTGACCATGCAGAAGAGCTTCCGCATTACCGTAGACGGCCGCAGCTATCAGGTGGTCGTCGAGGATCTCGACCCGGCCGCGCCGATAGCGGCCCCGCCCCCGGTCGCACCCGTCGCCGTGGCGGCTCCCGCTCCGGCACCGGTCGCGGCCCCCGCGCCCGCCGCGGCGGGCGCTCCGGCCGGCCCCGGCTCCATCGTCGCCCCGCTCGGCGGCGTGGTGTTCTCGATCGACGTGCCGCTTGGCCGGGACGTTGCGGTCGGCGACAAGGTCGCCACCATCGAGGCGATGAAGATGAAGACCGAGGTGCGGGCCAAGGTCGCCGGCAAGGTCACCGCCATCGCCGCCAAGGTCAATGAGAGCGTCGAGACCGGTCAGTTGCTGATGACGGTGGCCTGACCCGCCGCTCCGGTTCGGCGTCCGCGGAGACCATCGTTCGCCTTCCCGCCGATCGGCTGCCGCCGGCGGTTCGCTGCTATTTCAGGAGCCTGCATTGGAAAAAGATACCGTTACGTTTGCGATCATGCTGAGCGTGATCGACTTCTTTCTCAGCATGGTGCTGATTTCAGGCATCGGCGTGATCCTCTGGCTGCTCCCGTTCCTCAACCGCCTCGGCAAGCTCGACGAGGAAAGCATGCGCCGCGGTCACTGACCGCCGCGCCGCACGCAATAACCGGGAGCCAGGACGACCATGTTCTTCGACGAGATGCTGCATTTCTTCGGCCAGATGGCCGCGCAAACCGGCCTTGCCCAGTTCTGGTGGGGCAACGTGCTGATGATCGCCGTCGGCATCGCCATGATCCTTCTGGCCATCATCAAGAAATATGAGCCGCTGCTGCTGGTGGGCATCGGCTTTTCGTGCATCATCTCGAACGTACCGGGCTCCGACCTCGTGCTGCCGGGCGGGCTGTTCCATTACGCGTATGAGGGCGTGCAACTGCTGATTCTGCCGCCGCTGATCTTCTTCGGCGTCGGCGCGATGACCGATTTCGGCCCGATGATCGCCAATCCGAAGCTGGTGATCCTGGGCGCGGCGGCGCATCTGGGAATCTTCGTGGCGCTGATTGGCGCCAAGCTGCTCGGCTTCACGATCTATGAGGCCGGCGCCATCGGCATCATCGGCGGTGCCGACGGACCGATGGCGATCTTCATGACGATGAAGCTGGCGCCGCATCTGCTGCCGCAGATCTCGGTGGCGGCGTATTCCTACATGGCGCTGATGCCGCTGATCCAGCCGCCGGTGATGCGGCTGCTGACCACGAAGCGGGAGCGCCAGATCCGCATGAAGCAGATGCGCACCGTGTCCAGGGTGGAGCGGATCGCTTTCCCGATCGTCATCGGCATCGTCGTCAACCTGCTGCTGCCGCCGGTGGCGCCGCTGATCACCATGCTGATGCTGGGCAACCTGTTCAAGGAAGTGCTGGTGACCGAGCGGCTGGCCAAGGCCGCGGCGAACGAGGTGATGAACGTCGTCATCGTCGTCCTGACGATCGCCATCGGCTCGACCATGGGGGCGGACAAGTTTCTGACTGGCAGCACGATCGAGATCGTCGCCCTCGGACTGCTGGCGTTCCTGTGCGGCACCGCATCGGGGGTCATCGGCGCGAAGATCATGAACCTGTTCCTGGCGGAGAAGATCAACCCGCTGCTGGGCTCCGCCGGCATTGCCTCGGTGCCGATCGCAGCGCGGGTGGCGCATGTGGTGGCGCTGCAGGACGATCCGGAGAATTTCCTGATCTATCACGCGATGGGTCCGAACCTCGCGGGCGTGTTCGGCACCGCGCTGTCGGGCGGGATCATGCTGGCGCTGCTGCAGTAGGCGTGCCGGACGGTGCGCTCGTGGAAGAGCGGTCGGGCATCGCGAGCTGGTGCCAAACCGCGCAGGGTAAGGCAATGGCTTGGTATCGAATTTTATTGCAATGCGCCGGAGTTCCGCCTGATGCCGGAGCGGACGCAGCAAAAGATATCACTGAGGCATTCCTCCGTCGGCCGTGGCATCGCAATGTCGGATGCGATTGGGATGGTAGGCCTCTGTGTCTCGTTGGAGAAAACGATTTCGACCCACAGGGACTTGCCCTTATGGATGCGTTCTCGGATGAGATATCGGCCTGTGTGACCGGCGGATTTGATGGCGATCTCCTGGTCGTCTCGATTACGCAAATCGCCTCGCCGTCTGAAGACGGTTTTGGCTGACGCGAGACCGGTCCGGGTTTCATTGCGTTGCACGTTGGTGCGCAATGCCGCAGCCTCGTAACGATATAAGTTGTGACATGGAGAGTGCGAATATTTGATACGAATTTTCAAGTTATAAGTCAGGAAGTTTATTGTTCGTTTGATCGCTTGATAATAATTTGCCAGCAAAGCGGAATGAGCTGTTGCCGGCGATGAGGTTTGTGTCAAAAATGACTTGACAACCGTCAGGTGACGGCTTCCGTCTGGCTGTGATCCGACGTTTTAGAGCGTGTTCAGGCTGACTGGAAAGGCGGCGGACGCTGCCACCCCGTCATGGCCCGGCTTGTCCGGGCCACCTATACCAGCACCCTGCCGCGATAGGTGGCCCGGACAAGCCGGGCCATGACGAATAGGGTCATCGCCACGATTCCAGTCAG
>CAINOE010000017.1 GCA_903851415.1 uncultured Rhodopila sp. | reverse complement strand
GCACAGAAAAGCGTCGTTACCCCAAAAAACCCAACCCAGAGCGGCCCCACCCAAAAGTCGAACAGGTCGCCGCCGATCAGGGTCCCTCCGCGGGTCCGGTATTTGGGTTCAAAACTGAGCATAGCCATCGCCAGGTTCTCCCGTCGACCTTCAGGCCGTCATACGCAAGGACAGAGAGGAATACCGGACGAGGCCTTAGTCGAAGCCCCGTCCGCTACCCCGTTGAGGCAGTACTACTTCACGGTTGCCGGCAGAGGAGCGTTCTGCGCCGCGACCGGGTGATGCGACCCGTCGAGCCAGTTGAACCGATCGGTGCTGAGCAGAATGAAGTGGATCAGCAGAGCCAGCACGAACAGGAATACGCCCAGGGCGACAAGAATGCGCCTCGGATCGAATAGCAGCCAAATTCTCCACATGTTCGCTTCCTCCTAGACGAGCTGCGAAATGGTGTGGGCCACCATCGTGCCGGCATCATTCAACCACGAAGTGGTATAGCCGTTCACGCTGGGCAGCCAGGGACGCCACTGCCAAGCCAGCAGATGCGCAACGATAGCGATAACCGTGAAGACGATGAAGCTGGTGATGAAGATCCCGTGGAACTCCTTAGCTTCTGCCTCCGTCAACCCTGTTACCGAGGGTCCTCCTGGGGTAATAGCCATAAGGTTACTCTCCGAAACGGCCTGTCGGCCTTTGTCGCGCCCATCCCGCGCGACTGGGATTGCCGTGGGAAGCGGGCCACGGTGCCCATCCCGCGCGGTGCCCCGGCGGAATTAGTGTATGGAGCGGCAACCGTCGGGTCATGCGAACTGCCTTTCGGCCAGTGCCTGCGTGACCCGATCAATGGTGACGCGGTCTTCACCGGCCTGATGCACGTTCCGCTCGATGCGGTCGCGCAAGCGCTTGGCCGCTGAAATCCGGACCAGAAACGGTTCGGTCTCCAGGTATTCGTCGAAAACTTGTTGAGCGTCTTCATCCCACGGGCAGCTTGCGGAAAGCCGCGCCGGGGTCGCCTCAACCTTATCCAAGTCCGTGCCGAGCGGCAATATGTTGAACAGCGCGTCAAACAGAGCGTTGCAGTATTCCTGAATGACATAGGTTGCGCCCGCATAACCCATGAAAGGTGTACCTGTTGCGCGCCTTATGATGGCGCCGGGGAAAGATGACGGAATATACATACTACGATTTCCGATTTCCGCTATATACATTCTCTCGTTGTACGAGCCAAACATGACGAGAGGCGTCTTTGTCCGCACCAATTCGCGCACGGCAGCGTTGTCAGGCTTCACGCCGGCACAGCGGGAGACGGCAAAGGTGCACGGAATCCCCATTTCGTCTTCCAGGAACCGGCGAAGGCCGCGCGCGTAGGTATCCGTCGCCACGACGGCAAACGATGCCGTGGCAAAGAAATCCTGCGTCACGCTGCGCCACAGATCCCAGAGCGGCTTGATGGTCGTATGTTTTTCCTTTTCGATGAACGGTTCGGGATCGATTCCCGTCAGTTCGCCCAGCTTGCGCAGGAAATTCGTCGTCGCGAACAGGCCTATGGGCGCCTGCAGGTATGGCCGGTCCAGCTCTTCGCACAGCTTGCGGCCGAACTCGCGATACATGCAGACATTCACGTCCGCGTCCGGCAGCCGCGGGATGTCGTCGATATGCGAACCCAGCGGGAAGATCAGGTTGATTTCGCAGCCGATGCCCTCGACCAGGCGGCGGATTTCCGCCAGATCCGACGGCATGTTGAAGGTGCCGTATATCGGGCCGATGATGTTGACGCGCGGCTTCTGGCCTTCCGCGCGCGGTGCGCGGGGCTTCGGCTTCGAGCGTTTCGCCCCAAACTCGGTCCACAGCCAGTTGATCGCCCGATCGGCGGCCTGCCACTGGTCTTCGTCGATCGTGCGGGGAATGAACCGCAGAAGATTCGATCCCTCGGGTGTGACGCCACCGCCGATCATTTCTGCGATACTGCCGGTGACGACGACGGCGGGCATGTCGGGATCCTGCGTTGCGGCGGCGCGGCGCATGGATGCTTCCGTGCCGTTGCGCGACAACTCTTCTTCCGACAGCCCGGTAACGACCACCGGCAATTCATGCGGCGGCAATGCATCAGTATAGTGCAGCACCGCGGTCACCGGCAGGTTCTCGCAACCCACCGGACCGTCGATCACCACGCGCAGACCGCGGATCGCGGTAAAGGCGTAGACTGCACCCCAGTATCCGCCGGCCCTGTCATGATCAAGTACGAGCATGTCTCAGGTCCCCACCGCTGACGTGGCCTTGGCTTTCGCCTCGCGGGCTTTTCTGTAGCGTTCCTTGGAACCCGGCGGGTCCTTCGGGATTTCCTTCCAGCCGTAGCCGGCAGTTTCGCCCTTTCCGACTCCGTCGAAGAAGCTGACCATGCGGCCGAAGCGCTCGCGACCCTTGGTCTGGGCAGCAACGATCGCCGCGAGCGCACCGGCGCCCGCGGGTCCGAACAGTGGACGGGCGGACACCATGTTGGTGAAGTAAAGCGCGGGAATGCCGAGCGACTTCGCTTCCTGCACCAAAGGCGTGGTGCCCAGCGCGAGGTCCGGTTTCACGTCCTTCATCGCCGCGACGTCCTGGTCAAGCGAGGCGCGGTATTGGACATGCGTGCCATGCGCTTCCAGCCAGATGCGGTCCGGATCGCTCCATTCCGTCTTCGGGCAGGCGGTGCCGACATACGGGACAGTCGCACCCGCTTCCATCAGCAGCCGGGCGACCAGCAATTCCGAGCCTTCATAGCCGGAAACGGTAATGCGTGCGGAAATCGGCGCGGCATCCAACGCGGCGCGAATAGCCGGCAGGAATTTCGCGCGCGAGGCGTCGATCTTGTCGGCCGCCACGTTCGCCGCCTTGCCGATGGCGGACAGCCAGGCGTCGGTTCCATCGACTCCCACCGGACCGGAGCCGACGATCGGGCGGCCGGCGGCCACCATTTCGCGGATCGATGCGGTGTAGAACGGATGAACCGCGCCGACAGCCGCGCAATCCAGCGCGCCATACAGGTCGCGCCATTCGCGTGACGGCACTTGCGGCCCGACCGCCAACCCCATCGGGGCCAGCATCGCGCCGACTCCGACCGGATCGACCGGGAACAATTCGCCGATCAACGTTACTGTGGGCAGTTCGGCTTGGGTCCGCGGACGCAGCACCGGGCCGGCCTCGGCTTCCAGCCGCGCGTAACGCAGCATCGCGCCGGCCAGCACGTCCTTCGCCTCGGCGTGAGTCGGCACGCCAAAGCCGGGAACGTCGATGCCGATAACCCGCACGCCGTCGATGACTTTCGGGAGCCGATCGAGCGGCACGCCCGAAGCGGTCGGCACGCACAAATTGATCACGACGACGCAGTCGTAATCCGCCGGCTTCGCGGTTTCGTAGACTGCGTTGCGGATGTCCTCGTAAAGCTGCCCGCGCACCAGCGTTTCGGAGTTGAACGGCACATAGCCGACAGTCCGTTTCGCCCCATAAAAATGCGACGTGAACGTGAGCCCGTAAACGCAGCACGCGGACCCGGACAGGATGGTCGCCGTCCGCCGCATGCGCAGGCCGACTCGCAAGGACCCGAAGGCCGGGCACATCGACTGCGGCTGATCGTGCGGACCGCGCGGATAGTCTTTCATCAACTGATCAAGCGACTCGCTCTTGCCCGCGGCGCGTGCCGCTTCAATCAACGTTTCCCGGCCGCCGTGACAGCCTGATCCGGTCTCGGGAGGAATGATCGACCCGTCCATCTCACGATCCTTCGTAGATCACTTCGAGGGACGGCTTTTCGAGCAGCGTGGCGGCGCACATGTCTTCCAGCGTCGCCGGGTCGAGCACCACATCGCGGCCAACCGCGTCGCCGGCGAACAGGCCCAGCAGCTTGTCGTGCGTCAGCGGGTTCGGACGCACCGGCGGCGCCAGCGCGACCTGCTCGGCAAGCTGTTCAAACACGGATGCCCACTGGCCACCCGGCTTGCCGATGATCTCGTAATTGGCGCTCTTGCGGCGGATATCGTCGTCGGCCGGAATCGCCGACAGGACGGGGATGCCGGCGGCGGCGGCGAAAGCCTGAGCCTCGCCGGTGCCGTCGTCCTTGTTGATGACCATGCCGGCCACGCCGACATTGCCGCCCAGTTTGCGGAAGTAATCAACCGCCGAGCAGACATTGTTGGCCACATAGAGCGACTGCAGATCATTCGACCCAACGACAATCACCTTCTGGCACATGTCCCGGGCGATCGGCAGGCCGAACCCGCCGCAAACAACGTCGCCGAGGAAGTCCAGCAGCACGTAGTCGAAGCCCCACTCGTGGAAGCCGAGTTTCTCCAGCAATTCGAAACCATGGATGATGCCGCGTCCGCCGCAGCCGCGGCCGACTTCCGGGCCGCCCAGTTCCATCGCGAACACGCCGTCGCGCTTGAAGCAGACATCGCCGATCTTGACCGCCTCACCGGCGGCTTTTTTCTTGGAGGAGGTCTCGATAATCGTCGGGCAGCTCCGGCCGCCGAACAGCAGTGACGTCGTGTCGCTTTTCGGATCGCAGCCAATCAGCAGCACGCGCTTGCCCTGCTGCGCCATCATGTAGGACAGGTTCGCGAGCGTAAAACTCTTGCCGATGCCGCCCTTGCCGTAAATGGCGATGATCTGGGTTTCTTTCTTCACCGGGCCGGTCGAAACCGCATCGGGTTCGATCGCGGCCTCGGCGCGAAGCTGAGCAGCGGCGGCGTCAAATGGTGCGTTCATGAATGAGTCCTCCAATCCAGAATCATTTTCAGGCACGTCGAGTCGCCGAAAGCGGTCCGATAAGCCTGATCCGCCTGATCGGCGTTCATGTGATGTGTAATCAGTCCGTCGAGAGAAAGTTTTCCGTTCGATATCAACTCACGCACGGTCTCCAGGTCAGCCGGCTGCCATTCCGCCGCGATCCGGAACTTCGCCCGCTTGATGAAAGCCATCGGGAACGCGAACGACAGCCGATCGGCGTAGAACCCGGCGAGGACGATCTCGCCGCCGGGGGCGAGGCGCATGATCAGCGTGTCGAGCAGGTTCGGATCGCCGCTCGCATCGCAAATGCAGTGGTAGTCGCGGCGGCTGTCCTCGTCCGGCCGCTTCACCTCGTAACCGGTGGCGCCGGCCGTGCGTTGGGGGTTGGTTTCCCATACCACCGGCGGGGCACCGCCGGCCGCCAGCACAAGCCGCGCTACCAGTCGCCCGACGACTCCATGGCCCACGATCAGGTCAGGGAGCACGGGACCCACGATCGCATGTTGTGCGGTCGCGGCGAGAGCGATCAGGACGCCTTTATCGCCCAAAGCGGGATCGATCGTCACCGCCTTGGCGGCCGGTATGACGACCCGGGAGGATGCCCCTCCGAACAGGCCGCGAACGTCCACGTAGCAGGTGGCGCCGGGCACGAACACGGTGTCGCCGATGCGGGTCTGATGGTCCGGGCCGGCGGCGACGATGCGGCCGACGGATTCGTACCCGGGAACCAGCGGATAGCCCAGGCCGGGGAACGGGGGCATGCGCCCCTGCCAGAGAAGCCGTTCGGTGCCGGTGCTGATCCCGCTCCAGTCGATGTCCACCACCACGTCCGTGTCGCCGGGGGGCGTCAGGGCGATGCGGCGCACCGAGAGGCTTTCGGGGCTATTCAGCACGACAGCTAAGGCTTCCATCCCGGCACCTCCTGCCCGACCGCTGCGGTCGGGCTTTCTCCCGTTAGGTGTAAGCCTAAATTGACTGTCATGATTGTCAACCGGCATTTACACATGGCGACAGCCCACCTCCGTATGGCCGCTTTACGAGTGCGCAAGGGAAGCCGCCGGAGCCGGACTGTTGCGACGCAGCAGGGGCGCCATAGTGATCAGCGTGGCAACCAGCAGCACCACCTCCAGCGAGTAGACGGCGGTGTAGCCAACACCTTGTTCCGGGTGATAATTCGGCACCAGCGCGGCGATCACGTCGCGGATAATGCCGCCCAGCGCCACCGCAACGCCCGCCGCGGTGGCCTGCACCGCGCCCCAGGCGCCGAGGGCCAACCCGGTCTGCTCCGCCGTCGCGTTCTGCATCGTGGCGGTCAGCGTGCCGTGCCCGAACAGCCCGGCGCCGAAGCCGATCAGCGCGGTGCCGAGGCCGAACAGCAGGATCGAGCTGGTGGGGGCCGCCATGATCACCGCCAGGAAGGCCGGGATGCCGATCAGCGCGCCGTAGGTGGCCATGCGGAACGGATCGAAGCCGCGGCTGAGCACGCGAGAGGCGAGCGCGAAGCCGAACAGGCCGCCTACGGCCAAAGTCGCCGTCAGCTTGGTGGTGGAGCTGACCGTCAGGTGCAGCACCTGGCCGCCGTAAGGCTCCAGCAGCACGTCCTCCATGCTGAACGCCATGGTGCCCAGGCCGACGGCCACGAGGCGGCGCACCGCCCGGCTGTTTTCGGTGAAGCTCTCCCAGGCCTGGCGGAATGTCGGCGCCACGCGGTTGGGCCGGTTCTGCACGGTATGGCGGGTTTCCTGCTTCCACAGCGCGACGACGTTCAGGACGATCGTGGCGATGGCGCAGCCCTGGATCACCTGGATCAGCCGTGCGGCAGTGAAATCGACCAGCAGGGTGCCGAAAATCAGCGCGCTGGCGATCATGCCGAACAGCAGCATCACATACATCAGGCCGACGACCTTCGGCCGCGACTCGGCGGGCGCCAGATCGGTTGCCAGCGCGAGGCCAACGGTCTGCACCGTGTGCAACCCGGCTCCGACCAGCAGGAATGCCACCGCCGCGCCGACATCGCCGATCCACAGCGGCCAGTTCCTGGCGTTGCCGCCGCCGGAGAGCACAAGAAGGGCGAACGGCATGATCGCCAGCCCGCCGAACTGCACCATGGTGCCCTTCCAGATGAAGGGGACGCGCCGCCAGCCCAGCGCGGAGACATGAATATCGGACCGGAACCCGATCAGTGCGCGGAATGGCGCGAAAATCAGCGGCAATGAAATCATGACCGCGACCAGCGAGACCGGCACGCCAAGCTCGACGATCATCACCCGGTTGAGCGTGCCGATCAGCAGCACCAGCGCCATGCCGACGGAGACCTGGAAAAGCGACAGGCGCAGCAGTCTCGACAGCGGCAGTTCCGGGGTGGCGGCGTCGGCGAAGGGCAGGAATCGCGGGCCCAGACGTATCCAGGCGCGCATCAGTTTCTGACTGATAACGTTCATGTTTAAATCGATCCCGGCTGCAATGCCCCCGCGCGGGTTACAACGTGCGGGCTACCAAACGAAAAGGGGTCGGGAGCATGGTTCCCGACCCCGTTCCGTAACCTCGGTGCGAAACGCTTCGAAAAGCGATTACGCCGGAAGTACGAGAGTCTGAGCCGGAACCACCAGGGCGGCGGCCTTCGCCTTGCCATTGTAATAGGCCGGCAGCCACGTGGTGTGGGTCAGGATAGCGAGATGGATGATCAACGACGTCACGGCGACGGCGAGGAGGAACAGCGGAAGCCCGATGCTCGGGTTCACGACGGTCCAGAGTCTACCTTGGTTCATGGTTCGCTACCCTCTTAGTGCAGCCAGGGGGAATAAACGAAGGCAAGCAGATGCGCCACGAGGGCGATCAGCCCGAACACGCGGGTGCCATCGATGACATGCTTATGCAGTTCTTCGGACTCGGCGATGGTCAGGCCGGTCGGCCAAACCTTGTTGGGATCGTCACTCATTCCAATAACCTCCAAATGGGACCTGGTAGGGTTTCGCACTGCCCGCGAGCGTGCAGCACGTGGCGGTCAAGCCGGCCCGCATATCAATGACCGCTCATTTCTGGCGCAATCCGCCTCTGATCGACTCTAAAACGGCGTCCTGCAGCCTTGCCGAAGGAGCCTGCGGCGGCGGTGCCGATACCGATGGGGCCGGTGGCCTTAAGACCGCGCAAGGCCCGCGGGCGACGCGCCGAGAGGTCGTCGGGCGTCATCAGCACCTCAGCACAGGCTTCCATCCCGGCACCTCCAACCCGGCCGGAAGGCCGAGCGTCACCCCTGTTTATGGCTGTCAGTTTAGGTTGACTAAACTGGTTGTCAACCGGGATTTACAGCGGAGATGACAGATTGTCCATGCGGTCCGCTCACCCCTCCGCCATGGCCGGTGATGATGGAGGTCGGAATCGAAAAGGGGCCGGGATCAAAAGATCCCGGCCCCGTTCGATAGCCGGTAACGAAACCGCTTAGGGCAGGCGATTACGCCGGAAGCACGAACGCCTGGGCCGGCACGACCAGAGCGGTCTTCGCCTTGCCATTGTAGTAGGCCGGCAGCCACGTGGTGTGGCTCAGGATGGCGAGATGAATGATCAACGACGTCACGGCGACGGCGAGAAGGAACAGCGGCAGGCCCACGCTCGGGCTGACGACGGTCCAGAGTCTACCTTGGTTCATGGTTCGCTACCCTCTTAGTGCAGCCAGGGGGAATAAACGAAGGCGAGCAGGTGCGCGACGAGGGCGATCAGCCCGAACACGCGGGTGCCATCGATGACGTGCTTGTGCAGCTCTTCGGACTCGGCAATGGTAAGGCCGGTCGGCCATACCTTGTTGGGATCGTCAGCCATAGGAAACAACCTCCGTTTGAGGGACCTGAAACCAAATCGTGCTACCCGCACGTGGGCACTATGTAACGGTCAATCCGGCCCGCATATCAATGACCGCCCATTTCTGACGCGTTCTGTCCTTGTCCTTTGGACGGCTGATGGATCAGCCGTCCAGGTGCGAACTGGTTGCAGACGCGTCCTGTTCCGTCGATCTTCCGACTGTCAGTCTTGATTGACAGCCCTGATCGTCAACGATTGGTGACAGTCGCGCGGGCCATTGTCAATAGGCGAAAGCGCATTCATTGCCACGAAATTAAAGTTCGGCAACCTGACCGGGGCGGCGGCGCGCGTGTGGCCCCCTGCGTCCGGGCGGCACCACCCCCTGTGTCATGGCCGGGCCTGGTCCGGCCATGACACAGGGAGCCGGACTCCGGTGCTCCGAGACCTCAACCAAGCCAACCGGATAGGAAAGAAGTCTTGACACCGCCCCACAACCGAAGGTAGAACCCGTGCCGGACAACCAAAAGCCGGACGCATGCAGCAAACCACGCCATCGGACGAGGACACCTACCCCGCCGACATCCTGATCAACCTGATCGTCACGCTGTTGGCGCCGATGTTCATCGCCGCGGCCGGCGGCGACATCGGCCGCGCCCGGGTCGCCGCTCTGGAAATGCTCTCGTCCTACCAGGCGCGCAGCCATGCCAGCCTGATCAAGGTGGCGAATATCATTGCTTTCGGGCTTGCCACGCTCGGCTCGCTCAGCCTGTCGATGGGGGACGACGTGGACATCCCGCTGGTGCTGAAGCTGCGCACCAACGCGACCGCGCTGGACCGCTCAAGCGACCGGAATGAACGCGCGCTGAAGGCCTTGCAGGCGGACACCGCCGCCGAGTCGCGCCGCCCGGAATTCGACGAAGCCGAGGTGCACGCCAGCGTGGCCGAAGCGCAGCAGCGCGCGGCGGAGCTTCAGGCGCGCGCCCGCGCCACCGCTCCGCGCACCGAACCGGAGCCGAAGCCCGCGCCCGCACAGGCGCCGGCACCGCGGGCGGAACCGGCGCCTGTGCCGCGCCACCCGCAGCCTTCGGCCCCGGCCGCCGGGCAGGAACGGTCCTATCAGTCGCAATGGGCCGCGGCGATGGCGCAGGTTGCCGCCGAGGAGATGGCAGCCGCCGCCAACCTTCCTCCAGCGCAACGCAAGGCGCATACCGCGCGCGCCGCGATACTGAGCAGCACCGCCAACACGCTGCTGTGCGGCGGTCCGGGATCGCCGGGGGTGCCGGACGATTTGCCCGGGTTCGTTAACCTGCGCACGGGGTAAGCGACAGACTGTGTCATGGCCCGGACAAGCCGGACCATGATGTATGGGGGAAGCCCGCCTAAACCTTCGCGATCAGCACCCGCACCAGCATCGTCCGCCGCGTCGGCTGCAGCGTCACCTGCGAGAACCCGGCCTGCTTCAGCATCGCCGTCAGTTCCTGGACCGTCCGAGGCCGCCCGCTGCCCATCGCCAACAGATAAAAATCGAAATACGCCCCCACCGTCTCCGCCCCGGCCGTCCCCGCCATCGGTTCGGCCAGCAGCAGCGTCCCCCCCGGCGGCAGCGCCTGGCGCGCATTGCGCAGGATCGCCATGGCGAACTCATCGTCGTGGTCGTGGATCACCCGCACCAGCGAGATGATATCGGCGCCCTCCGGCAGCGGCCCGGCCCGGAAATCGCCGCCGAACGCCTCCGCCCGCCCCGACAGCCCCGCCGCCGCGAAGCGCGCCCGCGCCCGCTCCGCCACCGCCGGCAGATCCAGCAGTTTCAGCTTCAGATTCGGCGCCGCCGCCGCCACCGCGGTCAGGAACGTGCCGTCGCCGCCGCCCAGGTCCAGCAGGCAGCGATGCTTGTCCAACCGATAAGCCGCCAGGATATCGGCCGACACCTGCGGCTGCGAGGTCGACATCAGCGCGCTGTAATCCGCCACGTCGGACGCCTGCAGCTTGTCTCCGCCCTCGCCCACCGCATACGGCCACAGGCTGCCGATGCCGGTCTCGGGCTGCTCGCCGCGCAGCAACGCTACGGGGTCGCGCAAATCGGCATACAGCATCGCGTGGTGCTCGATCATCGCCACCACCCCGGGCGCGCCGAGGATCGCCGCGCCCAACGGCCCCAGCCCGAACCGCCCGCCGCGCCGCCGCTCCACCAGCTTCAACGCTGCCGCCGCGTCCAGCAGCCGCGCCGCGGCGTCAACCGACAGCGACAGCCGCCCGGCCAGGCGTTCCGTGGTCTGCGGGCCCTCCGACAGGATCTCGAACAGCCGCAGCTTCACGCAGGCCGCCAGCACCTGGCTGTAGACGAACCCGGCGCACAGATCGAACAGCGCCCGCGCCCGGCTGTTGGCTATCGGGCGGGTCAGCGGAAACCGCACCGCCCAGCTCTGGAAGGCGGGATTGGCCAGCAGGCGGTCACGCAGCGACTGCCAACGCTCAACCAGGCTGAAGCCGGAGCGCTCCGGCGCCATCGGCAAACTATCGACTCCGGACATGTCAGGCGGCGCTGAGCGACATGTCTTTCGGCAGCAGGCGCCGCGCTTCACTCAGCGTCAGCTTCTGCAGCGCCGCCTGCCCCGGACAGGCCGGGATCGATGCCGCGGCCGCCTCGGCCAGCGCTTCCAGATGCTTCATCGCCCCCGCCATGCCCATCGCCAGCGCCGCATTCGGCCGCCCGAGCGCCGCATCCTGGCCGATCGGCTTGCCGATTTCGGCCTCGCCCGAATAGACGTCGGCAATGTCGTCGGCGACCTGATACGCCTCGCCCAGGCGCATCCCGAGTTCGCGCCAGACCTCCGCCTCGACACCGGCCGCGGCCGCGCCAGCCTCCGTCGCCGCCGCGAACAGCGCGCCCGTCTTCTGCTGCTGATACTGACCCAGATCGGCCTTCGGCTCGCACTCCCAGGCCTGCCCGGCGCAGATGCCGGCCGGCATGCCGGTGGACTTCGCCAGCACATGCACCAGCGGCCCGAGCCGGGCGATCGAGTTCGCCGAACCCCACACCAAAGTCTGGAACGCCAGGACGATCAGCGCGTCGCCCGCCAGCACCGCCAGCGGCTCGCCGAACGCGCGATGCACCGATGGGCGGCCGCGGCGCATATCTGCGTTGTCGAATGCGGGAAGGTCGTCATGCACGAGGGAGGCGCAATGCATCAGCTCGATCGCCGCCGCAGCCGCATCGGCCACGGCCGGGTCGTCGCCCCCGCAGGCCGCAGCAACGGCCAGACAGAGCCGGGGGCGGATGCGGGCCCCGCGCGGGAAAACGGCATGGTGCATGGCGGCGGCCAACAGCGGGGGAGCGTCCTTGCCACCGACACGGTCCAGCGAGGCGGCAAGGGTTCTCTCGATACGGCTGACGGCATCCATGACGTTAGAACCCCTCTTGCGTGTAAACCTTGGTTGTCATTAGGAGTGTCAGATCATTGTGACAGCCAAGTCAACATGGAAATTAGGACATAGCCCGGGTGGGAACTTCGCGTGTGACGATTATCGGCGGCGGCGCCGGCGGGCTGGCCGCTTCCATCGACCTGGCGCGGCGCGGCGTGGCCGTGACCCTGCTGGAAGCCGCCCCGTATTGCGGCGGCAAGATCCGGCAACTCAGGGCCGGGGACCTCGGCGTCGATGCCGGCCCCACCGTATTGACGATGCGGGACGTGTTCGAGAGCCTGTTCGCCGATGCCGGCACCTCTCTGACCGATCACCTGACCCTGCACCGGACCGACGTGCTGGTGCGGCATAGCTGGACCAGCGGCGGCACGCTCGACCTGTTCGGCGACAAGGAGCGCTCTGCCGCGGCCATCGAGGCGTTCGCCGGCAAGGCCGAGGCGCAGGGGTTCCGGGATTTCATCGCCCGCGCGGCGAAAGTCCACAAGATGCTGGACGGCCCGTTCATGCGCTCGCCCCGGCCGACGCCGCTCAGCCTGGCCACGGCGGGCAACCCCATCAAGATGTGGGGCGTCTCGCCCTTCACCACGCTCTGGAAGGCGCTCGGCGAGCACTTCCATGATCCCCGGCTGCTGCAGTTGTTCGGCCGCTACGCCACCTATACCGGATCGTCGCCGTTCGAGGCGCCCGCCACCCTGATGCTGATCGTCAGTGTCGAGCAGGAGGGCGTGTGGCTGGTCGAGGGCGGCATCATCCGCATCGCCAAGGCGCTGTCGGACGTCGCGGCGCTGAAAGGCGTCAACATCCGGACCAACGCCAAAGTGGCGGAAATCGTGGTGAAGAACGGCCGCGCCGCCGGCGTGAAGCTGGCGAACGGCGAGTTCATCGAGTCGGATGCGGTGGTCTGCGCGGCCGATTTCCGCGCCATTGCGGCCGGCGTGTTCGGGCGCGCCGCGATCAAGGCGGTGCCGCAGCCCAAGCCGAACACCCGCTCGCTGTCGGCCGTGACCTGGGCGCTTGTCGGCAAGACCGAAGGCTTCCCTCTGGTCCGCCACAACGTCTTTTTCGCCGAGAACTTCAGGTCGGAGTTCGACGACACGCTGGGGCGCGGCCGTCTGCCGAACTACCCCACTATATATGTATGCGGACAGGACCGCGGCCAGCCCGGGCAGAACCCGGACGGCCAGCCCGAGCGCCTGCTGGTCCAGGTCAACGCTCCCCCCAACGGCGACAGCCATCAATATACTGCCGCGGAGATCGAACAATGCGCCAAAACGACATTCGCCCAGTTGGAGCGGTGCGGCCTGAAGATCGAGCGCGGGACGGAGCAAACGGCCAGCCCGACGGACTTCGACAAGCTGTTCCCGGCGACGGGGGGGGCGCTGTTCGGCCAACTGGTGCACGGCTCGATGGCGGCGTTCCACCGGCCGGGGTCGAAAACCGCGCTGCCGGGGCTGTACCTGGCGGGGGGCAGCGTGCATCCGGGGCCGGGGGTGCCGATGGCGCTGCTGTCGGGGCGGCTGGCGGCAGCCAGCGTGCTGAAGGGCCTGACTTCTCGATAACCCCGCCGGAGCGCGGGTATATCTGGTGGTATGTCGATGCGCTGAGCGATGACGGGGAATACGGGATCACGCTGATCGCGTTCCTCGGCAGCGTGTTCTCGCCCTATTACCGCTGGGCGCGGCGCGGCGGCGGCGGCGATCCGCTGCAGCACGTCTCGATGAACGTGGCGCTGTACGGCAAGGAAAAGCGCTGGACGATGACCGAGCGGGATTCGTCGGCGGTGCATCGCAGCCCGGATTACCTGGCCATCGGCAAGAGCATGCTCTCCTGGGACGGCCTCGGCCTCACCATCCGCTTCGACGAGATCGGCATGCCCCTGCCCATTCCGCGCCGGGTGCGCGGGACGGTGCGGCTGTATCCGGAGTCGGTGTCGACCCGCGGGCTGGTGCTGGACTCCGCCGGCCGGCACCGCTGGCAGCCGATAGCGCCCTGCGCCCGGGTGGAGGTGGAACTGGGTCAGCCCGGGCTGTCCTGGTCCGGTCCGGCGTATTTCGACACCAACGTGGGCGACCGTCCGCTGGAGGACGATTTCATCCGCTGGGACTGGAGCCGCGCCCCGATCCCCGGTGGGACGGCGGTGCTGTACGACCTGGAGCGGCGGGACGGGCCGTTCTCGATCGCGCTGAAATACGACTCGGCCGGCGGGGTGGAGGATTTCGTGCCGCCTCCGTCCGTGACATTGCCGCGCACCGGATGGCGGGTGGAGCGGCGGATCGGGCTGGATTCGCCGTCGGTTGTCGAGACGCTGGAGGACACGCCGTTCTACACGCGGTCCGTGGTGTCCGGGGAGCTGCTGGGCGGGACGGTGACGGCGATGCATGAGAGCCTGTCGATGGAGCGGTTCACGATGCCGATCGTCCAGGCGATGCTGCCGTTCCGGATGCCGCGGCGGGGGTTGCTGAAGCGGCGGTGATGGGGCGTCTGGCGGCGGCCGATCAACGACCGTCATGGCCCGTCCGGGCCACCGGTACCCGCACCCCGCCGCGTGGCGAGAGGCGCCTCGTGCAGGGTTTTTGCGGGCGTCGAGGGCGCGGATCCGGGCGTTCGACGCCGCCGCCCATCCCGCAATGGGACGGACGGCGGCGCAAGCGGTCAGCGCGAGTAGAACTCGACCACGAGGTTCGGTTCCATCTGCACCGGATACGGCACGTCGGACAGCTTCGGCGCGCGGGCGAAGCGGCCCTTCATCGCGCGGTGATCGACTTCGAGGTACTCGGGCACATCCCGCTCGCTGCTCTGGGTCGCGTCCAGCACCACGGCGAGCTGCTTGGATTTCTCCTTCACCTCGATCGTGTCATTGTCGCGCACCAGGTAGGACGGGATGTTGACCCGCTTGCCGTTGACCAGCAGGTGCCCGTGGGAGACGAACTGCCGCGCCGCGAACGGGGTCACGGCGAATTTCAGGCGGTAGGTCACCGCGTCCAGCCGGCGCTCCAGCAGCTCAATCAGGTTCTCCGAGGTGTCGCCCTTCCGGCGGACGGCTTCCTCATAGTATTTGCGGAACTGCTTCTCGCTGATGTTGCCGTAGTAGCCCTTGAGCTTCTGCTTGGCCATCAACTGGGTGCCGAAGTCGGTGGGCTTCTTGCGCCGCTGGCCGTGCTGGCCGGGGCCGTATTCCCGCTTGTTGACGGGGGATTTGGGACGGCCCCAGAGGTTGATGCCGAGGCGGCGGTTGATCTTGTACTTGGATTCGGCGCGTTTGGTCACGGGCGTGTCTGCCCTTTCGTCCTGTTTGTTGCACCGGTAGGCCCGTTGGCCTCATGCCAACAGGCGGGCGCGCACCCCGAAGGTGCGTCCACGTTCCCGGCCGTGAAGAGCGGCGCCTATAGGCCCCCGCCCGCCGGGTTGTCAAATAGTCCCCCGCCCGCTAGCAAGCCGGCATGATCACGCGCGGCGACATCATCTGGCTCGGCGTGGCGGCCGGCACCACCGGCAGCCTGATTGGCGGCATGATGCTCGGCATCGGCATGGACCTGATCGTCAATGGCCAGCCCTGGGGCTGGCTGCTGCTGCTGCCCGCCGCCCCGGCGGCCGCGCTGCCCGGATGGCTGCTGGCGCGCAAACTGGCCGCCCAGATCTGACCGTTCCGATCAACTTTCCGTGACAAGACCTGTTCAGGCCTGCTATTCCACGGCGTGCCTGCCGCTTCCGGGAGGCTCCGGGGGACACGCGTCGTGACGTTGCGGCTTGTTCTTTGCTTGCTTTCGCTTCTCGCCACCGCCGCCGCGGTGGCGGAAACCCCCGGTGACCAGGCGATGGCCCTGCTGGATGCCGGCAAGCGCGCGGAAGCCCTGCGGGCGTTCGAGGCAGTCATTGCGGCCAAACCGGCGGACCCGTCCGCCGCGCTGTTCTATGCCGGCCGGATCGAGCTCGAGGACGGTCACTGGCAAGCGGCCAGGCCGATGCTGCAACAACTGGTCAAGCTGCGCCCGGGGTCGTTTCCGGCGTGGGAGCTGATGATCCAGGCCTACCAGGCGGCCGGCGAAACCGAGAACCGCGACCATGCCATCGAGTCGCTCTACGACGCCTGGCACAGCGCGCTGGACGCGCAGAGCCGGGCGCGCGTTGCGTTCGCGCGCGACCGCATTGCCGGGCCGAAGCGCACCCTCGTCGCGATCGAGATGCTGGAGCGCGGCGGCGACGACAGCGTGCGGTTCGTGTTCCGACCGGCCGATTACAACGGACCGGCGGCGCATGTGATCCTGCTGCGTTCCGACAACGACACCAACACGCAGTGGCGGGACATCGGCACGATCACGGAGGACAAGATCGTCTACCACCTGGATACGATCGAGCAATTGCCGGACGGAAAGACCTCGGCACGTGCCTACGCATTCTACCTGGAGCCGCCCGGGTATGACGAGGTGCGGGCGAAGGTGGTGCAGATCCTGTCCGGCGCGATCCAGCCGCTGAGCGGCGATCCGGATCCGTTCTGGCTCGGCGGAGCCGATCGGCAGGGCACGCCGTAGGGCGGGCTCCGGCCGGCATCGGCTTCCCGGAGGCTTTACTTCGCCGCCGCGATGCCGTTCCGGACGAGCACCGGCGCGAACCCGCCGGACTGCCGGTGCCACAGCCGCGCATACACCCCGTCATGCCGCAGCAGATCGCCGTGCGATCCGGACTCGACGATCCGTCCGCGGTCCAGAACGATCAGACGGTCCATGCGCGCAATGGTGGACAGGCGGTGGGCGATGGCGATCACCGTGCGGCCTTCCATCAGCGTATCGAGCTGTTCCTGGATGACCGCCTCCACCTCCGAATCCAGCGCCGAGGTCGCCTCGTCCAGCACCAGTATCGGCGCATTCTTCAGGATCACCCGGGCCAGCGCCACCCGCTGCCGCTGGCCGCCCGACAGTTTCACCCCGCGCTCGCCCACATGCGCGTCATAGCCGCGGCGGCCGTGCCAGTCCTCCAGCCCCATGATGAAGTCATGCGCCGCGGCCCGCTTTGCCGCGGCAACGATCTCCGCCGCTGACGCCGCCGGCTGGCCGTAACCGATATTCTCCCGGATCGAGCGGTGCAGCAGCGAGGTGTCCTGCGTCACCATCGCGATATGCCGGCGCAGGCTTTCCTGTGTCACCTCCGCAATGTCCTGGCCGTCGATCAGGATGCGGCCGGATGCCGGGGCGTAGAAATGCAGCATCAGATTCACCAGCGTGGATTTGCCCGCGCCGGAGGGGCCGACCAGACCGACTCGTTCGCCGGGGGCAATGGTCAGGTCGATGCCGTGCAGCACGGCGGGCGGGGCGCCGACAACGACGTCGCGCACCCTTCCGTAGTCGAAATGCAAATCCTCGACCCGGATTTCGCCGCCCGTCACGCGCAGTTCCCGCGCCCGCGGCAAATCCGGCATCTGCCGCGGCACGTCGATCGAGCGCATGCCGTCCTGCACCGTGCCGATATTCTCGAAGATCGCGGTGACGCTGCGGGCGACCCAGCCGGCGATGTTGTTGAGCTGCCAGGCCAGCGGAACCGCCGTCGCCACCGCGCCGATGGCGATATGCCCGGCAGACCATTGCCAGAGCGCGACGGTTGCCATCGAGACGATCAGGCAGGCGTTCATCATGACCAGGGTCGCCGAGTAGGCCGTGGTCATGCGGGTCTGGTCGCGGAACTTCGCGGTATTGTCGTCGATGGCGTCGCGCACGAAGGCGTCCTCATCGGCGGCGCGGGCAAACAGTTTCACCGTGAGAATGTTGGTGTAGCTGTCCACCACCCGGCCGGTCAGGGTGGAGCGCGCCTCCGACACGCGGCGCGACCGCTCCCGCAGGCGCGGCACGAACCAGCGCAGCATGGCGGCATAGAGTGCGAACCAGACGATCAGCGGCAGGGTAAGCAGCCAATCCAGCCGCCCGAGCAGCACCGCGGCACTGGCGCCGTAGACGAGAATATACCAGGCGGCGTCGAACGCCATGACCAGGCTTTCGCGCAAGGCCGGCCCGGTCTGCAGCACCCGGTTGGCGATCCGCCCGGCGAAGTCGTTCTGGAAGAACGACCAGCTTTGCCGCACCACATGCCAGTGGTTCTGCCAGCGGATCATGTTGGAGAAGCCGGGATTGACGATCTGGTTCACCAGCACCGCATGCGCGATGAATGCGGCGGGCCGCAGGATCAGCAGCACCGCGGCCATCCCGAACAGGGTCCATCTGTTGTCCCGAAAAAACGTATCGGGTGCGTGCGTGGAAACCAGGCTGACCAGGCGGCCTATGAAGGCCGGGATCATCGTGTCGAGCACGCCGACGATGCCGCCGGCGACGAACAGCGCGATGGTCAGGCCGCGGACCTGGCGGATGTAGTGCCAGTAGAACCGCACCAGCCCCGCGCCTGGCGGCGGGGCGGGAACTCCGGCGGTCGGGTCGAGCAAGGCTTCGAAGCGGTGCAACATGGCTAGAGCGGTGGACCCTGTTGCCGGCTCCGTCAATCGAGGCTGTCAGGAACGTGAGCGGGGTGGCTCCCCTGTCAGGCCCAGTGGCCCTGCACCCAATAGCGGCCTTCCCAATGCGGCGGCACCCAGACCCGGCGCGGCGGCGGCACATAGACGGGCGGCGGCGCATAGACCACCGGGGGCGCCACATAAACCGGCGGTGGCGGATAGATCACCGGCGGAGCCACCACCATCGGCGGCACATAGATCCCGATTCCGTACCCGCCGGCCCACCAGGCCCGGGCATCCTGCGGCGCCGCCGCGAAACCCGCCGCCGCCAACCCGAGGACCGCGGCCGCCGGCGCAAGCTTTGTCTTCAGCATCGCAAACTCCTGCAATCCGATCCGCCGGGGTAGATAGGTTCAGCATGTAACGCCGTTGTATCCGGTTTGTATCGGATCGCCCGGCTGCGGCTCAATCAGATTTCTTACATCAGCGTTTCGAGCACGCGCGGGAACCGCTCGGCTTGCGCCCCCCCCCGGCCGGCATGGTCCTGTTCGCCGCCGTGCCGACAAGGACCGAATCCATGCCCAAGCCGCTGCAAGGCCTGCTCGTCGTCTCGCTGGAGCAGGCCGTCGCCGCCCCCTACTGCTCCGCCCGGCTGGCGGATGCCGGCGCCCGGGTGGTCAAGATCGAGCGCGCGGAAGGCGACTTCGCCCGCGGCTACGACCGCGCGGTGCAGGGCTTCTCGAGCTATTTCGTCTGGCTCAACCGCGGCAAGCAAAGCCTGGTGGCCAACATCAAGGACAGCCGGGACGCGGCGCTGCTGCACCGGTTGCTGGCGCGGGCGGATGTGTTCATCCAGAACCTCGCCCCCGGCGCCGCCGCACGTGCCGGCTTCGGCGCCGAGGCGTTGCGTGTCAATAACAACCGGCTGGTCACCGTCGATATCTCCGGCTACGGCGAAACCGGCGAATACGCCGCCATGAAAGCCTACGACCTGCTGGTGCAGGCGGAAGCCGGTCTGGCCATGGTCACCGGCCATCCCGCCGGGCCGGGCCGCGTCGGCATCTCCATTGCCGATATCGGCTGCGGCATGAACGCCTATACCGGCGTGCTGGAGGCGCTGATCGAGCGCGGCCTCACCGGACGCGGCAAGGCGCTGCGGGTCAGCCTGTTCGACGCCGTCGCGGACTGGATGAATGTCCCGCTGCTGTATTTCGAGGGCACCGGCCAGGCGCCGCAGCGGCTCGGCCTGGCGCATCCCTCGATCTGCCCGTACGGCGCGTTTGCCACCAGCGACGGCGCGCTGGTGCTGATCTCGATCCAGAACGAGCGCGAATGGGCGGCGTTCTGCGCGGTGTTCCTGGAGGCGCCGGAGCTGCCGCTGCAGCCGGGGTTCGAGACCAACACGATCCGCGTCGCCAACCGGTCCGCCGTGGATGCCCGCGTCGGCGCGATGTTCGCGGCGCTGACCCGGGATCAGGCGGCAGCGAAGCTGCGCGCGGCCAACACGGCGTATGGCTTCGTCAACGATCTCGCCGCCCTCGGCCGGCATCCGGCGCTGCGGCGGACGCCCGTCGCGCTGCCCGGCGGCGGGGTGGCGGAGATTATTGCCCCGGCGGTGATCCGGTCCGGGGAGACGCTTGCACTGGGTCCGATGCCCGGTGTGGGGGAGCACAGCGCGGCGATCCGGGTGGAATTCGGGGGGTGATGCACAGCGCCTGGACGTTGGCGTCGTTCCCTCATCGTCATGGCCCGGCCTGTCCGGGCCACCTGTCGCGGCAGGGTGCTGGTATAGGTGGCCCGGACAAGCCGAGCCATGACGATGCACCATCGCCATGACGATCGACCATGACGATACGAAAAACCCTTACTCCCCCTCCCCCGGCTTGTCCGTCGGCGCCCGGTTCGGCGGCGCCCGCATCACCACGAACCCCGATCCCCGCAAATGCCGCACCAGCCGATCGGCTGTGATCCGGGCCATGATGTCGTCGGCATGGGCGACCCGCTTGCGGCCCTCATACCGCAGGGCGAACGCCAGGCTGTCGGCGATCTCCTCCGCCGTCGCCGGGCGCAATCCTTCATCTTGGCTCATGTGTCACCCGATCAGAAAAACCCGTGCAGGAACCAGCGCATGTCGCCGGTTTCCGCATCGCGGCCATTGCCTCGACGGAACAGCCAGAACCGGCGGCCGTCCTCATCCTCCACCCGGAAGTAATCGCGCACCGCGGACCATTCCCGGTCGCGCTTCCACCACTCCCCGGCGATCCGCTCCGGCCCGTCCGCACGGCGCACCCGGTGGCGCACCCGCCGCCAGGTGAACGCCACCGGAGGGTCATCCGGCAACAGCGCCATCGCCTCCACCGGCTGCGGCGGATCCAGCAGCCGCACCGGCCGCGGCAGATCCTCCGGCCAGCCGCCTTTCACCGCCGTCATGGCGGGCACCCGGCGCAGCGAACGCTCCGGCACATAACTCTCCACCGGGGCGATCCGGTACACCGCCGCCTCCCCCAGCCGGTTGGCCAGGCGATCGACCAAGGGCGCGATATCGGGGGTGGACGGCGCGACCAGGGAAGATGCGGACTGGACCAACGCCAAAGGTTCGGCAACGGCGACCACCAGCCGCATCGCCTCCACCCCCGGGCCGGGATCCACCCGCTCCAGCCGCTCATCCAGCATGCGCCCCAGATGCCGCGCATCGCGCACCGGCCGCGCCGTGCCGATGCGAATCGCCTGCGCGCTGCCGTCCACCCGCTCGAACAGCAAATCCAGCCGCCGCGCACCCTGCCCGGCCCGCTCCAGGTCGCCGCAGACCGAGGCAACCAGCCGGGCGATGACGACGGAAAACGCCTCCGCCGTCATCAGCGGCTCGACGAACCCCAGCCTTGCCTGCACCAGCGCCGCCGGCACCACCGGCTCTATCGGCTCGAACACCCGCCCCGCCGCCTGGTCCAGCCGCAGCGCCAGCAGCGTCCCGTAGCGCCGCACCAGAGGCGCACGCGCCGCCGCCGCCAGAGGGCCGATCCGGTCGAACCCCATCAGCCGCAAATCGGCGGCAACCTCCACCGGCAGCCGCAACGCCTCCAGCGGCAGATCCGCCGGCATCGAAGCCCCCGGCGGCACCACGCCCCCGTCGGCAAACCGCGCCACCGCGTGCGCAACCGCCGGCGTATCGGCCACTGCCGCCCTCGCCCGCAAACCCTGCTCCGCCAGCCGCCGCTCCAAATCCCGCAGCAGCCGGGCCTCCCCGCCATGCAGATGCGCGCTGCCGGAAACGTCGATCCACAGACCGTCCGGAGCATCCACGGCCGCCAGCGGCGCATACCGCAGGCACCACTCCGCCAACCTCAGCAGCTCCGCCGCATCCCCCTCCGGGTCCGCATCGTAAACCACCAGCCCGGGCACCAAAGCCTGCGCCTGCGCCAGCTTCATCCCGGGCCTGATTCCCGGGGCATCGGCGGCCGTCAGTATCCGGGCGGCGGCGGTGACGATAGGAGAAGGAAGGTCGGGGCGCTGCCCCGAACCCCGCCAAGGGCAGCGGCCCTTGGAACCATGACTTAAGGGGTGTGGGGGAGAGGGGGGCGACTGAGACGGTTGCAACGCCTCGGTCGCCCCCCTCTCCCCCACACCCCCTAAAATTAATGGGATCAAAGGGCCGCCGGCCCTTTGCGGGTCCAGGGCAGCGCCCTGGCCTTCCCTTTCCTTACGCGACCCGCAGCCGCGCCGGATCCTGTCGATCGGCAATGCCGGGAACCAGACCGAGACGACCCGTCGCATCGCATGCCTCCGTTATCCAGGAACCGGGTTCGCCGCCGCGGCATCGGGTCAGGTCCAGGCGCCAGCGGGCGCGTCCCAGACCCGGGGTATCCGGGGCGTGCGGCAGGGCGGGCGGCGACGGCAGGGCGGCGATCCGCCAGCGTGTGGAGGCGGCTGTCGGCTCATTCAGCACCGGGTCGTCGAAGCCGTTGCTGCGGCGCAGCAGGATCGCCAGCACCCCGGCCTGTTCGGCGGCGAGCTGCAGCCGGCGGGAGGCGACCAGGCTGAGCTTGCCGCTCAGTTCGCCCACCACGGCGCACAGGCCGGGATGGCGCAGGCCTTCCTCCATCACCGCCAGCACGGTTTTGCCGGCTTCGGCAAAGATCACCCGGTCCGGCCGCAGCCCTGCCCCGGCCAGCCCCGGGGCGAACAAATCGGCTTGCCGCAGCACCCACAGCACGGGGCCATCGAGGCGGGCGAGCAGGCCGGCGACGAACAGGGTCGCGGCGGCGGCGTGTTCCGTGTCGGGGCCGACCGAGGCGGCCTCATGCAGGGCTGAAAGACTGATGCCGCCGCCCGGCAGGGCCTGATCGATCGCCGGGATGCCCAGGGAAAGCGACTTCGCCGGCGCGCCGCGGACATGGCTGCGCTCGATCCGGGCAATGCGCTCCCGCAGTTCGGCAATGGCCGCCGATGGGGCCGCCGATGGGGCCGCCGATGGGGCCGCCGATGGGGCCAACGGGGCAGCCAACGGGGCAACCGGTCCGGAGGGCTTTTCGGGGATGGCGAGAGAAGTGAACATAGCAGGAACATAGGCGCGGATGCACAGCCGAGTCGAGTCTCTTGATCGTCCGCCCGGCGCTGTTTTTGACACGCGGCGATCGGCAGTCCCGCCGCGGCCACCGCAATCCATAAAACGGCGACAGACACCGATAAAGTGGTGACTTCTCCGTTTTGGGTCATTCAGCCGGCACTGAGGCCAGAAGAAGGTACAAAAAATAAATCATTGAATAACAGTTTGGATGCATATATAGTTTCGATATAAGATTGCCCTTGCAAGGGATGATATAGTCGGCCATGCCGCGCCCGAACCATGCCATCGCGCTCCGCGGGCTGGCAGGCCCGCCGGCCACGCCACGCAGCCGGGCCAGAGTCATGAGGAAGCCAGAATGACGTCCGCAGAGCGCCGTGCGGAACACACAGGCTCCGCCGCTCCGGCCGGGACCGCGGAACGCACCCGCTTCGGCCTTCGCCTGCACCACCTTCTTTTCCTCGCGTTCACGCTGGTCGCCGGCCTGCCCATCGCCGTGCTGGCGCTGTGGGAGAGCAGCACCTCCTTCCACACCGAGCTGGAATCCGTCCGCGATCGGCATCTGCCGATGGCCCGGGAGATGACCTTCACCTTGTCGCGCTACATCCGCGATGTTGAGGCGGTCTTTGCCCTGACCCTGGACAGCGGCGCGCTGACCCGGCCCGTCGGCGGGCTGGCCGACATGCTGATGTCGCTGCATGTCGTGCAGGTCGCCGTGCTGGGACCGAACGGCGCGCCGGAAGCCGAGTTGCCCGGCCTCGCGGCGGACCAGCCGGTGGAGCTTCCACCGCCCTTGCTGGAGGAGCTTCGCGCGCTGGCCGCCGGCGCGCATGGCCAGATCGCGGTCAGCAACCTGTATCACGACCCGGCCGGCCACCCGGTCTTCTACCTTGTCAGGCTGCTGCCGCGCGATCGTCTTGCCCTGGGCGCGGTTTCCACCGCCTATCTGCTGTCGCTGCAGCAGTCGGTCGCCCCGGGCGGCCACGGCCACGCCGTGATCACCGACGCAAGCGGGCAGGTGATCGCCCATCCGATCAAGGAGTGGGTCGCCGCATCGCGCGACCTGTCGGCGCTACCCGTGGTGGCGGCGATGATGCGCCGGGAAACCGGTGTCGGCCGGTTCGTCTCGCCGGCTTACGATACCGCCATGATCGCCGGCTACGCGGTGGTGCCGGAGACCGGATGGGGTGTGATGGTGGCGCAGCCGTTGTCGGAGCTGCATGCCCGCTCCAACACGCTCAGCCGTGTGGCGGCGGCGATCGCCCTGATTGCATTTGCCGGCGCGGCGGTCATGAGCTGGCTGCTCGCGCTGTATCTGGCGCGTCCGGTCCGCCAGGTTGCCGCCACCGCCGAAGCGGTGCTGGCCGGCAACGATGAGGTCGCGGTGCCGGAATTCCGCGGCCTGGTGCCGCGGGAAATCCGCCGCCTGGGGGCGGCCTTCAACACCATGCTGGACGGCCTTCGCCTGCGCGCCGCCGAAACCCGCCAGGCGCTGGAGCGGGCGGAAAGCTCCGATGCAACGAAAACCCGGTTCCTGGCCAACATGAGCCACGAGATCCGCACCCCGCTGAACGGCATCGTCGGCATGATCGAGCTGCTGCGGCTGACCGAACTGTCCGCCGTCCAGCAGCGCTATCTGGACTCCGCCAGCCAGTCCTCGCGGGCGCTGCTGCGGCTGGTCACCGACGTGCTCGACCTGTCGCGCATCGAGGGCGGCAAGCTGGAGCTGGAGTGCGCGCCATTCCACCTGCCGTCGCTGATCCACGATGTCCGGGCGCTGTTCTCCGACGAGGCGCGGGCCAAGGGCCTGTCGTTGTCGGCCGCGGTGCCGGATTCGCTCAATCTGGTGCTGCTGGGCGACCAGAACCGGCTGCTTCAGGTGCTGACCATCCTCGTCGGCAACGCGCTGAAATTCACCACCGAGGGCGGCGTCGCGCTGCGCGGTTCGGCCGAGGAGATGGCGGACGACAGGGTGCGCCTGCGGTTCGAGGTCGCCGACACCGGCATCGGCATCCCCGCCGGCAAGCAGGAGATGGTCTTCGACGCCTTCAGCCAGGCCGACAGTTCCAACACACGCCGGCATGGCGGAACCGGCCTCGGGCTGGCGATCGCCCGCCACCTCGTCCGCATGATGAACGGCGAAATGGGCGTGGACAGCGTCGCCGGCGCCGGGACCACCGTCTGGTTCGCCGTGTCGCTGCGGCGGCAGGCGGATGCCAGCATCGCGCTGCCGGCGGCGGCGCGCGCGCCGGCGCACAAGCCGGCCGAGGGCGCCGATACGGCCATCGCTCTCTCGTCGCCGACCGGCCGCGCGTTCCAGGCGGCGCTGTCCCGCGCGGGACGCAGCGACATCGCGATCCTGCTGGTGGAGGACAACGCCGCCAACATGCGGGTCACGCAGGCGCTGCTGGAGACGCTGGGCTGCCGCGTCACGCCGGCGCATAACGGGCTGGAAGCTGTCTCGCTGTATCGCGAAAACCGCTTCGACCTGGTGCTGATGGATTGCCAGATGCCGGAGATGGACGGCTACGAGGCGACCCGCGCCATCCGCCAGATCGAGCGTTTCCAGCAGCGCCACACCCCCATCGTGGCGTTGACTGCGCATGCCATGGAGGGCAGCCGCGAGGCGAGCCTGGACAGCGGCATGGACGATCAGATCACCAAGCCGCTGACAATGGCGGCGCTGACCGGCAAGCTGCTGGAATGGCTGGTGGCCGCCGAGGCGCACGACGCGTAGGCGCCGGCGTGTGCGCCGATACGCTTGTGCGCCGGCACGGCCTCCCCCGTCATGGCGGCCGCAGGGCCGCCATCCACGCCTTTGTTTGCACAAGCAAAAGGCATGGATGCCGACCTGCGTCGGCATGACGAATCGGGGTGGATGAGGTGGCTCCAAGCTCCGCTCGGCCATCGAACAAAGCAGGGACGTCGAGATCAAGGTTGCTTGACAGGGCCGCCTGTGGCATCGGCTGGCCGCTTCGGATGCCTGCCATCGCATCGGCAGGTGATGATTTTTTCGTCCTATTGCTTGGAAGATGGTCTGGTTCCGTGACGCTCATTGACGCTCCCCGGCTTGGTTTCGGATTCACTTTCGCCGACATCGCCACGCGCGGCGGGCTGATCCGCCTCGACCGCCGCTTCCTGGACGAACTGGCCGGGCAGCAACCGGAGCTGCATGAGCGCCTGCTGGCCGCCCGCGCCGCGCCTGATGCCGCCGCCACCCGCGAGTCGGACCTTGTGGTCGCGCTCGGGCCGCATCTCGATGCGTTCGTCTCGGAACTGTTCGGCATCGCCGCGGAAACCGGGGCGCTGGCGCGGGAAACCGCCCGTCTCGACCCGGTGCACGCCTGCAAGCGGCTGTTCGTGCAGCGCCAGGCGGTGAAGAAATACGCCGAACCGTCCGGTTTCGACGGCGCGGCGCTGCGCGCGGCGCTGGAAGCGCGGATGGGCGAGACGCTGACCGAGACGGCGTTTGCCAGCCATGTCGCGCAGTGGGAAGCGGACCCCGAGGCGCTGGACGTGGCGTTGCGCTATGCGGCCTGGGCGACGCTGACGCCGGAGGGGCAGGCGTTCCACCGCGGCGGCACGCTGTTCCGGGTGCCGCAGCGCGTCGATCCGCAGCGCCTGGTGCCCATCCAGACGATCGAGCGGGACGGCGTGACGATGCTGCGCCTGCCGGAGCATGACTGGCGGCACCGCGACGGGTTCGCGCTGACGGACCAGGGCATGAACACCCAGCAGGCGCTGGACCAGGTAAACTACTGCATCTGGTGCCACACCCAGGGGAAGGATTCGTGCTCGCGCGGGCTGAAGGACCGCAAGACCGGCGCGTACCAGAAGTCTCCGTTCGGCGTGACCCTGGCCGGCTGTCCGCTGGACGAGAAAATCTCCGAGATGCACACGCTGCGCGCTCAGGGGAGCGTGCTCGGCGCCTTCGCGACGATCGCCATCGACAACCCGATGATGGCGGCGACCGGCCACCGCATCTGCAACGACTGCATGAAGGCCTGCATCTACCAGAAGCAGGAGGCGGTCGATATTCCGCAGGCCGAGACCTCGATCCTGAAGGACGTGCTGGCGCTGCCCTGGGGCTTCGAGATCTACGCCCTGCTGACGCGCTGGAACCCGCTGGACATCCGCCGCCCGCTGCCCCGGCCGGACAGTGGCCGCAAGGTGCTGATCGTCGGGCTGGGGCCGGCCGGCTTCACCCTGGCGCATCACCTGATGAACGACGGCCACAGCATCGTCGCGATCGACGGGCTGAAGATCGAGCCTCTGACGATCGACGTGTCCGCCCCGGTGCGTGACGTCGAAACCCTGTTCGAGAACCTGGACGATCGGGTGATGGCCGGGTTCGGTGGCGTCGCCGAGTACGGCATCACCGTGCGCTGGAACAAGAATTATCTCAAACTTGTCCGCCTGCTGCTGGAGCGGCGGGCGGAGTTCGCGCATTTCGGCGGCGTGCGCTTCGGCGGCGGCGCCACCCTGTCGATCGACGATGCCTGGGAGATGGGCTTTGACCACATCGCGCTGTGCATGGGTGCGGGCAAGCCCACCGTGCTGGACATCCCGAACGGGCTGGCGCGCGGCGTGCGGCAGGCCTCGGACTTCCTGATGGCGCTGCAACTGACCGGGGCCGCGAAGACGTCGTCCATCGCCAACCTGCAGATCCGCATGCCGGTGGTGGTCATCGGGGGCGGCCTGACGGCGATCGACACCGGCACCGAGAGCCTCGCCTACTACATCCGCCAGGTCGAGAAGTTCGCTACGCGCTATCACGTGCTGGCGGCGGAGCGGGGCGAGGCGGCGGTGCGCGCCCGCTGGACTCCCGAAGAAGCCGAGATCGCCGGCGAATTCCTGGCGCATGCCGCCGCGCTGCGCGCCGAACGCGATGCCGCCGCCCGGGAGGGCCGTGCGCCGAACCTGGCCGCCTTGCTGGTCAGTTGGGGGGGTGCGACCATCGCCTATCGCCGCCGGCTGGTGGACAGCCCGTCCTACACGCTGAACCATGAGGAAGTGGCCAAGGCGATGGAGGAGGCCGTCGTCTTCGCCGAAGGTCTCACCCCGGCCGCGGTGGACACCGACAGCTACGGCCACGCGAAGGCGCTGCGGCTGACCCGGGCGGACGGGTCCGAAGTCGTGCTGCCGGCGCGCGCCATCCTGGTCGCCGCCGGCACCCAGCCGAACACCGTGCTGGCGCGCGAGGACCACCGCATCAGGCTGGACGGCCGCTACTTCCAGGCGGTGGACGAGAACGGCGGGAAACTCGAACCGGTGCGCGGCCTGTGCAAGCCGGACGCGGCCGCCGTGCTGATGCACCGCGCCGAAAACGGCCGCTTCATCAGCTTCTTCGGCGATCTGCACCCGAGCTTCTTCGGCAACGTGGTCAAGGCGATGGGCGGGGCCAAGCGCGGCTACCCGGTCGTTTCGCGGGTTCTGGCCGCCCTGCCGGCGACGCAACCGTCCGGCGCCGATGTCATCGCCGCCGCGCGCGACAGCCTGATCGCCACCGTGCATGAGGTGCATCGCCTCACCCCGACGATCATCGAGGTGGTGATCCGAGCCCCCGCCGCGGCGCGGGCGTTCCGGCCCGGCCAGTTCTACCGGCTGCAGAACTTCGAGGTGCTCGCCGCGCGCGACGAGGAGTCCGGCATCGGCCGCACCGTGCTGAACATGGAGGGCCTGGCGATGACCGGCGCCCGCGCCGACAAGGAAGCCGGGCTGCTCAGCGTCATCGCGCTGGAGATGGGCGGCAGCTCCGACCTCTGCGCCATGCTGCCGGCCGGACAGCAGGTGATCCTGATGGGGCCGACGGGGACGCCGACGGAGATCCATCCCGACACGACCGTGACGCTGGTGGGCGGCGGGCTGGGCAATGCCGTGCTGTTCTCCATCGGCGCCGCCACCCGCGCCGCCGGGTCGAAAGTGATCTATTTCGCCGGCTACAAGGCGGTGCGCGACCGCTACAAAGTGCCCGACATCGAGCAGGCGGCCGACGTCATCATCTGGTGCTGCGACGAGGCCCCGGGTTTCGCCCCCAATCCGGAACGCCCGCAGGATCGCAGCTTCGTCGGCAACATCGTGCAGGCGATGCTGGCCTATGCCTCCGGCGCCCTCGGTGAACAGGCGGTGCCGTTCAGGGACACGGAGCATATGATCGTCATCGGCTCCGACCGCATGATGCAGGCCGTCGGCCAGGCCCGGCACGGTGTGCTGGAGCCGTATCTGCGGCCCTGCCACAGCGCCATCGGCTCGATCAACTCGCCCATGCAATGCATGATGAAGGAAGTCTGCGCGCAGTGCCTGCAGCCGCAGATCAATCCCGCGACGGGGGAGCGGACGGTGGTGTTCTCCTGCTTCAACCAGGACCAGCCGCTGGACCGGGTAGACTTCCCCGCGTTGCATGAGCGGCTGGGGCAGAACGGCACGCAGGAGAAACTCACGGCGCAATGGATCGACCGGACGCTGCGGCGGCTGTCGCTGCGCGGGGCGGCTGCCGAGGCATAGCGCCCGCCTTTCAATCCCTGTCAAAGACCTGTCATGTCACGGGTTCGTCAGATGGTTGACTGGCGTCATCATAGTAACGAGGCGTTGGTCCCGCCCGGCGCGGAGAAATCCGCAACCGGAGGGAAGACGCCTCGTGGCTGTTTTACAACCTGCGATCGAAGGCCGCGCAGCGGCGGAGCGGGGGAATAGCGCATCCGGACGGCGGGGGGACGATGTTCCCGCCAACCTTGATTCCGTCCGCGGCCTCGCCTGCCTGCTGGTGGTCGCGCTGCATGTCGTCGGCGACTCGGCGACCAACGGCCTGCGCCTGCCGATGAGTTCCGGCTGGCACTACGCGATGATGAGCATCGAATTCATCCGCATGCCGCTGTTCACCGCCCTGTCGGGCTACCTGTATGCCGGCAATCGCGTCAGCCGGGCGGCATTCGGCCGGTTCTGGGCGAAGAAGGCCCGGCGGCTGGGCGTGCCGCTGGTCTGCGTGACCGCCGTCATGTGGTTCCTGCTGGCCCGGACCGAGGCGGAGCCCATCGGCGCGTTCCACGCGTTTCTGTTCAGCTTCGGGCATCTTTGGTATGTGCAGGCGTTGATCCTGCTGTTCGCGGCGGTTTCCGTTTGCGACGCGGCGTTCCGTCCCGGTTGCGCGGCGTTGGCGCTGGCCGGACTGGCGGCCGTCATGGTGGATCAATCCGGCTGGTCCATCACGAGCTGCTTCAGCCTGGACGGCGCCTTCTATCTCGCGCCCTATTTCCTGTTCGGCATGATCCTGCGGGAGAACCCCGCCTGGCTGCGCGATCGCCCGGCGGGCCGGATGGCGCTCGGCATCGTCGCGATCGTCCTGACCTGCCAGCAGCTTGGTCTGGCCGGACTGATGGTTCCGGTGACCGTGTTGCAGCTTCCCGCCGCGCTGGCCGGCATGTCCGGCGTGGTGTTGCTGCTTCAGCGTTTCCCGCGGAGCAGGCTGCTCGCGGCCGTCGGGGCCTACTCCTACACGATCTATCTGTGGCACGTCGCCGCGGGTGCTGCGACCCGGACGATCCTGGTCAAGGCGGGGATCGCCGGCGTCCCCGTCTTGTTTCCGCCGATTTTCGCCGCCTCCGTGGCGCTGCCGATTGTGCTGTATCATATCGCGCGGCGGTCGCCTCTGCTCAGCGTCGCGGTGACAGGGGAGACCCGGCGCCTCCGCGGCGACCGGTTCGCCCGTCCGTTCCCGCGCGGGTTCCCGCGGCGGTCCCCCGCCGTGGGATCGCCCTGACTCAGGTGTGAAACCCGGGCAGGCCGGGGGTTTGCGCCGGGTCGAACAGGGCCGCGCCGAAGGCCGCCGCTTCCGTCCCGGATGCCGTTGGCAACCAGCCGGCGGACGCGGACGCGGGGAACAGCCCGGCGGGCGGCGTCAGGCCGCCATCCGCCGCCAGCGCGGCGAAACTCATGATCCCGCCCGGTGCCGGCAAGGCGGTGGCGCGGTATCCCGCCGCGGCCGGGGCGGCGGTATCGGCCGCGAGGAATCCCATCGTTGCCCCGGACGAACCGGCGGCCCACGCGAGGATGCTGCCGGCCGGGACGACCGCGGCGATCTTGCCGGCCGGCTGAAGTGACACGGTCATCGCTTTCGCCGATGCCGATGTTGCCGCCTGCACGCTGGCGGTGAAGCTTTCCGAGGCGGACAGGCCGCTGCTGTCCGTCGCGGTGACCGTGATGCCGAGGCTTTGCGCGGCGTTCGGCGCGGTGCCGCTGAACGTCTCGGTCGCCGCGTTGAAGGTCAACCAGTTCGGCAGCGGCTGCCCGTTCGCCAAGGCCGCCTTGTAGGTCAGCTTCTGTCCCTGCGGATCGGCGAATGTCGTGGCGGGGAGCGCCAGGGAAATCGCCTTTCCTGCCACCCAGGTCTGGCCCGGCGTCGCCGCCGCGAGCACCGGCGCGCCGATGACGGTCGCCGATATCGTCTCCGACACGGCCAGGCCGCTGCTGTCGGTGGCGGTGACCAGGATGCCGAGGGTCTGCGCCCCCGCCGGCGCCGTGCCGGTGAACGTTTCGGCCGCCGCGTTGAAGGTCAGCCAGCCCGGCAGAGCCTGCCCGTTTGCCAAGGTCGCTTTGTAGATCAGCTTCTGGCCCAGCGGATCGGTGAAGGTGCCCGCCGGCAGAGCCAGCGAAATCGTCCGTCCCGCCAGCCAGGTCTGCGCTGCCGTGGCGGCCGCAACGACCGGCGGGGGCAGTATGGCAGCCGCGAACTGCTCCGACACCGACAGGCCGGCGCTGTTGGTGGCGGTAACGAGAATATTGAGGGTCTGCGCCGTGGCCGGGGCCGTGCCGCTGAACGTCCCTGTCGCCGCATTGAACGTCAGCCAGTTCGGCAGCGCCGAACCGTTCCATTGGGTCGCCGCATAGGTCAGCTTCTCGCCCTGCGGATCGGCGAACGTGCCCGCGGGCAGCGCCAGGGAAACCGCCCGTCCCTCCGCCCAGGTCTGGTTCGGCGTTGCCGCGGCGACTTTCGGCGCGGCGATGACGGTGGCCGAAAATGTCTCCGACGATGACAGGCCGAAGCTGTCCGTCGCGGTGACGGCGATGCTCAGCGTCTGCGCCACGCCGGGGGCGCCGCCGCTGAACGTTTGTGTCGCCGCATTGAACGTCAGCCAGTTCGGCAACGCCTGCCCGCCGGCCAACGCCGCCTTGTAGCTCAGCGCGCCCCCCTGCGGATCGGTGAACGTCCCGGCCAGCGCCAGGGAAATCGTCCGCCCCTGGTTCCAGATCTGATTTGCCGTCCGGACCGCCAGCTTCGGCGGGCTGATGACGGAGGCCGCGATCGTCTCCGATGCCGACAGGCCGCTGCTGTCCGTCGCGGTGACGACGATGCTCAGGGTCTGATTGCCCGTCGGCGCGGTGCCGGCGAAGGTCTCGGTCGCTGCGTTGAACGTCAGCCAGGCGGGCAGGGCCGCGCCGCCGGACAGCGCCGCCTTGTAAGTCAGCGGTTGCGCCTGCGGGTCGGCGAACGTGTTCGCCGCCAGCGCCAGGCTGATCGATTGGCCGGCCACCCAGGTCTGCGCCGCGGTCTGCGCGTTGAGCACAGGGGCCTTCGGTCCCGCCGTGACGGTGACCGCCAGCGATGCCCAGTCGCCCCAGTAGCTGCCGTTGAAGGCGCGAACCTCCAGCGTGTCGGCGGCGGGGCCGGAGCCGGCCAGCAGCGAAACCGACGCAAGCGATGCCGACGTGATCGCGGTTGCGGCGGAGTGGGCCTGGCCGCGGCCGCCGTTGTAAGAAAACGAATCTTCCGCTGCGGTGTCATACACCTGCCATTCGGCGATCGTCTTGCCCGCGGGATCGGCTGCGGAAAACAGCGATCCCAGCGACTGGGAGGCGCCCGCGAACAGATAATCGGCGCCCGCCGAGGCGGTGACGGCAGGCGTATCGAGCTCGTAGATCACGACCGAAGATCCCGACACCCCGGACCATTCCTGCGACGCCGCATGCGGCGCCGCGACCAGCACGTCGCTCGCGGACCCGTCATTTGCCGGATTGGTGATCTGGCCGAGGTAATTTTCGTAGGTGATGTTGTCCACCAGCATCGCCGAAGCGCCGGAGCCGGACACGCAGGTGGTGATATGGCCGCTGCCGCCCCCGGTGCCGAAGGCGATGATCTCGCCCGCCGTCACCATGGACTGCCAGTTGCCACCCTGCCCTGCGGGGCCGTTATACGCGACGATCCACTCGCCGTTGGCCTGGCCGGCAACGCCGATGGCGGTGCTCTGCACCGGCAGGGAAGCTCCGGCCTCGGCGGCGATGGTGCTGGCGAGAACCCAGCAGCCGTTCATGTTCCAGGCCTTGCCGACGAAACTGCCGGCCGCGGCGGCGATCGAATCCGGCGTCGCCTGGCCCGGCACGGTGCCGCTGTACCCCTGCTCGGTGACAACCGTGGCGCTGCCCAGATAGCCCGGTGCGTCGGTCTGCATCATGAGGTACGCGTTGTTGGCATAGTCGGTGGCGAGGCCGAGCGAGCCGGTGCCGAAGAAGGACAGGTTGGTGACGTCATCCAGGCTGCCGGAGGCGTTGTAGGTCAACTGGTCCAGATAGCCGTATGTGCTGTTGTAGTACCGGCCGCTCGCAGCAATGTAGGTAAAGATGATCCCCGCCCCGCGCCCGTCGCCGCCGAGGGAGGAAAGGTTCAGCACGTGGCCGTTGCCGGACAGGTTTCCGGTCGCTCCGGTGGCGCCCGCGGTGTATTCGTTGCGGTCGAGCGCGGTCAGCACCAGATAGGCCGGATTGCTGCTGCTCGCGGCTGTGCTGACGATCTGCGACACTGCGATGGACGCCGCCTTCGCATTGACAAATGCAGTGGCATTCAGCGTTACAGCCATGGCCTTGTTCCCCGCTTGAACGGAAGGATTCACAAGCCATTTTGGCGCACGCCCGAGCGTGGGGCTGACAGCGGCGGCCATCCGGCCAAAAGGCCGGGAGCCGCAAGTCCGCAGGGACTTCGCTCAAGCAATGGTGTAGCACGACCGCTTTATTGATAGAACTGTGAAACAGATAGAATATCAGAATAGTGAAGACGACTGTTCATACCGCCGCATGTTTGTTACTTGACGCGAGCAACATGGCGGGCGCTTCCGCCGCCGCGTAACCTGTTTTAGTGTGCGCCCCGGCACAGGAGGACACGATGTCGGTCTATGATTTCAGCGCCAGGCTCGGCACAGGCGAGGAGCGCAGCCTGGAGGCATACCGCGGCAAGGTTCTGCTGGTGGTGAATGTCGCCTCCAAATGCGGATTTACCCCGCAATACAAGGGCTTGCAGGCGCTGTACGAGCAGTTCGGGCCGCGCGGGTTCGAAATCCTCGGCTTCCCCTGCGACCAGTTCGGCCATCAGGAGCCGGGTTCGGACGCCGAAATCGCGGCGTTCTGCGACACGACGTACCGCGTGACCTTCCCGATCTTCTCCAAGATCGAGGTGAACGGCGCCGGTGCGCACCCGCTGTATGTGTGGCTGAAAGCGCAGAAGGGCGGCCTGCTGGGGTCCGCCATCAAATGGAATTTCACCAAGTTCCTGATCGACCGCAAAGGCGAGGTGGTGTCCCGCTTCGCGCCGACGGCGAAGCCGGAGAGTCTCGTCAAGGACGTGGAGGGGTTGCTCTGATATCAGCCGGGGACGGGTCTCACCGCTCACCGGCGGCGCTGGCCGGCCCTTCAATCAGATCATGCTCCCGCACGATGCCCGCATCTGCCGAGCGGATCGACGGAAGCAGGCGCGTGGCATTCGCCGGATTGCCCAGCAGGTGGATCGTCTCCGGCCAGCCCCCGAACTCTGCCTCGGGCACGATGATGATTTTGGCTTCGCCGCCGTGCCGGACGATAGACGCCTCGCGGGTCAATGGATCCACCGCAATCTCCTCCCGGCCACCCTATCCGACTTCAGGAACCGTCACGCCAATCATATCGCCGGCGCGGACGATTGCGGAGAGGCGAGCCTCGTCCCAATCCTCCGTCCCGGCGGGCCGTCGCGGCAGCACCATCCAGCGGTAATCCGCCGTTGAATCCACCACCCGCAGCTTCACCGTGTCCGGGATCACGGTCTTCCACTCCGACGCCAGCAGCTCGCGCGGATCGCGGATCGCCCGCGCCCGGTAGCCGGCCGACTTGTACCAGAACGGCGGATAGCCCAGCACCGCGCGCGGGTAGCAACTGCACAGCGTGCAGACCACAAGGTGATGCACCCCCGCGGTATTCTCCAGCACCCCCAGAGGCGGCATGCCGCGCATCCGGATTCCCAGCGCCTCCGCCGCCGCCGTGCCGTCCTCCAGCAGCAGCGACCGGTAGTCCGGATCGAGCCACGCCCTGGCAACCATCCGCGCGCCCTGGCCCGGGTTGGCGGCATCGGTGATGGCGATCTGCTGGTGCACTTCGAATGTGGAAACGAGGCCTTTCCGCTCCAGCACCGCCTGCACCGCGGCCAGCAAACCGGCGCTGTCGGATTCCAGGATGGTCATGGCCGCTCCAGCCAATGCTCGAAGATTTCGATCAGCAGCTCGTCGTCCGGCTTCGCCTCCGGCCAGATCGTCTCCTTGCGGAACCGGACATGGTACAGCGGACGGCTCTCCGCGGGCCGGGCGAAGGCCAGGTCCTCGGGGTTGGGAAAGTCGCCGAGGTGGCGCACGACCTCTCCGGCCACCCCGCGCACGTAATGCGGGGTGCGGATATGCACCGGCCCGGCGGCCTCCGGCCATGCGTCCTTCACCCGCACCGTCTCGCCCGGCGCGAACATCACGGAGTCCCCATCGCGGCGCGCAACTCCGCCTCGGTCAGCACGCCGCGGCGCAGCAGGTTATCGGCGATGGAGCGGATCCAGCGCTGGTAGTAGCTCAGCCGGTGATACTCTGCCTCGGGGATGGCCTCGATGCCGCGCCGCAGTTCGTCCACCGTCATCAGTTGCTTTGCCGACAGCAACTGGCGCAGCGCATCGACCTCACGGTCGAAATCGGTCAGTTCATGCGGCCCGGTGTCCACCGGGTCGCACATGTATTTCGCGACGCCGCCGAGATCGTGGTGCGCGCGGCCGGATTCCTTGCCCATGGCGCGACGATAGCCCATCTTGCACGGAATGCCAGACCATCTCCCTCCCCTGCTTTCCCCCTCCGATCCCTCCCCCGTCCGCGTCCTCCGCGAATCCGGCCGATCGGCGTTGTTTTTGACGGCTGATCATGCGGGAAGGGCGATTCCGAGGGCGCTCGGCGACCTCGGCGTGCCGGAGGCCGAACGCCGCCGCCACATTGCCTGGGACATCGGCATCGCCGGGGTCACCGAATGCCTGTGCGACCACCTGGACGCGACCGCCGTGCTGCAGACCTATTCGCGCCTTGTCGTGGACTGCAACCGCGACCCGTCCTGGCCGACCGCCATGCCGGAGATCAGCGAATACACGGCCATCCCCGGCAACCGCGGCCTGACCGAGGCGGCGAAGGCCGCCCGGGTCGCGGCGATTTTCACCCCGTACCACGACCGCATCCGCGCCCTGCTGGACGCGCGGGCGCACCGCCGCACCGTGCTGATCGCCATGCATTCCTTCACCCCCTCCTTCAAAGGCGAAAGCCGCGCCATGCAGATCGGCGTCCTGTACGACAAGGACCCGAAGCTGGCGCTGATCCTGCTGGACCTGCTGCGCCGCGAAGGCGATCTGGTCGTCGGCGACAACGCGCCGTATGCGCTCGCCGAGGACAGCGACTTCAGCATCCCGTCGCACGGGCAGCGGCGCGGCCTGCCGCATGTCGAGATCGAGATCCGCCAGGACCTGATCGCCGAACCCGACGGCCAGCGCGCCTGGGCCAAACGCCTCGCCCGCCTGTTCACCGCCGCCGACGCCGCCCTGCAGGCCGCCTGACGCGCCGATGCCGAAGGCGCCGCGCAAGACTCCGCAGATGACCCGCGCTGAAGTCGGCGCGTTCATCGAAGCCCTGGCGGCGCACAATCCGGCGCCGGAATCGGAGCTGAGCTTCACCGACCCGTTCACCCTGCTGGTTGCGGTGGTGCTGTCGGCGCAGGCAACCGACCTTTCGGTCAACCGCGCCACCGTCAGCCTGTTCGCCGCCGCCCCCAATCCGGCCGCGATGGTGGCGCTCGGTGTCGACGGCGTTGCCGCCCATATCCGGTCGATCGGGCTGTGGCAGACGAAAGCCCGCAACGTCGTGCAGCTCTCCCGCGAACTGGTCGAACAGCACGGCGGCGAAGTGCCGCGCGACCGCGCGGCGCTGGAGGCGCTGCCCGGCGTCGGCCGCAAGACCGCCAACGTCGTGCTGAACGTGGCGTTCGGCGAGAGCACGATGGCGGTGGACACGCACATCTTCCGCCTCGGCAACCGCACCGGCCTGGCCCCCGGCAAGACCCCGCGGGAGGTCGAGGACAGCCTGCTCAAGCGGATCCCGCCCGGGCGGCTGCGGGACTCGCACCACTGGCTGATCCTGCATGGCCGGTACGTGTGCAAGGCGCGGCGGCCCGAATGCTGGCGCTGCGCCGCCGCCGCCTGGTGCCGCTACCCCGACAAGTCGCCCGCCCCGGAAGCGGCGCTTCAGGCGACCTGACGCAGGCAGGTCCGCATCACACGGGTAACGGTCCGCACGCCGACAACCTGGCGCAGATTGCCCTCGACCACATGCACGACCTCGGCCGGCATCGCCTCCATGGCGATTTCCACATGCAGCGTGTCGCCGGAGCGGTGCGACCACATCCGGTCGGGCACCAGGTCGCGCTTGGCGTAGGGCTGCAACAGCCGGGACAACAGCCCCGGCGCGGTATCGGCATCGAGCAGGAAACGGACGAATACGGTGGAATTCATGTCCTCGGACATCGGGTCGCACTCCAGAGCAATGGGTCGAAAAGGCGGGATAACCCCGGCTGCTAGGCAGCCGGGCCGCTAATTCGAATGCTCTGAATCCCGTATCGCATGACTCACCTCTACCACTATCGCGCGGGCCAGTCGAGTTCCGGAAGCCGCACCAAGGGCACCTGGCGCATAGAAAGCGTGCGATATTGAAGTGTCAACGGTACATCAACCTCCGGCGGCTCATCCGTGTCGCTGGTGCCCGCCAGCAGCGACAGCACCGCCTTGGCCGCCGTCGCCGCGGACTTCGTCAGCATGCCGGCCGCCGCCAGGCGATCGAGCGTGTCGGCATAGCCGACGGCGCGGGCGCTGCCGCTGCCCATCGGCTGAAGCTGGTCATCCAGCGCCAGCGTCGCCGAGGAGTTCAGGCCCAGCGGGCCCCACCCCATCGCCAGATGGCTGACCTCCAGCGATCCGCCGTTGTCGCGCCAGCTCCGCGCCTGGGCCGCGATGTCGCCGCCGTCCGGGAACGGGCCGTTCAGCCTGCCCTCCGCCGACACGGACGAGATGGTGCGGCCGAGCGCCCACCGGAAGCCGATCGGCAGCTCGATCGCCTCGGCACGCGCCGAGAATGCGATCCCCTGGCTGGCGCCGCGGCCCGACAGGGCGGCCCGGGCGTCAAGCAGTCCGGCCGTCACCTGCCAGGGGCCGGCAGCCGGTTGCACGCGCAGACCGGTCGCGTGCAGGGTGAACGATGCCGGCGCATCCTCCCCCAGCGGCACCGCCGCCGCCAGCGCCTCGCCGGTGACGACGGTCTCAGGCGCCGTGCCGATGCGCAGGTGTTGGGGACCGCGGAACGAGACGTCCACATCAGTGGGAAGATACAGCGGAACCGACAGCACGAGGCCGGACGATGCCCACTCGAAAGCGCCGGGCAGACCGCTGCCGGTGTGCCGCATATGCAGGCTCGGCAGCGTGACGCCGGCGGACCGCGGCCATCCGCTCAACGCGGCCGGGGCGGAGTCGATCTCCCACCCTTGCGACCGCTGCGCCGCGATCCAGTCCTGCAGCCCGCCGCGCAACCGGTCGGACGCGATGCGCCAGTAGACGACATCGGCGGACAGCAGAGCGGCGGGAACCGCAGCCAGGACGATCCAATATCGGCCGCGCATCATGTCTCGACCCGGAAAACTCGGTCACTGCCGGCTATCCGGCCTCGGTCTTCTTCGCAATGCAGCGAGAGCAAACTCAATTTTTCCGTTCCGCACAATCCGCCGGCGAATTCCGCATTTTTCATCCCCGGGCAGGCCAGCCCTTTGAAATCGCAAGAATTCTCATCTTACGCTAGCCAAAACAACGTGTTATAGCAAAATCTTCATGTAACACGGCGGCAGGCCAGGGATCACTCCACAGAGTTATCCACAAGTCTATACCCATCATGCCGTATCGATCTCCCGGCTGCCATCCAGCGCGCCCATCCCGCGCTCCAGAGCCTGCGCCAAAGACCGCCGATCGGCCGCGGGCGGGATGGGCTCTCCTATCGCGATATGGATGGTGCCGGGCCGTTTGCGGAACGCGCGGCGGCCCCAGCACAGCCCCGAGTCGGTCGACACCGGGATGATCGGCAGGCCGGTGCGGGAAGCCAGCGCCAGAATCCCGGGCTGCACCGGCTCCGGCTTGCCCGGCTCGCTGCGCGTGCCTTCCGGGAAGATCACGATCTGCATCCCCTCCCGCACGGCGCGGTCCGCCTCCCGCAGCAGGATGCGTATCGCCGCCGTGCCGGCATCGCGGTCGATCGGGATCATCCCGGCCGCCGCGATCAGGCTGCCGAACAACGGCACGCGCATCAGCTCCTGTTTCAGGACATAGCAGCATTGCGGCACCAAGGTCAGCCAGACGAACGTGTCGAACGCCGACTGGTGACGCGAGGAGATCAGCGCCGCGCCCGGCGGAATGCGGTCCAGCCCGGTCACCTCCAGGCGGATGCCGCAGATGATCCTGACCGCAAACACCAGCGTATGCGCCCACGCCACGGCCATGCCCATGACGTGCCGAGGGCTGATCAGGCGCACGACCGTCGCCGCAAGAGTGTACAGAAAGGTCGTCGCGAAGAACGCCGCGTTGAACAGCGCGGAGCGCAGCATGATCATGCTTCGGAACCCGATCCCGGATGCGGCGCAGCCGGCGCCTCGCGATGCGGCAGCCACGCCGAAAGGCCGGAAACGGCCAGCAGAAATTTGGTGAATTCCTGGATCTCCAGCTTTACCCCCGGCGCATGATCCGCCTCGGCGCCGGGCTGCGGCTGCACCGGCATGGGAAACAGGCGGACATCCGGCAGCGCCCGGCGCAGTTCGGCCATGGCGCGCGGCATGTGCCAGGAAGCGGTCACGACGATCAATGAGCCGATGCGGTTCTGCGCCGCCCAGGCCGCCGTCTCCGCCGCGTTGCCGCGGGTCGAGGCGGCGTCGCGCCCCAGCGTGATGCGCGCCGCCAGGGCCGGGGTATCGACTCCGGCCCGCCGCCCCAGCGTCGTCAGCTCCGTCCCCCCGCCAATCCCGCTCAGCAACAGCCGATCGGCGTGGTTTTCGGAGAGGAGGTGGAGGGCGAGTTCGACGCGTCCGGCGCCGCCGGTCAGGGCGACGATCCCGTCGGCATGCGGCGGCGGCGGTTCGGCGCGGCGCGCGGCGATCTGCACGAACCAGAAGAACCCCGCGCCCCAGGCCACGGCCGCCGCGACGGCCAGGGCGGCCAGCCAGCCCGATGCGGCGCGGGTCCGGGTCATGGCAGCCGCCTCAGCCAGCGCCGGACGGCGCTCTGCGCGGTGAGGAAGCCGATGGCGGCAGCGCTGGCGGGCAGGCATGGCAGGGCGAACCAAAGCGGTGGCGGCAACGTCGCCAGCGTGTCCAGCAGCGGGTTGCCACTGTCGCTCGGCTGTCCGGCGAACGGAGCGGCCATCTGCGCCAGGGTCAGCAAAACCGGCAACGCCGCCAGCGCACCGAGCGCCGCGCCGGCCGCGGCCAGCAGCGTGGCGCGCGCCGCAAAGCGGCCGGCGATGTAGCCGTCGGTGGCACCGAGGCCGTAGACGATCTCGATCGCCTCGCGCCGCGCCGCCAGGCCCGCCCGGGTCGCCACGGCAATGACCGCCGCCGCGACCCCGGCGACCAGCAGAAGCGCCAGGGCGGCGCAGGCCTGCAGGCTGCGCGCCAGCACCGACAGGCGGCGGATCCAGACCCCATGGTCTTCAACCATCGTGCCGGGTGCCGCCGCCGAGACGCGGCCGGTCAGCGGATCAAGATTGGTCGCGGCATCGGTCAGGTGCACCGCGATCACCGCCGGGATGGGAACCGCCGCGCGCGCCGCTCCCGCGCCGAGCCACGGCTTCAGCAAATCAGCCAGTTCCTGCTCGGACAGCGCGTGCGCCGAGGCCACGCCGGGCGTCCCGGCCAGCAGCGCCAGCACGGCGGCGAGCCGCGTGCCCCCCCTCCGCCCGTCTGCTTGAGCCGCCGGATCGTCCGGGTGCGGCACCTGCACCGTCAGCGCCGCGCCCGCGCCTTCCTGCCAATGCCGCGCCAGCGCCGCCGAACCGAACCAGCCGGCCATCGCCAGGGCGGCAAGGAACGCCATCGCCGCCACCAGCAGCGGCAGCATGCGGTCCGACATCGCCCGCCGCAGGCCGAGCTCATCGAAGCGCGAGGGCCGCAGCGAGCTCATGCCGCGTCCCTGTCGCCGCCGGCGAGCCGCCCGGCGGCGATGCGCAGGGCCGGCGCCGGATGCCGCGCCACCAGGGACTCGTTGTGGGTCGCGACGATGACGGTGGTGCCGATGCGGTTCAGCTCCTTGAAGAGCTGCATCAGCCGTTCGGCCTGGCCGTCATCGAGATTGCCCGTCGGCTCGTCCGCCAGCAGCAGGGCGGGACGGGTGATCACCGCGCGGGCGATGGCGACGCGCTGCTGCTCGCCGCCCGATAGGGCCGCCGGCCGCGCCTCCAGATAGCGGAACAGGCCGACCCAGCGCATCAGTTCGGTGACGTCGGCGCGGACCTGGCCCTCGGGGCGGCCGGCGATGCGCAGCGGCAGGGCGACGTTGTCGAACGCTGACAGATGCGGCAGCAGGCGGAAATCCTGGAACACCACGCCGATGCGCCGCCGCAGCACCGGCAGCATGCGGCGCGGCGCAGTCGCCACGTCGGTGCCGAGCAGGCTCAGCCGCCCGCGAGACGGCCGCACCGCGAGGTACATCAGGCGCAGCAGGCTGGTCTTGCCGGCACCGGACGGCCCGAGCAGCCAGCGGAACGCCCCGGCCTCCAGCCGGAAGGTGATGTCGTGCAGCACCTCGGGCCCGGGGGCGCCGCCCGGCCCCGTGCCGCTATGGCCGTAGCGCAATCCGACCGTTTCGAATCTCAGCATCGGCACGGTTTACCCGATGCCGCCGAGTCTCGCCATTTCGCGTTGATCGTCATAACTCTTTTGCGACATCGGGATGCATCCCCGTTATGATCCGGGGGGCATCATACCGGGTTTCCATGCAGATTGCCTGCCCAAGCTGTGCCGCCACCTACGAAGTCCCGGCCGCGCGCCTCAAGCCGGGCCGCTCGGTCCGGTGCTCGGCCTGCGGCGCCGAGTGGAAGCCCGCGCCGGAGGCCGAACCCGAACCGCCGCCGCCCGCGGAACCGCCAGCCGCAATCCCCCTGGCGACAGCCGGGGCCGAACCGGCCGCGCCGCCGGCGCCGTTCCTGACCGCCATGGAGCGGCTGGCAGCCGAACCGTCGCGGCCGCCGCGTTCGCCCGTCCTGCTGGCAGCCTGGCTGGTGACGTTTCTATTGCTGGCGTCGGGCGGCATTTCCGCGGTTGTCTGGCGGGCGGAGATCATGCGAGTATGGCCTCCGAGCAGCCACATCCTGACGTTATTCGACCGCATGCCCGAAAAGCCGGCACTGATTTCCGGCAAGAATCCGTAATGAAGTGCTACGAAACCGGGCATTGCCTGCAAATTCGTCACATCCCCGTGGGAAATGTTTGAACAACCCTCTCTGGCCGCCCGAAACATGATGTCATGTCGCGCAAACGGTTGAAGCCGAGCGTCCAACCATGCTCTTGTTAGGCGGACAGGGATCGCAAAAAGGTGAAGAAAAGTGGAGCTAGAACTGGAGGCGTCGGCCCGGACCGCCGGTGACTATAACAGCCCCACAATCGACAGGGGGCTTGACCCTGCCGAAGTGGCCGCATTGCAGGCCGCAATCCTGCAAAAGCTCACGTATCACGTGGGCAAGCGCCGATCGGTTGCAACCGATCGCGACTGGCTGATCGCCACCGCGATCGCGGTGCGCGACCGGATCGTCGACCGCTGGGTGGCGGGCACCGATGCGACCTATCAGGCCGGATTGAAGCGCGTCTATTATCTGTCGCTTGAATTTCTCGTCGGACGCCTGCTGTTCGACAACCTGAACAACATGAACATGATCGACACGATGCGGGCGGCTTTGGCCGGCCTCAATGTCGATCTCGACAAGCTGCGGTCGCTGGAGCCGGATGCGGCGCTCGGCAATGGCGGCCTCGGCCGGCTGGCCGCCTGCTTCATGGAAAGCATGGCGACGCTGGACATCCCGGCCTACGGCTACGGCATCCGCTATGAGCACGGGCTGTTCCGCCAGGTGATGAAGAACGGCTGGCAGCACGAATACCCGGAGGACTGGCTGGCGCTGGGCAACCCGTGGGAATTCCACCGCCCGGAGGTCCGCTATCCAATCGGCTTCGGCGGCGCGATCGAGGCGGTGCCGGTGTCGGAAGCCGCGGTGCGGCATGTCTGGCATCCCGCCGAGACGATCGAGGCCGTCGCCTACGACACGCCCGCCGTCGGCTGGCGCGGACGGCGGGTCAACACGCTGCGCCTGTGGTCCGCCCAGTCGGCGGATCCGCTGCGGCTTGATGCGTTCAACCACGGCGACCATGCCGGGGCGCTCGCGGCGCAGGTCAGGGCGGAGTCGATCTCGAAGGTGCTGTATCCGTCGGACGCCACGCCGGCCGGGCAGGAGCTGCGGCTGCGGCAGGAGTATTTCTTCGTCTCCGCCTCGCTGCAGGACCTGGTGCGCCGGCATATCCAGACCTTCGGCCATATCAACAGCCTGCCCGACAAGACCGCCATCCAGTTGAACGACACGCATCCCGCCATCGCGGTGGCGGAGATGATGCGCATCCTGCTGGACCTGTACCAGATCCCCTGGGAGGAAGCCTGGCGGATGACGCGGGCGACGTTCAGCTACACCAACCACACGCTGCTGCCCGAGGCGCTGGAGGTCTGGCCGGTGCCGCTGATGGAGCGCCTGCTGCCGCGGCACATGCAGATCATCTACCTGATCAACGCCCTGCATCTCGGCCATGTGCGCCAGGAATTCCCGGCCGATGACCGTTTGCTGTCCAGCGTGTCGATGATCGATGAGCACCAGGGCCGCCGCGTGCGCATGAGCCACCTCGCGTTCCTCGGCTCGCACCGGGTGAACGGCGTGTCCGCGCTGCACACCGGGCTGATGCGGGAGACCGTGTTCCGCGACCTGCACACGCTGTTCCCGGACCGGATCGTCAATGTCACCAACGGCATCGCATTCCGCCGCTGGCTGTATGAAGCCAACCCGCCGCTGACCCGGCTGCTGGTCGATACCATCGGCCCGAAAGTGCTGGACGACGAGAACGCGCTGACCCTGCTGCGGCCGTTCGCTGCCGATCCGGCGTTCCAGAAGCGCTTCGCCGCCGCACGGTATACGAACAAGCTGGCGCTGGCGGACCTGATCCGGCGGGAGCTGGAAATCCGCGTCGATCCGAATGCGATCTTCGACATCCACATCAAGCGCATCCACGAGTACAAGCGCCAGCTTCTGAACATCCTGGAGGCGATCGCGCTGTACAACGCGATCCGCGCGCGGCCGATGGACGACTGGACGCCGCGGGTGAAGATCTTCGCCGGCAAGGCGGCGGCGAGCTACCATCAGGCGAAGTTGATCATCAAGCTGATCCACGACGTGGCGAAGGTGATCAACAACGACCCGACGGTGCGCAACATCCTGAAGATCGTGTTCCTGCCGAACTATTCGGTCAGCCTGGCGGAGGTGGTCATCCCGGCGGCCGATCTGTCGGAGCAGATTTCCACGGCGGGCATGGAAGCCTCCGGCACCGGCAACATGAAGTTTGCGTTGAACGGCGCGCTGACCATCGGCACGCTGGACGGCGCCAACGTGGAGATCGCCGAGCGGGTCGGCGATGAGAACATCTTCATTTTCGGCCTGACTGCCGAGGAAGTGACCGCGCGGCGGCAGATCACCATCGACTCCGCCGAATACATCGCCAGGTCGCCGGCGCTGGCCGAGGTTCTGTCGAGCGTTTCGGCGGGGGTTTTCTCACCGGACGAACCGGGGCGGTACCGGGGACTGGTCGATGCCCTGCGGTATCACGACTATTTCCTGGTCTGTGCCGACTTCGATTCGTACTACGCGACACAGCGCAAGGTTGGCGATCTTTGGCGGCATCCGGACCAGTGGTGGAAGGGAGCGATCCTGAATACCGCGAACGTCGGCTGGTTCTCGTCGGATCGGTCGATCCGGGATTATGCCAGGGACGTGTGGGATGTGCCGGCTTTTCAAGCCCCCGGATAAAATGGTAACACGGCTTTGCATGGGGGCTGGCCGTGACGTTCTTGTGATTGGGCGTTATCAAGCTACCAACCCGATCAGGAGAAAGCGTTCATGGTTCAGCGTCCCGGATTACACGCGCCCATCGTCCGTGATGCGATGGCTTATGTCCTCGCCGGCGGGCGGGGCTCGCGGCTGTTGGAACTGACCGACACGCGCGCGAAACCCGCCGTCTATTTCGGCGGCAAGACCCGCATCATCGATTTTGCCCTGTCCAACGCCTTGAACTCCGGCATCCGCCGCATCGGTGTCGCCACCCAGTACAAGGCGCACAGCCTGATCCGGCATCTGCAGCGCGGCTGGAACTTCTTCCGCCCGGAGCGGAACGAGGGCTTCGACATCCTGCCCGCGTCGCAGCGTTCCGGCGATACCTGGTACGCCGGGACGGCCGACGCGCTGTACCAGAACATCGACATCATCGAGGGCTACAACCCTGAATACATCGTCATCCTGGCCGGCGACCACGTCTACAAGATGGATTACGCCGGCATGCTCCTGCAGCATGTCGAGCAGGAAGCCGACGTCACCGTCGGCTGCATCGAAGTGCCCCGCATGGAGGCGGTCGGCTTTGGCGTCATGCATGTCGATCAGGCCGATCGGGTCATCGCCTTTGTGGAAAAGCCGAAAGATCCGCCGTCGATTCCCGGCCAGCCGGACCTCGCGCTGGCGAGCATGGGCATCTACGTCTTCAAGACCAGCTTCCTGATCGAGCAGTTGCACCGCGACGCGGCGGAATCCGGCTCCAGCCGCGATTTCGGCCACGACATCCTGCCGTACCTGGTCAAGCACGGCAAAGCCGTCGCGCACCGGTTCACCAACTCCTGCGTCACCTCGGGCGCGGAGCGGGAAGCCTACTGGCGCGATGTCGGCACGCTGGATGCGTATTGGGAAGCCAATATCGACCTGACGGCGATCATCCCTGCGCTCGATCTGTATGATCGCGACTGGCCGATTTGGACGTATGCGGAGATCACGCCGCCGGCGAAGTTCGTGCATGAGGAAATCGGCCGCCGGGGCGAGGCGATTTCGTCGCTGGTGTCGGGCGGCTGCATCGTCTCGGGGTCGTTCCTGCGCCAGTCGCTGCTGTTCACCGGGGTGCATGTGCATTCGTATGCGCGGGTGGAGCAGGCGGTGGTGCTGCCGGAGGCCGATATCGGCCGGGGTGCCAGGCTGCGCAACGTGATCGTCGAAAAGGGCGTGCGGATTCCGCCCGGCCTGGTGGTGGGCGAGGACCCGGAGGAGGACGCCAAGCGCTTCCGCCGGACCGAGCGGGGCATCTGCCTGATCACGCAGCCGATGCTCGATCGGCTGACGAATTAAGGGCTGATCCGGACCCGATGGCTGACATGATGCAGGAAAGCCACGGGTGCGCCCGGAGCCGTTTGGGCGAGCAGGCCTTACCGCCTGGCGTCAGGGCCGGTTACATTGTGCCAAGCCCGGCCACGGCACAAACACCAAGCCCGGCCATGACACAAACACCAAGCCCGGCCACGGCACAAACACCTCGCCGGGCCATGGCACGGTAAGTCAGCGGCCGTCGCTCCGGCTACGTGCTCAAAGCCCGGGCCCCAACCACTCCTTTGCGTCAGGCGTATAAAATGAGCCGCGTTCTGGCCGTCGCGTCCGAAATCTATCCGCTGATCAAGACCGGCGGCCTCGCCGACGTCGCCGGCGCGCTGCCGCTGGCGCTCAACGCGGCCGGAGTGGAGACCACCACCCTGGTGCCCGGCTACCCGGCCGTCCTGCAGGGCCTCAAAAGCGCCGGAGAAGTCTGGCATTTCCCCGACATGTTCGGCGGCCACGCCTATATCATCCGGGGAAACGCCGCCTCGCTCGATCTGCTGGTGCTCGACGCCCCGCATCTGTTCGCCCGGCCGGGCAATCCTTACAACGGTCCCGACGGGCGGGAGTGGCATGACAACGGCATCCGCTTCGCCGCTCTGGGCGCCGCCGGTGCTGCCATCGGCAACGGGCTCATTCCCGGCCTGAGCTTCGACATCGTCCACGCGCATGACTGGCAGGCCGCGATGGCGCCGGTCTACCTGAACTACCACAACGGCCCGCGCCCCGGCACCGTCCTGACCATCCACAACCTGGCGTTCCAGGGCCGTTTCGCCGCCTCGTTGTTTCCCCGCCTCGGCCTGCCCGGTTCGGCGTTCGGTTTCGACGGCCTGGAGTACCACCACGACGTCAGCTACCTCAAAGGCGGTCTGTGCTTCGCCGATGCGCTGACGACGGTGTCGCCGACTTATGCGCGGGAAATCGCGACGGAGGAGTACGGCATGGGGTTGGAAGGCGTGATCCAGTCCCGCGCCGGCAGCCTCACCGGCATCCTGAATGGCATCGACGAAGCGGTCTGGAACCCGGCGACCGACGAGCTGATCCCGCACAAGTTCTCGCGCGCGCGGATCGCCCAGCGCGCCGGCAACAAGACCGCCCTGCAGCAGCGGCTCGGCCTGAAAGAATCCCCGGCCGCCCTGGTCATCGGCGTGGTCAGCCGCCTGACCGAGCAGAAAGGGCTGGACATGCTGCTCGAGCATCTCCCCGCCCTGATCCGGGACGGCGTGCAGATCGCCCTGCTGGGATCGGGCGAGCGGGAGCTGGAGTTTTCCTTTATCGAGGCGGCGGCGCGCAATCCCGGCTCCATCGGCTGCGTCATCGGCTACAACGAACAGGTCGCCCACCTGATCCAGGCCGGCAGCGACGCGTTGCTCGTGCCCTCGCGCTTCGAGCCGTGCGGCCTCACCCAGCTCAGCGCGCTGCGCTACGGCAGCATCCCGGTGGTGTCGCGCGTCGGCGGCCTGGCCGATACCGTGATCGACGCCAACGAGGCGGCGCTGACCGCGGGCGTGGCCACCGGCATCCAGTTCTCCCCGGCAACGCCGGAGGGGCTGGAGGACGCGCTGCGCCGCCTGACCACCCTGTGGCGGAACCAGCCGGTGTGGCAGCGGATGCAGCGCAACGCGATGGCCGCCGACGTGTCCTGGCGCAATCCCGCCACCCATTACGCCGCGCTCTACAACGCCATCCTGGCTGAACGGACATGACGTCCGCCAGCGCCGGTTCGCCGGAGACCCCGGGGGTCATCGTCGCGGGTGACGGCGTCAACGCCGCGGTGCATGCGCCCGACGCCGATGCGGTCGCGCTCTGCCTGTTCGACGCGGAGGACCGTGAAACCGCCCGCATCCGGCTGCCCGCCCGTACCGGTCCGGTATTCCACGGCCATATCCAGGGCGTGGCGGCGGGCACCCGGTACGGCCTGCGCGCCTATGGCCCGTTCGACCCCGCCAACGGGCACCGCTTCAACCCCGCCAAGCTGCTGATCGACCCCTGGGCGACCGCGATCGACCGCCCGTTCAGGCTGCATGCCGAGCTGTTCGACCACGAGGCGCCGCGGCCGGAGGACACCGCCGCGCTGATGCCGAAGGCGATCATCGGCACGCCGCCCGCTCTGCCCGTCCTCAACCGCCCCGGCTTCGACTGGGACCGTCAGGTGATCTATGAGCTGCATGTCCGCGGCTTCACCAAGACCCATCCGGACATCCCGCCGGAGCTCCGCGGCACCTTCGCCGGACTCGGCCACCCGGCGGCGATCCGCCACCTGACGCGCCTCGGCATCACCACCGTCGAGCTGATGCCGAGCGCCGCCTGGATCGATGAGCGCCATCTGCCGCGGCTGAACCTGACCAACTACTGGGGCTACAACCCCATGGCGTTCCTCGCGCCCGACCCGAGGCTGGCGCCGGGAGGCTGGGCGGAAATCCGCGCCGCCGTCGATGCGCTGCATGAAGCCGGCATCAGCGTGATCCTGGACGTGGTGCTGAACCACACCGGAGAAAGCGACGAGTGGGGTCCTACCCTGTCGATGCGCGGCCTCGACAACGCCGGCTACTACCGTCTGGCGAAAGACCGTTCGGGCTATGTCAACGATGCCGGCTGCGGCAACATCCTGGCGATGGACCACGCGATCGCGGTGCGCCTGAGCACGGATGCGCTGCGGGCCTGGGCGGTTTACGGCGGGTTGGACGGGTTCCGGCTGGATCTCGCGGCGACCCTCGGGCGGCGGGAAACCGGCTTCGACCGTGACGCGCCGTTCCTCGTCGCGGTGGACCAGGACCCGGTCCTGTCGCGCTGCGCGATGATCGCCGAACCGTGGGACATCGGCCCGGGCGGCTACCAGCTCGGCGCTTTTCCAGCGCGCTGGGGCGAGTGGAACGATAAGTACCGCGATACGGTGCGCCGGTTCTGGCGCGGCGATGCCGGGCAGTTGGGCGATTTCACCACCCGGTTCGCCGGCTCGGGCGATATATTCGGCTCGGGTCACCGGCCGGTGACGCGCAGCATCAACTACATCACCGCGCATGACGGCTTCACCCTGGCCGATCTGGTTGCCTACAATTCGAAGCACAACGCTGCGAACGGCGAGGACAACCGCGACGGCTCGAACGACAACCAGTCCTGGAACAACGGCGTGGAGGGACCGTCAGACGATCCCGCCATCCGCGCGAAGCGCGCAAGCGATGTCAGGGCGCTGCTGGCGACCTTGCTGCTGTCGCGCGGCACGCCGATGCTGTCGATGGGCGACGAGGCCGGACGCTCGCAGCATGGCAACAACAATGCCTATGCGCAGGACAATGCCGGCTCCTGGATGGATTGGTCCGCGGCGGACGAAAGCCTGATCGACTTTACCGCCGGGCTGATCGCGCTGCGGCACACGCTGGCGCCGCTGTTCGGCGGAAGCGAACTGCGCGGCCGGACGACCGACGACTCGGCAGTGCCGGACGTGACCTGGTTCAGCCCGGAAGGACATCCGCTCACCGAGGCCGATTGGCGCCGCGAGGGCAACCGCACGCTGGTCGCGGATTTGTACGCCGGCGGGGTGCGCGCGGCGCTGGTATTCCACGCCGATGCCGCCGCGGCCGGCATCGTGCTGCCCCCGACGCGCCCCGGCCATCGCTGGCGCCGCGTGATGGACAGCGCCGGCACCGAGGCGACGGACAGCCTGGTGCTCCCCGGTCGATCGGTCACGGTGTTCCAGGAGGGCGCCTCCTCCGATCATGCAAGCGCAGGCGAATCCGTCCCCGACGCCGAACTCGACCGCCTGGCGGACCTGGCCGGGATCGATCCGATCTGGTGGGACGTCGGCGGCGGCTTCCACAAAGTCGGTGCGGACACCAAGCGCGTCCTGCTGGCGGCGATGCGGCTGCCGGCCGACACGCGCAGCAATCTGGCCGACAGCCTGAACCGCCTGCTGCACGAGCGGGACGCGCCTCTGCCGCCCGTGGTCATCGGCCGCGCGGACGAAGGCATCAAGATAAAGCTCGGCGCGCCCCGCCCCGCCTGGATCACCCTGCTGCGCGAGGACGGCAGCCGCGAGCGCTTCCCCGCCGTTGACGGCGTTGTCGTGCTGCCGCCGCAGCCGCTCGGCCGCCACCGCCTGCTGAATGAGGATCGCCCCGAGCGCTTCAGCCACCTGACGGTCGCGCCGCACGGCTGCTATCTGCCGCCCGCGCTGCTGGCCGGCGAGCGCCGCTTCGGCATCGCGGCGCATCTGTATTCGCTGCGCTCCAACGGCGACCAGGGCATCGGCGACTTCACCACCCTCAGGCGGCTGTCCGCCGAGGCGGCGCGGAACGGCGCGTCCCTCATCGGCCTGAACCCGCTGCACGCCCTGTTCCCTCACAACCGCGACCGCGCCAGCCCGTATCACCCGTCCGACCGCCGCTTCATCGACCCGATCTATATCGACGTCTCCGGCTTCAAGGGCGGCGCGGGTTTGCCGGCGCAGCCGGGTCCCGTCGATTATCCCGCGGTCTGGCAGCGCAAGGTGGCGGTCCTCAGAGCTGCCTTCACACCCGCCGCGCTGGACACGATCCCGGACGGCCTGCGGCGTTTCGCCACTTTTGAGACGATCGCCGACGTGCTGGGAACCTCCGACTGGCAGGCGTGGCCGGAGGAGCTGCGTCATCCGACGGATCCCGGCGTTGCCGCTTTCGCCGCCCAGCACGGCGGCGCCATAGCATTCCACGCCTTCATCCAGACGCTCGCCGACGATCAGCTTGCCGCCGCCGCGGCCGCGGCCAGGCGCGACGGGCTGTCCATCGGCTTCTACCGCGACCTCGCCGTCGGCGCCGCTCCGGACGGGGCGGAAGCCTGGTCGGCGCAGGACACGCTGATGCACGGAGTGTCCGTCGGAGCCCCCCCCGATCCGTTTGCCGCCGCCGGCCAGGTCTGGTGCCTGCCGCCGCCGGACCCGGTGGCGATGCGGCGCGACGGCTATGCCAGCTTCAATGAGTTGCTGGTGGCGAACATGCGCCACGCCGGAGCGCTGCGGATCGACCACGTCATGGGCCTGCGGCGGCTGTTTGTCGTCCCGGATGGCGCGGGCGCCATCGACGGGGCGTACGTGACCTATCCGCTGGACGACCTGCTCGCCCAGGTCGCGCTGCAAAGCCAGCGGGCGCGCTGCCTGGTGGTTGGAGAGGATCTGGGCACCGTGCCGGAGGGCATGTCCGCCGCGCTGGCGGCGAATAACATCCTGTCCTACAGCGTGCTGTGGTTCCAGCGCCGCGACGGCCGCCTCCGTCCGCCGCCGGAGTGGCGTCCGCTGGCCGCCGCCTGCGTCTCGACGCACGACCTGCCGACCCTGGTGGGCTGGTGGAATGGGGCGGATATCGACGAGAAGCAGGCACTGGGGTTGACGGACGGCGCCGCGGCGGACCATGCCCGGGCGGAACGCGGGGCGGAGAAGTCCGCGCTGGTGGTTCAGCTCCAGGACGAGGGATTGCTGGAGGAGGCGGATATCGACATCCGCCAGCCGTTGCCGGAAGCGGTCGCCAAAGCCGTCCACGCGTTCGTCGCCGCCACCCCGGCGCTGCTGACATTGGTGCAAGCGGACGATCTGGCCGGCGAGGCGGAGGCGGTCAACCTGCCCGGCACCGACCGGGAGCGTCCGAACTGGCGGCGGCGGCTCGATATCGACGTCGAGACGCTGTGCCGCACGCCGTTGGCGCAGGCGATTCTGTCGGCGTTGCATGGCCGATCGGCGGTTGAGGGAGAGGCTTAGGAGCGGCGTGCTTCCACGGACAGGGCGTCGGGCTTCGGGGCCTCGCTGATTAACACAGAGAAAAGTGGACTGAGGGACGCAGAGGACACAGAGAAGCGTTGCGGAACAACAGGCGCAGCGCCCCATGCGCGCCAGAGCATTTTCAGGCTGACTGGAATCGTGGCGATGACCGTATTCGTCATGGCCCGGCTTGTCCGGGCCACCTATCGCGGCAGGGTGCTGGCATAGGTGGCCCGGACAAGCCGGGCCATGACGGTGTGGCAGCGTCCGCCGCCTTTCCAGTCAGCCTGAACACGCTCTAAAATAGCCCGGGAGACGGCGGCCCGTCCCATTGTGATAGGGGTCGGATTTCGTCCGGCCATGACACGGGGGCGATATCCGCGCCGTCAGCCCTTATCTTGGCGCCTAAGGCGCAGCGCCGTGTCCACCTTCTCCGTGTCCTATGTGGCCCTCATTCGTTAGCTCTGTGCTAAGCGCGGTGGTCAACACCAGGCTGACCCCGACACGCGGACTCGTCTGTTACGGCACGCAAAGCCCCCTGGATCGATTAAGCGGATGTCGCGGTCGCCGCCGCAGGCATCAGGGCCGGGCCGTCCCGCATAAACTCCCCGACGGTTGATTTGCCGTGGCGGCAACCGTAGTTTCATCCTGATGAAACCTCTGAACTCCGCTCAGCGGCCGACGCGATGAGCGACCTTTTTGCCCCTGATGGCGGCTGGCGGGTCCGTATTCTCGACCTGTCGGGCGGCGCTCAGGACAATATCAGCGAAGAAATCGACGGCTTCGACACGCTGATGCATGCAAACGCATTCGCCCGCCGCTACGTCCGCGACTCCGTCGAACGCTGCCGCGTGCCGGGCGCAACGTCCAAGCAAGTCCTGGAGGCCTGGTTCGCCTTCGGCGAGGACGCGGTCGTCATCGACGCCGGCGACGCCGCGTGGAAGAGTGCCACCGAACTCGGCGACTTCGTCGATACGCCCGCCAGCGCCGAGGAACGCGACTGGCGGTCGCTCGATCCTCGGCGCGATGCGTTCGACCTCGAGGAGGACGACGAATGATCCGCGTCCGGTTCGCGCCCGCGCCCACCGGCCATCTGCTGGTCAGCGGCGCGCGCGTGGCGCTGGCCAACTCTCTGTTCGCCCGCCGCCACGGCGGCGAGATGCTGCTGCGGCTGGACGATCTCGACGCCGAACGCTGGCGCCCCGCCCATGCCGAGGCGATCCAACAGGATCTGCACTGGTTCGGCATCGGCTGGCAGCACAGCTTCCGTCAGTCCGATCGGGTGGAGCTGTACCGGGACGCGATCGAGCGCCTGAAGCGCGACGGGTTCCTGTATCCCTGCTTCGAATCCGAAGCGGAGCTCAAGGCGAAGCAGGAGTTCCGGCGCAAGCGCGGCCAGCCGCTGATCTATGACCGCGCCATGCTGCGGCTGACCGACCGGCAGCGCCGCGATGCGGAAGCCGGCGGCAAGCGCCCGCACTGGCGCTTCAGGCTGCCGGACCGCACGCTGGAATGGAAGGACATGGTCCTCGGTCCGCGCAAGGCCGCGCTATCCTCGGCGTCCGACCCGATCGTCGCGCGCGGCGACGGCAGCCCGTCGGCGATCATCGCCAGCGTGGTGGACGACATCGATTTCCGCACGACGCACGTTATCCGCGGCGAGGACAGCCCCGGCAACACGGCGGTGCGGATCGAGTTGTTCGAGGTGATGGGCGGTCGATCGCACGCGGTGCGGTTTGCCCATTTGCCTGCTTTGGAGGACAGCCCATCGTCCGCCGGACGTCCGTTCGGCAGCCTGTCCTTGCGCAGCCTGCGCGGCGACGGGCTTGAGCCCCGGGCGATCGCGGCCTGCCTCGCCGGCGACACGTCAGACGATCCGCCCGAAGCCCATCGGCTGGCGGCGGCGTTCGAGTTGTCGTCAATGGCGGCCAGCAGGTTCGACGCGGCCCGGCTGCTCCGGCTCAACCGCCGCGCTTTGGCTGACCTCGATTTCGCCGCCGTAGCCGATCGGCTGCCGGGGGGAGCGACGGAGGCGTTCTGGCTGGCGGTGCGGGGGCATCTGGATTTGCTGAAGGAGGCGCGCGGCTGGTGGGACGTCGTCGCGGGCTCGATCGTGCCGCCGATAATGGAGGGCGACCGGGAGGTGCTGATCGCCGCCGCGGCGACGCTGCCGCCGGAGCCCTGGGATGGCACGGTGTGGGCGGACTGGATGTCGGCGCTGGAACGGGCCACCGGGTTGCCGGGCGAAGCGCTGCTGCCGGCTTTGCGGCTGGCTCTGACCGGAGAGGACAGCGGGCCCGAGCTGCGCGGGCTGCTGCCGTTGATTGGCCGGGCCCGCACGGCGGCCCGTTTGGGTTTGGCCGTGGCATAGGGTCGCTCGCGGGCGGTCACGTCCACTGTGCCGGCGGTCAGGTCCACTGTGCCATGGCCGGGACGAGCCCCACAGCTATCAGGATAGGGCGTCGCGCGGAGCGCGGCATTTTGTTCCCCGGTCGTCATGGCCCGGCTTGTCCGGGCCATGACGACGAGAGAATGACGCGCCTAATCCCTCCGGCGCAGGAACGCCTCCTCCGCCGCCTGCACCGACAAGGGCCGCGCCAGCAGGAACCCCTGCAGCATGTCCGCCCCCATCGCGATCGCCATCTCGAGCTGCGACGCGTTCTCGATACCCTCGACGAGCACGACCTTCCCCGCCACGTGGGCAAGCGCCACCACCGCGCCGACGAAGTCCGGCCCGCGCGTGCTGCCGCCGGCCATCTCCAGGAAGCTGCGGTCGAGCTTCACCACATCGGCCGGCAGCCGCAGCAGATAGGACAGCGACGAATACCCGACGCCGAAATCGTCGATCGCCACCTTCACGCCGAGCGCGCGCAGTTCCACGAGCACGCAGGACACGGCGACGTCGGTGACCATGCTTTCCGTGACTTCCAGGCACAGCGCCTCGGGCGGAAACGTCTCCGCCTGCAGCACGCCCGCCACATCGGCGGCGAAGCCCGGCCGGGCGAGCTGCGAGGCGGACACGTTCACCGCCATCTGCAGCGTCAGGTCCGGCCGCGCCGCCTGGAAAATCCGCCCCTGGCGGCACGCCTCCGTCAGCACCCAGTCGCCGAGCGGCTGGATCAGGCCGGACTTCTCCGCCAGCGGGATGAACAGGTCGGGCGCCAGCCAGCCCTGCCGCGGATGCCGCCACCGCAGCAGCGCCTCAAAACCGGCCAACCGGCGGCCGCCCGGGGAAACGGAGAACACCGGCTGATACACCAGGACGAACTCGTCGCCGACGCTCAGCGCCTGGCGCATGTCGCGGTCGAGTTCGAACTGCCGCACCGCGCGTTCATACAGGCTGGCTTCGAACACCACCGCGCGGTTGCCGCCGCATTGCTTGGCGACATACATCGCCATGTCCGCGGCCCGCACCAGGTCGAGCCCGGCCACGTCGCCCGAATACGCAATCCCGATGCTGATCGAGACGTAGCAGGATCGCCCGCCAATTTCGAACGGCGCTTCGACGGCCGTGCGGATGCGTTCGGCCAGCCGGCTCGTCGCCGCCGGATCCGCCGCCCGGCAGAACACCACGAACTCGTCGCCGCCCAGCCGGGCCACCCGGTTGTCGGGTTCCGCCGCGGCCACCATCCGCCGCGCCGCCTCGACCAGCAGCGCATCGCCCGCGGCATGGCCCATCGTATCGTTCACCACCTTGAAGCGATCGAGGTCGAGGAACAGCAGGGCATCGTCCGACCGCGCCGCGCCTCTGGCCTCCCTTCGGGCCTCCCCTCGGGCCACCCCATGGGCCTCACGGCTGGCCTGCAGCAGCCAATCCTCCAGCAGGTTCCGGTTCGGCAGTCCCGTCAGGACGTCATAGTCGCGCAGCCGCGCCAGCTCGGCCTTGATGCGATAGACCAGTTCGGCCTCGATCGCCCGCCCCGCCTCCCGCGCAAGCGAGATGTCGGCCTCGGTCCAGGGCGCCGAGCGGCCGTTGGCCGTCGAGATCCAGGTGGCGAACGAGGTGCGCGGCGAGATGCGCCCGGTCTCCGGCTCCACCCTGGCGGGGAAGTTGGGGTTGCCGCCCCAGGCGAGGGTCTGAGACAGCTCCGGCCGGAACCACAGGATCGCGTCGTCCGATCCCGGCCCCAGCGGCAGCAGCAGGGCACCGCTTCCGGCCGCCGCGCACGCCGCCAGCTCCGGATGCCGCAGACCGAGGTCGTCGATCGCCACATCCTCCCCGTTGGCGGCGGACCGCAGCACCGCGAGCGCCTGATCGGCCGCTTCCAGCGGCGGCGTGACCCCCAGCGCCAACACGCTGCCGCCGATGCGCACCAGGGCGCCGGTCGCATCGACAAGCGCGAGAAGATCGGGCGCCGCCGCTTCCATAGCCTGCGGCAGCGGCATCGGCGCGGCGATCTTTTGCGTCAGATGCTTCAAGGTGATGGTGCGGGCCAGCCGCTGCGACGCGTATTCCGCATCGCCCAGGCTGGACAGAAGCAGCGAGGTGATCTGGCCGATCATTTCGGCAATAGCACGTTGCTCGGGGCCGGCGGTGCGCGGGGTGGTGTGGTGGCAGACCAGCATGCCCCACAGCTCCGGCCCGTGCGGCAGCGCGATCGTCAGGCTCGCCGCGGTGTTCATGTTGCGCATGTACTCGAGATGCACCGGCGAGATGCTGCGCAGGGCGCTGTGCGTCAGATCCAGCTTCGTCCCGTCGTCCAGTCCCGCATCGGCCAGCAGCGGCACCGGGACATAGCTCGAACTGGCAACCGCGCCAACGCGCTGGCGGAGGTACAGCGCCCGCGCCTGGGGCGGTATGTCGCTGGCCGGGTAATGCAGTCCCAAATACGGCTCGAGGCGATCTTCTCGCGCCTCTGCGATCACCTCGCCATGCCCGTCGGAATGAAAGCGATAGGCGATCACGCGGTCGTAGCCGACAAGCGCCTTCAGCCCGCGCACCGCGAGATCGCACAATTCCTGACGGGTGCCGGCATGCCGGAACGTCTCAAGCACCGAGCGCACCAGCGTGGCGGGAGAGGCCGCCGGCAGCGCGTCGCCGTGCGGCTCGATGTCGATGCAGATATGCCGGCCCGACCGGTAAGCGTGGAAGGTGAGGTCGGTGCCATCCGGTGCGGCGACCACCGGCAAAGCGCCGGGCGCTGTCCAGTCGAGAGCGCCGGACGCCTGCAAGGCGTGGCAGGCCGCGTCGCCGATGGCCTGCGCCAACGGCTTGCCAAGCACCGCCTCGGCTTGCCGACCCAAAAACGCGGCAAGATTGGCGCTGGCATGCGTCACCAGCAGGCTGTCCGCCAGCGCCGCAATCACCGCGCCGTTCGGCTGAATGGCGCCCGGAACATGGATCGGCTCCTGCTCGCAGGACGAGTAATCCAGCGCCGCCTGAGGCTCCGGCCGCGCCGGGGCATCGCAGCCGCTCATGTCGGGTGAACAATAGTCAAAAGCATTTTCAGGAACGCCCGCCTTTTGCCTGGACTATCCGGGCGGGCCGGCTGCACGTCCAACCGCCGCGCTCCGGTATTGCCGCCTGACGCCTTCATTGCACGCCGTAACACCGGAGCGCCATCCGGAATTTTATTTCCGGCAGTGTTTCAGTGAAAAAAGATGCGGCACACGTACTTTTATTTGGCAAATAACAATTTATCGATGCAAAATCGTTAGTTACGCGCGGCGGCTGGTCAGGCCGGAACGCCCTTGCTGGTGGAATATTCGAAGTGCAGCGCCTGATCGGGGTGAACCACGTGAAATATCGCATGCGCAGCGACCGCCGCCTCGCTGAAGCCCTGCAGGATCAGCTTCAACTTCCCCGGATACGTCGCGACGTCGCCGATGGCGAACACGCCCGGCAGGCTGGTCTGGCAGGTGGCGGGATCGACCGTTACGTGATGCAACCTGCTCTCCAGCCCCCACGCCGCGATCGGCCCGAGATCCATCGACAGGCCGAAAAACGGCAGCAGGACATCGGCCGGAACCTGCTTCACCGCGCCGTCCATGTCGGCGACCGCCACGGCCGACAGCTTGCCGGCCTCGCCGACAAGGCCGTGAAGCTGATACGGCACCACCATCTCGATCTGGCCGGAACGCGCCGCCTCATCGAGCTGCGCCGCACTCTCGGGCGCGGCGCGGAACTTCGCCCGCCTGTGCACGACCGAAACCGAGGCGATGTCCTTCAGCGCCAGCGCCCAGTCCACCGCCGAATCGCCGCCGCCGGCGACCACCACCCGCTTGCCGCGCAGATCCTCGCGGCGGCGGACATAGTATTGCACCGCGCCGGTCGCCTCGTAGGCGTCAAGGCCGTCCAGCGGCGGCCGGTTGGGTCCGAACGCCCCGGCGCCGGCGGCGGCGACCACCGCCTTGGCGCGAACCGTGTCGCCTTTATCGGTTGTCAGCGTAAACGCCCCGCTCTCGCCGGAAAGCCTGGTCACCTGGCGGCCGAGCAGGCGCGGCGTCGCGAACGGCCTGATCTGCTCCTCCAGCGCGGCGATCAGCGCGCCCGCCTCGATCGCCGGATGCGCCGGGATGTCGTAGATCGGCTTTTCCGGATAGAGCGCCGTGCACTGGCCGCCGACTTCGCCGAGCGCGTCGATCAGCACGCTGGACAGTTTCAGCATGCCGAGTTCGAAAACGGCGAACAATCCGACCGGGCCGGCGCCGACGATCGCCACGTCGGCTTCGATGTGCTGTGTCATGGAGCGCCCGTATACGTCGCTTTTTCGTCAGCACAAGCGGCATAACACCCGGGTGAAGGCCGGTCGCAACCGCCCCGGCGCATCCCAACTGCCGGACATCGCAATACCCGGGCAGGAAAACTGCATGTCCCACAAGATCGCGGAATCGTTCGATTCCGCGGAAAAACCATTGCGGCCGGCGATCGTCGCCATCCCCGCCAGGGATGAGGCGGAGCGCATCGCGGCCTGCCTGACCGCGCTGAGCGATCAGCAGCAATGTCCGGATGCGGTGGTTCTGTTGCTGAACAACTGCGCGGATGCGACCGAGGCGATCGCGCGGGCCGTGGCGCCGCGGCTGCGCTACCGCCTGTCTATCGTCAGCCGCGATCTGCCGCGGCAGCACGCCAATGCCGGGTGCGCGCGGCGGCTGGCAATGCAACTGGCCGCGGCGAAGGCCGGGCGTACTGGCGTATTGCTTGCCACGGATGCGGACACTGTCGTCCCGCCCGACTGGGTCGGGCGCAATCTTGCCGCGCTCGAACGGGGCGCCGATGTGGTGTGCGGACGCGCGGTGGTGGATCCGTGGGAAGCGGCGATGATCCCGGCGCATCTGCACGCCGACGACGCGCTGGAATGCCGGCTGATCGCGCTGCTGGACGACATCGCCTGGATGCTGGACCCCGAAGCGCACGATCCGCCGCCGCGCCATACGGAGGCGTCCGGCGCCAGCCTCGCGGTCTCGGTCGATGCCTATCATCGTGTCGGCGGCATCCCGGCCATTGCCTGCGGCGAGGACCGGGCGTTTGTCGCCTCGCTGTGGCGGATGGATGCCAGGGTCCGGCACGATCCCGGGATCAAGGTAGTGGTGTCGGGGCGGATCGAGGGCCGCGCCGAGGGCGGCATGGCGGATGCGATCCGCCGCCGCATGGTGCAGCAGGACGAATACGCCGACGAACAGGCCGAACCGGCGGAGGACGCCGCGCGTCGCTACAGCTTGAGATCGCGGGTCAGGCAGGCATGGTCGGCCCGCCGAACCGATGGCGGCCTGGCCGCTGATCTGGATGTTGCGGCAGAGCTTGTGGCCGGCGCTGTGTCGGGGCCCTTCTTCGGTTCCGCCTGGGCGGAGCTGGAGCGGCTTAGTCCGGTGCTGCGGCGGCGGCGAGTGCGGTTCGCGGAGCTGAGCCGGGAGATTGAACGGGCCGAGGATGTGCTCCGGCAGTTGGCGCCGGCTGATGCCATGGCGGCGGATTAGCGATGAGGTGTGCGGTGCCCGTGGCTTGCATGATGGTGGGCGAAAGCGCCGCCGTGGTCGTGGGCGATGCCGTGGGCGAAGGCGATGCCGCTGCCAGCGCGTCACGGCCGGGCTTGTTCCGGCCATCCACGACTTGCGGCGCTGATCGCAGCAAAGTCGTGGATGGCCGCGCCGGCACGCCTGGCCGCGTCCGCTCGGGTGGCCGCGTTTGGTCATGCGAACACCGTACCTGACCATGCCCCTCCTCACCTCCCTCGCCGAACTGGTGCCCTGGATGCAAAGCCGGGCGGACGCGCTTGACCGCGACGCCGCCTTCCCGACGGAGGAAATCGCCTGCCTGCACCGTCTGGGCGTGCTGACGCTTCCGCTGCCGGTCGCGACCGGCACCCGGGAGGACGCCCTTGCCGATACGTTGGCGTCGATGCTGGTGCTTATCGGCCAGGGCAATCTGCCCGTTGGCCGGGTGGTCGAAGCCCACATCAATACCATGCATCTGGTCGCGCGGTACGGGACGCAAGCGCAGCGGGCGGAGGCAGCGGCAACCGCACGGGACGGCGGACTCTTCGGGCTTTGGGTAACCGACCCACCCGGCGGCGGGCTGCGCATGCAGCGGTCCGGCTCCAGGATCATGCTGTCCGGGGCGAAACAGTTCTGCTCCGGCGCCGGTCATGCGGCCGGCGCGCTGGTCACCGCCCGGGACGGCGACGGCGCCACCCGGATGCTTTTGCTGCGGCTCGGCATAGGCGAGACGGTGAAACCGCTGCCCTCGCCGCTGCAGGGCATGCGCGCGGCGGTCACCGGCGCGGTGGATTTTTCCGGGTGCGAGATCTCCTCCGGCGCGATCCTGGGGGAGCCGGGGGACTACCTGCGCGAACCGGATTTTTCCGCCGGAGCGTGGCGCGGTTCGGCGGTCGCGCTGGGCGGCCTGATCGCCCTGTTGGATCTGGCGGTAACACAGCTTCGGGAGTCCGGGCGGTGGGACAACCCGCATACCCGCGCCCGTATCGGCGAGGCGATGATCGCCCGCGAAACCAGCCGCCACTGGGTGCGCTCCGCCGCGAGGATCGCCGAGGACCCGTCGGCCGATGCCGCCCACCGTGTCGCGACGGTCGGCCTGGCGCGGATCGCGGTGGAGACCGCCTGCCTCGACGCGATGCGGCTGGTGCAACGCTCGCTCGGGCTGTCGGCGTTCCGGCAGGGCAACCCGGTGGAGCGGATTTGCCGCGACCTGTCCACCTATCTGCGCCAGCCGGCGCCGGATGAGGTTCTTACGGAGGCTGCTGCGTGGTTCGCCGGGAACCCCGGCGTGTCGGCCGTCGCATGAGCAGCGCCCGGGAGTTTCATGAGGCGTGGCGCGGCCTGCCGCTTGGCGGCCTGGACGAGATCGCCGGCGGGGGCACCTGCCTGGTCCTGGCGCCGCACCCGGACGATGAGAGCCTCGGCTGCGGCGGCCTGATCGCCGCCTGCGTTGCGGCCGGACGGCCCCCGCTGGTGGCTGTCCTGACCGATGGCGCCGGGTCGCATCCCCGGTCGCGCGCGTTTCCGCCCGAGCGGCTGCGGACGGTGCGGGCGCAGGAGGCACGGCAGGCCGTTGCCGCGCTGGGACTGGCGGAGGATCGGCTGGCGTTCCTGGGGGAGCCCGATACGGCGGCGCCGCACGGCGGGCCGGCGTTCGACGCCGTGGTTTCGAAGCTTGTGGCGCTGGTCGAAGGCGAGGCTGCGTGCACCGCCATCGTCGCGCCGTGGCGGCATGATCCGCACTGCGATCATGAGGCGGCATCCGTGATCGCGGCCGCGGTGGCGGAAAGGGCGCGACTCCGCCACATCGCCTACCCGATCTGGGGTTGGACGCTGCCGGACGGCACCGCGATCCCGGAAGCCCCGGGCACCGGCTGGCGGCTGCAGATCACGCCTTTCCTGCCGGCGAAGCAGAGCGCCATCCGGGCGCATCAATCTCAATTCGGCGGCATGATCGACGACGATCCGGCAGGTTTCCGCCTGCCTTCGGCGCTGCTTGCCTGCTTCGACAGCCCTTACGAGACGTTCCTCCTGGCATGACCGAATCCCGCTCCGCCGCGCATTTCCAGCGGATTTACGAGGCCAGCGCCGATCCCTGGGGGTTCGGCAGCAATCCTTACGAGCAGGAAAAGTATGGGCGCACCCTTCAGGCGCTCGGCGACCGCCGGTTTGCCGCCGGTCTGGAGGTCGGCTGCTCCATTGGCGTGCTGACCCGCCTGCTGGCGGCGCGGTGCGACGCGCTGCTGGGGATCGATCTGGTCGAGCAACCGTTGGCGGCCGCGCGCGCGCGTTGCGCTGACCAGCCGCATGTGGGATTCCAGCGGATGCAGGTGCCGCAGGCATGGCCGGACGGACGCTTCGACCTGATCGTCCTGTCGGAGGTGCTGTATTTCCTGACCGCTTCCGACATCGACTGGAGCGCCGCCCGCGTCCGCAGCAGCCTCTTGCCGAAGGCGGTTGTCATTTTGGTGAACTGGCTCGGCCGGTCGGACGACCCTACCCCCGGGGACGAAGCCGCGAACAGGTTCATCCGGGCAAGCGCCGGTTGGCTGCGGGTTTCCCATCAGGACAGGCGGCCGGGATATCGGCTGGATGCTCTGGAGTCGATCTGAGAAGCGAGCGCCGCCCGCCCGGGCCTCTGGTCTACGGTCGGCCGGCCTGTCGCACATACGGTTCGCACCCAGCTTCCTTGCCGGAACCGCGGGGTTGGTTGCATCCTGCAATGCACCGACAGATTGCGGCAACCGGGACTCGTCCGTTGCAGAAGGTTAAAGAGCCCCGTATTGCGTATCGCAGGAAATTGCAATAGGTTTGCGTGCGGCACGGCTGCGCGGCCCTCTCCCCTTGGCCAATCCAAACCTGCGGAACGGATCGGAACCATAAGCATGTCCCCGGTGCCGGCGATCAGCGTCATCGTTCCAACGCGGAACACTCGGCGCTACCTGCCAAAGGCGATCGCCTCCATCGGCGCTGATCCGGATGTCGAGATCATCGTCATCGACGACGGATCGACCGACGGAACCGCCGAGTGGCTCGCCGGGCAATGCCAGCGTGATCCGCGTTTGCTCATCCTCACCGGTCCCGGCCACAACGCGGCGCGCGCGCGAAATCTTGGCATAGCAGCCGCCCGGGCGCCTCTGATCGCCTTTCTTGATGCGGACGACTGGTGGGAACCCGGCAAGCTCGATGCGCAATACAAAATCCATCGCGCCCATCCGCAGATTGGCTTTTCATGCACCGATTATCGCCACCTTACGCCAGCCGGAGAGGATCGCGGCGGCAGTTTCACCTACTGGCCGCGCTACCGGGCTCGCTACGGACGCCGCACGGAACCGTTTCTTTTGGACGACGATGCGCTGTCCCAGATCTATGCGGAGAACTTTGTGGGCACGTCCACCGTCATGGCACGGGCCGATCTTCTGCGCACAATCGGCGGGTTTGATGTTGACGACAGGCTGCGCTCAACCGAGGACTGGGACTTGTGGCTGCGCCTGGCGGCGCGTGCGCCGGTGGGCTGCCATCCCGATCTGTTGGTGACCTACCTGATGCACCGGCCCGGCAACCAGAGCGGGGAAATGAATCGCCGCATAGCGGCGGTGCGCCTCATCGGCGCCCGGTTTCATGATCGGGCCTACGAACAGAGCCGCTCTGCTGTGCGTATCTTCAGGGCCAGAGTCCTCCTCGCGTCGGCCGAGGCGGCACAAATGGGCGGCAGGCCGTTCCGTTCCATTGCTCTGCGGGTGGGTGCGTTGCTGCGTGACCCGACACGCCGGGCCGGCCGGGAATTGGTTGCGAGCGCCCTCGCCCCGGTGCGGCTGGCGATCGGAGGACAGAGCGCCGGTCGTTAGTTGAACAACGCCAAGGCGATGACCACGACCTGCCGGACCGGGATGCGCTGTCCGACAAGAAGCCCCTGGCCGACATGTTGCTCGATCGCCAGCGGCATCGCTGCATCACCATCCGTATCGGCGGGCCGTCCCTGCGCAGCCCGGATGCGCCGGCAATGCCTGACACGCGCCCCTGACGTTCGGTCGCGATCTCGCAGCTCCGCCTGCCCGGTTGCGGCAGCGCCGATGCCGGGTGCGGAAAGAACCACCGCCCGGTTGGCATCGGCATCGAGTTCCCGCCAACGCCGATCGTTGCGCCGCGCTGACTGAAACGTGGGCCGGGATCGCACTTCCGATCTGCGGGAGCGATGGCAGTTCCGGACCGCAACGGTCTCCAACCCTGACGAGTCCGTGCCGATAGGACATGATAACTCCCAAAATTCGATGGTGTTGCGTTAATTGACAGGTGCTAAGTAGTTTCTTACCGCCCTTGACGCACATCGGGAGGTAGCCTCCGGAGCCTCGTATGACCGCGCACACAGTCCAGGCCACCGCCACACTTCGCCGAATTTCGGCTCCGTCAGGCGCATTGGTCTGGTGGGGTGCCATGCTGGCTGTAGCCATGGCTCTGCTTGCGCCGCTTTTTGCCGTCGAAATTCCGCCTTTGCTTGACTATCCGAACCATCTCGCCCGCCTGTTCGTATTGGCCAACCTTCCACAGGACCCTGTTCTGTCGCGGATGTTCATGGCGAACTGGCAGATCATTCCCAATCTGGCAATCGACGTCCTGTTCACGCCGCTGATTCACGTCATGCAAGCGAACACAGTCGGCCGGGTCATGCTGGGCTTCATCCTGCTGCTGAACCTGGCAGGTGTCGCCGCCTATCATCGCGTTGTGTTCGGCTCCCTCTCGCTTTGGACGGCCGCGTCAGCGCTGGTCGGGTTCAACGGCATCTTTTTGTTGGGATTCCTGAACTACGAGATCGCCCAGGGACTCGCATTGGTGGCTGCCGCGGCCTGGATCGCCTTGCATGAGGAGCGACCCGTTGCGGCGGCCTTGCTTGGGGTGGCTGCCGTGGTGGTCTTGTTCTTCTGCCATTTGATGGGCGTCCTGATTTTCCTGCTGCTGATCGGCTCCGCCGAAGCCGCCTTCCTGTGGCCGCGGATTCGCAGGCCGGAACTTCCGGCTGTGATTCTCAGGCCGGTCGCCATGCTGCTGCCGCCGATCGGCGCCACTCTGTTGCTTTATGCGCTCAGCGCTCTTTCGCAGCACGGTGGCAATACAACCTGGATGGCATGGAAGAGCAAGCTTGTCTTTTCCTTGATGCCGTTCATGCTGAATTATGTGTTCTGGCTGGACGTGTTGACGTCCGGCATCGTAGCCGGGTTTCTGGCCGGATGTCTGCTGACCGGGCACGGCCGGGTCGCCCCGAAAGCGGTTGTCGCCATCGCGGTGCTCGCTGTCGCCTATCCATTGGTTCCCTCCTTTTTCAAGGGCACCGGGCTCGCCGACACGCGCATTCCGGTGATAATCGGCCTCCTGATATTTGCCGGCATCAGGCCGGAACGGTTGAGCCGTCACGCCGAGAGCCTGGCAATGTGCGGGTTTGCCCTGCTGCTGCTGGTCAGAATCAGCCTGGTCGCGTTCGTCTGGCATGCCCATGGCGCCGAGGTCGCCGATATCAGGCGGGCGATCGCTCCGGTTGCACCCGGCGAAAAGGTTGCCGTGATCAGCGTTCCCGATGAAGACCACCCGAAGCCGGACAGCCTCGATACGACCGAGTTTCCATCGCATTGGCGGGCGGTCGGCCGCAGGCATCTGGGCAGGGACTACGATCTCCACATCGCCAGTCTGCTGATCACCGAGCGTCGGGCATTTTGGCCGCGCTTGTTTGTCGATCCGGTGCAACAACCGTTAGTGATGCGCCCTGAGTATCGGCAACTCAAGGACAGGCAGCTTCCCGACTATGCGGATCTCGTCGCGATGCAGCGCGAAAACCACCCGAACCCCGCGGACGGAGCCGGCCAGCCGTTCTGCGGCTTCGACCATGTGCTGTTGCTGGAGGGCGGGGCGATACCCGATCCCGAAAACCTGGCCCCGGGCTGGCTGCGGCTCGAGATCGGCACAGCCGCCGCCGGCCTCTATCGGGTCATTGGATGCCCGCCGGAGTGACGGAACAGTCTCCGGCTGCTCCGTCCGATCGATGCTGGCGCCGTCGAGCACGCGCGGCCGGTCTCTTTTGCTTTGCTCAGCGTGCCAGGATGCTCGCGCGGGTCGTTCACCGGCGTATCGATCATGCTGCTGATCAGCGGCACCCGGCTGACCGGCTGCCAGCGCCCGGGCGGTTTTCGGCATGCCGATCCCTCGCAAGCGGGGGCTGGCGGTGTTGCGCCCCTGATGGTTTAGCTGACTGCGGTTATCATACCGATGTGCTGACTATTGCAATATGTATCCAAATTGCCCGTTACCGGCCGTGCCGTGAAACTCCAAGCCATCTCCGGCCTGTTCAGCGGTGCGCCGGGCGCACATAAAAATCCGGTTTACCGGTTGGATCTGTTGGAGTGGATGTCGGCAGCGACCGAGGTAACGAAGCAGGGTTCTGTGTGCGATGATCTGGTCAGATAGTTACGAAGAGACCGCGCAATGCCTCAACCTCGTAAGACCGCCTCCCGCCCGGGCGATGGCGGCTGGAAACCCGGGATGCAAAAGCGCGCTTCAGCGAACTGGTCCGGCGCGCGCAGACCGAGGGGCCGCAGCGCGTGACCGTCCGCGGTCATGACGCGGTGGTGGTGATCGCCGCCGATGAACTGGACCGCCTGCTGCCGCCCTTCGGCCACGCGGTGCCGTTCGTCACGTTCATGGAGAGCCTGAGCGTTGACGGTCTCGACCTTACCCGGGACCGGGACCTCGGACGCGACATCGCCCTTTGATAGGCTGGCTGCTGAGTCCCAACGTCACCGCCGAGATCATCCGCGCGGGCGGCTCCGCCCGTGTGAAGGCGCGGGCCGCCGGCCCGGACGAGGCGACGCTGTACCTCAGCATCCTCACCATCGCCGAATACGACAAAGGCATCGCCAATCTGCCGGACGGCGATCCGCGCCGGCCCGTCTTCATGGCGACGCGCGACAGGCTGGCGGCACGGTTTGCGGCGCGGCTGCTCGCGGTATGCGACGCGATCGTGCGCCGCTGGGGCAGCATCAGCGGCACCGTGCGGCGCGATACCGGGCACCCGCCCCCGGTCATCGATACGCTGCTTGCCGCAATCGCGCTGGACCACGACCTCTATCTTGTAACCCGGAACGTGCGCGATGTGCGCCACAGCGGCGCCGCTGTCTTCAACCCGTGGGAGGACGACCCTTCCGCCTTTCCGGTCATACCCGGGCGGCGGCGCCGGGGACCGCCCCGGGCGTGACGCGCAATCGGTGCGGTCGGGTGGTTGTTTTGGGGTTTGCCGAACATCGCTGCGGCATGGCTCTCATCCGGAGCGAGCTTTCACCCGGCCATGCCGCAGTGCACGCTGACAGGATCGGCCTTGGCGTCGGCTGGGCCGCGCGGCTTGCCATCGGCGCGCGTTATACGGTCACGGGGCGGGATGTGGTTCCCATGTTTCGTTCTCTCCGCATTGCATTAGTCAAGACTTGTGCGACGTGGGGCCAGTCCCCGGGCCAATGGAGCTACGGGGCGAGCAGCTCGGCGAGCTTGGCCGCGACGTCTGCCATCGGATTTTCTGTAGTACTCAGGCCGCTTCGCGAGCCGAGCAGGGGGCTGACTTCGCGGAGAGCTTCGTACGTTGTGCCATGCACTATGGGGACGAGCCGGTCACGGGCTAGGAGAGCCGATAGCTCCTTGTCGGCGATGCCCTCTCCTTGGAGGCGGCGCAGCAGCGCAGGGGTCACCAGCACGATCCCGACCCGCGACTTCGCCAGTCCCCTGTCGATTTCGCGGAGCAACGGCGTGCCGAGGGCAACGTCCTTCTCGCTGAACCAGACCGAGACACCAGCCGACTCAAGCAGATCGTGCAGTTCCTTGGCGGCTCCCTGCCGGTCGTCCCACGCATGGCAAAGAAAGACGTCCCGAAGATCAGGCAGGGAGGCTCGCATCTCGACGCTTTGGCGGACCGGTGTGAGTGACCGTACCTCGGCAGGCGTGTACACCACGGCCGAACCGGCTGGCGACCAGCGCGGTCTTGCGCTTCTGCCGGACCCGCCGCCGGTGCTCCGGCCGCCTCCGCTGCTCCCGCTGCTTCCCGACAAGGAGTAGGACGGGGACGAGTACGACTGGTAGCTGCTGTAGCCGCTATTGCGGCCATAGCGGCTACCACATGCAGGGCAGTCCGCCGCGGCGCTCGCTGAGCGATGACCTTTTACTGGTGCTGTGCATCTAGCCATGTGACTGGTAATACCGGGTTCCATCACTTTTTGGAACATTTTTGTTATGGTCTGTAGATCGGAATAAACAAACCCATGATGTATGAGTATGCACGAGGCTAAACGGACGGCCACAGCGTTGACGCCCAGGTGCGGCAACTGACCAGGGCCGGATGCAAAAAGGTGTTCCGCGAGACGGCGAGCAGAGCCAAGATTGACCGCGCCGAGCTTCGCACGGCGATTGCCAAGCTCGACACCGGTGACTTGCCGGTGGTGACGCGGCTCAATCGCCTCGCGCGATCGACGCGGGATCTCCTGAATACCCTCGCTACGATCGCCGAGCGCAAGGCGGGTTTCCGACCGCGCGGCGACACATGGGCCGACACGACGACGACGCACGGTCGCCTGAGGCTGACGGTGCTCGGCGGGTTGGCCGAGTTTGAACGGGAGCTTATCCGCGCACGCATGGACAAAGGCCGCAGCCTCCGCCCAAGCGCGCGGCGCAGAGATGAGCCGGCCGCCGAAACTGGCGCCCCACCAGGCGAAGGAGGCGATCAAGCAACGTGAGTCTGTGGAGCCTATGCGGGAGATCGTAAGTCGTATAATGTCATCCACAGCACGATTTCGCGGCTTACCGTCTGATATGGAACTCATCCTATGACCGAACGAGAATGGCTGGAGTGGATTCCGACAGTCATCACTATCCTAACGGCCATCTGCATTTTCGCCGGCAGAAACTGGCTCAAGGCCAGAATCGAGCGCAGCGTCCAACATGAGTTCGATACGAAGCTTGAGAATATTCGTGCGGATCTTCACGAGACGGAAGAACGACTAAAGAGTGACCTACGTCTAAAGGAATGCGAGATTTCGGCTTTACGTGATGGAGTGCTGAGCGGCCGCGCACATAGGCAAGCTCTTCTCGACAAAAGGCGGATGGATGCCGTTGAACGCGTCTGGGCTGCCGTAATGGCCTTGACGCCCTATCGGACCGTTGCGTCTATGATGTTTTCGTTAGATTTAAAAGTTGTGGTTGAGGAAGCCCCGAGGCACGCTGGAGTTCGCAAGCTCGCTGAAATCATTGCAAAGTTGCCACCTGACTTTAGGCCTGAGAACGCGGCGAAAAACGAAAGACCATTTGTATCTCCCATGGCATGGGCCTATTTCTCCGCGTTCCAAACAACCCTGCTGACGATTTATATGCAGGCTAAGGCATTGGAGATCGGCCTTGAAAATTCCAACAGATTTATCAGGTTAGAAGCAATACGAGACATGCTCAAAAACGTACTTCCTCATCAAGCAAATCTTATAGACCAGTGGGACTTGACATGTTTTCACCTGTTCGTTGACGAACTTGAGGGGTGCATTCTAATTGAGCTAACCAAGATGCTGGATGGAGAAGATGTCGATCAACTGAGTATCGTCCGCTCTGCTGCGATAATGAAGTCCGTGAAGAGTGTCACCGATCAGATCAATAAGGCCAACTTACCATAAAAGCGGTTAGCCGGTTCGCAGACGGGACCGAGCCAAGGGCGCGCGACCCGTCACGGCGTAACGTCCCCCGGTCCGATCGGGACAATAGACCAACTCACACCCGCAACCCCACACAACTCACCTCTCACCGCGGCCGGTATGACACCCCCACCAACCCCCGCCGCGCCCGCGCCGCATCCCGGGCCAGCGCCAGCAATCCCGGAATCTGACCCGGCCGGCGCGCAACCGACCGCAGCACCGCCAGCAACCCGATCGCCCCACCATGATCCAACGCGACCAGCGCAGCCGGAGGCAAATCCCGTTCCGCCGGATCGCAGATCGCCCGCACCACGGCAAACGGCAGCCCATGCTCATCCGCCACCCGAGCCACACTGCCGCTTTCCAGGTCGATCGCCTGCGCCCCCGTCGCCGCGAACAACGCGCGCTTGGCCGCCGCATCCGCGACAATCGCGTCCCCCGCCACCAGGCAATGCCCGGTCAACCCGCCAAACCGAGCCGCCAATCTGGCATCGGCCGCAAAACGCCGCCCCCCGGCAAGCACAGTATCCGGCACAACAACCATCCCCGGCCGCAACGCCGGATCAAGACCGCCCGCCAGCCCGAAGCTGACCAGCGCCGTCGCGCCATCCCGCACCAGCCGCAAAGCAGCCTCCGCCGCCCCGGCCGGAGTCCCGCCGCCAATGGCAACCGCCCCGCCGAAGCGCGCGGCGATCCGCGCCTCCGCCGCAAGGCCGGTGACGAACCCGATCATGCCAACTGCAGACGACAGCGGCTTTCCCGCCGCGCGGCCTCGTCATGCCGGCAATGGTCGCCATCCACGCCTTGTGCTTGCGCAAACACAGGCGTGGATGGCGGGCCTACGCCCGCCATGACGGCGTGGCGTGACGGCGCCAATGTGTCGAGCTTTGTGGATGACGGGGCCCTCGGCCTTCGCCAAGGGCATGCTGCGCCCGCCATGCCGGCGGGGCGTGACGGTGCCGCTGGGGCAAGCCTTACGGCCGTTGGTATCAGAACCCGAACTCGACCCGGTTCGAACGACCGCTGCGCAGATTGCGGTATCGCGCCAGCGCCAGCAGCGGGAAATACAGCCGGTAGCCATGGTACCGCAGATAGAACACCCGCGGGAAACCCACCGCGGTATACGGCGCCTCGGTCCACTCCCCATCCGGCTGCTGCGCGTCCGTCAGCCAGGCGATGCCGCGCGCCGTCGCCGGATGATTGACCGCCCCGGCCGCCATCAGCCCGAGCAAAGCCCACGCCGTCTGGCTCGGCGTGCTCTCCTTGTAGCGGCCATGCGGCGCATCGCCGTAGCTTTCCTCATCCTCGCCCCAGCCGCCGTCCTCCCGCTGAACCGAGACCAGCCACGCCACCGCCCGCACCACCGCCGGATCATCAGGCGGCACCGAAGCGGCGTTCAGCGCGCACAAAACCGACCACGTGCCATAAATATAGTTGGTGCCCCAACGGCCGTACCAGCTCCCATCGGCCTCCTGCTCCCGCCGCAGATACGCCAGCGCCCGCGCCAGCACCGATTCATATGGCAACATGCCAATCTGCGCCAAAAAAGACACACAGCGGGCGCTGACATCGGCGGTGGGGGGGTCCAGCAAAGCCCCATGATCCGCGAACGGAATATGGTTCAGGTGATGGTGCGTGTTCTCCGGCTCGAACGCGCCCCAGCCGCCATCGGAGGACTGCATCCCGATGATCCACTCGCGGGCGCGGTCGATCGCCTCCGCATGGGCGGGATCTCCGTTCCGGTGCAGCAGCAGGCCGACGACGGCGGTGTCATCGACGTCGGGGTAATGCGGGTTCTTATACTGAAACGCCCAACCGCCCGGGCGCAGGCCGGGCCGCCGGACCGCCCAATCGCCGACGACACCGGTGATCTGCAGCGGAACCAGCCAGTCGCAGACCGCATCCGTGCCCGCTCCGGCCTCCGCCAGCGCGTGCCCGGCGAGGCTGGTGTCCCACACCGGCGACAGGCAGGGCTGGCAGTAGGCGCGGTCCTCCCCGACCACCAGCAATTTCCGCACCGCCTGCCAGGCGATCGCCGCGTCCGGATGATCGTCCGGGTAACCGAGGGTGCGGAACATCATCACGCTGTTCGCCATCGCCGGGTAGATGCCGCCCAGCCCGTCGTCGCCGTTCAACCGCTCGATGACGAACGCCACGGCTTTCTCCACCGCGCTGCGTCGGCCGGCCCCGGGGAACAGCGGCTGGACCCGCCGCAGCACGGCATCGATCGCCTTGAAGAAACGTCCCCAGCGCGATCGGTACGGGCCGCGGATCCAGTCCTTCACCTGGTCCGGAGGCGTCCGGAACAGCTCCCGTATGCCGACACCGCGCGGGTTCCGCGCCTTCGGGCGGTATGCCATCAGCACCAGCAGCGGCACGGTAACGGTGCGGGACCAGTACGAGATCTTCGACAGATGAAACGGAAACCACAGCGGCAGATGCATGATCTCCAGCGGCATCACCGGCACCGCGTGCCACGGCACCTGCCCGAACAGGGCAAGCTGGGCGCGGGTAAAGACATTCGTCCTTTCCGCCCCGCCCGCCGCCAGGATCGCCTGCCGCGCCCGGCGCATATGCGGCGCCTCCGGGTCGTCGCCGATGGCCTTCAGGGCGAAATAGGCTTTGACGCTGGCGGAGAGATTGAACACCCCGTCATGGAACAGCGGCCAGCCGCCATGGCCGCCCTGGATGGAGCGCAGGTAGACGCCGATACGGTTCTCAAGCGGCTGATCGATGCGTCCGAGGAAGTGCTCCAGCAGAACGTATTCCGCCGGGATCGTCGCATCGGCCTCGAGTTCGAATACGAAGTGACCATCCGGGTTCTGGTGGCGGGTCAGGGCAGCCGACGCCCGCTCGACCGAGCCAACCAGTGCATCTTCGTCAATCAGCAGGGAGGTAAGCGCGTCCAGGGCCATCATATCCACAAGTTCATACTGAAAGAATAACCTCCGCGGCGGAACGGCCCGATCTTATGGCCCCCTCGATCGTTGCGGGCAACCCGGTGGCGGTCCAGTCGCCCGCCAGGGCCAGGTTGGCGGCGATATTCGTCCGATGCTGTGGCCGCCGTGCATCTTGCTCGGCTGTGGCGGCAAATGTGGCACGGCGTTCCTTGAGCACGCGATAGGGCGGCATCTCGTCCTTCTCCGCCTGCTTCAGACCCAGCGCGTCCACCACGTTCGGCCACACCTCCTTCGCAATATCCCGGGCGGACTCGTCCACCATCTGATTCGCGGCGCTGATGGTGACCGAGACATGGCCCGGCTTCCTGAACACCCACTCGGCGGTGCCCGAGATCAGGCCGATGAAGCCGTTTTCGCCCAATGGCCCCTCGGGATCAGCCTGATGGCGGAAATGAACGTTCAGGATCGCCTCGAACGCGTCCGGCACGACCAGCCCGGGCAGGAGCTCGGCCGCCACGCGGGCGGGGACGGCGAGCACGACGGCATCCGCGGGATCCAGCTCGATCGGACCGTCCGGACCGCGCAGGCGCGTCACAGCGCCGCCTTCGACCGCCAGTTCAGCAATATGGCTATTGAGCCGGATCTCGGCGCCGCGCTGGCGCAGCGTCGCGATGGCCGGATCGATCAGCGCCTCCGACAGCCCTTCCTTCGGCAGCATCGGCCGGCACGCACGGCCGCCCTTCATCAGCGACTCGCGCAACACCGCGCCGAACAACCGAGCCAGTCCGTGCCGTGTCGAGGTGTTCAGGGCCGCCACCGCGATGGGTTCCACCAACCGCCAGAACAGCTTTCCCCGCCGCATGCATTCCGCCACCGGCGTATCATCGCGGCACCAGGCGACTCGCGCCAGAGCCCAGTAATCCGACAGGCGCGTTTCCGGCACCCGCCGATCGGCGCTGAACACCCACCAGGGAATGCGGCCCTTGTTGGGACGGACGGCCCAGCGTTCGCCGGTCTTGAGGTCGATGAAGGGAAAAACCGCCTCATCGGACACATCGAAGCAGCCTGCGGCGCCGATCTCGGCAATATAGGCGCGAACGGCTCTGTTGCCGGACAGCAACAGGTGGTTGCCGTTGTCGATGCGGAGGTCGAGTTCCTTGTCATGATAGGAGCGGCAACGGCCACCCGCGGCCGGACCCGCCTCATGCAAGACCACCGCGCGATCGGCTCGCGTCAGCGAGAGCGAGGCCGCGAGTCCCGCCAAACCGGCCCCGATGACGTGAATCTTGCTCATGCGGCACGTCTTCTGCCCGTTCGCCCTGGCCGCCGCAACAAGCCGGGCCGTGGCATTCTCGTGACGACCGGAGGCGGACCGCTCGCGGCGCGATCGGGGATCAGAGCAGGCATAGCGCGCGCAGTTCCATGCGCAGCGCCGCCGGCAGGCTGTCGATCCCCGCAACGGCGCCCATCGCCGGCATATCGGCTGGCGCGGCCGCCGGATCGAGGTAGCGCCAGCCCTGGAACGGCCTGACCGGCCGGCCGATCAGCGGAACAATTTCGGGGTCGAGTACGAGGCCGGCGCAGGCGGTCCGGTCGTCATGCCGGTCCTCGACAATGTCGAGGATGCGCTGGCGGGCGAGCATGGAGCCGGCAATGACCCAATACATCGAGCCGCCATCGAGCACCTCCGCGCGGCGGCGGGGGGTGGCGCGGGTGCGGTGCCGCAACGGTGGATCGTCCTGGCCGCGCGCCGCCTGCAATTGGCGCAGATGGTCGGTGTCGCGCACCCCGACGGCGAGCTTGGTCAGATGCAACATGGTTGAGCGACTCGTCTGTCAGCGGGTTCGTCATGCCAATGTAGGCCGAAACGTCCGCCTGGTCACAAGGACCACGCACCTGACCGCACCCCTTGGCAGACGAAATGAGGATTCTCCCACCCGGGCTTCCCATAGAGAAGCGGCCGTCCGTCCAGCGTCTCAACCGACCCGCCCGCCGCCACGACCACCGCATGCGGCGCACAGGTGTCCCACTCCATCGTGCGTCCGAACCGTGGATACAAATCGGCCTCCCCCTCCGCGATCCGGCAGAACTTCAGGCTCGAGCCGAAATTGACCAGCCTTGCGACCGTTCGGCCCGCGACGAACTCCTGCAAGCGGGCCGGGTCGCCGTGGCGCCGGCTGGCAACGACGGTTAGGCCCTCGGGCGGACAAGGCCGCGCCCGTATGGGCGAGCGCAGCCCGTTCTGTTGACGCCAGGCACCGGCTCCGGCGATCCCGCCGAAGATTTCGCCGGTGCCCGGCACGGCGACAACACCCAGAACCGGCGCGCGGTCGCGCACCAGACCGATATTCACGGTGAAGTCGTCGCCGCCGCCGCTGAATTCCCGCGTCCCGTCGAGCGGATCGACCAGCCAGAACTCGGGCCGGGCGCCGAACACGACCCCGGACGCAGCCTCTTCCTCGGCGACGACCGTGCAGCCCGCAAGCGCGCCGCGCAGACCATTGAGGATGATCCTCTCGGCCGCCTTGTCGGCTTCGGTCACGACGGAGTCGTCGGCTTTGCGCTCGATGCGGAACCCGCGTTCCCGGATCGCCAGGATTTCCGCCGCCGCGCGCTCCGCCAGCGCCGTCGCGAGATCAAGCAGGACGGGGTCATCCATCTGAGGGGTTGGCTGCGTCAACCATCGCTTTCGCCGATATCAACATCAGATCCGCTTCTTCGTAGACCAAGTTAGGCTCCAGGAAACGTAAACACGCCAGGGCCCGCGGGCAATCCTCGGCGTTCGCCAGATAGCACGGGCTGCAGGTCATGTTGCGCCGCAGCGCCACGGCATTCACGCCGATGGGTCCCCATTCGACGGGATCGACGACGCCGGAATGGATGCCGATGGTGGCGATCCCGATCGCGCCGGCGATGTGCTTGGGCCCGCTGTCGTTGCCGATATACAGCACGCAGTTCATCAGCAGGCGCGGCAGGTCCGCCAGTTTGGTCCTGCCGGCCATGGTCGCCATGCGGTCGGGATACAGCCCCGCCTCCAGCAGCGTGTCGACGATGCCGACCTCATCCGGGCCGCCGATGAGCAGGATGTTGACATCGTGCCGCTCGATCAGCAGGTCGATCAGCGCGGAGAAATGCCGGGTTGGCCACTGCTTCGTGATGTTGCCGGCGCCGGCGTGAATGGCGACGACCGGCCTGACGAACAGCGCCGCGACCTCGTCCGGCATGTCCCGCAAAGGCATCGGCGCGGGCGCGGGATGGATGATCGCGCGGTCGTTTTCGGTGGCGTGGGCGATGGCGTCGACCAGGCCGATAAGATCATCGACGACATGGCTGCGCTTGGGCTGCAGGGTGCGGTCGCCATCCCAGTCAAGCGCGATATCCAGGTTCGGGTATTGGCCGAGATGGTCGAAGCCGGCGAGGAAGCGGGCGCCGGTATATTTCAGCACGTCGCGGGTCGACGGATGCTTGCGCAGATCGACCGCCAGGTCGAAGCGATGCGGCCGGAGCTGCTGCGCCAGTTCCTGATAGTCATCTGCGTTCAGTTCGCGTTCGCCGAGCTGCGAGCGGGCATGGAAAAACGCGAATGGAATGAACTCGTCGATGGACGGCTCCAGGGCGATGAACGCGCGGGAGGCCGGCCCGGCGAGCACCGTCAGATGGGCATGCGGAAACAGCTTCTTCAGCCGGCGCATCGCCGGCAGCGCGGTGACGAAATCGCCGATATGGTCCAGCTTGACGACCAGGATACGCTGGATCTCCTCGGTGTGGAACAGCGGCGCGCCGCAGGCGACCCGCTGGACCGGTTCGTCGTCGGGCCGGTAATCGTCGGCATGACGCGACAGGCGCGGATTGAAGTAAGGGTCGCCCGCCGCGAACCTTGTCTTCCATGACGCGTCGAACTGCGTCTGGTCGAACACGTCCTTCATGCCCGCCCGGCTGGCAAGCTCATAGTGAATGAGCGAGGCGTACGGGGTGAACACGGTCAGCAGGCCGGCGCGGTGCACCCGCAGGCAGAAATCGAGGTCGTTGTTGGTGATCTGGTGCGCCTCGTCGAAGCCGCCGAGCCGCTCGAACACCTCCCGCCGCACCAGCATGCAGGCGCCGGTGACGGCGATGACGTCGCGCTGCGTCAGATTGAGTCCGAAATAGCACGGGTCGTCGCCGGCAGCAAAACGGAAGGCGTGGCGGCCAATGCCGTTATTCGCAAGGAACATGCCGGCGTGCTGGACGGTGCCGTCGCGGTAGAGCAGTTGCGGCCCGGCGAGGCCGACCTCGGGACGTTGCACATGCTCCACGAGTGCGTCGAGCCAGTCTTCGTGAGTGATTTCCATGTCATCGTTAAGAAACAAAAAGTAATCGCCCTCGGCCTGCTCGGTGGCGCGGTTGTTGAAAATCGACCAGTTGAAGGTCCCCGGGATATCGACGATCTTGTCGGCGTTCTCCGGCAGCCATGCCTTCCATCTGACGTCCGCATCCGGAATATTATCGATGACGATGATCTCGAAGTTGCGGTAGGCGGTTTTCGTCCGCAGCGTCGAAATGATGGTGCCGATGTAGCCGTTGGCCGCGCAGGTCGGGATGATGATCGACACCTTGCCCTTCGACGCGATCTCCCGCCGGACCCGCCATGTGCCATGGATCGGGGTCGGGATCACCTCGGCGGCGATGCCGCGGCGCTCCAGCGCGTGCTGAAGCGCCGAGCGCTCCTGCCCGGGCGTGTCAGGGTTCAACGCGCCGCGCTGACACAGCAGCCTGGGAACGTGGTGGACGCAAGCCGCCAGTTCGGTGCATCGCAGCACGAGGTCATACTCGCCGCGCGCGGCCAGGGACGCGGGCGTGACGCCGGTCCGCGCCAGCAGCGAGGATGCCGCGACCCAAAGGCGTCCGATGTAGTTGGTGGACAGCAGCAGATCCGGGGAAAAATCCGGCTTGAAGAATGATTCCCTCTCATTGCTCACCGGACTTGGCCGAACCTCGTCACTATACACCAGATCGGCCTGCGGGTTCTTTGCTCCGGCAACCGCGAGTTCGAGCAAAGCATCCGCCGCCGGCTCATCGCCGGGCAGCAGCAACGCGTGCAGCATGTTTCTGCCGTCTTCCGCCCGCGCGAGCGGGGTGGTCCACGCATCCGGGTCGGATGGACTGATGACCGTGAAACGGCCGGCCAGATGGGCAAGCTGACCGCCGATGATCGCCCGCATGGCCGCCGCGGTCTCATTGTCGTCCGCCAGGACCAGGACGGTCCAATCCGCGTAGGCCTGCGTACGCAACGCATTGAAGGTGGCTTCCAGACGCGCGGGATCGACCACCGGGTCCTGCCGCAGGATGAACCGGCAGCATGGCCGGTACTCCATGTCCGCCAACAGCGCCAACATCATATCCGCTTCGACCCGCGGAACGCGCCGGCGAATACCGGTCATGTCCTGCTGGTCGTCGGGCTTCTTCACTGCGATCCGGAAATCACGGATCAACTCCTGCCCGCTGTTGGAGACAATCCGCAGCTTGATCCTATGCTCGCCGTCCTTAAGGCTGCGCGGCGGGCAGTGGAACGCGTAGCCCGCGCGCAGCGCGTTCGGCCATTCCGGAAACGCCGCTCCGACGTCCTGACGGGCCAGGCCGTAAAGCGCGTCGCCCAGCCGCTGATCGTTCAGGAACACCTCGAACCTGGCGATGCCGGAGCGCGACAGCAGCCAGCCGTCGATCGTCAGCCGCCCGGTGACCGGCGCGGCTGCCGCGCCATTGGTCACGACGGGCGAGTCAAGTTCAAAGCGGAATTCCGCGGCTTGTTCGGGCGTGGATTCGGCGGCGGCCTCCGCCGCCGACCGCTCGGTGAGCCCGCGCAAGTCAAACGGCACGCTGTCCAGCAAAGGCGCCGCAACGACAGTCAGGTCCTTCTGCGACTGTTCGTTCCGCTCATTGCACACGATGACGCGGACCGTGTATTGGCCCGAGACATCATCGCGCACTTTCCGATCGAACCGGAAGCCAGACAGATGCGCCATCGGAATGGTACTGAATATCCGGCCGACATCCGGACGCTGATGGCCATACTCGGCGAGGCCAACCTCCTCGCCGTCCAGCAGCACGCGCACCCGGGCGATGCCGGCCTTGCAAACCGCCCAGCCGTTCAACGACAGCACGCCATCGCCCGTCAGTTGGGCTTCGTCGCAATACATTTCGATCTTGCCGGCCGCCGCCTCCGCGGCGAGGCTGGAAACCCGTTCCGCGAGGGGCAGGACGGATGACAGGCCGATGAACGGCACTGCGCCCGGCTCCGGCTCCGGCGGCGGCACGGCCGCGTATTGAGGATCGATCCTCAGCCCGGCCGACAACTTGTAGGAAGGCCTTTGGTTGAACACCGAAAAGGCGCTCTGCGCGCTATCGGGGGGCACGATCGTCCGCCCCGGCTCCTCCGCCCGGGACGCCTGACGCCGGGGCAACCGTTCGACCGGGATGGTCTCGTCGTGGCCAAACCCGTTCGAACACACGACCTGCACCCGGATGGTTTCGGCTTGCTGGTAGATTTCATCCAACCGGAGACTCAGGGAAAAGCCTGACTGGCCGGCGTTGGGATAGCCGAAGAAGGCCGCTGCAACGTCTTCGCGTTCGCCCCCGAGCGTGGCCTCACCGACGCGCTCGGTGCCCGCGAACACCTGAACCGTTGAAATCGAAGTCAGGGCGATCGCCCAACCCTGCACCAGCAACACCCCATCGGGATCGATCGTGCCGCGTTCGACGTAAATGATCACGTAGGGGCGATAGATTATCCCGTCAGAGCCGCACGGACCCGATACCAGCGAAACCGGCGGTTCCGCGGCCGGATCCAGATCGACCTTGAACTGCTGGGCATATTCCAGCCCGCTCGTGGTGCGCGTTATCACGTCAAAAGCGAAGCGTTCCACCGAGCCCTGCGGCTGGTGCGGCAGGTTGAAGCGGAAGGCGCGCGGGCGGACTTCCGAACGGCCGGACGGAGCAGCGCCGCCCGGCCGTTCCGGTTGGCCGTAGTAGGCGGCGCTGGTCACCCAGTCGCCGATCTGAAGCCGTGTCTCGACGAGCGGCACGTCGCTGGAGACCCGGCCGGAGATCGCGATGTCGAAGCGATTCCGGACGAAACCGCCGGACAACCCGGGATCGAGTTCAATCAGGACGAATTCGTCGGGTTCCTCTCCCGCCTCGGGTGCGGCGCTGACCGGTAGACCGCCTTCCACCGCTGCCTCGGCACCGGAATCGGACATCGACCCATCGCCGTCCTGTGCCGGCGCTGCGGGCGATACCGGCCCGGGGGCGGCTACGTTATTGCGCATTCGGTCGAATGTCCCAACATTTGCTCTCCCGCCCGGCACTCACCGGACCGAAGGCCACCCCGCACCGGCTGACAGGGCGGCCGGCAGCCGGGCGCACCGCCCGGATCACAAGTCGAACGGCAGCCGCCCCTCGCTGTAGCCGTCCTTGTCAAAATGCTCTTGCGCGGAAACAACGGTGCCGGTGCGGATACTTTCCGCCACATCCGGATTTTGCTTCAGGTACCATCGCTCATCGACCACGATGGGAAACGGCAGGCGTCCTTCGAAGTATCCGTCATCGAAAAAGTGCTGCCTGGCAGACCTGACGACCCCCTGCTCTATGGCAGCACCGATATCTTCATAGGTGCGCGCATACCAAGGCTCATCCACGTCTACGCCACGGAACACGGTTTTCAGAAGCTTGATGAAATCTTCGTATGATATAGACACATGCAGCTCTCCCCGCACCGTCGAGAGTTCGACAGAACGGCGGATCAATTCAAAAGGCGGGAGATATTTCACGGCAACTCCTCGATGGCGGATCGGGCCGGCAGCACATTGTCTCGCTGGTTTATCAATAGCGATTCCGTGATCGGGATGGAACAGCGATGTGGGATTTTTTTGCGCGTGCAGCATTCCGTCCATCCTGCTAGAGGATTTTCAGGCTGACTGGAATCGTTGCGATGACCCTATTCGTCATGGCCCGGCTTGTCCGGGCCACCTATCGCGGCAGGGTGCTGGTATAGGTGGCCCGGACAAGCCGGGCCATGACGGGGTGGCAGCGTCCGCCGCCTTTC
>CAINOE010000016.1 GCA_903851415.1 uncultured Rhodopila sp. | reverse complement strand
GGATGGCCCGGTAGGCGTCGCAGCCGTCAGGCCCGCCGTCCCGTGCACGACGCGGCTCATGACGGGCGACCTCCGGCATCAGGCCGGCGATGGCGGCCGCCCGAATATAGGGCGGGTTGGAGATCACCAGGCCGAACCGGCCGGCAACCGCATTGGTCCAATCGCCCGCGATGAAAGCCGCACGGTCCGCGAGCCCAAGTTGGATGGCGTTGCGGCGCGCGAGCCGGGCGGCGTCCGGCGCGATGTCGACGCCGATGCCGAACGCGGCGGGAAATTCATGCAGCAGCGCCAGCAGCAGGCAGCCGGTGCCGGTGCCGAGGTCCAGAATGCGGCGCGGCGGCGGCGCGGCGGCGAAGCGGGCGAGGGCGGCCTCGATCAGGGTCTCGCTGTCGGGGCGGGGGATCAGGGTGGCGGGGGAGACCTGGAACTCCAGGCTCCAGAACTCGCGGCGGCCGAGAATGTGGGCGAGCGGTTCGTGGCGCAGGCGGCGGGCCAGCAGGTCTTTGAACGCTGCGGTTTCCACCCTTCGGTTCGGGTCGCGGATCAGATCCGCCCGGGTGAGGCCGAGGGCGTGCGCCAGCAGCAGGCGGGCTTCGAGGCGGGGGTTGTCGGCGACACCGCCCAGGCGGCGGGCGCCGTCGTGGAGCGCTTCGGCGATGGTGGGGGTCACTCCCACGTCATGGCCCGGCTTGTCCGGGCCACCTGTCGCCGCACGTGCTGGAATAGGTGGCCCGGACAAGACGGGCCATGACGATCGGTCGTGTGCGGTGGGCCGCCGCGCGTTGGACGATGCTCATTCCTCGGCCGCCAGCCGGGCCGCCTGGTCTTCCGCGGTCAGCGCGTCGATGAACTCGTCCAGGTCGCCCTGCATGACGCGGTCGATCTTGTACAGCGTCAGGTTGATCCGGTGGTCCGACACCCGCCCCTGCGGGAAGTTGTACGTCCGGATTCGCTCGCTGCGGTCCCCGGTGCCGACCTGGGACTTGCGATCGGCGGAGCGGGTGGCGTGCAGGGAGGCGCGCTGCTGCTCGTACATCCGCGCGCGCAGGATCTTCATTGCCTTGGCGCGGTTCTTGTGCTGGCTGCGCTCCTCCTGCATCGCCACGACGATGCCGGTGGGAAGATGGGTGATGCGCACCGCGCTGTCGGTCTTGTTGACGTGCTGGCCGCCGGCGCCGGAGGCGCGGTAGATGTCGATGCGCAGGTCGCCCTCGTTGATCTGGACGTCCACCTCCTCGGCCTCCGGCAGCACCGCGACCGTCACGGTGGAGGTGTGGATGCGGCCCTGGCTTTCGGTCGCCGGCACGCGCTGCACCCGGTGCACGCCGGATTCATACTTCAGCCGGGCGAACACGTTGCGGCCGGTGATCTCGGCGGTGGCCTCCTTGATCGCGCCGAGGCCGGTGTCGCCGTATTCCAGGATCTCGAACTGCCAGCCTTTGGCTTCCGCGTATTTCTGGTACATGCCGAACAGTTCGGCGGCGAACAAACCGGCCTCGTCGCCGCCGGCTGCGGGGCGGATTTCCAGGATGGCGGAGCGGGCGTCGGCCTCGTCCTTCGGCAGCAGCGCCAGGCGGATTTCGTGCTCCAGCGCCGGGATCTGCTCCTTCAGTTGGTACAGTTCGGCTTCCGCCAGATCCTTCATCTCCGGGTCTTCCAGCAGCGCTTCGGCCTCCGACCTTGCGCGTTCGGCCGTGCGGAGATCGCCGATGCGGGCCACCACCGGTTCGATGTCGGAGAGTTCCTTCGATGCCTTGACGTAGGCCTCGCCGGTGATGCCTTCCGACAGCAGCGCCCGGAGTTCCTCGGCACGGGCGGCGATGCGGTCGAGCTTGAGTGCCAGGCTCATCGCAGCCGCGCCGGGATCTGGTCGAACGCCATCGCCTCCTGCGTGCCGGTTTGCAGGTCCTTCACCTGCGCCACCCCGGCGGCGATGTCGGTATCCCCGAGGATCACCGCGGCGCGTGCGCCGGTGCGGTTGGCGCGCTCCATCCGGCGCTTGAGGTTGCCGCGATAGGCCATCTCGGCGCGGATGCCCGCGGCCCGCAGCGCCTGCAGGATGTCGATCGCGGTGGCCTCCGCGGCATCGCCGATGGGGATCACGGCGACGGGCGCGGGTGGCGGCGGGGCGGCGTCCATCAGCATCGACAGCCGCTCGATCCCGGCGGCCCAGCCGACGGCGGGGGTGGCGGGACCGCCCATCTCCTGCACCAGCCCGTCATAGCGTCCGCCGGCCATCACCGTGCTTTGGGCGCCGAGTTTCGAAGTCACGAACTCGAACGCGGTGTGGCCGTAGTAGTCGAGGCCGCGGACGATGCGGGGGTTCTCCGTGAACGGCACGCCGAAGCGGGTCAGGTGGTCCTGCAGCTTGGCGTAGAACGCGGCGGCGGCTTCCGTCAGATACGGCTGGATCGTCGGTGCGTTCGCGACGATGCGGCGGTCCGCTTCGTCCTTGCTGTCGAGGATGCGCATCGGGTTGCGCTCCAGCCGGTTCAGGCTGTCCTCCGACAGTCCGGCGCGGTGCCCGGTGAAGTAGGCGACCAGCGCGGTGCGGTAGGCGTCGCGGCTGTCCTTGTCGCCGAGCGTGTTGAGTTCCAGCACCGTGTCGGCGGCCACGCCGAGCGCTTGCAGGATCGACCAGCCGCAGGCGATCACCTCGGCGTCGGCCAGCGGTTCGGCAGGGCCGATGAGTTCGAGTCCGACCTGGTAGAACTGGCGGTAGCGGCCTTTTTGCGGGCGCTCGTAGCGGAACATCGGGCCGGCGTAGAAGACTTTCTGCGGCAGCGACTGGGTCAGACCGTTGGTCACCAGCGCGCGGCACACCCCCGCGGTGCCTTCCGGCCGCAAGGTCAGCGAGTCGCCGCCGCGGTCGGGGAAGGTGTACATTTCCTTCATCACCACGTCGGAGGTTTCCCCCAGCGTGCGGGCGAAGACCCGGGTGTCCTCGAAGATCGGGGTTTGCCATTCGTCGAAGCCGTAGGTGGCGGCGACGCGCCGGGCGGTGTCGGCGACGCGGTGAAAGCGGCGCTGGTCCTCTCCGATGAGGTCGCGGGTGCCGCGGACGGGTTGGAGGTCGGTCACGGGTGGTCCTTGGTCCTTGATCCCGGTCTTATATAGGCGCGAGACGGGGCGGCAAGGACTTCGGGATTCAGGCGTCGATGCCGCGGGCTTTGAGCCAGTGGCCCAGGGAGAACAGCGCCGCGCGGTCCGCGGCGGCGGGTTTGGCCTTCAACCGTTGGACGTGGTCCGCGACGACGGCGGCAAGCGGTTGGCCGGAGCGGCGGGCGGCGACGAGATCGGGGAGAAGGCGGCGGTCCAGTGCCCAGACGTCGAACTCGGCATCGGTAAAGCCGAGGTATTCGGACAGAGGGCGTTGTTCCTCTTCGCCTGTATTGTGCCAGTCGCTCACAAAATCTGCAAACTCCGGCAGACTGGCCCGTCCGGCCGCGAAGAGGTCGAAGAACGAGGCGGGTTTGGTCTGAACCTCAGACACGGATGCGTCTTCCTTTCACGCCGGGTTTTATCAGCCGGCCATCCAACGGATCGTATACGCCATAGTGCTCGCCGCGCAGGGTAAACCCTTCGATTTCGCCATGAAGTGGGTCCCACGTGTACAAGAGGTCTCTCGCCGGGTCGCGCCATCGGCGTTCGCCGCAGATGTAGCCAAGCTACTCGCAGACGTCGAGGTAACCTGGTCGAGGGATCGGCTTGCGGCCCAAACGACGCCTCCGCGATGGCTGGCGTGTTCAGGATGCGGATTGGAGGTTAATATTCTGCTAACGGGCGGGGAAATTTCTACGCGTCAGGCTTCGATGCGCCCCAACCCCGAACCCCGGTTCGTCACGCGCCGCCCTTGTGCGCCAACCAATGCGACAATGCGTGGATTACACTGCCGTCCGCGGTCTGCCCCTCAGCCTGCATGCCGGCGACGTAGCCGCGAACCATCTCCCGCAGGTCCTGGTTCGTGCGCCGCGCCTCCAGAATGACGGGCAACGCCCGCGCATCCATGACCCAAACGGCATATTCGTCGCCGGTCATGCCCAGGAACGCAGACAACGGAACATCCTCGGCTCCGGCACCCTCGTGCCAGGCATCCACGAAATCGTCGATCGCGTCCTCGGAGACTTCGCCCCGGGCGTAGAGGTCGAAAAACGAGGCGGTGGCGTTCCGGACGTCAGACACGGATGCGTCTCCCAATTCGGGCTTCCTTGATCATGACGCCGGTTATCGCATCCAACACGCCGACGTGGCGACCGCGAAGATCGAACGCTTCTATTTCGCCATGAAGCGAATCCCAAGTCAGCAATCGGCGAGCCGCTGAATCGCGCCACCTGCGCTCACCATAGCGGTAGCCAAGGTAGCCGCATGTGTCGAAGTAGCTCGGTCGAGGGATTGGCTTGCGGCCCAAACGACGCCTTCAGGATGCGTGCGGCGTCAGAGTGGGCATCGAAAGGTTGATTTTCCGTTAACGGGGGGATCGTCGGCGGCCGCAGCGGCGGCGCACACGTTGCGGACTTGAACCGACGGCGCGATGGGGTATGATTCGTGAGATTTCGGAGACTTCGCCGTGCCGGTTTCCCCGCTTCTCCGCATTGCCGTCGAACGGCATCTGTCCGCCGTGCTGGCCGAACTCGCCCGGGCCGACAAGAAACGGCTGACTGCCCTGGTGCCGCTGATCGGGGAAGATGGCCGCATCCGATTGAACGGCGCTCTGGCCGCGCTGTACCCGGATCAGGACCGCGCGGCGGCGATGCCATCGTTCCGGCAATTCAGGGACAGGATTGCCACCGCCGCCGCGGATGCCGGGGTGAGGCTGTCCCTGGAAGCCGATGATGACGGGTGCTGGTTCGCCGGGGACGACGGCTCGGCCGAGGCGGCGGCGCGCTTCACCGAGGCGGAAACCCGCAACGTCGTGCGCACGGCACAAACCGCCGTGCAGATCGGCAAGCGCACGGTGCGGTATTTCATTTCCTACGCGCACGACGACGCCAGGCAGAAGGACCAGTTGCTGCGCCTGCTGAAGCCGTGGTTTGGCTCGGCCAGGGACTACGTTTTTGTTCCGTGGCAGGACAGGGACATCAATGTCGGAGCGGATTGGCACAAACAAATCCAGGCGGCGATAGCGTCCAGCGATTTCGGGCTTTTGCTGGTCAGTCCCGCCTTTCTCGCCAGCGAGTATATCACGCAGCAGGAACTCGGGCATTTCATCGACCCCGACCCGCTCGGCCCGAATCCAGACCGGCTGGCGGTGCCAGTGGCACTGTGCGGGCTTCGCTTCGACGGCACGATGGACATGAAGGGTCTGGAGAAACGCCAGATCTTTTGCGATGCCGGCGGCAAAGCTTTCGAGGAGCGCAGCACCGGCAAGCCGCGCAAGGATTTTGGCAAAGAACTGTTCGGCAAGATCATCAAACTGCTCGACGCCCGCGCCGCCGCCCCTCCACCCCTCGAACCGCAGCGCCGCCCCGACATCTGGCAGCGCGACGATCTGGCCCGCGACCTCGCGGACGTCAAATTCGTCACGCCGCAGGGCCGCACCGGCACGATGAACAAGTTGGACGACGAAGCCCCCGACGGCGAGCGCAAGGACGCGGTGCAGTTCCTGCTCGACTGGGCGCGCGAGCCGAACGGGCCGTCCTGCTGCGCCCTGCTCGGCTCCGTCGGCATTGGCAAGACCACCACCAGCAAGGCGTTCGCCCACCGCCTGCTGCGCGACCGCGAGGCCGACCCCTCGCTGCCGATGCCGATCTACCTCGATCTGCGCAACCTGGGGGAGGCGGCGAAGCAGGAGCCGGACCTGAAGGCGATCCTGCACACGGTGCTGCGGCGAAGCTGGCAGGGCGGCGCCACCGACATGCCGCTGGACGCAGACGAAGTCATCCGCCTGGTCCGCCAGGAGGCCGCGATCATCATCTTCGACGGGCTGGACGAGGTGCTGGTCCATCTGTCGCAGCAAGGCGGCCAGGTCTTCACCCGCGAACTGCTGCGCATCCTGCCGCCCGGCCTTTGGCCCGGCCGCCGCCGCGCCGACGAACCCGGCCGCCCCGGCCGCATCATGCTGACCTGCCGCACGCACTACTTCCGCTCCCTGCGCGAACAGCAGACCCACCTGACCCTGGAAGACCGCGACGACGTGCGCGACACCGACTATCGCGTGTTCATCCTGCTGCCGTTCGACGACGACCAGATCCGCGCCTATCTGGCGCAGACCTTCCCGGGCCGGGAGGTCGAGCCGATCCTGGATACCATCCGCGCCGTGCACAACCTGAAGGAGATGGCGACGCGGCCCTACACGCTCAGCCTGATCGCCCGCAGCCTGCCGCAAATCGAGCGCTGGCAGATGGAGGGGCGGCGCGTCACCGGCGTCGATCTCTATCGCCACATGGTGCAGTCCTGGCTGGAGCGCGACTCCGGCAAGCACGAGTTCGACATCGACCACAAGCAGCGCATCATGGAGCACGTCGCCGCCGAACTCTGGCGCAGCGGCGGCCGCACCTGGACGGCGCGGCAGATGGAGGACTGGCTGGCCGGCTTCATGGACGCGACGCCGGATGTCGCGCGGCACTACCGCGGCAAGGACCTCAATCTGCTGAAAAAGGACCTGCGCACGGCGACGTTCCTCGTCGGCGGCGGCCGGCGGCCGTTCCAGTTCGCGCATACCTCGCTGCAGGAGTACTTCTTCGCCGCCTACTTGCTGCGCGCCCTGCGGGAGGCGCGGCCCGAGGATTGGGACATGGCCCGCCCCGGGCGGGAGACGCTGGATTTCCTCGGCCAGATGCTGCTGGGGGAACCGGACACCGCGGCGCAATCGGCGCTGCGGGCGATCGGCGCCGCCTACCGGCCGAGGGTCAGCGAGAACGCCTTGGATTTCATCCTGTTCGGGCTGGAGCGCGACTATCCGGTGCCGCAACCCGCCGGCTTCGTGCTGGATGGCGCCGATCTGCGGTCCTGGACGATCGCCGGGAAGGCGGATGGGCCGCTGCTCGATCTGCGCCGGGCGTCGTTCCGCGGCGCGCATCTGGGGGAGGCGGCGCTGCGGCATGTCGATCTCGACGATGCCGATTTTACCGCCGCCGGCATGCCGCGCACCGAGGTGAACGGCGGGCGGGCGCGGCGGGCCTGCTTCGACCGGGCGACGCTGCCCGGGACGGTGTTCCGCGACCTCGACCTGTCCGGGGCGCGTTTCGCTGCGGCGGCGCCGCATCGTACGCAGGTCCTGCGCTGTGCGGTGGAGGCCGTCTCCGGCCTGGAGGCGTCACCGCCGCGGCTGTTTTCCGCGCTGTGCTGCCCCCGCTTGCCGCAACAGGCCATGCCCGCCGGTGCGGCGCGCCTCGCCGTTCTGGGCGGCCATGAGGGGCCGGTGTCAGCGTGCGCGGTGACGCCGGACGGCGCGCGGATCGTCTCGGCGTCCTCTGACCAGACGCTGCGTGTGTGGGATGCGGCGAGCGGCGCGAGCCTGCTGACCTTGCGCGGCCATGAGGGTGGGGTGTCAACGTGCGCGGTGACGCCGGACGGCGCGCGGATCGTCTCGGCGTACTATGACAGGACGCTGCGTGTGTGGGATGCCGCGAGCGGCGCGAGCCTGCTGACCTTGCGCGGCCATGAGGGTTGGGTGACAGCCTGCGCGGTGACGCCGGACGGCGCGCGGATCGTCTCTGCGTCCGGTGACGGGACGCTGCGCCTGTGGGATGCGGCGAGCGGCGCGAGCCTGCTGACCTTGCGCGGCCATGAGGGTGGGGTGTCAGCGTGCGCGGTGACGCCGGACGGCGCGCGGATCGTCTCGGCGTCCGATGACGGGACGCTGCGTGTCTGGGATGCGGCGAGCGGCGCGAGCCTGCTGACCTTGCGTGGCCATGAGGGTTGGGTGACAGCGTGCGCGGTGACGCCGGACGGCGCGCGGATCGTCTCGGCGTCCGATGACGGCACGCTGCGGCTGTGGGACGCGAAAACCTGCGAACCGGCCGGCTTTCGCGTCCACATGCTCAACGAGGGCGGTGTCGCCTCGCTGTCCGCCGACGGCACCCGCATCCTGCACGCCAATCAGGAAGCCTGGCGCGACCTCGGCTGGCTGGTGCCGGACGCCACCGGCGCGCTGGAAACCTACCCCGCCGAAACCTTCGGCCCGTTACCCAAGATGACGGCGTAGCCCGATCCCCCGGCCGGCCCCGCTGATTCCCGCGCCCGCCGATCCCGCGGCGCAGGCAACCGGGAAGCGCCGATCATGTCCCCGGAAGACAGCTACGCCGCTCGGCGCCCCAGCCAATGGCCGAGCGCGTGGAGCGCCGTCTCATCTTCAGGCGGGCCGGCAAGCCGAAGCTGTGCCACATAGTCCGCGATCGCCTGAACCAGTGATCGTCCCGGGCGCCGCGCAATCAAAATCTGCGGCAGCGTGGCCGGATCCATGAGGAAAACGTCGTATTCTTCCTGCGTCATGCCGAGATACGGGGCCAGGGAGCGTTGCTCGCTGTCCGGCGCCGCGTGCCATTGACTGGTAAAGTCACCGATCTGCTCGGCGGAGACCTCACCCCGGCTGTAAAGCTCGAAGAACGGCCTGACTTCGGTCCGGATGTTAGACACCTATTCTTCTCCCCGGGCGGGCAGGCTTGATGGGTTCGCCGGTCACCGCGTCCAACACGCCGCTGTGCTCCCCGCGCGTATCAAAGGCTTCGACTTCGCCATAAAGACTGTCCCATGTGTAAAGACGATCGCCACGACGGGTTCTCCAGCGCCGCTCGCCATCGATATGATCGCCCAACACCGTCATGGCCCGGCGTGTTGTCCGGGCGATCTATTCGATCACGTGCGGCTATAGGTGGCCCGGACAAGCCGGGCCATGACGTGAATGGTGGCGCCAGCCGATCCGATCTCTTTTGGGTATCGCGTCCACCGATGACCGCGTAGCCCCAATCACCCCATCGCCGCCGCAGCCTCCCGCGCCCGCATGTCCAGCCAACCGCGCAGCCCGCGCGTCACCGTGCCATCAACCGGCCCATCGGCGCGGTCCATCGCGGCGAGGCGATCCTCGACGGCCCTGTCCAAAGACCGCCCGCTCCGCCGGGCCTCCAGGATGAAGGCCAGCGCATCGGCGTCATACACCCACACCTGATACTCCGGCAGGCTCAGCCCGAGCCAGGCGTGCAGCTCCTGCCGCGCCAACGAGGGGTCATCGTGCCAGCGCCCGACCCAATCATCGATAGCCTCCGCCGCAACCGCGCCGCGGCTGTACAGATCGAAGAACGACGCGCCACGCGCATCGATCCCGAGATCAAACTTCGATCCGCCGTCCATTGACCGGTCCCTTCCGCCAATCGCCATTCGCATCCAATACCGCGACGTGTCTGCCGCGCAAATCAAATACCTCAATCTCCCCATGAAAGCTATCCCAAGTAAACAGACGCTTGCCGCTTCTGCTGCGCCAAGTCCTGTTTCCGTTCACAAACCGGAGATACTCACAATCATCGAGATAACTCGGTCGAGGGATCGGCCATCGGCCCAAGTCCAGCCTCCGTGCTCCTGAAGTCTCGTCAGGATGCCCGGACAAGGTTAACATCTCGCTAACAGCCTACCGGAACGCCAGCTCCACAAAATCGGGTTCGATCAGCGCGCGAAACGCCGGATCAACCGACCGGAGGTCGATCACGTCCACCTTGTAGGGCAAATCCGACTCCGACAGCGCCTCCGCCACATCGCTCAGCACGTCGAACCCAACCGGCCCGTCAGCCTCCACCGCAAGATCGAGATCCGAATACCGCCGCGCGGTCGCCGTCGCGCGGGAGCCGAAAACCCATACCCGCGCGCCGGCCGGCAGATGCGCCCGCAGGATATCCCGAACGATCGCCAGTTCGTCCGCCGACAGATCGATTGCCCGGGTCACGTCAGACGCTTCCGCAATTCGTCGCGCAGGAACTCCGCCTCGGCCAGAAACGCCGGAATCGCCGCGGCCACCTCGCGGGCAACATCGGCGTGGTAAATATGGCTGGTCCTGGCCCGCTGGTCGCGATGCCGGTGCCAGGCTGGCCAGTCGCCGAGCAGCAGTCCCTGCCGGTTGGCCGTGCGGATCAGATCCTGGAACGACATCCGGTCCAGCTCGCCCGGTGAGGCAGCCGCCTGCCGGATGAACCGCCGCAGCATCCGGTGGCACAATTCGTAGGTGAACGCGAACCTGTGGATCAGTCCGTCGCGCAGGAGATCATCCCCCGGCTCGCTGCGGTGAAAAGCGCCAGACCGTCGCTCAGCCGGCCGATGGCGTTGGCCAGGGGCGTGACATCGATCTCGGCCAGGACCGCCGTCCAAACCTATGCCGCAATGGGGCGCTGGACCGTCATATCGCCCCGGCCAGCCAGCGACCCTTCCACCGAGATATCCTCGTCCAAATCCTCCCAGTGCAGCCCTCCGCCCGTCTTGCCGATGCGGCAATCCGCCCGCTGTTCCGGGGTCGCATGCAGCAACCGCTGGAACCACGCCAACGGCACACCGACGGTCCGGCCATCGGCCAGTTCCACCCACATCGTCACATCGTCAAAGCGAACCGCTGCCGCCGAAGCGCTCATGCCGGACCGACCTCATCCGCTCCCACCCAGGGCACCAGATCATCCAGATCGACCCGCAATGCCCGCGCAAAAACCTGCATGATCCGGAGCGGCACATCCTCCTTACCGCTCTCAACCGCTTCCACGACATCGACCCCGACCCCAGCCGCCGAGGCCAGATCGCTCCGGGACAACCCGCGATGCTCGCGCCAGACAGCCACCGGGACTTCCCCATCCGAAAGGCGCCGGACGACCTCGAACGGCACGGTTTCCTCGTTCGCCTGCTCCACCCGAGCCAGCTTCACCAGGGCGATGTCGAGTTGATCCTCCAATTCCTCCGCCTCGCGGGCGGCGGCGTTGCCGTCGCTGATGTCTGCGCTCATCGGTATGCCTCCCGGCGGTGCCGAACCCCACGAACCTCTATCGTATCGCCAACCCTATCGAACAAAACACGCCAATCGCCCACCCGCAGCCGGCAGGTCGGTTTTTCCCCGACCAGCGCGATAACGGCGTGGCGGGGATTTTCCGGATCAGCGGCATACCCGGCAAGCCTTTCCAGCACACGATCGCGATCGGACTTCGGCAGCCCCTGAAGCTCCTTCTGCGCCTTGCGGTAAAAGACGATCCCAAGCGCCACATCCTACTCCGCCGCGATCTTCTCGGCCTCCGCCGCCGCCTTCAGCTCCGCCGCCTTCGCCTCCACCAGCCCGACGATGTGATCCACCATCGCCGCGGTATCGATCTGATGGTCCTGCTTGCCGGCGCTGTACACCATGTGCCGCCCGTTGCCGCCGCCGGTCACGCCGATATCCGTCATCAGCGCCTCGCCCGGCCCGTTCACCACGCAGCCGATGATCGACAACGTCAGCGGAGTCTCGATATGCCCGAGGCGATCCTCCAGCGTGCGCACGGTCTCGATCACGTTGTAGCCCTGCCGCGCGCAGGACGGGCAGGAGATCACCTTCACCCCGCGATGCCGGATGCCCAGCGTCTTCAGCATGTCCCAGCCGACGCGGACCTCCTCCTCCGGTTCGTCCGACAACGACACCCGCATGGTGTCGCCGATGCCGGCCCACAGCAGCGACCCCAACCCGATCGAGGACTTCACCGTCCCCATGCGCCGCCCGCCCGCCTCGGTGATGCCGATATGCAGCGGGTGGTCGCAAACCTCGGCCAGCTGCTGATACGCGGCGACCGCCAGGAACACGTCCGACGCCTTCACGCTGATCTTGAAGTCGTGGAAATCATGCTGCTGCAGGATGTTGGCGTGGTACAGCGCGCTTTCGACCAGCGCCTCCGGGTTGGGTTCGCCGTATTTCTCCAGCAGGTGCTTTTCCAGGGATCCGGCATTGACGCCGATACGCATCGAGCACCCGTGGTCGCGCGCCGCCCGCACCACTTCCGCCACCCGCTCGTCGCTGCCGATATTCCCGGGGTTGATGCGCAGGCAGGCCGCGCCGCTGTCCGCCGCCTCCAGCGCCCGCTTATAATGAAAGTGAATGTCCGCCACGATCGGCACATCGACCTGCCGCACGATGTCCTTCAGCGCCCGGCTGCTTTCCTGGTCCGGGCAGGAGACGCGGACGATGTCCACCCCCGCCGCCTCGGCCCGCTTGATCTGAGCCACCGTGCCCGCCACGTCCGTGGTCAGCGTGTTGGTCATGGTCTGCACCGATATCGGCGCGCCGTCGCCCACCGGAACCTTGCCGACATAGACCCGGCGGGACTTGCGCCGGATGATTTCCTGGTAGGGCCGATAGCTCATGCGAGTCTCCTTCATCACGGGGCGCCGATGCCCCGGCTGTCCGCGCCATCAGGCACAAGACACGTGTCGGCGCCAGCCACGAAAGACCGGCGACACCGCCAGTATGGGGAGTTCCGCCGGACTTCGCTACTGGTGAGCGCGCAGGGAGCCAACCGGTGAGGTCGGGGCAGCCGTCAACTTGCCATCCCTGATGATCTGCGGATCGAGCGGCAGGTCGCGGCGCACCCCGCCCGGACCGCCGATGGGAGGAGCCAGGACGCCATCCAACAGGATCTCCGTCCCGCCGGCATTGCCGGTGGTCAGCAGAAGATCGGCACGTGGCGGCACTGGCAAGGTCTCGCCCGTCTTCAGCACGCGCTGCATCAGCACCGTTCCGCTGCGGTCCTTCAGCAGGATCCACGCATCGGCGCTGGCCCGCAATACGATGCGGCTGTCCGCTGCACCCGGAACCATCGTCGCCGCCTGCGCCGAACCGACCGACGGAGCCGCGACCGGAACCGGCGGGTCCTGAGGAGAAGGGATGGACACAATCGGCGGCGCGGCCGCGGCAACCGCGACCCGCGGCGCCCGGGCTGCCGGAGCGTCCGCCACAACCACCGGAGGCAGCGCCTGTTCGGCCAGCGGAGCAAGGTGCTCGGGGATCGCCACCACGGTCTCGGCCGGCAGGCGGCCCTCACCGGACAGCCGGTACCAGCCGGTATAGGCGCCGACGGCCAGGACGATGCCCAGCAGCAGGATGGCGCCCGCCGGGAGGCCGCGCTGCGGCATCGGTATCGGGAAGACCAGCTCGGTGCGGCGGCCGACCTCGGCGACTTCGGCCTTGAAGCGGCGGACCATCTCTTCGTCGTCCAGGCCAAGCGCCCGCGCATAGCTGCGCACGTACGCCACCGCGTAGGCGTTGCCGGGAAGCTGCGAGATCCGCCCTTCCTCAAGCGCTTCCAGATGCGGCAGGCGGATGCGGAGTTCGGCCGCCAGCGCCTCCAGCGACCAGCCCAGCCGTTCCCGGGCTTCCCGCAAATCGGCTCCGGCCCGCACGGCAGCGGGCGGCTCTGCCATCCCCCGTGTGACGGTCGACATCATGGCCCGGCTTTCGACAAGTTTGGACCTGCTTTCGTGCATCACCGAAGGCCCCGTTCTTATATGTGCCGCAGGAGTGCGAAAGAAGCCGAAATCGCACGCCCAACGGATACGATTGGCGGCGGATTTCTAAACCACACGATAAGTTTTTCCAACGACTTAATTTTTATCATTCACGAAATCCGGCAATTTTTCGCTTGCCTGTCCCCGTCAGTGCACAGGGGCGGTTCCCTTTGCAGCGGATCAGGAAATGACCCCGTGCTCACGCGCCCAGGTTGCAATGGGGTCGCGCATCGCGGTCCCGCCGGTGCGCCGGATCGCCGCCAGCACGGGCCGGAACGCCTTCAGATCGACCTGCGCGAACATCGCCTTTATCGGCAGGATCGCGCTCGCGGGCATGGACAGGTTGCGAATCCCCAACGCCGCCATCGTCAGCGCCTCCAGCGGGCGGGAGGCTGCTTCGCCGCAGATCGAGACCGGCACGGACGCCGCATCGGCGGCAACCACCAGTTGCTGGATAATGTCGAGCATTGGCTGCGACAGGAAGTCATAGCGTTCGAACAGAGACGGGGTGCCGCGGTCCGCAGCGAAAAGAAACTGTAATAAATCGTTGGTCCCAACCGACACAAAGTCGACTTCCTTCAGCAGGTCCGGCAACTGCCACAGCAGCGACGGAACCTCCAGCATGGTGCCGATGCGCAGGTGGCCGGGCGCCGGCCGGATGCGCCTGGCCTCCGCCACAAGCAGCGCCTTCGCCGCCCGGAATTCGCCAACCGTCGCCACCATCGGGAACATCACCGACAGTTCGCGCCCGCCCGCGGCCAGCAGCAGCGCGCGCAACTGCCGCCGCAGCAGCGCCGGGCGATCGAGCCCGACGCGGAGGGACCGCCAGCCCATGGCGGGGTTTTCCTCCTCGTTGATGGTGCCCGGCAGCATTTTGTCGGCGCCGAGATCCAGGGTGCGGAACAGCACCGGCCTGTCTCCGGCCTCGTCCAGCACCCGGGCATAGATTTCCGCCTGTTCCGCCACGTCGGCGACCGAGCCGCGCGCCAGCATGGCGATCTCGGTGCGGAACAGTCCGATGCCGTCGGCGCCGGTGCTCTCCAGTTGCGGCAGTTCCAGGCTGAGGCCGACATTCAGCATCAGCTTCAGGCCGACGCCGTCGGCGGTCGCAGCGGGTCGGCCGCGCCAGGCCGCCAGTTCGGCGTATCGCGCATCGCGGGTTTCCCGGGCGCGGGAGTACGCATTCTTGACCTCGGTTTCCGGCCGCAGGATGAACTGGCCCTCGTCGCCGTCAACCACGGCCTCGTCGCCTTCCTCGGCGCTGTCGAGCATGCCGCGCAGGCTGCCGATGGCGGGAATGCCCAGCGCGCGGGCGAGGATCGCGGCATGGCCGGAAGGACTGGCTTCCTCGATCGCCACCGCGGCAATGCCGCGCGCGTGCCAGTCCAGCAACTGCGCCGGCCCCAGGCGGCGGGCGAGCAGGATCGCGCCTTCGGGAACCGATTCGTGCGGCGCGTTGCCGGTCAGCGCCATCAGCAGGCGGTTGGCCAGATCCTCCATGTCGGCGAGGCGCTCGCGCAGATAGGCGTCGCTGATCCGGCGCATCTTGTCGTGCAGTTCGCTGGCGACGCGCTGCACCGCGGCCTCGGCCGTCATGCCGCCGCGGATCACCTCGGCGACGCGGCGCAGCCAGCCGGCATCGTTCGCAACCAGGCGGTAGGCTTCCAGAACCTCCCGCGACGCGGTCACGTCGGCGGCGTGGCCGGAGTTCGGCACATCGGCGAACAGGTCGTCCAGGCCGCGCTGCATGCGGTCCACCGCCTTGTCCAGCCGGGCCTGCTCGGCCTCCGGATCGTCCGACAGGAACCGCGCCACCGGCCGCGCGGAGCCGAGCAGCACCACCGGCCCGGCGGCGATGCCGCCCATCAGCGTGGTGCCCTTGAACAGGCGCGGCACCGTCGCGGCCAACCCTTCGTGGGACCCGTCGGTGGCACCGCTGCCCGGCAGCAGCTCGGCCAGCAGCATCGCCACGGTTTCCAGGTCGTCCACCTCAAGTTCGGTGAAATTGCGCGGCGTGCGGTTCTGCACCACCAGCACGCCGAGCGTGCGGCCGGTGCGGCGCACCGGGACCGCGAGCAGCGAGGCGAACGGTTCTTCCCCGGTTTCCGGGCGGTAGGCGAAGGCGGGATGGTTCTGCGCGTCCGGCATGTTCATCACCGTGCCGGTGGCGGCGCACAGGCCGACAATGCCCTCGCCCACACGCAATCGGGTGCGGCCGACGGCATCGGGGTTTAGGCCCTCGGTCGCCGCGAGTTCGAGAATGTCGCCGGGGCGCGAGACGTAAATGGAGCACACTTCGCTGACCAGCTCCGAGGCGACGAGCTGGACCAGCGCGGAGAGGGGCGCCGCGCCGTGCGCACGCAGGTTCCGCAGGCGGGACAGCAGGCGTCTGGTCGCCGTCATTCCGATGCTGCCGAAGCCGGCGATGTGGTCATTCCAAAAAGGTCCTCCTTCTGCCTCGGCCGGTCACTAGGGGGTGGACGTGGCCAAAGAATGGCCGTCGCCGCGCCGCGGGCCGGGCCTCCGGCCAGCCGGTCCGGCCACGCCGTATCTGGCGGGTTCGGTGGCGATTTGGAAGACAACTCCGGCGCGGGGCAGCCACCGTGATCCGTGCGCGACCTTCGCCCCGTGTCGCGGCCGGGCCTGGCCCGGCCATCCACGACTTGCGGTGCTTGCGGCGGCAAAGGCGCGGGTGGCCGGCAACCCGTGCGTCGCTGGGAGCGGACCCTATCGTCCCTCAGTACTGCGGCACATAGACGGAGCCGGGCGGATAATAAGGCGGCGGCGGCTGAGCAGCGCTCGCCGCCGCCGCGCCAACCACCGCGCCGACGGCAACACCCGCGGCGACGCCACCCCAGCCCGGACCGCTGTTGTAATTGTAGCAGCAACCGCCGCCGCCATGGACCGCCACATTGCGGTTGACGTTGACGTTCGCGTTCCGGTTGACATTGACGTTCGCATTGCGATTGACGGAGTGGTTGTTGCTCACGCTGCTGTGGAAGTTGTTGGAGTTGAAGTTCTGCCGGCCTCCGCCGCGCTGGCCGCCGCCACCGTGGCGCGGGCCGTTGACCAGGACGAGCGGACTGGTTTCGTCCGTCGTGCCGGTGGATGTGACGGCATCATGCCAAGGCGCGAGTGCCGCATGGGACGGCATGGCTGCAACCAGCGGCGCGACCAGCGCCGCGGTGGCGAGGCGGATGAAGGATTTCATCGGGCGCCTCATTTGTTCAGATATTTGTGCTGGGTGTCCTTGAAGTTCGCCAGCGTTTCCGGGCAGGTCTTGCGGTCGAAATCGTGCCCCGATCCCCAGCCGAACGCGCCGCTGTAGATGAACGCGATCTGCAGCCCGAAATGCAGCGCGATCTGGTTCGCCAGCGAAAGCGCGTCCTCTCCGATCCCCTGCCGATCGGCTTCGGGCGAGCAGGCGAAGGCTTCGCCCGACATCACGCCGAGCTTCCTCACCCCGGTCATAAATTCCGGATCGGCATCGTTTCCCTTCTTCACCTCGTCGGCGAACGCCGGCGCAGCGAGTATCGCGGCCAGCGTGCAAGCGGCCAGAATGGAACGCATCGAAACCCCCCTTCGGTATTGTGCCGCCACCACCCGGGCGCCGGTTGTCACGGCGAAACAACAGCCGATCGGCCGGGCTGACTATGCGGATTTGGCGCAGTGGTCGGCTTCAGTCCAAAAGCGGCAACCGCTTGCCACACTGTTGCGTGAGAACGAGGCCCAGCTCCGACAGCCCCGCCTGGGCTCGCGGCGATGCATCGCCCGTCAGCCAAATCTCGGACACCGGCGGGCGTGCGCCGGCCAGCGCCTTGGCGATCTCCGCATTGCGCGGGGTCCAAAGCAGCCGATCAATCGGAATCAAAATGATATGCGGGCCTTTCACGGTTGCGATGACGGGCAGGTTGAACACGACGGCAATCTCCTGCACCGCTGAAACATCGGAGTTATAGGTCGCGATAAGCTCGGCCATTTGCTGGAACAGCAGGGCTGCGTCCTCGGTATCGGCGGCGGCGGCATACTCGATGAAACGCGCGCGCCCCGGAATGTTGCCCAGCGCCGCCATGCAGGCGACGATGATCGTTTCATGGCGCGGCGACAGCGCCGGGTTGCGCAGGAAACGATCCGTGATCGCATCAGGCACCGCCATGCGCCGCAGGTGTTGGCGGTTGCGCTTCGACAGTTCGCTTGGCGGCGTCGCCTCAACCACGTTTTGCGCCTGTTCCAGCAGCCGGACGTTGCTGGCAACCTGAAGCGCCAGCGCGCCGGTGACGAACGACAGCGCGCCGAGCGTCAGGTTGCCCGCGGCCGAGGCCCAGGCCATGCGGTCAAGCTCCTTCTGCAGCGCCTCGTTGCTGGAATAGACATCGACGCCGAGCTTCGCCGCATAGTCCCGCTTGTAGCCGGACACGGCGAGGATCTGCCTGGCCGGACCGTCTTCGTACTGGCTGCGGCCCTCGCGATGCAGTTGCTGGGTCGCGCGGCTGAAGATGCTGCCGATGCCTTCGGGAATGGCCGATAGCGTGCCCACCGGGTCATCGATCAGGGCTTTGGCGCTGCGGAACGGGGATTTGCCGGCCTCGACGGCGGCTTTTTCGAAGGCATCCGTTTGCTGCATCGCCTGAAGCTGCGCGATGGCGGCGATTTCGCGAAGCAACCGGCGCAGTCGGACGTCGCTCGGTGCGATGAACGGGCCGTAGTCGGTGTTGACTGTGTAGCGGTTCAGATAGGCGAGAGTGGTGACGCTCGGACCAAGAACGAAATGCGGACCGCACTGCATGTCCCTGGCGACGACGGAGTCCGTGGGCCGGATTTCGGGCTGCGTGTCCCATTCGGCCGGAGTGCCGGCCCGGGCGGCGGACCAAGGGGAGATACCGGCGCCGGCAAGAACGGCGCGTCGTGACAGGGTTTGCATGTTATCCCGATTTGCGTTGCAAGCGATCGGCTGTGGCACGGCCCGCAGGCGCCGGCAATGCATTCGTGGCAAATCGGGCATCAACCGGCGGTATCGCCGGCCTGAGCCAAAGGCCGATCGGCGTTTCACACTTCGGCAGCGGGGCCCGGCGCGATCGGCAGCAGCGCCCGGGCCCATTGGTCCGGGTCAGTTCAGCGTGGTCTTCTGCAAAGTTTCGAACTGCTTCTTCAACGGCTCAAACGCCGCAGTGAAAACGGCGAGGGTCAAAGCGGCGATTTTCTGGCTGTCACCGACCGCGGCCTCGACGGCCTCCTTCACCAGCTTCTGCTGCACTTCGAACAATTCCGCTGGAGTCTTTATCGCGGAAATGGCCTGGATCGCGGAGGTCAGGTTGCGGGCATTCCTGGCCGCCAATTCTTGATAGGCCTCGGCCAACTCCTTGAAAGCGGCGGTCGAGGCATGGCCGCTTCCTGTCATAGCCTCGGCACCGTCTTTGACGATTTTCGCCGCGGCATGCCCGGCTTTCGTCAAAACGTCGATTTTGGCATTGGCGGTCGGATCGGCAATTGATTGTGTCATGGGTGGAAGTCCTCCGGTGGTGGATATTCTGGTTGCCCGCAGGCTCCACCGGCCTGGTTGGCTGGCGGAGGCCGCGGCAATTCGCATCGTAATCCGCGCCGGCCCGGCAGCGGCAGCCTCGGAAACTACTCAGAGCCGGTTCGCCTGGTCGCGCGGGCTACTGACCGCTATCGCACCGTTGGCCAGCCTCGGCGGCGCCTGCGTAGGTAGAATCCGACCCTTCCTACTGCGCGGTGATTCTACTATGATTACTCGCAGTCCGAGCATAGAACTCGGACGTCGCAACTTATAAGACTGCGAACGGCGGGGAAATTTCTCAGTTGTCAACCAGCGTGCAAAAAGGAAACGCTATGATTGAAGAACCCATCGAGGCCGTCGAAAGCCGACTGGCCAACAACCCCCGAACCGGCCCGGATGCGCCGGCTGACGAGGCTATGACCGAAAGGGATGACGGCAACGACTATGCAGCGTATTGGCAGGCAAGGTCGGGCTTCTTCGACCTCGTTCCGGACGAACACCGCCATCGCGCATGAACGCCCGCGGGACGGCCTGTTGCCGCAAGTCAAGCCCGGCCATAGGTTGAACCCCGGATAGCTTGCAAAGGGGTTCCGCCATGGCCAGCGATGAAGGTTCGTTCGAGAGCGGCGACTTGTCCGATCAGCTCGCCAATCTGCGGGCGCAGATCGAGCAGTTGACGGAGGAACGCATCCGTCCGGCCGTGGCCGATGCGGCGAACCAGGTCAGGGAGCAGACCGATGCCCTCGCGGCCCGGGTGCGCGAACAGCCGCTTGCGGCGGTGGCCATTGCCTTCGGGATCGGATTCCTGCTCGGGCGGGCTATGAGATAAAGCTCGTCCGATCATTCTCCTCCGAGGTAGCTGATCAGCACGTCCTGCCACCAGGCGTCGCGCAGATCGTCGATCATGACAACGTCGATACTCGTTCTCAATTGGCTGCCTTTCGGCACGGCGATCGCGTAGTTCTGGCGATCGAAGATGGCATCCAGCACCCGCACGTCGTCGGCGAAATCCTTGCGCGCGATCCACGTCAGCAACGGCTTGTCGTAGACGAAGGCGTCGAGCTTGCCATGCCGCACCGCCTCCAGCCCGGCCTCGGCGGTGGCATAGATACGGACCGGCACGTGCTGGCTGCGCAAGTAATCCACCGCCGCGGTGGAGGCGACGCTGCCGGTACGGACCATGGTCAGGTCGCTCGGTCCCCGCACCCGGTTGGCCATTTGTTTAGCCGTAAGCTGCGAGGTGATCCCGGCGGTGAAGCTGGCGATCATGATGACGGAGGCGATCATCCAGGCGATGGCCATGGCGCGTCCCAGCAACGTCGCCGGCGCCTTGTCCGGCGCCGCAGCCTGGGTCATCGCCGACGCGGACCACCACAGGCCGGTGCCGAGGCCGCGCGCGCCGCCAGCGAAATGTTCGGTATGCCGCCGCTCGAACAGCCAGATGACCGCGCCGACGGACACCGCGGCCGCGATCAGAACGCCGATGGCCTGCAGGAAGCGCGCGGTGAGAAAACTGCGCAGGATCGGCAGCCATTCGATTTCCCGGTCCATCGGGACCGCGATCCCGAGGCCGGACGCATAGTAGGGCTGGGTGAAATCCACCATCTGCTCGCGGTCGGAGGTGACGGTAATCGCCGCCATTGCCGCGTCCAGCTTTCCCTCGGCGGTGGCGAGCAGCAGCTCCGGGACGGTCTGGTATTCGCGGAATGTCGTGTGCAGGCCCAGTTTCCCGGCGATCCGGGTCCAGAGGTCAATGCTGATGCCGGTCCAGGTGCCGTCGGGCGCCTTGATCGCGAACGGGGGCGCTTCCTTGGTGCCGACCACGACTTCACGCATCGGCGGCTGGGCTTGCGCAAGCGGCGGCGCGGATGCCAGCAGCGCGAGCAGAAAGAGGACCACAGGCCCGATCCCGCATTTGTTCGGAAAAATCATCGGGCGTCAGCCGAACCGGGCCGCTGGAACCAAGGCGCGCTGGGTTTCATAAGGCGTCAAGGATCACTCATGCGGTTTTTTGTGACGGCGTCGATGGCTCGCTCTATAGCCGCCGAGCGATTCGATATCCTTCTAAAAACAAACTCGCTGGCAGGCAATCGATCCGGTGGATGCGGGTCCGCGCGCCGCCGCCGTTATGGACGGGCAGCCGGGTTGCGGACCCTTCCCTGTGAAGCGGTAGTCTTGCGGCGTCGCTCAACCCAACCGGTTTCGCGGATGCGACCCGGGGCGCCGATTGCCGCCGAATGGCAAGCGACTCTTCTTAACCCGGCAGTTGCACCAGCAGATCGTCCCCCTCGACCTTGACGGGGTAGACGGCGATGTCCGTCTCGGCCGGCGGGCCCAGCGCCTTGCCGGTGCGCACATCGAACTGAGCCGCATGCAGCGGGCATTCGATACAGCCATTCTCCAGCCAGCCATCCGACAGCAGGGCGAATTCGTGCGAGCATATATTGCTCGTGGCATGAAATTCACCGCCCGGCAGATGGTACAGCGCGATATCCGTGTCGCCGGCGCGCACCCCCAGACACGCCCCCTCCGCTACGTCGCCTTTTGCCGCCACGCGCACCCAGTCGCCCATCGCCGTCTCCGTGAGGTTGTTGAACGGTTTTCGCCGAGACTAACCTTAGCCCCATCAGGGCTCGGTGACAGCCAGTCCCGCCGCCGTGCCGCCCTTGATCAGGCCGAGATCGAACGTCGCGAACCGCTCAACCGAAGGGCTGGATGCCAGATGCAGGGCATCCGCGAAGTCGAGGTTTTCCCGGTTCCACGCCAATGCCTGGCGCACCACCGGTTCATCCTCGCACCGCACGTTCGGCAGTGACAGCAGCGCCTCCAGAGCGCGGTTTACCGGCAGGCGCTCCAGGCGGTAGAGGCGGCGCAGCACCCATTCGGCTTCGAGGATGACGGTCTTCGGCAGAAACACCGTCTCGGTCTCGAACAAGCTGCGGGCGCGCGCCGTCTGCCGGGGTTCGTCGCCGGTCAGCAGGCGGACGATGACGTTAGTATCGGCCGCGATCACGGCGATCCCGCAATTCGGCCTCGATGACGAGGTCCATTTCCTCGATGCTGCGCGCGGAGCCCTTGACCGGCAGGCAGCCGACAACGTCATCGAGCCGGGTGGGCTGGCTGGCCTTGATCGGCCGCAACAGCACGCCGTCCCCGGTGTCTTCGACCGAAAAGTCGGTGCCGGGCGCCCAATGATGCACATCCCGCACCGTCTTGGGCAGGATGATCTGGCCTTTGGAAGAGAGCCGGGTTGTGTCCATCGGAGCCATGTAAGATTGAGTAAGATGTATGTCAAGCCATTTGCGGCGATGTGAGCCCGACCCGCAATCCGACGCCACGCGTCATCATGCAAGACACCCTGCCGCCCGCTAACCGCTCACAGATGCCGCCGCACCATAAAGCTGCGTGGCCCTGGCCTCGAACGCCTTCACGGTGGTGCCAAGCAGGTCCGACAGCGCGGGACCAAGCGCTCTTTGGATCAGGGCCGATCGCAACTCGTAGATGGCCTGACATTCCAGCCGCGTGCGGCCTGATGGCTCGGCGGCAAAATGCCATGTCTCATCGAGCGTCCCGAACACGCTGTCATCGCAAACCACATGAATGCGGGACGGAGGCTCCAGCACCGCGCGCGTGCTGAAGCGCAGCCGCAGCATTCCGAAACGCACCACCTGATCGACCCAAAGGGTGTTGCCGTTCCGGCGGCGGATCCGGGCCGCCGCCACATGGTGCAGGAATTTCGGATAACTCTCTATATCGGCGACAAGATCGAACACCTGCCGAAGCGGATACGGCAGATCGGCTTGTGCGCAATACGTCGGCATGGCGTCTCCGCACCGCGCGGGTCGTCCGAGCTACGCCGCTTCCCGCAGATACCAGGTTTCGTTCGCGTGGCGCAGCAGATCCGGTTCGCTCCGGCAGCGGGCGATGAAATCCCGCACCTCGGCCGAGCGCCACGCACGCCGGTAAGCCTCCCATGCCTCAGCCAGCGACGCAAGCCGCAGATCGGCCGGAGAAAACGGCAGCGCGTTCAACAATTTCACCCGGCCGTTCGGCACCACCAGCAGCATCGCCTGCGGACTGTCGATCCGCCGCTCCAGCTCCGTCACGATGTCCCACGGGTAGATCGACAGCATCAGGCCGCCGCCCAACTCCAACGCCTTTGCCCGCAGCGCCATCGCCGCACCGTCCCAGACGGCCTCGTCGCACGCCAAAGACTCCCACGCCAACGCCGCCCGCCCGAGCCGCATCAGCGGTCCGGTCACGAACGCGCTACAGCCATGGCGCGCCGCCATCTCGAACGCCGGAACGATGTCGTGGATGTTTGCCCGCGTTGGGGAAAAAACCATCTGCGGCGCGGAACCGCGCGCCACCAGACGGTCGATCGCAGCCATGGCGGAGGCGAAGCTGCTGCCGGGGCGGGCGCATTCGTGGGTCTCGGCCGTCGCGCCATCCACCGAGATCTGGATGCACTGCACGTTCAGCGCGACCAGACGATCCGCCGCTTCGTCACCGATATGGCGGCCGTTGGTTTCAAGCTTGATGGAAACATCGGCCGTTGCCAGGCGCTCGAAGATATCCCAGCAGAACGGCACGCCCAAGGGCTCGCCGCCGCCGAACGCGACATACGGGATACCCAGGGCAATCGCCTCGTCAGCGACCCGCAGCGCTTCGTCGCGCCCCAACTCGTTCGTCCACGCCTTGTCCGGCCCGGACTCCTCGCAGCATGCCAGGCAGTGAGCCTCACACCGGTTGGTCAATTGCCAGGCGAGAAAGAGCGGGGACCCGTATTCGTCAAGCGATCGCCCGCTCATCGCGGCAACAGGCCCGCTCAGGTGAACCGGATATAGGGCTGCGCCATCACCTGCTCGGAGACGTCCTCAAGCTTCGGGGTCTCCCAGAACGGCAGATCGCTCTTTTGCTTCTTGGCGTGCGCGGTTTCCGCCGCCTTGGTTGTTTCGATGACCGTATCACTCATAGAACTGGTACTCCATCCGAGATTGACCGCCAGATATTGGCGTCCGCATGATGCACGTCCCCGCCGATGCCGCGGCGTATCGCGGCGATGACCGTTTCGTTACGCCATGCGGCACGATAGCTGTCCCACGCCTCCGTCAGCGTCATGCGGCGCAAGTCGGCACAGACATGCCCGAGCGCCGCGGCGACTTTAACCCAACCGTTCGGCAGCACCAGCATGGTTGCCGGCGGAGCGTCCAGGCTATTTTGCAATCCTCCTTCGATCGCGAAGGGATCATGGCAAAACTGCATTGTATCGTCAATGACATGCTGCTGCCGGTGCAGCGTCTCGCGGAACGTTCGGTACTCGTCCGCGGAGGGCGCGATCCGGTCCCACAGCTTCGCGGCGCGGCCGATGCGCATCAACTGGCCGGTGTTGAAGCGGAAGGCGCCGAGGCCGCGGGCGCGTTCGATCACCGCCCCGGCCTCATGAATGTTCACCCGGGTCGGGGCGAAGGTGACCTCCAGCGGCAGGCCCGCGTCGCGAACCGCGCGGCACGCCGCGTGGGTCTTCGCCAGCGACGCGCCCGGGCGCTGCCGCCCGTAAACCTCCTGCGTATCGCCATCGAGGCTGATCTGGACCGAGCGTATCGGCAGCTTCGCCAGACGTCCCGCCTCGGCCGCGCCGAAACGCTGGCCGTTGGTCTCGATCTTCAGCAATACGCCGGCCCGCCCGAGGCATTCCGCGACGTCGAAGAAATGCGGGACGATCAGCGGTTCGCCGCCGCACAGCATGACATAGGGCACGCCGGCGCGGACGATGTCCGCGGCCAGCGCCATCGCTTCGCCGGCATCAAGTTCATCCGGGACGCGCTTGCCCGGGGCGGAATCGGTGCAGCAATGCAGGCAGGCCAGATCGCAATCGCGGGTCAACTGCCAGGAGACGAACAGCGGCGCCCCGAGCGAGTCGATCCAGTTCATGCCAACCACGCACTCAGCGCGACCCCGGCCGTGAACAGCGCCACCGCGACCGCGTAGCAGGCGACGATGCTGCGGATCGCCGGCACGAACAGGCGGGGCGTTTCGTATGTCCCGACCGCCCGCCGTGCGCTGGCGATCAGCAGCGGCAGGGCGAGCAGCGTTGCGAGGCAAAGCGGCGGAAACACCCGTTCCACCACACCAACCAGCGTGATCAGCAAAGCCGCCGAGGCCAGGCCGAGATACAGCCCGACCGCCCGCTTGCGGCCGAGCCGCACGACGAGGTTGCGCTTGCCGACAAGGCGGTCCTGATGGAAGTCCGGGATGGCGTTCACCACGGCCAGCGCCATGATCAGGCAGCCGGGCACCAGGGACGCCCAGAACGCGCCCCGGGCCAGCACATGCGCATGCAGATACAGGCTCCCGAGCACCATCCACGGCCCGTACGACAGAGCGATCACCGTCTCGCCCAGTCCGCGATAGGCCCAGCGTATCGGCGGCGCGACGTAAAACACCGCCGCCAGGCCGCCGAGCACCGCGAACAGCAATATCGGCCAGCCGGCCAGCGAGGTCAGGTAAATCCCGATCGCCAGTGCGCCGGCAAATCCCGCGACGCCAAGCCAGAGAACCGCATCCGACATCGGCGGCAAATCGTCCGGGTTGAACACCCGGTCGGTGCCCATCCGTGAGTCGAAATACTCGTTGAACGCCTCGACCCCGACCACGGCCAGCACCACGCCACCCAGCCCGCACCAGAACACGGACGCATCGATGGTTCCGTTGATCCGATAGGCCCAGGCGGCGCCGAGCAGATAGGGCAGCAGGCCCGCATAGAGAAAGAACCGGTAGCGGACCAGGCTCAGGACGCGCAGCAGCCGGTGCAGCGGCCGCGCGTGCGGCGGGGTCAGAGAAAGATCCATTGGTGCAGCAACGAGGTTGCGTTCGGGTCGCGCTCGAGCGCCTCGACGAACTCCGCCACCCGCGGGTCCTGCCAGCAGCGCTGGAAGTTGGCCCAGATCTCCAGCAGGGACTGCCTGCGGAGGTCGCCGCAGACGAAGGGCAGGGCGTTGATCAGTTTCACCAGTCCGTTCGGCAGGACGATCAGCAGCGCGGCGGGGTTGTGCAGGCGGTAGCGCAGCTCCTCCAGCAGGCCCATTTCGTGAAAATGCACCCGGGTGCGGCCTTCATATTCCAGCGCCTTTTCCCGCAGGGTGTCGAACAGCACCTCGTACTGCTCTTCCGTCGGGTTGAGCTTCGCCCAGGTTTTCACCGCGTTGCCGGTGTACATCGTGCGGCCGGTGTAGAAGCTTTCAGCGCCGACCTCGGCGGCCAGATCGACCGCGCGGCCGATCTCGTGCGCGTTGAATCCGGTCGGGGAGTAGTTGATCTCGATCGGGACGCGCGCCGCCTGCAAATTGTGCAAGCCTTCGATGACCAGCTCGAAGTTGCCCCGCACCCGCATGCGGCGGAACGATTCCGGGGTCACGCCGTCCAGGCTGACCTGGACCGCCTTGACGCCGAGTTCCTTCAGGCGGGCGCATGCCTCAGGGGTCAGGTAGTGCCCGTTGGTCTCGATCTTGAGCTGGGCACCGCGGGTGCAGGCGTATTCGACCATTTCGAAGAAATGCGGGTGCGCCATCGGCTCGCCGCCGGAGAACGACATATAGGGCACGTCGTTGTCGATGATCTGCGCCAGGACGTCGAAGGTCTGCTCTTTCGACAGCTCGTCCGGAAACGCCTTGCCGGGGCCGCTTTCCTCGATGCAGTGCAGGCAGGCCAGGTTGCATTCGTTGGTGACCTGCCACGCCACGTACAGCGGCGACCGCAGGGTGCCGGAGGTGGTCATGGCCGGCGTTTTCTGCGGGATCAGGCTGGCGGGGAGCGGCGTGACGCCGGTGATCTGGCTCATGCGGCGGGGTCTTCCACCAGGCCCTTTTCGCGCAGATCGCCGATCAGCGCGGCGACATCCTGCTCGATCGATCCCGCCGGGGCCTGGAAGCGATCCGCGAGGCGCCGGGTGAGCTCGCCGACGTCGCAGCCCGAGCCGAGCTCCTTGACCACGGCGGCGGCCGTGGGGTTCAGTGTGTAGACCTTCTCCGTCCGGGTCTCGAACAGAACCCCGCCGAACCGTTCCTCGCGGAACTTGACGTATTTACCAAGTTGCATGGCAGCACCCGTTGACCGATGAGATAAATCCGCGCGTTTGAAGCTCTGTTTCGTGTGTGCGGCCGACGCCTGCCAACCCGCTCATGAGCCTCCGTTCGGGCGGCCCGGGCCGCCGCTTCATCACCGCAAATTTATTGCGGCGCACTATGATAGCGGCGGCCCCGGGGGTCAACCCATTGAGTTTCATCGCCGGATTGCCTGTCCGGTCAAATGCCGCGCCGGCGCGGGACCGCCGCGCCGGCTCGCAGAGGACGCCGGCCTGGCGCGGCATCTCCGCGGCGGGACGGACGGCGATGACGGTGCGTCCGGCCGGGTTCCCCCGGGCACGGAAGCCGCAACGGTCAGCCAGCCGATCGGCAGCAGTTTGTGTTTGTCACGCATGAAATTAACGCGCAACAAGACCCTGAGACCCGGCCTGCCCGCGCCCGCCGCGACGATCTGACGTAATCCGTATCAAACCTATGCCGCACCATCACGCCCGGAATTCCGAACTTGAAGGCTGACACAGGGTATCTCGACGGGATCAATCTCCTCACGCGACTCCTGCTGATCGTGTCGGTCGCGCTCGTTCCGGCGCTGCTGTTTCAAATCTCTAGCGAAATGGAGGCGTCGCGCACCCGGCGCCAACTGGTCGCGGGCGAGGCGCTGCGCCTCGTGCAGCTTGTTAGTGCGGAACAGCAACGGATCGTCGAAGGAGCGCAGGAAGTCCTGACCACGGTCGCCAATGCCGGCTCCGTGCGGGAGCTCGACCCGGAGCGCTGTCACCGGCACCTGGCCAATCTGCGGCAGCAGCTTCCCCGCTATGCCCGCGCCGCGGTGGCGGATGGCGACGGGCGGCTGCTATGCGCTTCGGGATACATAGATCCCGGGGTCAACGTTTCCGACAGGTCCTATTTCCGGCTCGCCCTGGCGACCGGAGGCTTCGTCATCGGCGAATACGCCATTGGCCGGCTGTCCCATGATCCCGGGATTCACATGGCGATGCCGTTCCGGAACAAGGACGGGATCGTTGCGGGTGTGGTCTACCTGGGACTCAGTCTGGAATGGCTTGCGGAGCAACTGAAATCGCTGCCCCTGCCGCCCGGCTCCGCGGTTTCTATCTCTGATCGCAACGGGACCATTCTCGCCCGCTACCCTGATGGCGCGCGGTATGTCGGTCAGCCATTACCGTCCGACGGCCTTGCCGCCTTGCACGCAGATCAGACAGTCGTTGCCGACATGATCGGCATCGACGGGGTCAGGCGGATGACCGGCATGGTGCCGCTCGGCATCCCGCCGGGCGCGCTGCGGATTGCCGTGGCGCTCGATCCACGGACCTTTTTCGATGACGTGCAGCAGCCGAGCCGCACGGGGCTGATGCTGATCGTGGCGGGTTTCCTGTCGGCGCTGGCGATCACCGCGCTGCTCGGCGGACGGGCGATCCGCCGTCCGGTCGCGGCGCTGCTCGCGATCACCCATCGCTGGCGCAGCGGCGACCTGACCGCGCGCACCGGCCTGCAAAAGGATGGCAGCGAGTTCGGCCGCCTCGCCACCGCGTTCGATGCCATGGCCGAGGCGCAGGAGGCGCGCGACCATGCCCTGAGGATGGCGCTGGAGAGTACGACGGACGGAGTCATCGTGCTCGACCGGTCCTGGCGGTTCACCTTCCTGAACAAGCGTGCGACGGCGCAGATCGCTCACGGCCGCGATTTCATCGGCCTCGGGGTCTGGGACCAATGCCCCTGGCTGGCGGACAGCCCCGTCGGCTCCGTGCTGCGGGTCGCGATGCAGAGCGGCGACCCGGTGCATGAGGCCGGCTATCTCGCCCCGGCGGACCTGCATTTCGATGCCCACGCCTACCCGTCGAAGGACGGCCTGACCGTGTTTTTCCAGGACGTGACCGAAAAGCGGAAAAACGCCGCCGCGCTGGCCAGAATCGAAGAGCAGCTCGCGGCGGCGCGGGCGAGGGCGGCCCATGCCGAGCGGCTCGGCGCGCTCGGCCAGCTTGCGGGGGGAGTCGCGCACGATTTCAACAACGTGCTCCAGGTGGTCAATGGCGTCGCGACGCTGATCAAGCGCCGATCGGCGGATGCGGACGATGTGGCGCGGCTCGCGCAGGTGGCGATCGATGCAACCGACCGCGGCGCCGCCATCACGCATCGTCTGCTGGCCTTCGGGCGGCGCGGCGATCTGCATGCCGAAACGCTGGACATGGCGGTTGTGCTGGATGGAATCCGCGAGATCTGTATTCACACCCTGTGTGCGGGCATCGAGGTGCATATCGTGTTGGAGGACGGCCTGCCGGCCGCGTTCGCCGACAGGGCGCAACTGGAGACGGTCGTGATCAATCTCGCCACCAATGGGCGCGACGCGATGCGCCCGGGAGGCAGGCTGACGATAACGGCTGCCGGAGAGGCGGTGTCGCCGGCGGACCCGATCCACCCGGCCGGCCTGGCGCCGGGGCGCTATGTCCGCCTCGCCGTGGCCGATACCGGCAGCGGGATGGATGCGGAGACACTCGCCCGTGCGCAGGAGCCGTTCTTCACGACCAAGCGGGTTGGCCTCGGCACCGGGCTGGGCCTGCCGATGGCCGGCGGGTTCGCCGAGCAGTCCGGGGGCGGGCTGAGTATCGAGAGCAGCCCGGGCCATGGCACCATCGTGACGCTCTGGCTGCCCGCGGTCGATCCGGACAAGGGTGCCGCGGAGCACTGAGGCGGTTCGGGGCGGTGTCGTCTCAGTTCGACAGCGCGTAGCGGATCGGGACGGTCAGCGTGGCGGTCTGCTGCGGCATGCCGGCCGGGAACGGTGGCAGCGTCGCCTCGCCCACCATCTTTTCCGCCGCGGCGTCGAGCAGCGGGGAGCCGGCGCTGCTGACCAGCGAAACAGTCAGCACGCGGCCCGACCTGTCGGCGGTGAATCGCAGCCCGACGGTGCCCTCGACCCGCCGCCGCAGCGCCAGTTCCGGATACACCTTGTGGGCCGCCAGCCAGCCGGCGACGGAACGCTGCCAGTCGGCGGCAACGGGCGCCTCCGCGGCGGCCGGCGCGGGATGCGGCG
>CAINOE010000015.1 GCA_903851415.1 uncultured Rhodopila sp. | reverse complement strand
GCAGTGGCCGGGCACCACCAGCATGGCCTTGCTGATCAGGCCAAGGCGCTTCTGCTCCATGATGGCCCCGGCGATGGCGTAGGATTTCCCGGCGCCGACCGCGTGGGCGATGTAGGTCGAGCCGGAGGCGACGATGCGCCAGATCACCCGCTTCTGGTGGTCGTAGAGGCGGATGATGCTGCTGGCGCCGGGCAGGGTCAGGTGCCGCCCGTCGAACCGGCGCGGCACCAGGTTGTTGAAGCGGTCGTTGTAGAGGCGGGCGAGCCGGTCGGTGCGGTCGGCATCGGTCCAGATCCAGGCGGTGAAGGCGTCTCTGATCTTCGCCAGCTTCTCCTTGGCGGCCTCGGTCGCCTCGCTGTTCAGCACGCGCTTTTCGACGCCGTCCTCGACGATGGTGTCGAAGATCTGCGGGGTGGCGCTGTTCAGCGCATCGTGCAGCAGGAGGCCGGCGTTGCGCCGGGCGGTGCCCCATTCCGAGGTGCCGGCCGCGGTGGAGGCGAATGGCGCGGTCTCCACCGACCAGGCGGCGACCGCGACGGTGTGGCGGACCCGGGTGGCGGTGCCCATCGCCTCCGCGGCGAACGCCTCGATATCGGCGGCGGGAATCCACGGCGCGCCCAGGCGGGCTGTGATGTCCGACGGCGGCAGGTCCTCGGGCTGCACCCGAAGCAGCGCCATCACGTTGCGGGCATACTGCGGGTCGCTTTCCGCCGCCGCCTCGGCGACCGTCAGCTTGGTGCGCACTGAACCCGAGAGGTATGCATCATCGGTTTCCAGGGCGCCGGTGTGCGGGTTGCGGAACACCGTGTCGCCGAGCTGGGCGAGGGCGGCGTCGGGATCGCGGTCGAGCAGTTCGGCGAGATGGTCGAGATCGACGCGGCCGGTCTCGTTGAGGGTGACGGCGAGGGCGTCGGCGGCGGTCGCGATCAGCGGTGCGGCGGACGGGGCGATGACCCGCTCGCGGAAGATCGGCCCCGGGCGGGCGAGGCCGGTTTCGAGGTCGTAGTCCTCGATGCTGGCGACCAGCCAGCAATCCGGATCGTCGGCGAAGGGTGCGAGGTTCGGCCGGCGATGGGTTTCCCGCTCCTCGCCGATGTCCGGATCGGCCGTTACCGAGACGACGGTATGATTGATCGGCCCGAAGCCGCGGACGAAGCTGCTGTAGGCGATGCGCAGCCGGACCTGAGCGGCGGCCCAGGGCTGATCGGCGGCCTGGGCGCGCAGCACGTCGCGCACCGCGTCGCGGATCGGCAGCAGCGCGCGGATGATCTTGGCGTTGCGGGCGAAGATGCCGTCGCCGCTCTTGCCGTCGCGGATGCTGACGAACTCCGGCGTTCCGCCGGCGATCTGCATGAGGCGTCCGGCCTTGCCTAGAAAGTAGGAGCCTTCCTTGATCGTCGCGCCATCGGCCGCGGTGCCCGCTTTCAGTGTCGTCCCGGCATCATCGTCGCTGTCGGCGCCGGCGAGACACGCGCCGGAGGCGGTGGCGATGCCGGCAGGCAGCCGGTCGAGCGCCGCGGTCAGCAGGGTCTCGAGCGGCGGCGCGTCCTTGCGCGGCCGGCAGGTATAGGCCGGCGCAGGGCCGTAGATGCCGCGCCGCATCGCGTGCTCGCCCAGCACCATCTCCGGGTGCTCGGCGAAGTAGCGGTTGACCTCGATGCAGGGTCCAGCAGGGTTGCCGCCGTCATCGGGATCGTCCGCTTCGCCGGCTTCATCCTCCGCATCCGCCATCGCCGGCTCAACCGGTGCCAAGCCGATCCAGGCCGGACCCGCCGCGGGCTGGCCGGCGGCGCGGCGCTGGAACACCAGCAGATCGACAACCACGCCGGTCCCGGCGGTGGCCTGCATGCTGCCCTCGGGCAGGCGCACCGCGCCCACGAGGTCGGCCATGCCGGCGATATGTTCGCGAGCCGTCGTGCCGGCCTTGTCCATCGTGCCGGTGCTGGTGACAAACAGCGCGATGCCGCCGGGGCGCAGCCGCGCGATCGATCTGCTGATGAAGTAGTCATGCAGCCTTAGCCGCAAGGCGCGGGTGGCGGGATCGGCCCGCACCACGCGGTCGGAGAACGGCGGGTTCCCTATGGCAAGGTCAAAGCTGCCGGATAGTTTGCTGCGGGTGAAGTCCTCACACCGCACCCGGGCTTGCGGATGCACCAGCCGGGCGATGCGGGCGGTCACCGGGTCGTATTCGATGCCGGTGAGCTGGCAGGCGTCGCGCAGCGCGGCGGGCAGCAGCGCGAAGAACAGGCCGGTGCCCATGCCGGGTTCCAGCACCCGCCCGCCGGCAAAGCCGAGCCGTTCGGCGGCGCGCCAGAGGCCGCGGATGATCGTCTCCGGCGTGAAGTGGCAATACGGAGTGGCGCGTTGAAGGGCGGCGTATTCTTCCGCCGTGACGGCGGCTTCGAGCGCCGCGCCGGTCTCCTCCCAGCCGGGGCGAAACGCCTCTTCGCCGGGGCGGCGGAAGCAGCTTTGCGCCAGGTCGGAAGCGCCGAAGCCGGTAAAGCGCAGCAACCGCGCCTGCTCGTCCGCGGTCGCGGCGCGGCCCGATTCCTCCAACTCCTTCGAAAGCCGGATGGCGGCGATGTTGTCGCGGGCGCGTGCCGGCCATCCGCGGGCCAGCGCGCGGTCGGTGTCCAGATGAAAGTTCGCGCCGCGCGGCTTGCCGGCCGGCTCCGGTGCGACCTGTCCGCCGCGGTTGTCGGGCTCCGTCGCCGACGGGAGAGGTAGTGCCTCGGCCGCCGGCACCGGGACATCCCGGGCGAGGACGGAGCGGGTGAAACTTCCGTCGTCGAAGTCCGCAGCCAGGCCGGCGGCAGGATTGGTGTCGAACAGGCTGAGCGTGAAACGGCTCGCGTCGGGCATGGGAAACTCCTGCTGCGGACAGCCGCCGTCGCCCGCGCACAGGACCTGCGCCGGCCGGGTGGCTGTGGGGGGTTGGACTGGTGCCGGGACAGCCGGCCGGGGTTGCTCGGCCGGGGCGCCGGGCTATCGGGTGGGTGGCTGGAAGGTCAGGCCGAACGAGGTGGCTGGCGTCGCCCTGTCGGCGCAGGGCTTCGCCCCGCAACCGGCCGGCAACCCGTTTTCGGGTCAGCGAGGCCGCGGCGGCACGTGCAGAGCCGTGGCT
>CAINOE010000014.1 GCA_903851415.1 uncultured Rhodopila sp. | reverse complement strand
TGTTGTGTTGGCCGGTCATCATGTCACGCCGCATCCGCTCCAGTTGGATGCTGGCGCCCATTGCCAACACCCGGGCCGCGCGCTGGGCACAGCGCTTGGGTATCCTGCCGAGCGTGATTCGGATCGGCGGCGTTCGCAAGCAAAAACCGCAATCGGCGGGCAGCCGCATCTGGAACACCCGGGCGGTGCCGCGGCGGGTCAGGTGACGGCCATGCACGGCGGTGTACAATCCGGGTTGCAATTTCGCCGGACACACCGCCCAAACCCCGGGAAATCTGCGGGAATTAAATGGCGGAGGGGATGTCCGTCGAACCGCCATCCGCACCCGTCCATGCCGATACGACACGGCCCTATGAAAGCGGCCTAAATCCTAGGAATAGACGTTTCCTCCGTTCACCACGATGCGCTTGCATTCATCCCTATTCGGCTTATCAATAGGGGACAGAACGGGGGACGATTTGCCGTCCCCTATTCCTTGGGAGCGGCGGGATGCCACGAAAAGCGACGGGATTGACGGCGGCAAAGGTGAAAACGGCGGACCCTGGCCGCTACGGCGATAGCGGCGGGCTGTATCTGCTGGTTCGCCCCGAGGGCGGCCGATTCTGGCTGTTCCGCTATACCGTCGCCGGCAAGATGCGGGAGATGGGCCTGGGGGCCGCCAGCGGACGAGACGCCATCATGTTGACCGACGCCCGGACGGCCGCGCGCAAACTGTGGGAGGCGGTGCGGTCGGGCCGTGATCCGTTGGAGGACCGGAAGGCCGAGGCCGAGGCCAAGAAGGCCGCTGCGCTGGCGGCACAGGCCCGCGCCATGACGTTCCAGGACGTGGCCATCGCCTATATCGCCGCCAATGAGGCCGCGTGGAGGAACGACAAGCACCGCGCACAGTGGCCCGCAACGCTTAAAGCCTATGCCTATCCGCATTTCGGCGGCTTGCCGGTGGCAGATGTGGATACCGGGCATGTCATGGCCGCACTGGAACCGATCTGGCGCAGCAAGGCCGAGACTGCATCCCGGTTGCGGGGGCGCATCGAAACCATCTTGGACTATGCCAAGGCGCGCGGCTGGCGAAGCGGCGAGAACCCGGCTCGGTGGCGGGGACACGTCGCCAACATGCTGCCGGCGAAGGCCAAGATACAGCCGGTGGAACACCATGCGGCGCTTCCTTGGCGAGAGATCGGCGCTTTCGTCGCAGCGGTGCGGACGCAACCGGGTCTGGCGGCACAGGCATTGCTGCTGACGATCCTGACCGCCTCCCGTTCCAGCGAAGTCCTTTGCGCCAAGTGGGATGAAATCGACATGAAGGAAGGCGTCTGGACGGTTCCGGGCGCCCGGATGAAGGCGGGCCGGGAACATCGGGTTCCGCTCTCTGATCCGGCGCTGGCGGTGTTGCGTGGCCTGCTGCCGCTGCGGAACGATGAAGCTGGCGCCTGGGTATTTCCTGGCGCACGGAAGGGGCGCCCGCTGTCCAACATGGCGATGGAGATGCTGCTCCGCCGGATGGGGCGGGCCGACCTGACTGTGAACGGGTTCCGTTCGACGTTCCGGGACTGGACGGCGGAGACGACGGCATATCCCGGCGATGTGGCTGAAGCCGCCTTGGCTCATGTCGTGGGTGACAAGGTGGAAGCCGCCTACCGCCGGCGTGATCTGTTTGAGAAGCGGGGCCGCCTCATGGATGATTGGGCCGCGTTCTGCGATCGGCCGGCGCAGACGGACGCGACGGTTACGCCGATACGGCAGGCCGGATGAAAAGTGAGGGTAGGACTCTACCCCTGCTAAACCTGCTAAAGTTGCTAAACCGAACCCGGCGGCACCGGGCACACAGGGGCGGCGACGGGTGTTGGAAGCACCCGCCGCCAATGGCCCCGCAAGACGTTGGACACGACCGTGAACGGGGCGCCGACGAAGAATGAAGCATCTGACAGTGCAATTGCTAGCACCAGTTCAAAGGCTGGAAAGGCTGGCGTTCCTACGCTCGCCATGTCTGCGCGAAAAAAACCGCGCGACAGTGTGGCGGCCAAGGAGACAACCGCGACACATTCGAACGTCGCTTCTATTCCGAACCGGGCACAAAAGGCGTTCTCAGCCACTTCGTTGAAATCTCTTTCGTTGTCACGAGTCACTCAGATCGCATACGCGGCGCGCGATGGCAAAGCCGAGCCGGCCGAGGTCCGCGAAGTGCTGGCGCTCTTCTATCGTCACGCAAAAGCGAAGACGCCGATTCCCCAACGCGTCGTTGAATTTGTCGCGGAGGCGTTCGGCCGCTACCTGGGTCTTAAGGACTTCTACGGTCCCGACGAACGTAGTGCGAATTCTCTGGACTCGGCCTTTGGGTTATTGAGGAAGAAGGGCCGACCTGAGGCAGACGAGCAAACGCGCAGGGATATGGCCGTCAGGGTGGTGAAACTGCGTTTGAGCGGCATCTCCCACCAAGAGGCGCTTGAACGCGCAGCCAAGGACTTCGGCTGGGCAAGAACCATTATCGGGAAGGCTTTCCGGGACCATACGCTGAGTGCTGTAATGATGATAAGGAACGCGCGTCAGACCCCTTTTACGCCGGATGAAAAGCGCCTGCTGGCAAGAATGCTTCGCCACCAACCGAAGATCGAGTTCGGGAAAATCACCGATTAGAGTGGCGTGCTTTAGTAAGCGCAGAACCGCAAATGTGCCTCACGTCAACCAACCACGGACGCGAGGGTCTTCACCAATGTTCGACCGCCAAACTCTGGCCCACACGATCGCCGACGCCACGCAGATTTCTGGCATCGGCAGGACAACGCTTTATGAACTGATCGGCGCCGGGAAGCTGGACGCCCGCAAGTGCGGAAACCGCACGCTGATCACTGCCGAAAGCCTGCGGAACTACATCGCGAGCCTGCCGGCGGCTGACATCCGTATGACCCGCAAGACCGCTGCGTGAAACGAAACCGCCGATCCCGAGATGAGGACCGGCGGCATGGGCAAGTATCAAGATCGGTGGGCACCGAGATGATACACGGCTCTGCTGCGGATTGCCAGTCTTGGGATGGACCTCGAAGGAATATCCCGATGAGCATATTGCAAACTGTATGGACCGACCTCCCGGCGCTGATCCGGTTATTGAAGCGTGACGCTGTAGCGCGACAATCTGGATGAGAAACGTGTTGCCTCACCGAGGAATGCTCCCGAAGCGCGCGAGCGTTGCCTCACCAGGATGCTCCCATCGCCGCCCCGGCTTGTCAATCTGCGCCAAGTATGA
>CAINOE010000013.1 GCA_903851415.1 uncultured Rhodopila sp. | reverse complement strand
GATGCTGGCGGCGAATGGCGGCCACGATGCGGCGGTAACGCGTCTCCTCGCTGCCGGTGCCAACGTGAACCAAGCCAGCAATGACGGACGGACCGCGCTTATCCAGGCGGCGCAAAACGGTCACGACGGAGTGGTCGCGCGCCTCCTCGCTGCCCGCGCCGAGATCAACCAGGCTGATAACAACGGGTGGTCAGCACTGATGCTGGCGACGAATGGCGGCCACGATGCGGCGGTAACGCGTCTCCTCGCTGCCGGTGCCAACGTGAACCAAGCCAGCAATGACGGACGGACCGCGCTTATCCAGGCGGCGCAAAACGGTCACGACGGAGTGGTCGCGTGCCTGCTCGCCGCCGGCGCTGATGTCGCACAGGCCGAAAACGACAGGTGGACCGCCCTGCTCCTGGCGGCGCAAAATGGTCACGACGGAGTGGTCGCCCGCCTCCTGGCCGCCGGCGCCGATGTCGACCACATGACCAACCATGGAACGACGGCGCTGATGATTGCCGCTGCGGAGGGTCACTTGAGCGTCGTCCGGTGCCTGCTCGCTGCCGGCATCAAAATCATCTCGCATGACAACGATGGCGACACCGCGCTGCACGAGGCAGCCGCGAATGGGCGTGCCGAGATCGTGGGTCTGCTGCTGGTCGCCGCACCCCATTTGCTCTATGCTCCCAACACGAAAGGTGAGTCACCGCGCGACTGCGCCGCCGAAGGCGGCCACACCGAAACCGTGGCTCTTATTGACGCCGCTTCCGGTCGCACTGCCGCCTGAGCGTACCGGCTGGCACGAAACAGCCTTCTGGTACGCATGACCGACAAAAAGGGAACGAAACCGCCAACCAGGGGCAGAATTCCGTCAATATTGGCGAGAATCCGCTTCTGTCATTTTCCAAAGTCGACCGCAACGGACATCATTGAAATATAATGATTCGTCCTGCCACAGTCCTCTGCAATCTTGCCAAAGTGAGCTGCAAAATCCGGCAATTTGCCAAAGTCGACTGCAGTGGGTTGCAGGTTGGCGACGAAGAAATCGGCGTTCATGGCCGAGGTCACCCCGATAGGTGGCTCGCTGTAGCCCACTCTAGCAATTCGTTGCAGTCGAATTTGGAAACCGACACCATCGGCGGGCCGTTCAGCGGCGGTGGCGGAAAACGGATGATTTCCGTTAGGCCGGCAGCGCCGACGGAACCGGCGCTGTTTCAGGCCCAAAAAGTATACGGCAAATGGTGTCGGAATGAGGCATTGTGCGGAAACCCGTTGGGAATGGTTTTCCGTACATGCTGGTCGGCTACATGCGCGTCGCCAGCAGCGGCGGCCGTCAGGTTCTGGACCTGTGGCGGGATACGCTTCTGGCCGCCGGGGTTGATGCGCGTCACCTATTTGAAGATCGGGTCACCGGGAGCCGGAGTGATCGTGCCGGCCTGGCCAAGAGAGGTGGTCGGCAAGCCCTTTCGATCTCACGGTTGAAGCGTTGTTGTCGCGACCGCTCGCGCACCTGCCAGCTCCAACAGTGGCTGCAGCGCCCGCGCCATAGCCACCGCCATCACCGGATCATCCAGCCGCGACGCAACTGCGATTTGCTCCACGCCGCCACGCTGCAGCTGTGGCATCGCCGCCGCCAGAGCCTCAAGCAGTGCCGGCGTCAGGCGGTCCAGCTGCGGCCGGATCCGCGGTCTGCAAATCAGCGGGCGCGGCGAAGGGCGCCGCCCTTGCCGCCGCCCAGCGCGCGATCAGTGCACTCTCGACGCATTTCGCGGCCTCGATCTGTGCCCGAAAGAACGTCGCCGCCTGCCGGGCATCAAGCCCGTATGACGGCGCAAGCATCACGATGCCCGCAATCACGCGCTCCTCGCGGGCTCCGTCCTCAACCGGCGCGCCGCTGTTCCACTTGCTCTCCGCAACCGCCCGCATCAGCCGCAGCCGCCCCTCGACCAGCCCGATCAGGACCGCCAGCTTGTCATCAGCGTCCGCGTCGCGCCACAGCGCGGACGCGACCATGCAGCCCAGCAATATGCGGCGGGAAACGAGAGCGGGGGAGCCCGGAACGATCATCGGCTCCCGGCGAAACCGGCGCCGGCGGGCACTACACGGCATTCTTCAGTTCCTTAGCCGGCCGGAACGCGATCTTCCTGCTCGCAGCAACCTCGACGGGTTCGCCGGTCGCCGGGTTGCGTGCGGTACGCGCCGGCCGGTCTCGCACCTGCAGGATACCAAGGCCGGTCAGGCGGATTTTGTCACCCTTGATAAGTTGCCGGGTGACGACCGCCACGAAATCGTCCAAGACGGCTTCAGCGACTTTTTTTGGCAGCGCGCGCTCCTCCGCCAGTTCGGCGGCGATATGCTTCAGCGTGATGGTGGTTTGCGGCGCGGCCTCTGCCGGGACCGCCTTCTTGGCGGGTGCTGCGGCCTTTTTCGCGGACGCCGCCTTGCCTGGCGGTGCGGCGGCTTTCCCGGTGGCCGGTGCGGCCGTCCTTATGGCGACCTTCGACGGAGCCGCGGTCTTGCTGGCGGCAGGGACCGGTTTCTTGGCTGGCGGCATCATGATCTCCCTGGAATGGCTTGCAGACCGGCAACCTGCCCGCATCGCCCCGATTCGGAGAACAACGGCCGGGGCCGCGCGTGCAACCCGGGAGCGGCCTGACCGTCAGTGTCTTCCGCGCATCTCAGGCAACAAGGGCGCAGACCGTCATCGATTTGGTCAATGCAGCATCTCGGGGTGATCGGCTAAAGTCAGCCGCGGCCGGGGCGTCCGATCAGGCCCGGGGCCGCGCACCGGCCGGCGGACGGCTTGGCGATCGCACTGCGCGTCCGGCCTGCACCGCGGTGATCGCCACCTCCAGCTGTTGGCGCGATGGCGCATAGGTGTCCTCCAGCACGCTGAGCCTGGCCTTCTCGGCGACGGTCGGATCGTCTCGCCCGGCCAGGGCGCGATAATCCGCCGCGACCTGCGGCGGCATCAGCGCAAGCCGCGCCCGCAGCAGGCCGGCCAGCATCGTGCCGGCCTCGGTCTCACCCGCGGAAACTCCGGTGGCTGCCGGCACCGTCGGCTCGCCGATCTGTTTGCGCCGGGGCGCGGGGCGGCGGCGCTTCGGTTTTTTCAAATCGAGTCTCCACGTCTGCAACCCCGCAGGCGTTAGCATGCCCACCCGGAGTCGTACGATCCGCCGGAGCGGCGGATCACCCGGAAACGGAAAAGGATCACTGCATGTCCTCGATCCTGGTGAACCGGGCGCCTGTTCTCACCCTGTGGGCAACGGTCGTTGCCGAGCGGCTTGGCCATCCGGCGGATACGGCCCTTACCTTGGGCCGGGCGGTCGCCGGCTCCGCGGCGCGGGTCAAGGCGCGAAACATCGGGCGGGAGGAGCGCACGGCCGACCGCGACGCCGAAACGCCGCGGCTGGCCGAGGTTCATGTAACGGCGCCGGCGTTTCTGCTGGGCAAAACCATCCGGCTGCTGCCCGATGACAACGGTGAGCTGCGCGCCGCCGACGGTGACCAGCCCGCGGATCCCGCCGCGGTCGAGCGCTACCTCGTCAAGGCATTCGGCGCCCGCCTGGCCGAGGTCAGGACGGCGATGGCCATGCTGGCGGCACGTCATGAGCCTGCCGAACTCAATCGGATCGGGTTCAGGCTCTACGAGAGATTTCGCCCGGATGTGCCGCCGGGGGCCGCCGGCTGGGCGGCGAAGGCGGTGCTGGAGGTCGAGAAGATCCTGGCGGCGACCTGAAAGGATCGGGCGCGCGGCGATTCGCGCTTTTCGTTCTCGTTCGCTTTATGTTCTATCGGTAGTCTGCGGCCATGCACCCGCCGCCGTTCCGCCTCGCCCACCGCCTCTCCGACTGGCCGGACTGCCGTCTTGAGCTTCACTGCTGCCAGGGCACAACGATCCTTCCGCTCCGCCTGCTGGCCATGAAGCATGGCGACCGGACCTTCGCGGAAATCCTTCCCCGATTGCGATGCAAGCGCTGCAACCGGCCGCCCGCGCCGGTCTATCTCTGCGCAGGACATCGCGAACACAACCATGGCGCTCCGGCGGATTGGGCCATCGAACTGGTGCCGGTGCCCCGAATGGGGGCCGCGACCGAGGCCGCGCATGGTCGCCAGGCAGCTGAGCCGCCGAAGTCCGCCGCACCCTGACCGCCGCTTCGGAAAACCGCGGGCGGCAGCAGCAGCCCAACCGCGGGGAAGTCCGGATCGCCGCAGTGCTGCGGCGGCCCCTGCCCGGCTGACAAGAAGCCGACCGGGGGAGACGTGTACGCCCGTTTGCTAGGAGACCCCCCTGCCCTGGCGACGCGTTCAAGCGGCCGTGCCCCGAACCGGCACTCGGCGGCCCGTTTGGGATGCGGAGCTAGCGAGGCGCCCGCTTTCCTCCGAGTACGCCGCCCGCTTGCTAGTGAAATAGGAAACCTCGGTGATTCATCGTGGGCCGGACCTCGGCCGTTAAGAGAGCCGAGCCTACGCAGAGTTGGCTACATCGAACAGCAAGTTTTGGCCGCCTTGTGATCCGACCTTGATGCCAGCCATAGCGGCCATCGTGCAGTGCTGGCACCCTTCAGCCTGACCTCTTCCAGACCTTCGACGGTTGCGTTCACGCAGCGTCCTACCATGCAAATAGAAACCTGGAGCCGAAATCGGGAAATATAATTCTTAATCCCGGCCCATGTCAGAATAATTTTCTACCGTCGCGGTGCAGGCCCCGCCGCTGGTTGGCTCTGCGGATCATAGCGGCACCGCCGTCGTCTCGACCGCACCTTTGAGCCGCGCCATCCGTCCGACCTTCGAGCGGTTCCGCTCGCGTGCCACTGCGGCCATTTCCTCCGGCGACTTGCGCCACCAACACAAGGTAACTGCATGCGCGGTCGCCCGAGGGTGTTTACGCACCATGTCGATTTGTACACCCGTATCGGACAGGCCATTGACCTCCAGAAGTGCCGGCTTGATCACGAACCGCATGAAGTTGTCCGGCCGGTCGTATGCCCCCGGGGGCACCCCCAGCAATTCACGGAACCTAGTCATGTCGATGGTTTCGAGACAATTATCCAGATTGGCGCGAAGGCAGATCATCTCGTACAGCGCGATGGCGTATTTGCTGGTCATCGCATAGCCGACCTCGCAGCGGATCCGCCCCCATCGGTTGGAGCGGGCTAGGATTTTCCGGAGCCGGGTGGGAATTCCGAACTGCACAGTCGCGTTCGCGGAGTCATCAACGCTGGTATCGGTAAAATTCAGCAGATTCGACTCAAGCTCCCGCTTCTCACCGCTGTCCGACACGTAAACAATCTTAACCTCAACCTTTCGGATACGCCTTACGCTCTCTTTGATGCGGTCGTTGCTTTCATGCCGGGACTGGCATTGCCGCAAATGGGCGAAAGATATTTCCCACTCGGCATCCGGCTCCGTCAGCCTGCCGCTGTCGTGAGCGTGCTGCAACAGTGTGTTCATCAGCGCCCGGTCCGATGCTTCAAGCGCGTGGGCGTTTTCAATCTCGATCAGTTCCGCCGCTTTCGGGAAACCGGCATGATTGCTTTGCTGCTTGATCGTGAGACTCGCCATAATTCGAACCTATCACTAGCACAAAGGATAGACAACTAGCTAGTTAGCCACCCCCGGTTCACTAGCAAACGGGCGGCAAGCCGGATAGCCGATTGGCCGGCGATAGCGTGTCAGATGGCCCCGCGGGCAAGCTTCGAGGTCTAAACTGGATCAGCCGCCCGCTTGCTAGGCTCTGAACGCCCGTTTGCTAGTGAACTCCCGCCCGCTTGCTAGGGTATACCCGCCCATTTGCTAGGGGATACGGGCTGTAACACATTGCCATCGTTGAGAAAATCCGGCCCGAATCTGAAGTTAAAGAGAATCTGAACTTCATCCTGTGGATAACTTCCGGTCGCCGTGGTGATCGAAGGAAGGCGCTCGAAAAGGAGCACTCTGTCGTCCCTCCGGTGTCCGCTGGTAGAATCAATCCGTTGCTGGTACATATTCGACCGACCCGCTGAGAGCCGCCAGTGACCACACCGCCGAGAGAAGACATTGACGCCGCAGCGAGAGAATTGCGCCACGTGCTCGCATTCAACCTACGCATGGCAAGACTGGCAGTCCGAATGACCCAGCGCGAGTTGTCCATAGCAAGCGGCATCAGCCAGAAACACATCAGCCAGATTGAAATGGTTGGAGCCAACATCGGCATCGACGTGCTTGCAGCGCTTGCCCACGCGCTGCCCGGCGTTAACGCGGCTGATCTGCTGACACCATCGCCCCGTCGTCACACCTAACTGCCTGCGGATCACCGCAATATCCCTTCTAGGTTTTTGTTGACTACTTACAGGTAGTCTCATACCTTATAGGGGTAGTCAATAGAGGCGCCATAAGTGAGGAGGGCAAACGCACGAGAGAGCCTAAGTGTGTTGGATCGCAGGGCGGTGCCTGCAACGAACGTGCGTCGCATCTGGCTGGGCAGACAATAGCGAACTCAAACCCTGAAGGATGGTGAGATTGGCACCTACCCGTGGCGAAGACGCCTTCATGCTGCTGATGAAGCATACGTAACCCGCCGGGGGGCGCCCGGAATTGGTGGACGACGGTGTTGGAAGCACCGCCGTCCGGCCAGAACACAGGAAGGTCAAGTTCCTATGTGCCAGCACCTGGCTAATAGCACATGCTCGCTGATCCCCGGCATCGACGGCGACCTCCAGGTCGTACACAGCCGGTCGGGCCAAACCGTAATCGACGTCCAGTCGGTCCATTTCGATGTCTCGGGCCAGGTCCAGCACGATCACTCGACCATTCGGCTGACCTACGACGCCGTTCGCGAGCTCCGCGAGTTGCTTGACCGGATCGCCGAGCCGATGGAGCCGCGTCAACCGGCGCTGTGGAGCGACGCGACATTTTCCCGGCCGGTCCACACCCGACGCGCTCGCGGCAAGCGGGGGGCTACGGCATGAGCGCCGCGGTGCTCCGGCTTTATGCACTCCAGGAGATGAACACTGACCCGTTCACCATCCCGCCTGCACCGTGTGGTAGCCAGGATCATGGTGCATCGCGGCCACCGCCGATATCACCCGAAGCGTGTTGCGGTTGTGGGGCATCAGCCCATGAACGCCAACCCGTTCGGTTGAGCCGTGAGCGTGACCCCGACCAGGTCCGTTCCTGTACCAACATTAACTGTGAAAGATGAAGTCAAAATCGGCAACCCTTCTTTGAAAAGCCGGAACAGAAAACCGGGCAACAAGTTTTCTTTAGAGCCACGGAATTTTGATGATTGACTAGCCGGGCAATCGGCGGAATCGTTCTACCTGAACGTGTGCCGGTGCATCGCAACCGGAATGGCGGACATTCGCAACGGACTTTGGCTATTCCGATATGCGAATGTAGATACAGGATTTTGAGACTATAATTCGCATTTTTTGGAAAGGCGCGTAGCTCTTTACGTTCAGTTTAAGGAACGTATAAGCATGGCTTATAGGAGGTTTATGCAATGAAATCCGATAGCGGATTTCTTGTCGGGGGACGTTTGTCCTTACATCATGTCTCTAGCGTTCGGTTCGGTTATGACCGCCGTCAACCTCGCACCGGTTTGGCGGCCGAGACGACCGGTCTCTGCGACCTGGCGATCATCGGCCGCATCAGGGCCCCCGGTATGCGGTTCTTCGACGACCGCGAGCGCGCAACGGCGTGGCTTTCCGGCGCCGTCCCGGCGTTGCCAGCGATGTCCGCCATCACGACGGGCATGATCGGCGAGCTACCCCGCGGAGCGGTCCGATGACCATCCTGGCCTCCTCCGCTCTGCTGTCGGTCGCGCTCGGCTGCGGCCTGCCGCCAACCCTAGCCTCTCTCGCGGCCGGGATCACCCTGCATGAAAACCCGCGCCTCGACAGCGAGGCGGTCAACCGCAACCCGAACGGAACGGCCGATTTCGGCCTGACGCAGGTCAACACCGGCAACTTCGGCTGGCTGTCCATGGCCATGCACCGGCCGATCAACGCGCAGACCATCACCGACGTCTGCACCAATCTGGAGGCGGGGTTACGGGTGCTGTTCGTTCGTTACAACGGCAACCCGCCGCCGTCCGTCGCAGCCGCGTATTCGACCCGCGCGCTGGACAGTGCCCGCTCCGCCGACGCGCTGCGCGTGGCCGACATCTCCGCGACGACGCCCGTTTTCTGCCCGGAGCCTGATCCGACCGGCTGGCACATCACCGCCCGGGTTCCCGGCTGTCCACCCGCCGACGACCGGCACACTGTTCCAAGAGGAGAAAGACCATGAAATACGAGCGTATCGTTATTGTGGCGCTGTTGACCGTCCTGGCGCTGCCGGACCTCGCCTATGCGCAGGCGGCAGGCGGCGCATTCCTCAACGGCGCGGTCAACTGGATGCAGACCGCCGTCATCACCTCGCTGGCGACGCTGGCGGTGATCGTGCTCGGCATCATCCTGATGATGCTGCGGTTCTCGCTGGCGCACGCCGCGATGATCTGCGCCGGCATCTGGATCGCCTTCAACGCCGCCTACCTGTCCGGCCTGCTGCACGCATGATCGACGACGACGCGCCCGAGAAGGACCCGATCGCGACGCAGGACACCCGCCCGAACATGTTCCTGTGGGTGCCGTACGAACTCGCGATGGTGTTCTTCATCGGGTTCTTCGCCATCGACAACCAGATGCACAGCATCAAGGACGGTTTCATCGTGATTCCGTTCTGGCTGCTGGCCGCCATACTGGTGCGCCGGGATGTCAACGGCGTGCGGGTGTTCTTCGTGCGCACCCGGCTGATCCTGCTGCTGCTGGATCAGCACCGGTGGGGCGGGCTGTCCACCAGCCCGTGGCCGCTCAACGACGAGACGCCCCGCCATGCCCTTTGATCCGTACATCGGCCCCGATACCGACCCGAAGCATCGGGCGCGGCCGTTCATCGAAATCGACGGCTCGGAATACGTGCCCGACCTGCACCATATCAGCGAGGACATGGTGCTGCTGAGCGACGGCTCGGTGCTCGCCATGCTGCGGGTGACGCCGTTTCCGTTCGAACTGGAAAGCATGCGGGTGCGCAATCTCCGCCGCCGCCAGATCAACGACCTGATCCGCGGGCAGGCGGACGACAATGTCACGCTGGCCTTTCATCTCTGCCACCACAATCACGTCCCGCCATTCCGCTGGGGGCGGTTTCGCAGCGCGTTCGCCCGCCGCCTGTTCGAGACATACGAGCGCAACTGCCTGCAAGGGCTGATGGCTAACGACTGGTTCATCACGGTTATCGTGTCGCCCCGGTTCAGCCCCGGGCGCGAGTTGCGCCGCCGCCTGGCGCGGCTCCGCAGGCGGTCGGGCCGGACCGCGGAGGCGACGGCATCGCCGTCCCTGGTGCGGCAGATGCGGACGATCATGCAGTCCCTGACGGCCTATTTCCGGCCGACCGGCGTGCAGCGTCTCGGCATCCGCATCGACCCGGAGCGCGGCCGGTGCAGCGAGATCGCGGAGGCCCGCCGGCTGATCATCATGGGGCGCTGGCAGGCGGTGCCGCTGACCACGGGCCTGCTGTCCGCCGCGATCTACAACGAGCGGGTGATTTGCGGCACCGTGGCAATCCAGATCTGCGGTCTCGACGGCCCGCGCTTCGCCAAGGTCGTTGCGCTGCGCGACTACCCGGCGGATGAAACCTGGACCGGGCAGTTCTCGCATGCCGTCAAGGTGGACGCCGCCTACCAGCATACCTTCGTCATGGGGCAGACCTTTCGCATCCAGTCGCGCGAGGGCGCTGCGCTGCGGATTTATCTGAAGCTGACCCGCATGGCCAACGCCTTCGACGTCCAGCGCAAGGGCGTTGCCGGGCTGGAAAACGCCCAAGAGGAAGTCAAATCCGGAGAGCTTGTGCGCGGCATCCACAACTTCGGCTACGTGGTCTTTGCCCCGACCATCGAGGACGTGCATGCCGCCGCGGGGACGGCCGGCGCCGCCATCAACAAGGGCGGCTGCTCGCCCATTCATGAGGATGGCGGCTCGTTCGGCGCGTTCTGGTCGATGCTGCCGGGCAACCCCGACTGGCTGGAAGGCCGCAGCGGCGGCATCAGTTCCCGCAACCTGACCGCGTTCGCTTCGCTGGAAGCCTTTCCGGCCGGCAACGACACCGGCTACTGGGGCGACGCCATCATGCGCTTCGTCCATAGCGGCGGCGGCGTATGGGACTTCGTGCCGCATGTCGGCGATATCGGCCATGCCGTGTTCATCGGCCGCTCGACCAGCGGCAAGACGGCGCTGATCTGCCTGCTGATGTGCGCGCTCGAACAGGTTCTGGGCGACGACGACAAGATATTCTACTTCGACAAGGACCAGGGCGCCGAACCGGCGATCCGTGCCGCCGGCGGTTCCTACCTGACCCTCAAGGCCGGCGAGCCTTCCGGCATGGCGCCGCTGCGGGGCTTTGCCGACACGCCGGCCAACCGCGCGTCGCTGGAGCAACTCATCATCTCCCTGATGCTGTCGGATGGGCGCGGGCCCTTGCAGGAGCGCACCGCCACCATGGTCCGCCGGGCGGTTGCGCGGCAGATGCGCCTGCCGCCGGCTGAACGCCGCCTCGGCGCGGTGCGGGCCTTCCTCGGCTACGGCGAGGGCACGGATGGCGCCCGGCTTGACCGCTGGTGCGAGGGCGGCGCGGACGGCTGGCTGTTCGACAACACCGAGGATCTGGTCAGCACTGCCGCACCGGTCGCCGGCTTCGACCTGACGCAGCTTTTTGACCACCCGGCCTGTCCGCATGTCGCGTTCTATCTGTTCGCGCGCATCAAGGAAGCCATCGACGGGCGCCGGATCACCGTCATCTGCGACGAGGTGCGCGCCTACCTGAACAAGGACGAGTTCGAAGAGTTCATCCTCGACTTCGCCTTCACGCTGCGGAAGAAAAACGGCCAGTTGTGGATCGCCGGGCAAGAGCCGTCGCACATCATCAATACCAAAGTCGGCAGCGGACTGGCCAATCAGGCGCAGACCATGTGGCTGTTTCCGGCGCGCGACGCCAACCCGGACGAATACAGGCGCCTCGGCTGCACTCAGCCGATGTACCGCGCCATCACCGAGACCATGCCGGCGCTCGGCTACCGGTGCGTGCTGGTCAAGCGCGAGGACGGGTCGGCCATTCTGCGCACCGAACTGACCGGCATGGAGGACGAGATCGCGGTGCTGTCGGGGCGCGAGGAAACCGTGCGGATGATCCCCGCCATCCTGGCCGAGACCGGCGGCGATGCGGACGCCTTCACCGCCGAGTTCATCCGCCGCTGCGCCGAGCAGCGGCGCAAGCGGCAACCGCAACAACAAAGGGAGTGGGTATCATGCGACTGCTGATTGCCGGAGCCGCGGCGGCGATGCTGTGCGCCCGGGCGCATGCCCAGGTGGTGACGATCTCGCCGGCCGAGTTGACCAAACTCGCCAGCCAGTTGGACCAGATGAAGCAGGAATACACGGCGACGCTCGGGGTCTTCGGCTCGCTGGTGCGCCAACTCGACCCCAACACCATTGCGCAGCAACTGCTGGCGTCGGCCAATCCGATGCCGCAGGTCGGCCAGATCACGCAGGCGATTTCCGGTTTCACCGGGACCGGAACCGGCGGACTGGCGGGGATGGCCGGTCAGTTTCTCCGCAACAACACCTACTACATGCCGCAGTCCACCGGAGCCGGCGACTTCAACGCCCTGACACTGCAACAGCAAGCCTCGACGCTGTCGAACGCGCAAGCCCTGGCGCAGCAGGCGCTGACGTCGCTTCAGACCCACATTTCCGGGATCAGCGACATCCAGGCGCAATTGAGCACCGCAACGTCGCAGGCCGACCTTGCGGCGATCAACGGCCGGTTGCAGGCGGAACAGGCCAACCTTGCCGCGCAAGGCGTCCAGGCCCAGGCGCTGAACGCGCTGGTCCAGGCGCAGCAGGCGCAATACCAGCAGATGGCGGCGCAGAAGGCGCGGCAGGACGCCGACGCCTACGCAGCGTCCCTGCCGGGCGGCGCGGGAGGCACCTCAGCCGGCACTCAGACACCGCTGCCGCAGCAAATACCGACTTTCACCGGGGGATAACCATCATGCGCAAGACCGTTCTGCTGGCGGCCATCGCGCTGCCGTTCGCCGCGTCGGCGCAACAACCGGTGCGCGACGTGGCCTACTTCATGGCGCATCAGGCCGAGGCGCGGGCCACGGTTGCGGTCTGCAACAACAACGCCGCTTATTCGCATTTGCCGACGTGCCTCAATGCGCGGCAGTCGGTCGAACTGACCGGCATTAACCAGCGCACACAAGGGATGTGGCCGGCCGGATCCATTCGTAAGCAACAGATGTCGGTCGAATACTGGCTGGCGAACCCGATCGGCCGGGCCGGCGAACTTGCGCAATGTCGCCGCAACGGCCCCTATGACGGGGATGCTATGCCCTTCTGCGCCGCCGCGGCTCAGGCCGAGTTGCGCGACCTCGCCAATAGAGGCCGCTGATGGCGGCAGAGTTCTTTGCAGGGCTGGCCGCCGACTGGGATCCAGCGATCGTCGCGGGAGTCACGCGGACGGTGCAGAACGTCATTCAGGCGAACGCGGTCCAACTGGCGTCGGCCATTACGCTGTGGATCATTCTTAGCGGCATCGCGACGATGTTTAGCCGGATGTCCTATCAGGAGTGGGTCTACGGCGCGGCGCGCGCCGCGTTCCTTGGCATCCTGCTGACGGCGGCGGGGTTCTCGACGTGGATACAGACGCCGATGATGACCACGCTGCCGAACTGGATCGCCACCACCGTCAGCGGCGGCGCTGCGGTGACGGATGTGCAGCAATTCGACAAGATCAAAGACGATCTCGCTCTGCGTGAGGCGACCGTCCTGCAACAGACGTCCTCTTGGACGCCAAACGGGATTGCGGATCGTCTGCGGATGCAATGGGCCAGCGCCGTCGCTTGTTACATGCTCATCGGCGTGTTCTGGGCCTGGGAAATGACAAAGAGCCTGATGGGCGTTCTCGTCGCCACCACGCCGTTTGTCCTGTGGTTGGCGATGTTTCAGGCAACGAGACATATCGCCTATAATATGGGAGGGGCGATGGCTGCGCTGCTGCTTTATGACGTGATGATTTCGGTCGTCCTGTCGATCTCCATGACGGTAAACAACAACTATACTGCGGGTCTGACAGGCGCCACAGACACTAACGTAGACCTTCAGATTTCCGCGATGCAGAATATCGGGCAGCATATTTTCTTTACTCTGACTGCAATCGTGACGCTTCCGGCCTTAGCGTCGATGATCGGCCGTGGTGTCGTGCCGGGAGCGGGCGGCGTCGTCAGGGTGCCGGCTAATGTCTTGCGGGCATTAGGGCGTGGTGTTGTCCGCGATATTCCTCAGAAAAGGAATTGATACCGTGTTGATCTATCCCATTTGGCTGCCGTTGCTTTGGTATGGTGGCCAAGCACTGGCCATCATGAACTGGATCGACTGGATGGGGCGCATGCACCGGGTTTACTTCAGCCCGGTCGGCGCAGCCGTCCTCGCCTGGTGGTGCTTCCTGATCGGCCGTGGCCTTTACCGCTGGCGGCGGAGCCGGCCGACGTGAGGGCGCCGGTCCTGCTGCTGCTGGCGCTGCTGTGCGGCTGCGAGAGCACCCATCACATGACGACCTGCCGGGGCACCTTCGCCGCCGCCAATCCGGGCAAGTGGCAGCCGACCGCCGGGGATTTGGGCCGGTGAACGACATGCCCGCCGATGCCGCCGTCCCGGTGCCGGAAGCCCGGCTGGAGGCGCTGTATGAGAGCGTCGTGCCGCTCCAGGCGGCCGAGGCCAGGCTGTGGCGCGAGGCTTACCGGAAACGCCGCTGGCGGGAGTGGGTGCAGTGGTGCGTCATTGCCGTCCAGGCCGCCGCGATATGGGGGCTGGCGCAAAATCAGCACTACATCCCGGAGTTCGTCTACCTGAACCGCGGCGGCGTGCAGGACACCGCGACCGCGCTGTCCGAGTTGCCGAGCGACCAGTATGTCGCCGGGATCGAGTCGTTGGTCTGGCAATATGTCCGCCACCGCGAGCACTATGCCTTCAGCGAGGCGGACGAGAGCTATGCCATCGTCTCGGCGATGAGCGCTCAGAACGTCAAGACGCAATATCAGAAATGGGCGAACCCGAAACTCAATCCGGACGCTTACGGAAACAAACTTGGCCGCGATGGTTTCATCCGCGTCTATCGCAAGGGCGGCGCGTTCCTCACGCACTCTCCGGACTATGACACCGGAGTCTATCAGGTACGGTTCTGCCGGATGGTGGTCACGGCGGAAGGTGCGGCCTCGGCGCAGCGCTGGGCGGTGTCGGTCAGCTATCAGACTGTGGACACGATCCCCTGGTGGGAGCGCGTCACCGTCAACCATGCCGGCCTGATCGTCTCGCAGTATCCGGGCGCGGAGAGCGAGGGCGCGGGGCCGAAAGCCGTCCAGTCGCCGACGGGAGCCGCCGATCCGTGCGAGTGATCATGACCGCCCTGCTGGCCGTCTGCGCGCTGTCGCATCCGGCCAAGGCGCTATGTGACATCGATGTCGAAAACCCTGCGAAGTCTTGCGTCCGGCCCGGCAAGCTCGACCCGCGCATGGTCACCGCGGCCTATGACCCGGCGCAGGTCTATGCGGTCCACGTTCCGCAGGGCCAGACCCTGGCGCTGACCATAGCGGCCGATGAAGTCGCCACCGACGGCTTCGGCGCCGACAAGACCATCCTGCGCGCCGACGTTTCGGGCAATGTCGTGGTGTTCGTATCGGGCGACGCGCCGGTCCTGCCGCGGCCGTTGTTCGTCCGCAGCCGCGCCATCGACGGCAGCCGGCAGCGCACCTATGCGCTGCTGGTCGATGCGCGGCCGTTCGACAAGGCCGAGGTGTCGTTCACCTTCACCTATCCGGCCGATGATGCCGCGCGCCACGCCGCCGCATGGCGGCAGATGCAGGCGCAGCGCGATCAAAAGGCCATCGCCGCGCAACTGGCCGCAGCGCAAGGCCGCATGGAGGGCGACGGCAACGTCAAGTACGTGCTGCAAGGCAAGACCGCCGCGGACTGGAATCTGCTGCCGACCCGGCAGGTCTCGGACAACGGCGAGGACACGCATTTCCTGTTCCCCGGCAACATGGCGGTGCCGATCATCTATGCGGCCGATGCGGACGGCAAAAACCCGAAGGTGGTGCAGTCAACCTTCAATTCGGAAACCGGCGTGGCGACCGTGCATGCGCTGGCTCCGGTGTTCCATCTGGTGGACGGCGACACCCTGCTCTGCGTGTTCAACCGGGCCTACAACCCGATCGGCGTGCGCAGCGACACCGGCACGATCAGCCCCGACGTCCAGCGCGTGACGAAGTAATGTCGGGCATCGGCGGATCAGGCGCGACGCTGAAGCCATGGCAGATCATCCTCGTCGTGCTGGCCTGCTGCCTGGCCATCGGCGTGATCCCGTTCATCAGCCACCTGCTCACGAAGCAAAAGCATGCGGACGTCACCAACGCCGTCATGGCCGGTGCCGCGGATGCGACCGGGACGCCGTATTTCCAGCCGATCGTGGACAAACCGCCGGCGCACGCAGTGGAACCGGTAGCGGCGCGTCCGTTGGCGCCGCCGGCGGACAGTCCGCTGATCAGCCGGCAGCCGTTGCCAATGCACATGCCGGGCACCAACCCGGGCGCACCGACCGACCAGCGCCTGTTCGGACAGGCGCAGAGCGGCGCACCGCAGCCGCCGGTGCAGCCCGTGTCGGCAAGCGGCGGCGATCTCGGCCGCAACGGCGCAGCCCCGGCAGCCGACAGCCTGGCGGCGCTGCTCAAGCCGACGGAGGTGAGCGGCTATTCGGCGGCGCGTGTCGACAAGCCGTGGGCCAAGATCGGCCAGGGAACCATCATCGGCTGCAAGTCGGTCACGCGGATGACCAGCCAGTTGTCCGGCTTCGTCACCGCCAAGGTGACCGGCGACGTTCGCAGCATGGACGGCACGACGGTCCTGGTTGAGCGCAACTCGGACATGTTCGGGGAGATCGCGCACGGGCTGGTGCAGGGTCAGGACCGGCTGTTCGTGCTGTGGCGGCAGATCACCACGCCGATGCCGAACATCGTCCGCATCACGCTCAACGCGCCGGCCGCCGACGAACTTGGCGAGGCCGGTCTGCCGGGAGACATCAATCACCACACATGGCGGAAGATCGGCGGCGCGCTGATGCTGTCGGGCATCGACATCGCGATGCAGGGTGCCGTGCTGGCGCTGACCGCGTCGCTCCGGCACGGCAACAACAACGGCTACGGCGGCGGCTCCAACCTGAATTTCTACCAGTTCCAGGGACAGGGCAGTTCGCTCGCCGGCGATCTGCTGTCGCACACGCTGAGCATTCCCGACACATTGTCGCGCGATCAGGGCTTGCCGTGCTCGGCGTTCGTCAGCGGCGATCTCGACTTCAGCACCGTCTACGACCTGATCCGGAGGCGGTGAATGAGCGCTGCCGAAGCGGCCCGCCAACTGCGCTATCTGCTCAAGCCGCTGGACCGCTGGCGGTTCGAGCGCGACGTCAACGACCTTTGCATCAACCGGCCGGGCGAGCTGTTCGTCCGCCGGAAAGGCGGATGGGAACGGCATGAGGTGCCGCTGGACTACGACGATGTCTATGACATCGCCGTCCTGGCGGGGGCGATCAATCAGCAGAACGTCAACGACTCAAAGCCGCTTGTCGCCGCCGAACTGCCGGATGGCGAGCGGTTGCAGGCGGTGCTGCCGCCCTGCGTGCCGTCCGGGACGTGCAGCCTGACCTTGCGGGTGCATGAGACCTCCGTCGTGCCGATTGAGCAGGCGGTCGGGCGCTACAACACCGAGCGGTGGAACCAATGGGCGAAGCGCCGGGAGGCGCGCAAGGCGGACTATGCGAAGGTGCTGGCGCTCTACGACAGCGGCGACCTGGCCGGCTGCTTCAACGAGATCGTGCGGCTGCGCTTCAACCCGGTCCTGTGCGGCGCGACCGGGGCGGGCAAGACGACCTTCCTCAATACCCTGATCTCGGTCATCGGGCCGAACGAGCGCATCATTACGATAGAGAACGCGCTTGAGATCCAAATCGTCAATCAGCCGAACCACGTCCGCTTCCTCTACTCGCACGGCGACCAGAGCGTCGCCAAAGTGACGCAGAAGCAGCTTCTGGAAGCCTATCTCCGCAGCCGGCCGGATCGCGGCTGCGTCGGCGAGCTGCGCGACCCGGAGGCGACCTACACCTACGTTGCCGAGGCGATGACGGGACACCCCGGCTCGCCGTCCACCATCCACGGCAAGGACGCGTCGCAGGCCGCCGTGCGCCTGTTCAACCTGTTCCAGGCCAGCGAGGCGGGCAGGTCCTTCACCCCGGAGATGATCAAGGCGCAACTCGGCATGGCGGTGGACATGATCATTCCGTTCCGCGAGCACGCAGGCCGCTACGAGATCGGCGAAGTCTGGCTTGCGGCCGAGGCGGAACGGCGGGGGGAGGATTTTCGCGAACTATTGGGGGCACCGTAAATGAGGACGTTCTTGCTTGCGACGACTGTGCTTGTGCTTGGCTCCGGCGCCGCGCCGGCGCAGACCGTCATCACCCCTGGAAGCGGCCCGTTGACCGATGCCGCCGGCAACGTCTGGCTGATCACTGCGGACGGCTCAATCCGGGAGAACGGCCAGTGGACGCCCGGCGGCGGCGGAACTGCGGCGCTGGCGATCGTCAACGGAACCGTCTACGGCTTGGACAGCGGCAGCGGCCCGGTCAATCCCGGCGGGTGGTTCGTCCTGTCCGGGAATGGCCGGTCGTGGGCCCCCTCGGCTGCGCCAGCCGCGTCAACTGCGAGCCCGGCTTTGTCAACTCCGGCGCCTGCACCGTCAAGTCGAACGGCGGCAACGTCAACTGTTCCCGCCGCAGCGCCCGCAACGCCGGCGTCCACCGCCATGACGACGGCGCAGTTCATCGACACGATCGGGGTCAACACGCACATCGCAACCGGTGTCGCGGACTATGAAAACGCCGCCACCGATTTGGCCGACATGCAATATCTCGGCATCGTCAATGCGCGCGACCAGTACAATCCCGCCAACCAAGGCGTCTATGCGTCGCTCGGGCGGGCCGGGATAAAATTCGATCTGGTGACTTACACCGGGGGCGCCGTCACCACCGCCGATCTGCAATCCGAACTGGCGAGCCTGAACCAGATGAGCGCGGCGGCGCCCGGCATGATC
>CAINOE010000012.1 GCA_903851415.1 uncultured Rhodopila sp. | reverse complement strand
GCACCGCTGGGCGGAACCGTCTTCGTGTTCGAGGAACTGACCAGGAATTTCGTGCCGCGTCAGGTCCTGGCGGCGCTCGCCGCGGCCTCGGTTGCCATGGCCATCATGCGCCTCGGGCTCGGCGAGCAGTTGTTGTTTGCCGCGGGTACCTCCACGGACCAGCCACTGTCCCAGTTGCCTTTCCACTTCGCTCTCGGTGCCGTCCTGGGACTTGTCGGCGCCGGCTATGGCTGGCTGACCACGGCATTTCTGGACGTCGTGGAGTGGATGCGTCGCGTCCCGTCACTGCTGAAGGCCGGCGTCATCGGCATGATTGTCGGCCTGACCGGCTGGTTCCTTCCGAACCTGATCGGCGGCGGCGAAACCCTGGCGCAGCACATCCTCTCGACGCCGCCCGCATGGGACTCATTGCTGCTGATCCTGGCGGTTCGCATCCTGCTCGGTCCTCTGGCCTATGCCGCCGGTGCGCCGGGGGGGCTGTTTGCGCCGTTGCTGGTGATCGGCGCGGCGTCCGGCGCGCTTTGTGCGGGCGTCCTGGCACTGTATTGGCCAGCGCTTGCTCCGAGCCCTCTGGTGCTGTCGGTGGTCGGGATGGCGGCGATGTTCACGGCCGTTGTCCGCGCGCCGCTGACAGGGATTGTGTTGACGATCGAAATGACCGGCCGCGCCGACTGCACACTCGCAATGCTGACCGCATGCCTGGCGGCAACCCTGTCGGCCAGCGTTGTCGGCAGCCGCCCGGTCTACGATGTGCTGCGAGAGCGGATGCTGAAGCGTGTCTGATGGCGCCGACGGTTCAACTTCCGCCTCGTGTCGAACGAGATCGGGGTTCCACGCTCAAACCCTCGAAATTTTTGATATCCTCTCTGATCCTCGGTTTGGGCCGAACGCATTACGCTTCCGCCCCGAACATTCCCCAAAAGGCCCATTTTCGGGAATGTTGTCGAACTCCATCACGGAAAACCCGGGGCAGCAGGTCATCAGACGACGCCTCCCAGACATCCTCTTCGGGAAAGTTGGTCGATATCGACCAGGCATGGCGACTCTCAAGAATCAAGGGTTGGGTGATTGGTGGTTCCAACCGGCGAGGGCAATCGGCGCCAGGGCGGCGGCGTTGCGGGGATCGTCTTCAGGTTGGCAATCGTGGCAGCGTCGGCGGTGACCAACGTCGCAGACCCGCCACCGGCTTTGACCGATCGGCTTGGCAAGCGACCGGTCTGCACCCGGTGGTAGAGTGTCGGCTGCGGCACGCCCAGTTCTTCGGCCAATTCGCGGATCGTCCACTCGTCCGGCTGTCGCGCCGTGATCGTCCGCGGCCGGCGCGGTCCAGGTTCGATGATGCCGGCTGCGGTCAGCAGGCGGCGCACCATCGGGGCGTTGAAGGTGTCACGCCGCTTCGGCGGCCGCCAGGCTTCCCCGGGTGCGAACCAAAGTTGTGCGATCAAGCGGCGACCTCCGATGATACTCCTGGCCGGTTGAGATTGGCGGGCGGGTTTGCGGCGAGCGCGGCCCAATAGTCTTCCCATTCGCCGTTCAGGCGATTGATCCGCAGCGCGAG
>CAINOE010000011.1 GCA_903851415.1 uncultured Rhodopila sp. | reverse complement strand
TCGTCTTCAGGTTCACGTCCAAAGACACCAGCGACACGTTCGGCGTCTGCACCAGGATCGCAGAGCCGTCCAGCTTGCCCATCAGCTCCGTCAGCACGAGGCCCACCGCCTTCGCGGCCCCCGTCGAGGTCGGGATGATCGACACCGCCGCGGCACGCGCCCGGCGCAGATCCTTGTGCAGCGTATCCACCGTGTTCTGGTCGCCCGTGTAGGCGTGGATCGTCACCATGTAGCCGCGCAGGATGCCGAACCGCTCATGCAGCACCTTCGCCACCGGCGCCAGGCAGTTGGTCGTGCAGGACGCGTTGGAGACGATGATCGAGTCCTTGGTCAGCGTCTTGTGGTTGACGCCATAGACGATCGTCGCATCCGCCTCCTCGCCGGGGGCGGAGATCAGCACCTTGCGCGCGCCCGCGGTCAGCAGCGCCGAGGCCTTCGTCCGGCTGGTGAACAGCCCGGTGCATTCCAGCGCCACATCGACGCCCTGATACGGCACCTTGGTGGGATCCCGCTCGGCCGAGACCTTGATCGGCCCGTAGACCCTGCCGTTGTGCCGGATGGTGATGGTGTCGCCGGAGACCTCGACCTGGCCCGGGAAACGGCCATGCACGCTGTCATACGCAAACAGATGCGCATTCGCCTCGACGCTGCCGAGATCGTTGATGGCGACGGTCTCGACATCGTCGCGGCCGCTTTCGACGATGGCGCGCAGCACCAGCCGCCCGATGCGCCCAAACCCGTTGATCGCAACTTTCACTGCCATGTCACGCTTCCTTATCCTGAGATTTCCTGGTCAAAGCATCGCGCGCCTTAATGCGTCAGTCGTTGAGCGAGATCAACGGTGCCGCGCGCATAAATCGCTGCAAAAAAGCAGTTTATCAAATTTCGCGGGAAACGGTTCCCGGATAGGTCACCCGAGCCGCCGCATCGCCGCCGCCACCACGGCCTCCGGGGTGATGCCGAAATGGGAATATAAATCCTCCTGCTTGCCGGAGGCGCCGAAGCCGGTCATGCCGATAAAGACGCCCTCGGGCCCGAGCCACCGCTCCCAGCCGAAGCCGGACGCAGCCTCGATGCCGATGCGCGGCGCGCCGCCCAGGACCTGGGCCCGATACGCCTCATCCTGCTGCGCGAACACCTCCCAGCACGGCAGCGAGACGACGGCGGCGGCGATGCCGTCGCCGGCCAGCTTCTCCCGCGCCGCCATGGCGATCTTCACTTCCGAGCCGGTGGCGATCAAGGTCGCCTGGCGCGGCCCCTCCGCCTCGGCCAGCACATAGCCGCCGCGGGCGCTGCGGCTCTCCGCCGGGTCGGTGCGGAACGCCGGCAGCGCCTGGCGCGACAGCACCAGCAAGCTCGGGCCGTCGGTGCGGCGCATCGCCAGCTCCCAGCATTCCGCCGTCTCCAGCGCATCGGCCGGGCGGTAGACATGCAGGTTGGGCATCGCCCGCAGGCTGGCGAGGTGCTCTACCGGCTGGTGCGTCGGACCGTCCCCGCCGAGGCCGATGGAGTCGTGAGTCAGGACATGGATCACCCGCTGCCGCATGAGCGCCGCCAGCCGCAGCGCCGGCCGCAGGTAGTCGCTGAACACGAAGAACGTGCCGATATAGGGAATGATGCCGCCATGCAGCGCCATGCCGTTCGCCGCCGCGGCCATGCCGTGCTCGCGGATGCCGTAGTGGATATAGCGGCCGCCATAGTTGCCGGCGGCGATCGAGGCCATCCCCTTCGCCATCGTCAGGGTCGATCCGGTCAAATCAGCCGAACCGCCGACGAGTTCGGGGGTCACCGGCGCCGCCGCTTCGAGGAACCGCCGGCTGGCCTCCCGGGTGGCCAGCTTCGGCCGCTCATCGGCAAGGTCCTGCTTCAACGCCGCGACCGCCTCGTGCCAGGTGTCCGGCAGCCGCCCGGCCATGACGCGTTCGAACTCCGCCCGCTGGTTGTGCCGCGCCAGCCGCTTTAGCCAGGACCGCCGGGCAACGGCGCCGCGCGCGCCCACCGCCTGCCAGCGCTGCTTCAGGTCCTCCGGGACGGAGAACGGCGGTTCCTGCCAGTCCAGCAGCGCCCTGGCGCCCGCGGCCTCGGTTTCTCCCAGCGGCGAGCCGTGCGCGGCGCTGGTCCCGGCCTTCTCCGGGGCGCCGAAGCCGATGATGGTGCGGCAGGCGATCAGCGTCGGCTTCTTCGACCGCACGGCGAAGGACAAAGCAGACTGGATCTGCGCCGGGTCGTGCCCGTCCACCTGCTTCGTCGCCCAGCCATAGGCGGCGAAGCGCTTCAGCACGTCCTCCGACGCGGCCAGACCGGTGTCGCCGTCAATCGAGACGTGGTTGTCGTCGAGCAGCACCGTCAGCTTGGACAGGCACAGATGCCCTGCCAGCGCGGCGGCCTCATGGCTGATGCCCTCCATCAGGTCGCCGTCGGAGGCGATCGTCCAGGTGCGGTGGTCCACCAGCGACTTGCCGAAGCGGGCCGCCATGATGCGTTCGGCGAGCGCCATGCCCACCGCGGTGGCGATGCCCTGGCCGAGCGGGCCGGTGGTGGTCTCGATTGCGGGATGCTCGCCGTATTCGGGATGCCCGGCGGCGGGGGAACCGAGTTGGCGGAAGGACCGGATGTCGTCGATCGTCATTCCGGCGTAGCCGGTCAGGTGCAGCAGCGCATACAGCAGCATCGAGCCATGGCCGGCGGACAGCACGAAGCGGTCGCGGTCGTGCCAGCGCGGGTCCGCCGCGTCGAATTTATGGAACCGGGTCCACAGCGCGGTGGCCACATCGGCCATCCCCATGGGCAGGCCGGGATGGCCGGAGCCGGCTTCCTCGGTCGCGTCGATCGCCAGCGCGCGGATGGCGTCGGCCATGCGGCGGGCCGGCGTCATCGGCCGCGCGAGGATCTGCGCCTGGAGAGCCAGCACGGGATGGACCGATGACATGCCGTCGACGTCTGCCATGGCCCCCTTTACGGCGCTGCCCCGGGGAACGGAAGGGGCAAGGCGCAGCGCGGACGGCATGGCGGGGGCGCCGTTCCCCCGTCGTCATGGCCCCTCCGCGATCGTCATGGCCCGGCTTGTCCGGGCCACCTGTCGCGGCAGGGTGCTGGAACAGGTGGCCCAACCAGCCGGGCCGTGACGATCGCGAGGGATCCCGCCCTACCCGGGCGCACCGGCGGCAAGCGTTCCCAGCCACGCCAGGTCCGCGGCGCCGCCGGGCAGCTTCGGCCCGGCCAGTACGGAAGCCGGTTCGTCCGCATCGCCCAGATGGGTCAGCACCGAAGCCGCCCCCGGGAACGGCCCGGCACCGCCATAGGCGCTGACGGTCACCACGCAGCGCAGTCCGGCCGCGGTCGCGCTCACCAGGCCGTTGACCGTATCCTCGAACGCCAGGCAGGCGGAGGCGGGCAAGCCGAGCAACTGCAGGGCCAGCAGATAGACATCCGGGGCAGGCTTCTTCGCCGGCACCTCGTCTCCCGCGGCGATGACATCGAACGCCGGCAGCGGGGCCGCGGCGGCGAGCAGCGCCTCCACGTTCGGGCGGCTGGTCGTGGTGGCGATCGCCAGCCTCAGCCCGGCTTGCTTCGCTTCGGCCAGAAGCCGCCGGATACCGGGACGCATCGGCAGGCCGCCCGCCTGAACGCGCGCCGTATAGCGGGCGGTCTTGCCGGCGTGCAGCGCTGCCACTTGCGCGACATCCAGGGGGGCGGCGATGCCGGCGCGCCGCTGGTAATGCGCGATGCGCTCCTTGCCGCCGCTGACCTCCAGCAACTCACCGTACAGAGCCGGGTCCCAGTGCCAGTCGAGGCCCGCCGCGGCGAACGCCTCGTTGAACGCCTCGCGATGCAGTTCCTCGGTCTCGGCCAGCGTGCCGTCGACGTCGAAGATAAGCGCAGTCAAGGTGGACATGCGGCGTCAGGTCCGGCCGGCGCCGAAGCGACCGAGACACGCCGGGGCCGCGGAGACTGCGTGAACCTGCATCATCGCGCCACTATAGCGCGGGACGGCTCCGGGCCAACTTCCGGCCACCGCACGGTCGTCAGCCTGAAGCAAGCGTGATCTACGCCCGGCCCCCGCACTACGCGTCGGCGGTTGCGAGTGCGAGGCGCCGTCGCAGTCCCGGGACCAGAACCAGAAGGCCAATGCCCGCCGCGGCGGCACCGGGAGCCGGCACCGGCATTGCGGTGACAGTGGCCTCGACCCGGAACACGTCGTTTTCCAGGTCGAAGCCTGTATCACCCGCCCCATCCAGAAAGGTGACCGACAACGTGTTCTGGTCGGGCAGGAACAGCGCTGGATCGACACTGAATTCTGTCAGCGCGGTCGGCAACGCGCTCACTCCGCTTAGCTCGGCGATATCGACGCCGTTCAGGCTGAGCACGACCGGCGAGCCGGTCGTGCCGTAGGCGCTCCAGAACCCGCTGAGGCTCGCCGTCCCCGGCACCGAACCGGCGAGGCTGAATACGGAGCTATAGATGACGGCAGTACCGCCCTCCTCATAGAAGCTTCCGGTGAACGGCAGGCCGAGCCAGGAGCTTGCTGAGGTGTCGGGCAATGTTGCGGGGCCGGAGAACGGGTAGGGAACGCCTGCCGGGCCGGTGACCGACCCGCCATCGACCTTTGGGATTGTGAAGGTCCAGGAATCGCTGAACGTGGCGACGGTCGACAGATCGACGCTGCCCGGAAAAACCGGCGTAACCAAAACGGGCGGCGGAAACCCAAAGGACCCGCCCTGCGATCCGCTGCCCCCGAACGTCTGTGCCCGCGCGCTTCCGCTGGCGGCGCAGCCAAGAAAAAGCACCGCGGCACCGGTCAATATCATCGTGCGCATGCAAGCAGTCCAGTCAGGTCACTATAGATTTACTTATGGAATCGTCTCTAAACAAAATCACTTACCCCGGCAAGCGGCAAGTTCGTTGCAGCGCGGCGCGCGCCATGCCGCCCCCGGTCACGGCCGAGCCGCCTCCCCGACCACCGCTGCAAGCTGCTCCACCCGCTCGATCGGATGGACAAGCAGCCGGGCGTCGCGGCCGCGCAGCGCCGCTTCCTGCCCCGGCAGGACGACCATCGAAAACCCGGCGGTTGTCCAGACGTCGTGGGAGATCACCGCCTCGCAGCGGAACTCCTTGCACAACGCCTCCAGCCGTGCCGCGACGTTGGCCGCATCGCCCAGCGTGGTGAAGGTCCGCATCGCCCCGTCGCCGATGTCGCCGACGACGGCCGAACCGCAATGGCAGCCGATGCCGAAGCGGATTGTCTCGCCGGTTTCCTTCACCAGCACGGCGTTCAGCGCTTCGATGCCGCGGCCGATGGCGATCAGGGCGGACAGCGCCTGGAAGCAGGCCTCGCGCGGCTCGCATGCCAGGCCGAATGTCGCCATCAGCCCGTCGCCGAGGAAATGGCTGACGCGCCCGCCGCTGGCGGTGACCGCCGCGCCGGCGGTGGTGACGAAGCGATCGACGATGAAGACGGCGTCGAATGGCAGCCTTGTCTCCGCCAGCCGGGTCGAGTCGCGCATGTCCACCATCAGCACGGCGATGAAGCGCTCCTGCCCCGGCAGCGGCCATTCGCGCCGCCGCAGCGCCGCCACCGGCCAGTTCGCCGGCAGCAGCGGGACCACGCTGACGTCTCCGGCCGGGCGCGACTGGCAGGCCAGCCGCACCGAGGGGGCGGCGTTGATGCGGCGCAGCACCGCCTGCTCCCCGGCGGAGGGCGGCGGGATGCAGGCGATGCCGGAGACGACGCGGATGCGGCAGGTGGAGCAGCGGCCGCGGCCGCCGCAGATGCAGGCATGCGGCACCCGGGCGCTGCGGCTGGCCTCCAGCACGCTGAAGCCCATCGGCACGCGCACCGACCGCCCGTCCGGGTATGTGACGCGGATCGCCGCGCCGCGCCACTCCCGCAGCGCGCGCACCACCCGCGCCAGGATCACCAGCCCCAGCGCGGCCAGCGCCGCCCACAGGCTGAGGTCGCGCCACATCACAAGCTGCCGGTTCTGCGGCGGCAGGCCGATTTGCCAGGGATTGAGGTTGGCGGCGCGCCAGGCGGGGTCCTGCGCCAGCGCCAGCAAGGTCCGGCCGCCCTGGAAGAAGCCGAGCAGCGCCAGCACCGGCAGCAGCACGGCGCCGCAGAACAGATACGGCATCCAGCGGGTGAACATCGGCTTCAGCCGCAGCCATTGATACAGGCCGATACAGCCGTGAATCCAGGCGACGACCAGCACCGACACCTGCAGCACGCCGAGCCGCGGCGCCGCCACCCAAAACGAATACAGTTCCTGCGCGTAGCCTTTTTCCGTGCCGTACACCGCCAGCGAAATCCGCGTGACGAACAGATGGTTCATCAGCAGAAACGGAATGCTGAGGCCGAGGACAAGCTGCGCCACCTCGGTGACCGTCCAGCCGTAATGCCGCCGTTCATAGAACGCCCACAGACCGAGCAGATAATGCGTGCTCAGCGCCGCGTACAGCGCGGCGGTGCCGATGATCCCCTGCCAGATCCACTTCTGCACGAACATGCCGGCTTCCATGGCCGGAATGGAAATATTGCCGAGCGAATGGTTCAGCAGATGGGTGCAAACATAGCAAAACAGCGTCAGGCCCGTGCACAGCCGCAATTTGCGGACCCAAAGCCGATCGGCGGCGCCCATGGTTCAGTGCAGGGGGGCGAGCGCCCGCGTGTCGCAGACGACCATCCGGCCGTTGTCCTTGGCCAGCACGCCGTCCTCCTCCCATTGCCGGATCTGCTTGTTCACCTTCTCCCGCGAGGCGCCCACCAGCGTGCTCAGGTCCTTCTGCGACAGCTTGACCTCGATCCGCGTGCCGCTGCGGACCGGGACGCCGTAGTCGTTGGCCAGCCGCGCCAGCAGCCGGCCGAGGCGCGCCGGCAGATCGAGCAGCGCCATGTCCTCCAGCGCGGCGTTGGCGCGGCGCAGGCGGCGGGTCAGCAGGGTCATCAGGTGCAGGCACAGCGCGGCGTTGGCGCGCAGCAGATTGAGGAACTGGCCGCGCTCGATCACCAGCAGGGTGCAGTCCTCCTGCGCGGTGACGTCGGCGCTGCACGGCTCGCCGTCGAGCAGCGACATTTC
>CAINOE010000010.1 GCA_903851415.1 uncultured Rhodopila sp. | reverse complement strand
GGATGAATGGGAGAAAAGTGTGGAAGCAGGCCCGTCTCCGTGCCGGTGGCGTCCCCGCGGGTTACGCGCGGTCTAACCCGGGACCGGTCCCGCGTCCGCATCCCCGATCGGCTACGCCGATCGCCTCCGGCTCGCCCCGCTGCCGTGTCGCTGCGCTCCCGCACCAAGCCGCGGCGCTCGGGGGCGGGCGGTCCCGCTCCCGGCTTCTTCAGACCGCACCCGAGGGAACGACACCGGCACGGAGCCGGCGGGCTTCCCGACGGAACAATGCATGAAGGAATGGGACGATGGGACTCTCCGTCAACAAGGTGGAACTGATCGGCAATCTGGGGCGTGACCCGGAGATGCGGACGACACAGGCCGGCAAGATCATCGCCACCCTCAGCATCGCGACGAGCGAAAGCTGGAAGGATCAGCGTTCGGGCGACTGGGTAGAGCGAACCGAATGGCACCGCGTGGTGATTTTCAACGAGGCCCTTGCCAGGATTGCCGAGAAGCATCTTGAGCAGGGCATGAAGGTGCGGGTCGAGGGCAAGCTGCGCACCCGCAAATGGCAGGACCCGGCTGGAGTCGACCACTACAGCACCGAGGTTCATCTGGAAAACTACGACGGCGACCTGCGGTTCGACATGAAAAGGGCCGGGGAACGGACGGGCGGCGGCGGTGCCGCGGGTGGTCCGTCAGCGCAGGCGCCCGGGGGCGGCGTTCCGGATGATGAGCCTTTGCACTGAACAACCGAACAGACGCGGTAAAGGACAAGTTTCATGACTGACCAAACCATTGTTCACCCCGCGGGCCACCGCCCGCCGGCAAGCGAAAAAGACCTCGAACTGGCGGGTTGGCTGGCACACGAACAGGAGTGCGAACGGGCTGCCGTTGCCCTGCTCAATGAGCGGAAACGGAAAGGCTGCAACGATGCCGGCTCACCGGCGGGTTCCGGGAACCGGCGGTAGGACCGCTGCGACCCGGCCTGATCAACCGCCTGCCGCGACCCGGCAGGCGGTTGCCGAACCCGGACCGGATAGCGAAGCCCTATCCGGCCCGGCTGGCCGCCTCGCCGAACAGCGCCGCTTCGTCGGCGCGCAGGTCCCGCGGCGTCCAAAGCTCACCCCGCCGCGCCAGGCCAACCGCGCGCGCCACGCCTTCGGCCTCCTCGGCAGCGACCAGCGCCGCGATGAACAGGCTTACCATTCGCAGCGTCAGCGCCTCGGTCCGGCCGTGCCCGGCGGCCCATGCATGTCGCGGCGCCTGCTGCGCCTCGGCCGCTGCGTCATGCGCCGCCCGGCAAGCGGCAATCGCCCTGGCCACGACCGGATCAAGCAATGCGGCCAGAGCACCCGCCGGCGGCACGCCAACGCCGCCGAACTGGTTGAGGATGTACTCGGCGGTCAACGCATCCACCCGATCCCGCAGATCGGGCGGCGGCGTCTCCAGGCCGAACGCCTCGGCGATCGACAGCACCTCGCGCAAATCGGGCGCGATCTCCCGCAGCAATTCCAGCGTCGGGCGCGCCCGGCGCTCGACCGGGAAACGCACCACATTCGTTGTACCGGGCAGCAGATCGATGTGCACGTCAGCCTCCATTTGAGGCGGATGTTAGCCGGCCGGCGCCCGTATGTCAAACTTAATATATTGTATTCATTGAGTATTCCGGCGTTAAGCGGCGCGTATGCGCGGTTCGCCGGTGCCGCAGCGGCCCCGCAAATCAAGCCCGGCCATAGCCGATGCAAAGCCACGCCACCCCGCCGTTCTCGCGACGGCTGAAACGAAGCGGCGGGAGCCTCGCGGCCCCCGCCTTGGTGCCTCACCCGAAGGCTGCGTGCCGGGCAATGCGGATCGGGCCAATGCGGTGCCGGGAGCGGCGGGCGGCTCACAGGGCTACCAGGCGTCACGGTGAGAGCGAAGCGAGAACCGCCCCTTCCGCGGCAGCCATGATGCTCGGCCGTCAGATCCTCATCGCGGACCAAAAGGTGCGGCGTCGCCATGCTTCCGAACCCGCCCGGCCCGTCGCGCTCTGCATCGGCGGTCACGTCCGTCCGGCGGAGGGGGTCGCGGGCGGCGGTGACCTTGGTGCGTCGAGATGTCAGCACCGTAGGGCGGACACTCTTGCGCCCGACGGCGCGAGGCGATCGCCATTGGCCATGCCCATCGGAACCGCCGCGGAGTGTGCCGGCGCTGCGAACCGTGCCGCGGTGCCCGGGGCGGACGCGGGGACATCCACCGGGCTGATCCGGATGCGGGTTGGTTCGGGCGGCAGCAAACGGGGCGAGGGCCTTGACCAGCGGGGCGGGTGAGCCCGGGAACCGGCATCGCCGCAACGGGGCAGCCGCCTGGTGCATCGGGAGTGCCGCCTTGGTTGGGGGCCATGCTCGCAACTCTCGCCACCGAGGGCACCACCAACCCCATGCCTGCGTCACCCCCTCGGATGCGTGCGGTTTGGGCCGGGCGTCAGGCGCAGCAACCCCCGCTTCGCCGTCCGGCCGGGCCAAGCGGCCCGGCTGTCATGACCGGCGAAGCGCCTGCGGTTCGGACGGCACCGTGTCGCTGCGCTCCCGCACCACTGCCGTCCTCAGGGGTTTCCGCGCCTGCCTTGCCCGGCCCGAAGGAACCGCACCCGAGGGGGATAACGCAGGCATGGGGCCGGCGACACCCTCGGCAGCGAGAGAGATGAGATCATGGCCTCCAAGTCATTCACTCCGAACACCGCGCCGTCCGCCCGCCGCATTCAGCCGGTCCGCCAGGCCATCACCCTGGAACTGGTCAAGGCGCACGCCCCGAACGCCGCCGTCGCCGAGAACCTGGCACGCATCTTCGGACTCAGCCCGGTGGACTACGCCGCCATCCGCGAGGGCACCGAGGAGCACCTGGTCCGCAGCGCCAACACCCTGCGCGACGACCTCAACGACAAGGCCATGGCGATCCACCTCCAGCGCATCGCCGGCGCCTTCGTCAGTTCCGCCCACGGCGCCGCCACCTTCTACGGCACCAAGGTCACCGCCGCCCGCGACCTCACCGCCAAGGGAGCGAACGACGACCGCGATGAGGACCGCGACGGGCCGGGCGGGTTCGACAGCAAGGCCGAACGCGCCCGCCAGTTCGCCGCCGAGATGGGTCTGCAAGCCTTCGCCCTGATGGCCGCCGCGGAAGGCGCCGTCCACGCCTACGCCCACATCACCGGCGACGACTGGAAGCCCTACGAGGCGCCCCCCGCCTCCGGCGCCGGCATCAGCCGCCAATCCGCGGACGCCCAGCTCGGCGCCTTCGGGTGAGGCACCAAAGGCGGGGGCCGCGAGGCTCCCGCCGCTTCGTTTCTTTTGTCGGAAGGGGCGGCCGGCACAGTCCGGCTACCGGGGTGTCCGCGGAAGTGGACCTGCGCCTGTGGCGCACCCTCCGGGCTGCGGCCCGCGCGCGTCGCTCCGCTCCGCTTCTCGGCGCGTGCCTCCGGGTGACGGATGCCGGTTGCTCTATCGCCCCGACAGGGCTTGCCCGCAGGTATCGCTATAGCCGCACCGGCCGCATTTCCAGGCGTCGCGGTGATCGCGGGCGACATCCGCCGCCACCCGGTCACGCCGGACCCCCTCGGCCAGATCAAGCACCTGCCGGCGCTGCACCGGCCCGTAGGGAATCGCGACCCGCCCGTCCCGGTATTCGATCAGGCCGTGAGTCACGGTCGCGCCCCATACGTCCTCCGCCGGCACGCAATACGTCAGCAACTGCTGCACGTCCCGATCGCGCGGCCCAAACCTGCCGGCGCGGTGCCGCTTTATTTCCACCGGAACCGCCTGTTCCGGAAGCGCGTAGACATAATCAGGCTTCCCGGTCAGCCGGGGGCGGTGCGACGTGATCGGCGTGCTGATCGCGCGCCGGCTGGTGGTTGGTTCCGGCCCTTTTCAACGCCGGCCCGGCGTTTTTGTCGCTGCGGCGGACGCGGCTGAGGTTGGATCGGCCGGCGGCGGAGCGGGTCCGCCCCACAGGGTGAACTGGCACGCCAGCCGGCCATCCTGCGGAGCGCACAAGCGCGGAGCGGCGGAGATGCCGGTGTTGTTTCGGATCAGCGCAAGCCAGATTTCCGCGTCGTCTCTCGTCAGCGCGGTGCCTAAGGCGGCTTCCAGGTGAACCGCCCTGGCTTCGCCGGCCGCCCGGCCGGACCGGTATCCACCCAGGTAAAGACCTGTCCCGGCGGCGGCGAGCACGACCGCCGCTACCACGAGATAGGCCCCGAAGTGCCGCCATGCGAACCGGTCGAGCGCGGCCGGCAAATCCCTCACTAGCCTGGCGGCAGCGGCACCTCGGGCCGCGTCCTCGGCCCGCGCAACAAGCGGGCTGAGGCGCAAGGTGATTTCGTCCGGCAGATCGGCGAGCTTCTCGATCACCGGCCCGAGCGCATCGTCGGGCAGTATCCCGGCATCCCGCGCCGCCGCCCGGAGGCTTTCGCGGAACGATGGCGGCTCCTCGCTCAGATTATCCATTCGAGAATCGGCGCGAGGGCGACGGGCATCTCCCGCAACCATAGCTGCACCGCCTGCTGCATCGTCGGCGGAAGCGCTTTCGCGGAGCGGTCCGCGGCGGCGGCGAAACTCAAACGACGGCGATCCACCTCGGACATGCAGCCGAGGCGCGGCATCCCAAGCACCTTGGCACCGCGCGAGACCGCCGCCTGGAACTCGGGGCGTTCCACAACGGCGGCGAACGCCGACTGCGGCGAACGGCCGGACGGCACGGTGCCTTCGTTGAGCACGATCGCGGTGTGCGCCGGCGCGAACACCTCTTCCAGGGTCCGCAGGTAAGCCACGTCATCGACGTCGCTGCCGAGCATGTGCAGCAGCACCGGGGTGATGTCGTAGGACGCAAGGAACCGCGCGAGGTCGAGTTCACGCGACCACTGGCGCAGCATCAGGTCACCGCCGCCGAGATCGAGATAGATCGTGTGGCGCTTCTCGATCTGGGTATCGACAAGGGCATTCAGCCACAGCCGCACGTCTTCATTCCCGGCCGACGGCGGGCGCTGTGCGGCCTCGAAGAAGGCCGTCAGGGTCGAGTTGGTCCGGTCTGCGTCGGCGATCACCGGCTCCCCGCCGCGGGCGAGCGACTGCTCGATCGCCCACCGCATCAAGGTTGTCTTTCCACCCTTTCCGCGTCCACCTGCTACAATGAGTTTAGGCCCGGCGATAGCAGCGCCGGGGTCGAGTTCAGCCACAGCCGAGCCTTCGCGTTTCGTTGCCATAAAATTATCGTTTCCAATGTTAACGTACAACCTTGGGCAGACTCAAACCGCTCTCCCCAAAGAGAGCGTCCAGATCAGTGGCAGCCGGACCGGTTCTCCCGGGTGCCGACTTGGCTGGCTTGGCCGGCGTGACGGAGCGCTGTGGCGCTACGGGCCCGGACTTGTCCGCAGCAGCACGCTTGACTGCTGCAGCACGTCTGGCGGCAACAGCCTTGCGCACCTTCCACCAGGTTTGCCGTGTGGTCTCGCCGGACGGGACGCCGTCGCTGCCATCCCGCAATCCGTATTCACCGAACCGCTGACCCAGGAGTTCCCAGTTCGGCCGCACGGCTTGCTTAACAATAGCCTCAAATGTGTCGTGGTGCGTGATCATCCAGGCATAGAGGGTCGATCCCCGCGTCGTTGCGGCTTCGGTCAGAACTTCTATGGGAATCGGCAGCTTCGTCATCGGCCATCGGCTTACCGGCCATAGTGTGGATTATCAACATCCGTCCCGCTTATTGTCAACTGCCGTCGCGGTGATTGACAGAAGTCTAGCACATGATGACAAAGACAGGAGTGGGTGGCAGGGGTTGGTTTGGCCTATCAGACCAACGGCACTGCTAACCGCAGTGCAGGCAGCAAGGCGGCAGGGTAGGGGACAGGGATGACAAAGGAGCTTGCCGGGTAAGGGCCGCAAACAACATGGGAGGACTTCCATGGCAGAGCAGGGGTTAACGGCCGTGCTTGAGCGTCTGGACGGCCTGGCGGCCGAGATAAACGTGCTGGCGCAGGCCATGCGCGTGGTCATCAGCAACCAGACCACGACCGCCGACCTGGCGGCGCGGGTGTTGGAGGCGGTGTCGCGCAAGCCGGACGGCGACCCGTTGGGTGAACTGCTGGCCGAGTTGGTGTTGAGCGGCAGACGGCACACGGAGATGCTGGAAAACATCCAGGCGCGCGTGCCCGGCGCGTGACCGGAACCTACAAGGTCGGTGTCGGCGGAAGCGGCGGCATCTACATGGACTATCTGCTCAGCAAGGCACAGGAGCCGGGGCAGAAGGTTGACGCCCTGGCCCGCTACTATGCGGGCCGGGAGGCGGAGATGGCGCCGCGCGTCGTCGAGCTGGGCCGGCAAGTGCATATCGGGGACCTTCATCGTGACGATGCTATAACGCAGTTATTACATTCACGCGTTGCCGATGGTTTGGCCGCCGGGCAGGATACGGAGGCGGTGCAGGCGCAGATCTCCAAGGATTTGGACACAGCGACGGCGATGGCGGCATTCCGTGCGAGCGGTACGGCGATGGCGGCCGGCGCCCGGATCAGGCCGGACATCGACCCCGAGCTTGCCAAGCGTCTTGAGATCGACATGAGCCGCCCGTTGTCGGTGCGCGAGTTGGCGCACCTGATGGACAACCGGACGGCCGCGGGCAACGAGATCGGGGGCAAGAAAAAACACAGCGAGCACCGGTCGATTGCCGATATCTTCGGGCTGGACCGGGAGGCGGCGCCGACCGTCGAGCAAGTCAGAAACGTGCTGGCGGGCAGGCGCGCGGATGGCGATGTCGTGACGGCGGCGACCAAGCCCGGGGAGGATCCACAGGAGGAGCCACAGCAGGAAAAGCCGAAGCAAGCGAAGCCGCTATCGACCGAGCGGGTCAACTCGGCGATCCGGAAATTCCAGCGCTCGCTCGGCCTGCCGATGGACCGCGAGGCAACCGACGCGGACATCGAGCGGGCCGTGCAGAAGAACGACCTGCACGACTACCGCAAGGGGATCAACGCCACCGCCCCGCCGGTCGCGTACATCGATATGGTCTGGAACGCGGACAAGAGCGTCTCGGTGGCCTTTGCGCTGGCCCCGACCGACGCCGAAGCGGATCTGATCCGGTCCATGGTGCGCAATGCCAACGGCGTTGCGATGACCTATCTCGAAGGACAAATCGCCGTCGCCAGAACCGGCGCGGGCGGCTCCGGCCCCCCCGAGGCTGCAAAGCTGGCGTGGCTGAGCGTCGAACATGCCGATGCCCGCCCGACCGTTGACGTGATCCGCCATGACGCGGAGGGCAACGCGTTCAGCGAGCCGAGGGACGTGCCGGGCGGCCGGTATGATCCGCACCTGCATGTCCACAACCCGGTGCTGTCGAGCATGCTGACGGCCAGCGGCAGGATATCGTCTGTCAACATTGGTTTGCTGGACGGCGAGGTGAAGGTCTTCGGTGCCGTCGGCCATGCGGCGTTTGCGACCGAGGCCCGGCAATACGGCATCGACGTGACCTTGGGGCCGAACGGCGAGGCGAGGATCGCGGCCGTGCCCGACTGGCTGCGGCAGTTCATGTCGAGGCGAACAACGGAGGGCACCAAGGCCGCCGAGGCGTTCGTCAGGAAGTATTTCGACAAGGAGTGGGGCGCCCTGACCAACGAGCAACGGATCGCGCTGCTGGACAAAGGGGTTGCCGCGACGCGGCGGGACAAGGATTTGCCCGAGCCCGGCGGCGGCGACATCAAAACCGAACGGGCGCGGTGGAAAGAGGAAGCCGAGCGCGCCGGCTATAAACATCGATCGGTGCTGCGGCCGGACGCGATCGCCCCCGAGCTGACGCCCGATCAGCGCATCAAGGTCGCGCGGGAGGCGGCGCTGCCGCTGCTCGACAAAGAGCTGCAGGCGAACGCCGTCATCAGCGCAGCCAAACTGCGCGAGATCGCGACACGCGGTCTGATCGTCAGCGGCATCGGCAAGGACGACCCGGCAGCGGATATCGCCGCGGTCGTCGGCGCCTTCCGCAACCATGGCGTCACGTTGCGGGGTGAAAAAACCAACCTCATAGAGTTCATGACGCATGGCAAGGACGGCCGGATCGAGCGCAACGTGACCACGGGCAAGAACGTGGAACTGGAAGAGTCGGTCGTCGCCGCGGTCCGTGCGGCGGCGGCCGACAGATCCACGGCACTGACGGCCGGGCAGATCGACGCCGCAGCCGAGCGGTTCCTTGCCAGGCATCCGAAGATCGATCGCGAGGGGGCGCATTGGAAGGCACAGCTTGCGATGGCGCACCGCATCGGCGAGGGCGGCCGGGTGTCCCTGAGCATCGGCGTGGCCGGATCCGGAAAGACGTCGGCGGTCGTCGCCACGCTCGTTGATGCCTGGCACGCACAGGGCAAGACGGTTTACGGCATGACGGTGCCGTGGCGTTCGACCGACGCACTGCGGGACGCCGGCGTTGACCAGGCGGTTGCCATCGAGGCGTTTCTGCGGCGGGTTGCAAAGGGCCGGATCACGCTCGACGCCAACTCGGTGATCGTCGCCGACGAGGTGTCGCAGATCGGCATTCGCCACCAGGCGGCGCTGCTGACGCTGTCGGCGCAGACCGGTTGCCAGTTGGCCGAGATCGGCGATCCGAAGCAGTGTCAGGCGGTCGACAGCCCGGCAATCAACCTGATGGCGACGGCAATCGGCGACGAGAATATCCCGAAATTGCTGTCCACCATCCGCCAGCGGACCGAGCGGGGCAGGGAGGTTACGACGATGTTCCGGGATGGCCGGGCTGCCGAGGGGATCGCGGCGCTGAACGAGGACGGCAAATTCCACCTGGTCGCGGGCGGCACGGAGGCGACGATCAAACACACCGCGCAGCTGTGGCGCACGCTCACTGACGCCAATGCGACAAACCCGGACTATTCGCTGCTGGTGATGACGCCGACCAACGCCCAGGCGCTTGAGGTCGGCAAGGCCATCCGGGAGCTGCGCCGGGACGCAGGGGAAATCGGCAAGACCGACATCGTCCGGCGCGCGATAGACCCGAACAGCGGCGAGCAATTCGACCTGCCGATCGCGAGCGGCGACCGGTTGCGGTTGTTCCTGCGCACTTTCGATGCCGATACGCCGCAGCGCGGCAAGCTGCTTGGCTCGAACGGAACCGTTGTCGACGTGCTGGAGGTGCAGCCGGACGGGTTGCGGGTGCGCAATGCCGAGGGCACCGAGGGTCGCGTGACATGGGAGGCGATGCGGCCCTGGCGAGCGCCGAAGACCGATCCGATCAGAGTCACGATGGGCATGGCCGTGACAATCGACAGCGCGCAGTCGATGACGAAGACGGCGGCCATCCTTTCGATGCCGGGCGGCTCCGGACAGGTGTCGGGCAACAAGGCTTACACGGGCCTGTCGCGACAGGAGGAAGACGTTCATCTCGTGGCGTCCGATTCGGCCGAGCGCAAGGCGATCGTCGCACGGCAGAGGCATGGTCTGTATGAGGTGCCGAATCGCGAGGACGTGGTGCGGAACATCGCCGGCAACCTGAGCAGGTTCGCGGAGAAGCGGCAGGTCACGGACATGCTGGCGCATGCGGTCGAGGTCCGCCGCAACGTGCTGGGCAGCCGGCATCGCGGCATTGAAGCGGCCGAGCGCAGCGAGCCGCAGAGCGGCATCACTGATTACCGGATGGACAAGGCGACGGAGGTCGCGCGGCGCGTCATGGAAACGGCCGACCGGGTGATGCGGACGGTCAGGGACCAGGCGCAAGACCTGCTGGCGCGCACCCTCGCCGAGGCGCGGAGCCACACACCCCGGCGGGAATCGACCCGCCAGCACAGTCGCGGCCCGCGTCCCGGCCACTAAGCCTGCATTCTTCGGCCCGGACCGGGGTTCAGGGACTCTCCCTGCAATGTCCGGTCGGGGCGTGCTTTGGTCCGGCCATGCAGGCCCTTTGCTGGCGCAAGCCCCAGATCGTGCGTGCAAGATTGAGCTCGCCGGTCTTCGCCTTTGCCACCATGCCGTGGAAGTAGCCGCCCGGCGACGTGCGGAAATGCTCCGCCGGTTTGGCCGAGACCAACGCGATGGCGATCGCCGCGGCCTCGCGGCCCAGGGCCTGGCACGCCTCGCCCCAAAGGTGTTGCGAAACCCCCATTTCGCCGCGCAGCCAGTCGGCGGCATCGACGATCTCGGGCCAGGCCGGGGTCGGGGTTTTGAGGTAGGTCCGGAGCCGCGGCGCGAAGGCCAGCAGCTCGCGGACGGACATCCGCATGACGGTGCCGCTGTCCGTCCGCGGCCCGCTCGCCCGGCTGATCGGGGGGAGCGGGTGGCCCGTCCCGGGCGCGGCGCCGGCGGCAGCGCTGTCACGCTCCTCCCGGCTTCGCGCGGCTTCGCTCCGCTCCGGCGTTTCACCGGGAGGCACCGGATCTGATCCCGACTTACACCCTTCGGAAGCCATTACAGCTTCTTCAGAATCAAATCCTGGGTTTGTAGGTATACTGTGGGGCCTGTTTTCAGGCCCCGAGGGGCCTGAATCGACAGCATCAAGAAGCTTTTCAAGGCGCTCTTTGGCCTCGGTTTGCCGCCGCTCCAGGCTTGCCACGCCGATGGCGATCTCCTCCGGCCGCTCGAACTGCCGCAGCGATCGGACCAATGCCGCGGTATCAAGCCTGAGCCGGGACCACTCGCCGTCGCCGAAGCCGTACTCGGCAACCGTCTCAAGGATCTGGGCAATGGCCTTGCGCGCTATCGTCGCACGCCGGCGCAATCGGCCGATCAGCTCGCGCTCTGCTTTGGCCTCGGCCGCCAGCCGCACAAATTCCGCGTGGCGGGTGGCGATCGGCGAAAGGTCGAAGCCGTAGGCTTCGACGATTTGCCCGTCACCGTCGCGCACCCCCCAGCGCTTGCCGCTGGGGCTGTCTTTCATGGTGACGAGGCCGGCGTCGATCAGGCCGCGATTGATCGATTTGACCCGGCTTTCCGAAAGGCCCAGGGCCTCCTGCTGCGTCGCGGCGGACGGCCACACGATGGGCCTCCCGCCCGGTTCCCAGTCCTGCGGCCGGGTAAAGCGAAACAGCCAGTCGAGCGCATGAACAAGCCGCACCGAAAGGCCGAGCCGCGGCGCCGCCGCCTTGAAGGCGGCCAGCAACTGACCATGAAAATCAACCTCATCGGGCAGGCCGTCAAAACATTCAGCCGCCCGGTCCGCCTGCAGCAGGCCCGGCGTCAGTTTTCGAAAGCCGGTCGGGGCACCGGCAAAGCCCCCCCGTTGCGCCCCAATGGCGCATTCCGTCTGCATCACAATCCTCCTGTTGGTGGGATCGCGATGGGCAAGCCTCTCCCGCCAGCGGAAACGGCAATTTCCACTTGACCTCGAAGGCGTCTTCGTACTAGGGTAAGGGTGTTGAGTGACCCTTCACCCGAGCCGTAAGGCCCATCACGAGTTTCGCGAAAGCCCGCCCGGCAAGGCGGGCTTTCGCATTTTCAGATCGTTTGCCGGGCGGTGGCCCTCCCTTGTTCGATCAGTTGCATCGGCGCCTGGCTGAGGTTGCGCAGCCGGTGGCGTTCCTTGAGCGGCCCCGGTCAGAGACCATCACGGCGACTCGGCCCCCCGCTCCCGCTTCCTGCGGCGCCCCGGCTTAAACCCGCATGCTCCGCCCCCTGGTCTCGGCCTTCTGCTCGGCCGGCTGTTCGGCCTTCCGCGCCGCCTCGACCTGCCTGCCGATCGCAAGCGTCTGCTGCAGAAGATCGCCGTCAGCGCGCTCTTGCCTGGCTGCGCGAAGGTCTTGCCTGCCCTGCGCGACCTCTGCTTTGGCTGTTGGAACGTCCATGGTGTTCCGCACTCTCTGTTCGCGGGTTGGGATGTTGCGGGCCAAATCTCCAAAGGCTTCGTCGATCACCCGCCTGTCCGGCACCGGGGCCATTTCGTATCGGTAAGTTGCATGCTCCCGCGCCGCCCTGTCGGAGACGGCCCGTTCCATGTCGGCGTTGTATATCGTTGGGTCATGCGCTGCACCGGATGCTTCCCGTGCGTCGGCCGCCGCTCCGGCCCGCAGACGGTCGGCTTTGTAGATATCTCGCGCCAGTTCCCGCAGGTCATGCGCGAACTGCCGGACCG
>CAINOE010000009.1 GCA_903851415.1 uncultured Rhodopila sp. | reverse complement strand
TCCCCAACGTCATGGCCCAGCTTGTCCGGGCCGCCCGTATCAGCGCCCTGCCGCGATAGGTGGCCCGGACAAGCCGGGCCATGACGATGAAAGAGCGACGCCTCGGCCAAACTTTTCTCCGGCTGCGCCTTATCCTGATAGCCATGGGGCTTGGCCCGGCCATCCACGAGTTTGGCTCAACCGGCACCGCAAATCGTGGATGGCCGGGGCAAGCCCGGCCATGACACGGGGGCGGGGGCGGCGGCGGGGTCGCTCGGCTGACGCCTCCGTCCTGTCCGCACTTGCCAGCTCCGCCCTGCCCTCACTTGCCGTCATAGCTCTCATGTTCATCCTGACCGGCTGCATGGTCGGGCCCGACTACAAACGTCCCGATGCGCCCACGCCCGTTGCGTTCAAGGAACTCCAGGGCTGGAAGATCTCCCAGCCGGCGGATGCGGTGGACAAAGGCGACTGGTGGTCGGTTTACCACGACCCGGAACTGGACCGTCTCGAACGCATGGTCGAGATCTCCAACCAGACCGTGAAAGTCTCCGAGGCGGATTACCGCAACGCCGTCGCGCTGGTCGCCGAGGCCCGCGCCAGCCTGTTCCCGACCATCGGCCTCAGCCCCGGCGTCTCCCGTTTCGGCGGCGGCGGCGGCAGCGGCAGCAGCGTGCGGTCCAGCATCAATTCCGGCAATTCGTCGTTCAGCGGCGGGCGCAGCGGCACGACCTACAGCATCAGCGGCACCGTCTCCTGGGTGCCGGACGTCTGGGGCAGCGTGCGGCGGCAGATCGAGAGCAGCGTCTCCAGCGCCCAGGTCAGCGCGGCTGATCTTGCGAACGCAAAACTATCGGCGCAGGCGACCTTGGCGGCGGATTATTTCGATCTGCGGGCGGAGGACTCGCTGGCGCAGCTGCTGACCGAGACCGTCGCCGCCTACCGCCGCGCCTTGCAGATCACGGAGAATCAATACCGCGCCGGCACGACCGCCAGCACCGACTACGTAACGGCTCTGGCGCTGCTGCAGTCGACGCAGGCGCAGTTGATCGCCGTCGGCATCCAGCGGGCGCAGTTCGAACACGCGATCGCGGTACTGACCGGCCATCCGCCGTCTGACGTAACCATCGCGCCGGCGCCTTTGGCCGCGGACGTGCCGATACTGCCGCCCGGGCTGCCGTCCGAACTGCTTGAGCGGCGGCCTGACATTGCCGCCGCGGAACGGGCGATGCAGCAGGAGAACGCGCTGATCGGCGTGGCGGTGGCGGCGTATTACCCGACCGTCTCGCTGTCGGCGCTCGGCGAGTATGCCGGCAATCCGATCGGGCAGTTGTTCAATGTCGGCAACCAGATCTGGTCGCTGGGCGCCTCGGCGTCGGAAACCGTGTTCAACGGCGGCGAGCGCCGGGCGGCGGTGCAGGCGGCGCGGGCGACGTATGACGCTTCTGTGGCGACCTACCGGCAGACCGTGCTGACCGCGTTCCAGGGGGTGGAGGACGCGCTGTCGGACCTGCGGATTCTGGAGCTGCAGGCGCAGGCCGAGGCGCTGGCGGTGGCCTCGACAAGGCGCGCGGTGGAGGCGACGCTGAATGCCTACAAGGCGGGGACGGTGCCGTATACCAGCGTGATCACCGAGCAGACATCGCTGCTGTCGAACCAGCAATCGGCCCTGGCGGTGCAGCAAAGCCGGCTGGTCGCCAGCGTGGCGCTGATCGAGGCGCTGGGCGGGGGTTGGTCGTCCGGGGACGTGCCGAGGAAGATCGAGACGGCGAATCCGCTGCTGCCGTAGGGTTCTATACAATCGTCATGGCCCGGCTCGTCCGGGCCACCTGTCGCGGCAGGCGCTGGCGGATCAGAATCGGAGACGAATCCACCGCGGCGTGCGCTCGGCGTAGGCGGTCCAGGCGTCGCCGAACTGCGCGGCGAGATGCGCTTCCTCCCGCCGGATCGCGAGCACGGATACCGCCGGAACCGCGGCGGCAACGGCCAGCAGCAGCCAGAGGCTGCCGAACAGGAGGGCCGCTCCGGTCAGCACCAGGGTATTGCCGAGATAGATCGGGTTGCGCGACAGGGCGAACGGTCCCGAGGTCACCAGGGCGGTCGCCGCCCGGTGCGGCAGGATGTTGGCGCGGTGCCGGCGCATCTCGCGCATGGCCGCGACATCGAAGCCGATGCCGGTGAACAGAATGACCGCTCCGACACAACGAAGGGCGGTCCCGGAGGGCAGAACGCCGCCGAGCGGATAGACGTGTCCGAGGATCACCGCCGCCGCGACCGCGCCGGCGAAGATGATCGGGGGCCACGGAACGGTGTTCGGCCGATCCTGCCGGTTGGTTGACTGGTTCATGAGGTGACCGACCTTTCTCACCTTCGGTTGTTTCGCGTCTTTTCGCTTGATCAACCGTACGCTTAATTCATAACAACCACATGAATCATTTGCCCGGGGACAAGATGAAAACAAAACCACTGTCACGCCGCAGCATCATGGCCGCGACCGCAGCCGGCGGCGCGGCACTCGCCGCCAGCCCCGCGCGTGCCGCCACATTCGGCAATCCGGACCTGCCGCCGGAAGGTGCCGTGAACGTCACCAACCCCAACACGCTGACCATCCCCGGGCCGCACGATCCCGGACTGGCGGCCACAATGCCAACCTTCCTCGACCCGCCGGCCACCGATGCCGGCAGCATGCCGGCCTTCTGGGCCTCGTTCAACCTCGCACCCCGCCGCATCCAGGACGGCGGCTGGGGCCGCCAGGTCACCCAGTCCGACTTCGCCATCTCCACCGAGATCGCCGGCGTCAACATGCGCCTCTCGGCCGGCGGCATCCGCGAACTGCACTGGCACCAGCAGGCCGAGTGGGCGATCATGACCTACGGCCACTGCCGCATCACCGTGCTGGATGCGCAGGGCCGCCCGTTCGCCGCGGACGTCAAGGAAGGCGACCTGTGGTATTTCCCGGCCGGCCTGCCGCACTCCCTGCAAGGCCTCGGCCCCGACGGGGCGGAGTTCGTGCTCGCGTTCGACAACGGCGCCTCCTCCGAATTCAACACCCTGCCGGCGACCGACTGGATGGCGCACACGCCGCCCGAAGTGCTGGCCAAGAATTTCGGCGTGCCGGCGGAGTCGTTCAAGAACATCCCGCTGCAGAACCGCTGGATCTTCCAGGGCAAGGTGCCCCCGCCATTGGCCGAAGTGCAGGAAGCCATCGCCAGCAAGGCCGGCAAGCCGGAATATCCCTTCGTCTTCTCGCTCGCCAACGCGCCGAAGGTCAGCGACAGCCGGGGCGGCTCCGTGCAGATCGCCGACAGCTCCAATTTCCATGTGTCCACGACGATCGCGGCCGGTCTGGTGACGATAACGCCCGGCGCCATGCGGACGATGCACTGGCACCCGAACGCGGATGAGTGGCAATACTACCTGAAAGGCACCGGGCGCATGACCGTGTTCAATGCCGGCCCCTCCGCCAACACCGCCAATTTCCATCCCGGGGATATCGGCTACGTCAAGAAAGGACTCGGCCATTACATCGAGAACACCGGGACAACCGACCTCGTGCTGATCGCCGTTTTCCGGTCCGCGCGTTACGAGGAGGTTTCGTTCTCCGACTGGCTGGCCCACTCGCCGCCCGACATGGTCGCCGCCACCTTCAACCTCGACCCCGGGGTGGTCGCCCGGTTTCCGAAGAACCGGCCCGACCTGATGCCCGGGTAGCACCGCCGCGGCGGCCGCCTTCCGTCGCCGTCCGACAATGACGCCTTCGCCGGCGGACTGGCGCAACAGCCGGCCGGATTGCGTGACGCAGTCCAGCCAACGCGCTAAATCCCGTCCTGCATGACAAACCGCAAGCACCGCCACCAGCCGAAGCCGATCCCCATCGGCCCGAAGGATTTTGGTCTGGCGAAGACGGGGGTGCGGCGGTTCGATCTGCGCGACCCCTATTACACCGCGCTCAGCCTGCCGGTTCCGGGGTTCGCGGCGGTCATTCTCGGCTGCTGGCTGGCGATCAACGTGGTCTTCGCGCTGCTCTACGTCCTCAGCCCCGGCGACATCGCCAACGCGCGCCCGGGATCGTTCAGCGACGCGTTCTTCTTCAGCATCGAGACCCTGGCCACCGTCGGCTACGGCGTGATGGCGCCCGCGACGCTGTACGGCCACATCGTCTCGGCCGCCGAGATCGTCACCGGCATGGCGTTCACCGCCATCGTCACCGGGCTGCTGTTCGTCCGCTTCTCCCGGCCCAGGGCGAAGATCCTCTACGCGGACGATGCCGTCGTCTGCACCCATAACGGCCGGCACGCGCTGATGCTGCGCCTGGCGAACGGGCGGGCGACGATGATGAGCGACGCGGACGCGCAGGTGTTCGTCCTGCTCGCCGAACACTCGGCGGAGGGCATTTTCATGCGGCGCATCCACACCCTCCGGCTGCAGCAGTCGCATTTGCCGCTGTTCGCGATGCCCTGGCTGCTGATCCATGTCATCGACGAGTCCAGCCCGCTGCACGGCCATGACGCGGCAACGCTGTCGGAGTCCGGCGCCAGGCTGTTCCTGACGATCGAGGCGCGCGACCATGCGCTGTCCGCCGCGGTGCAGGACATGAAGGACTACCCGGCCGAGCATATCCGGTTCGGCATGCGCTTCGCTGACGCGGTGATGCGGGACGAGCAGGGCCGCGCGACGGCCGATCTGAGCCGGATCGGCCTGCTGATGCCCGATGGCGAGGGCGGCGAGGGCGCCTGATCCGAATGTGGCATTTATGCTACAAATAGGAATGATTGGAAAATCGTTTGATCTGAATCAACCCTGTTAACGGCACAAAATAGTTCTTCGGTGCGCCCGCCGTATACGGGCGATTGTATTGACGCGAGGGTTTTCCGTACCGGTCGCGCGAGGAGATATTATGAAAAAGCTGCTGTTCGCCGCGACGGTGCTGAGCGCCGTCGCCACCGGTTCGGCCATTGCTCAAAGCCCGCTTGACCTGAACCAACCGCTCGTCGGCAAGGAAGCCGGCACGTTCATGGTCCGCCTGCGCGCCATCGGCGTCATTCCCGAGGATAATTCCAGCTCGATCTCCGTCATCGGCGGCCACGTCTCGGCGACCGCGCAGGCCGCGCCGGAAGTGGATTTCTCCTACTTCCTGACCGACCACTTCGCGCTTGAACTGATCGCGGCGTCGACCCGGCATACCATTTCGGCGCAGGGAACGGCCGTCGGCAGTTTCGATGTCGGCAGCGCATGGATTTTGCCGCCGACGCTGACCCTGCAATATCATTTCCTGCCGCACTCGGCGTTCAGCCCGTATGTCGGCGTCGGCGGGACGGTGGCATTCTGGTATGCGACAAGTCCCTCCAACCCGCCGGTGACGCACTTTACGGTCGGGAATAATGTCGGAGTGGCGTTGCAGGCGGGTGTCGACTATAACTTCTCCGGTCACTGGTTCGCCAACTTTGACATTAAGCAGATCTTCTTGAACGCCGACGCGCATATCGACGCGTTGGGCACCACGGTGAAGGCCCATGATGCCCTCGATCCGCTGGTTATCGGTGCCGGCATCGGCTACCGCTTCTAACGCGGCGGTGAAGGCCGCTTCGGCCGGTCGCCGTTCGCGCATCGTTGCGCCGAGGCGCGTCCGCTCAGGTGCTGACTTAACGGACCGAGGCACGGCCGTTGACCCCGTGTCATGGCCGGGCTTGTCCCGGCCATCCCCGACTTACAAGGCCGGTTTCGGCAAAGTCGTGGATGGCCGGACTAAAGCCGGCCATGACGCGGGGGACACAGGCCCTTCCGCGTCATGACGGCACGGGCATACCGCCCCACGTGCGGGTATGCCCGCCTAAGCCATGCGCTGCCAGGCCAGCGCCAGCAGCAGCATCGCGTTGACAGCCATCAGCACCGGGGCAACGAGCGCCACTCCGCGGCTCCATCTCCGGCCGGCGGCGTTCCCGGCGATCCCGACGACCATCAGGCTCGGGACTGTGCCCAGTCCGAATGCGGCCATCGCCGCGGCCCCCAGCGCGGGCCGCCCGGAGGCCGCCGCGGCGGCCAGCGCCGCATACAGAAATCCGCAGGGCAAAAACCCCAGCGCGATCCCGAGCAGGAACTCGCCGCCAGCCGAACCGCGCGGGATCGACCGTGTCAGGCGGCCAAGCAGCCCGGCCCAAAACCGGGGTGCGCGCTCGAACGATGTCAGGCCCGGCAGCACCCGCCGCAGGGCCAGCGCCAGGAACAGCGCGGCGGCCAGCACCAGCAGCGCCGCGGACAACCATCCGAACCACGCCGCCTGCCCCAGCACCCCGGCCGAGCCGGCCGCCGCCGCCCCCAGCCCGGCATAGGTGCACAGCCGCCCGAGGTGGTACGGCATCAGCATCCCGTTGCCGATGCGCTGCCGCTCGCACAGCCGCGCCGCCGGCAGCCGCGCCATGCGCTCGGACACCTGGCCGAGCACGAAGGCGCCGCACATCGGCGCGCAGTGCACCACGCTGCCCGCCGCGCCGGCCACGAACAACCCGAAAACCAACCCGCCCCGCAGGGCGGTATCGGAGGAGCACAACGCGCCCAGCCAATGGAGATCCGTCATCATCGTCCGGTTCTAACCGCTATGGTGTATGGCGTTGACATGAATCAATGTTAACAACCCCGCAGCGCAGCAATTTGCTGCTGTGAGTCAGGAGAGGTGGAGATGGAAAGCTTTTCAAGCGTGCTTGTCGGAACCATGGTCGCGGCGTTCGGCGTCGTCGGCCTGTTCCTGTTGGCCCGCGCGGCGGATTCCGAGATGGTGGTGTTCGGCGTCAGTCTTGCCGGTTTCGCCATCGCCTTCGACTTCAATCTCATACGCCGTCACTTCAACACCGTGGACAAGGCGCACGCCGCAGAACGGGAAGCCACCCATGTCTGATGCCGCTCTGGCCGCCAGGCCGGTCATCTACAACGACGAGGTGGTGAAGAAATTCGTCATCGCCGCCGTTTTCTGGGCCATCATCGCCTTTGGCCTGGGGGTCTATATCGCCTCCGAGCTGGCTTGGCCCTCCCTCAACCTGGGTCTGTCCTTCACCAATTTCGGCCGCCTCCGCCCGGTCCACACCTCCGCCGCCATCTTCGCCTTCGGCGGCTCCGCGCTGATCGGCACATCACTGTATGTCGTGCAGCGCACCTGCCACGCCCGGCTTTGGGGCGGCGCGGCGCTGGCGAACTTCATCTTCTGGGGCTACCAGTTCTTCATTGTCATGGCTGCCCTGAGCTACGTGATGGGCTACAGCCAGGGCCGCGAATACGCCGAGCCCGAGTGGCATATCGATCTGTGGCTGACCATCGTCTGGGTGTTCTACCTGCTGGTCTTCCTCGGCACGCTGATGAAGCGGAACGAGCCGCACATCTACGTCGCCAACTGGTTCTATTTGGCATTTATCATCACCATCGCCGTGCTGCATGTGGTCAACAACGCGGCGCTGCCGATCTCCTGGTACTCGGCCAAGAGCTATGGCGCGTACACGGGCGTGCAGGATGCGCTGGTGCAATGGTGGTACGGCCATAACGCCGTCGGGTTCTTCCTGACCGCGGGCTTCCTCGGGATGATGTACTACTTCATTCCCAAGGCGGCGGGGCGGCCGGTCTATTCCTACCGTTTGTCAATCGTGCACTTCTGGACCCTGATATTCATGTATATCTGGGCCGGGCCGCACCATCTGCATTGGACCTCCCTGCCCGACTGGACGCAGACCCTCGGCATGGCGTTCTCCATCATGCTGTGGATGCCCTCCTGGGGCGGCATGATCAACGGCCTGATGACCCTGTCAGGCGCCTGGGACAAGCTGCGCACCGATCCGGGGCTGCGGTTCTCGGTCACCGCGGTGGGCTTCTACGGCATGTCCACCTTCGAAGGCCCGGTGATGTCTGTGCGCGAGGTGAACGCGCTGTCGCACTACACCGACTGGACCATCGGCCACGTGCATTCCGGTGCGTTGGGCTGGGTCGCCTTCATCAGCTTCGGTGCGCTGTACTACCTCGTGCCAGTGCTGTGGGGCCGCAAGTCGCTGTATTCCAACCGGCTGGCCTCGTGGCACTACTGGATCGCCACGCTGGGCATCGTGTTCTACATCGTGTCGATGTGGGTCGCCGGCATCATGGAAGGCCTGATGTGGCGCGCCTACGACAAGTACGGCTTCCTGCAATACTCGTTCGTCGAATCGGTCATCGCCATCCACCCGTTCATGGTGATCCGCATGATCGGCGGGGTGTTCTTCCTCATCGGCGGCATCATCATGGCCTACAACCTCAGAAAGACCGTCACCAGCCCCACAACCGAACAGCCGCGCCAGGGCCTCGGAACCCCGCTGGGCGGGTTCGCCGTGGCGGGAGAATAAGACCATGTTCATTCGCCACGAATGGTTCGAGAAGAACGCATTCCTGCTTCTCATCGGTTCGCTGCTGACCATCTCCATCGGCGGCATCGTCGAGATCGTGCCTCTGTTCACGATCGAGACGACCGTCGAGCATGTGGACGGCATCCGCCCCTACTCCCCGCTGGAGCTGCGGGGACGCGACATCTACGTGCGGGAAGGCTGCTACCTGTGCCACAGCCAGCAGATCCGCACCCTGCGCGATGAGGTCGAGCGCTACGGCCACTACTCGATCGCCGCCGAAAGCATGTATGACCACCCGTTCCAGTGGGGATCGAAGCGCATCGGTCCGGATCTGGCGCGCGTCGGCGGCAAGTACTCCAACGACTGGCACTACGCGCATCTGCGGAACGCCCAGTCGCTGGTGCCGGAGTCGCTGATGCCGCACTACGCCTTCCTGGGCGAAACCCCGTTGCAGACCGATGACATCCAGGACCGGATGCGCACGCTGCGGACGCTCGGGACGCCGTACACCGACGACGAAATCGCCAATGCGAAGGCCGATCTGCTGACGCAGGCGGATCCGGCGGCGGATAACGCGAAGCTGCTGGCGCGATATCCGAAGGCCAACTACGCCTCCGGCAACGGGCAGGTGGTCACCGAGGCGGACGCCCTGGTCGCCTATCTGCAAATGCTCGGCACCCTGGTGAACTTCGCTGACACCAACACCGAAAGGCTCCGGCAATGACCGCGCTTCAATGGGTGCAACATTACTCCGTGGTGCCAATGACCATCGTGTTCGTGCTGATCGTCGTGGCCACCTACTGGCCGGGGCGCAAGCAGGAGATCGAGAAGCAGGGTCGTATTCCGTTTGAGGATGACGTGTAGTGCCAACCAAGATCGAAAAGGATGCCGTCTCCGGCCGCGATACGACGGGCCATGAGTGGGACGGCATCAAGGAGCTGGATACGCCGCTGCCGAAATGGTGGCTGTATACCTTCTACGCCTGCATCGGCATCGCCTTTGTGATCTTCTTTCTGTATCCGTCCATTCCGTACGGGCCGGGCTACTGGCACGGCGTGATGGGCTACTCGCAGCGGAAGATGGTGGACGCCGAAGTCGCCAGGCTCACCGCCATCCGCAAAGTCTCCCTCGACAAGATCGGCTCCCTGTCGTTCGAGCAGATCAAGGCGGATCCGCAGTTGCTGGAAGTGGCGATGACGGATGGACGGATCACGTTCGCGGAGAATTGCCAGCCCTGTCACGGGGCCGGCGGCGGCGGGCATATCGGCTATCCGGCGCTCGCCGCCGGGTCCTGGCTGTGGGGCGGCACGCTGGATGACATCCAGCAGACCGTCACCCACGGCATCCGCAGCGGCGACGATGAGGCCCGCAACAGCGCGATGCCGCATTTCGGCGCCGACGGCCTGCTGAAGCCGCAGGAAGTCCAGCAGGTCGCCGATTTCGTCTGGTCCACCTTCTACGGCCACAAGACGGAGGGGCAGGACGTCTCGGCCGGGGCGAAAATCTTCGCCGAGAACTGCGCCGCCTGCCACGGCGAGAACGGCGAGGGCAACCGCATCGTCGGCGCGCCAAGGCTGAACAGCCATATTCACTTGTATGGCGACGCCCGCGAGACCATCGTCGCGCAGGTCACGCTGCCCCGCCAGGGCGTGATGCCGAACTGGAACCACCGGCTTGATCCCGCAACGATCAAGGCGGTCACTCTGTACGTTCATGCACTGGGCGGCGGCGAGTAGGAGCCATCGTGTCGCGCATCAGTAAAGTCGAGAGCCGCCTCCGGACTGAGCAGGACGCGGTTCAGCACCATCTTTACGCCGATCGGCTTCGGATTTATCCGAAGTCGGTGCGCGGCCCGGTGCGCCGGATCAAATGGGCGATCCTGATCGCCTGCCTGACCATCTATTACGTGCTGCCCTGGGTCCGCTGGTATCGCGGACCCAACCAGCCGAGCCAGGCGGTGCTGCTCGACCTTTCCACTCAGCGGTTCTATTTCTTCAGCCTTGAGCTCTGGCCGCAGGACATCTGGCTGCTGGCCGGCATCCTGATCATGGCCGCGGTCAGCCTGTTCCTGGTGACCAGCCTGATTGGCCGCGTCTGGTGCGGCTACACCTGCCCGCAGACGGTGTGGACCGATCTGTTCATGTGGATCGAGCGGGAGATCGAGGGCGACCGCAACGAGCGCATGGCGCGCGACGCCGCCCCGCTGAACGCCGACACGATCTGGAAGAAGGTCGTCAAGCACGGCATCTGGCTGTTCATCGCCTTCTGGACCGGCGGCGCCTGGATCATGTACTTCGTCGACGCCCCCACCGTGACCGTCGATTTCTGGACCGGCGAGGCCGCCACTCCGGTTTATGTCTTCACCTGGCTGTTCACCCTGACCACCTACGGGTTGGCCGGGTGGGCGCGCGAGCAGGTCTGCACCTACATGTGCCCCTGGCCACGCTTCCAGGCGGCGATGCTGGACGACCAGAGTTTCACCGTCACCTACCAGGCGTGGCGCGGCGAGCCTCGCCTGCGCGGCAAGCGGGCGGAAGGCGGTCCGGCGGCGGGCGACTGCGTCGATTGCAGCCTGTGCGTCACCGTCTGCCCCACCGGCATCGACATCCGCGACGGCATCCAGCTTGAGTGCATCAATTGCGGCCTGTGCATGGATGCGTGCAACCACGTGATGGAGCGAACCGGGCGGCCGAAGGGATTGATCGCGTGGGATACGCTGGCCCGGCAGGCGGCGAAGAAGCTCGGCACGCACGAGCCGATCCGGTTCTTCCGGCCGCGCACCATGATTTATGTGACGGCGCTGACGATCGCGGTCATCGGCCTGAGCACCGCCTTGCTGACGCGGTCCACGCTCGGGCTGTCGGTGCTGCGGGATCGCGCGCCGCTGTTCGTGCCGCTGGCGGATGGCAGCCTGCGCAACGGCTACACGCTTAAGATCGTCAACAAGTCGCAGACCAACGGCGCCTACGACCTGAGCATCAGCGGGCTGCCGGACGCGAAGCTGGCGATCGCCGAGGGCGACACGACCCCGGGTTCCACGCTGCGCGTGCTGGGGTCGTCCGATGAGGTGGAGACATTCCGGCTGCTGGTGACGGCCCGGCCGGCGGCGCTGACGGATGGCTCGCAGCCGGTGGATTTCATTTTGCGCGACACCACGACCGGGGCGCAGACGGTGTACCACTCGGTGTTCATGGGGCCGGCCGGATATGCCGGCGGCACGCGCTGAGGACGGAACGGGAGAACATCATGGACAGAACTGCTTATCGCTGGTTTCCCCACGCCCTGTTCGTGTCGATGGGCGTCGTCTTCGCGGTCAACGGCTATTTCATCTATGCCGCGGTGAACAGCTTCCCCGGGGCGGCCGGGACGGACGGGTTCGACCTCAGCAACGGCTACGACAAGGTGCTGGCAACCGCGGCGAAACAGGCGGCTTTGGGCTGGCAGGTGGAGTCCGCGGTGGACGACGGCGGGCATGCGCTGCTGCGGCTGACCGACAAGAGCGGCGCTCCGCTGTCCGGTGCCGTCATCGATGCGCATGCCGAGCGGCCGCTGGGCCCGCCGGAGAGCACCGTGCTGACGTTCCGGGCGCTCGACGCGGTGCGGTATCAGGCCGATGCGCCGCTGGCGTTCGGGCAATGGGACATCCTGATGACGGTGACCTCGGGCGGGGACCGTTACACTGCGACGCGGCGCGTCCTGGTGAAGTGATCGGCGCCCGCCTCCTACCACCCCCGTCATGGCCCGGCTCGTCCGGGCCACCTCTCGCGGCACGTGCTGGCGTGGATGGCCCGGACACGCCGGGCCATGACGGGCTGGAGGGCGCCACCCTCGACCTGCCGCTTCCGCCCGCCGCCCCCGCCTGCGTCCATTGCGGTCTCCCGGCCCCCGCCGGCACGCGGTTCTGCTGCCCGGGGTGCGAGGCGGCCTACGGGATCATCCAGGGCCTCGGGCTGGGCCGCTACTATCAGCAACGGCTGCTCGACCTCGGCGCCCGCGCGCTGCGGCCGGAACCGGCCGAACGTTGGGACCTCGCCCGGCACGCCGTCTCCCGGCCCGACGGCGGATTCGAACTGACCCTCGCCGTCGATGGGCTGCAATGCGGCGCCTGCGTCTGGCTGATCGAGTCGGTTCTGGCGAGGCAGCCGGACATCCTGGCGGGCCGCGTCAACATGACCACCCGCCGCCTGCATCTGGCGTGGCGCGGCCTACCGGAGGAGGCGGACCGCCTGGTCGCGGCGATCGAGGCGCTCGGCTACCGGCTGGTGCCGTTCGACATGACCGCGCTGAACGCGGCGCAGGACCGCAAGGGGCGGATGCTGCTGCGCTGCCTCGCCGTCGCCGGGTTCGCCGCCGTCAACGTGATGCTGATGTCGGTGGCAATCTGGGCCGGCGAGAGCGGCGTTATCGGTCCGGCCACGGTGGCGCTGCTGCACTGGGTCTCGGCGCTGATCGCCATGCCGGCCGTCGCCTATGCCGGCCGCCCGTTTTTCGGCTCCGCCTTCGCCGCGCTGCGCCATGGCCGGACCAACATGGATGTGCCGATCGGCATCGGCGTCCTGCTGGTCACCGGCATGAGCCTGGTCCAGACGATTCAGCGCGGCCCCGACACGTACTTCGATTCCGCCGTTACCCTGCTGTTCTTCCTGCTGATCGGGCGCGTGCTGGACCACCGCGCCCGCGGACGCGCCCGCGCCACCGCGGAACAATTGCTTACTCTGCGCATGACCGATGTCGCCGTGCTGCAACCGGACGGGACGGTGCGCCGCCGCGCCCAGGAGCAGGTGGCCGAGGGCGACCGCATCCTGGTCGCCTCCGGCGAGCGCATCGGCTGCGACGGCGTCGTCGAAACCGGCGCCGCCTCGCTCGACGCCAGCCTGGTGACCGGGGAAAGCCTGCCGGTGCTGGCCGAACCCGGAACCACGGTCTTCGCCGGCAGCCTGAATCTCGGCGCGACCCTGACCGTGCGGGCAACGGCCATCGGCGGGTCCACCCTGCTCGCCGAGTGCGTGCGGCTGATCGAGGCGGCGGAGGCGCGGCGCGGCCGGTTCGTGGTGCTCGCCGACAGGGTGGCGCGGCGCTACGCGCCCACGGTGCATGTCTGCGCGGTGGCGGCGTTCCTGTGGTGGTTCTTCGTCGCCGGGGTGCCGGTTGGCCAGGCGCTGCTGACCGCTGTTTCGGTGCTGATCGTCACCTGCCCCTGCGCCCTGGCGCTGGCGGTGCCGGCGGTGCAGGTGATCGCCACAGGGCGGCTGTTCCGCGGCGGGATGCTGCTGAAATCCCCGACCGCGCTCGAACGGCTGGCGGATGTCGATACCGTCGTGTTCGACAAGACCGGCACATTGACGGAACCTCTGCTGGCCCTGGCGTCGTGCGGCGATGCGGACGCATTGGCCGAGGCGGCGGCGATGGCGGCGTGCAGCCGGCACCCGCTCGCCCGGTCCCTGGTCGCCGCGGCCGGACGGATCGCGCCGGCGCCGGACGTGACCGAGCATCCGGGGCAGGGACTGAGCCGGATGACGGAAGCGGGTGAAATCCGTCTGGGCAGCCGGGCGTTCTGCGGCGGGTTCGACGGCGCGGCGGCGGGACCGGAACTGTGGCTGAGCCGCCCCGGCGCGGCGCCGGTTCGCTTCGGCTTCGATGAAAGGCTGCGGGCGGATGCGGTGCAGACGGTCGATCGCCTCCGCTCGATGGGCCTGAGGCTGGCGCTGCTGTCGGGCGACCGTCCGGCTCAGGTCGAGCGGATCGCGGCGGCGCTCGGGATCGCGGACTGGCGGGCGGGCTGCTCGCCCGTGGACAAGGTGGCGCTGATCGAGGCCATGGGCGCGAACGGCGGGAAAGTGCTGATGGTGGGCGACGGCCTGAACGACAGCCCGGCGCTGGCGGCGGCCTCGGTGTCGGCGTCTCCGTCCACCGCGGCGGATGTCAGCCAGACGGTGGCGGACCTTGTGTTCCAGGGCGCGAAACTGGGACCGGTGGCGCTGGCGCTGCGGACGGCGCGGCGGTCGCGCTCGGTCATGCGGCAGAACCTGGCGCTGTCGATCGGGTATAACGTGCTGATGGTGCCGCTGGCGGTGTGCGGGTGGGTCACCCCGTGGCTGGCCGCGGCCGCGATGTCGGGTTCGTCACTGCTGGTGATGGCGAACAGCCTGCGCTTGCACGGAAGGACGGACGCATGACGATCCTATTGTTTCTGCTGGCGGTGAGTTTGGTGATCGCGGCACTCGGGCTGGCGGCGTTTCTGTGGTCGCTGCGGACCGGGCAGTACGACGACCTGGACGGCGCGGCGAACCGGATTCTGTTCGACGACGATTAGCGGTCAGCCCCTGGAGTTGGCCAACATCAGCGCCAGGACGTCGGCTTTTTCCTCGGGCAAGGTCCGGTCGAATGCGGCGATGGCAAACCCGGCGGTCTCGACAAGGCCCGTCGAGGCCAGCAAGTTGAAGTCTGCTGCCAGATCATAGTCGGCAACATGCCGCGCGTCCTGCAACGTAACAAAGGCGCCGGCAAAATCGCGCATATCCTGGCTCACCGCGGTCCGGCCAAGTTGTTGCCGAAGAGTCTTGCCGAGCGTTTGAACACTCAGCGACCCGCAGACTGACTTCATCCGTCCATGATTGAAGCTGCGATACAACAGGCCATACCCGGCGGTTTGCTGCTTGCCTGCACCCATGAAGCACTCGGCCCCGCTCCGCAAAACCTTGTGGAACAGAGCGTAATACGCCGTTGAGACAGCCCGGCGGAGCCGGGCGTCGGACGCGGGCGACTCGGGTTCGGCGGACAGAAGCAGACGGGCGACCGCAAGCAAAGCGGACGGATCAGGCACCTTCGCGCTTCTCCCAGTCGGCCCGGGTCAGCAATCTCACATAGGGGTAGTGGCTATCCTGACGGTCGATCAAGGCATCGCGCAGGTTTTGACCGAGACGAATAAGCGCCAACCCACGGTCCTGCGGATCATGCCCCTGGCCAAACACGAAGGAGAAGTAATAGGCGGGCTCATCGGAGGAATCCAACCGCTCGTCCACTTTGACACGTTCAACCGTGCCGAGGCCGGGGACCTTCGAAGCGGCGGTGCGGGCAATCTCAGTCAGTTCGGATTCGGCAAGTTCGCTCATGCACCAATAATGGGCAGACGGCCGAGCAACGTCAATGGTTGCCCGGTAGTCGCCGAGTCAGTCCCGGGGTTCGGCGTCCGGCCACTATACCCGGCCGGCCGCAATGACCATCCGCCGCGCTCGAAGCGCAATACTTGCCTTCTCTGTGTCCTCCGTGGCCCTCTTTTCTTCCTCTGTGTTAAGCAAGCGGTGTCTCCACCAGCGTCGGCGGCGCCATCAACTCCCGCTCCCCAACCCCGCGCTCAATCCTCCTCATCAAACATCAACTCCTCACCCGGAAGCGCCGGCGGCAGGCTGAGACGCCCGCGCAGCGCCTGGAACTCCGTTTGCAGCAGCAGCGGCCTGGCCATCGTCGCCGCCAATTCGTTGGCGCGCTTCTGCAACACCGCGACCTTGTCCGGATTCGCGGCGGCAACATCATTCTTCTCGGAAGGGTCTTGCGCAATATTGTAAAGCTCCACCGAGGCCGGAAGCGGCGTGCGCCAGATCAGCTTCCAGTCGCCCTGCCGCACACCGGCGCGGAACGGCTCCACATTGTAGATCACCTCGGTCCGCGGGGACGGCGCGCCCCCGGCGATCGCCGGCCAGACATCCAGGCCGTCGAGCGGCTTATTCCTGTCGAACGTGCCGCCGGCCAGTCCCACAAGCGTCGGATACATATCGACAACATGGATCATGCCCCCGACCGTGCCTCCGGCCTTGATCTTTCCCGGCCAGTTCATGATCGCGACCACCCGGGTGCCGCCTTCATACAGCGACCCCTTGCCGTCGCGGTACGGACCGTTATCGACGGGGATATTGACCTTGGACATGTCGCCTTCGCCGGCGAACATCTTGTTCCTTGTGCCGCCGTTGTCGCTCTGGAAGACAATCAGCGTGTTGTCGCGCATCTTCTTCTCATCGAGCGCCGCCACGACCCGGCCGATCTGGTCATCCATCGCCGTTATCTGCGCGGAGTAGGCGCGGCGGCTTGTATCGGCCACATCCATGTAACGATCAAGATACTCCTGCGGCGCCTGGTACGGCGTGTGCGGCGCGTTGAACGCCAGATACAGGAACAGCGGTATCTTCGTGTCGTGGTCCTCGATCAGCTTCACGGCATCGTCGCCGAGCAAGGTCGTCGAGTAGCCCGGCTCCCGCACCGGCTTGTTGTCCCGGTACCAATCGAGAACCCCATGCTGTTCGTGCGTGAAGTAATCGATCTCGCCGATAAGGGGCCCGTACTGGTGGTCGAAGCCGCGCTGCCGCGGCCAGTATTTCGCGTCGCCGTGGCCGAGGTGCCATTTGCCGGTGATCGCGGTTTCATACCCCGCTTCCTTCAGCGCCTGCGGCAACAGCCACTCGTCCAGCGCAAGCCCGTAGGTGTGGGTGGACAGGATCACCGCCGTCTGCAACCCGTAGCGGAACGGGTAACGGCCGGTCATGAGCGCGGCGCGCGTCGGCGTGCACATCGGCTGGGCGTAGAACTGCTCCAATCGGACGCCTCCCGCGGCCAGCGCGTCGATATTCGGCGTCCGGATGCCGGAGCCGTGAAATCCAACGTCTTTCCAGCCCTGATCGTCCGAGACGATGTAAACGATGTTCGGCGGCGCCGCCCGGGCGGGGACGTCCTGTTGGGCGTTCGCCGAACCCCAGAGCAGTATCGATAGGATCAAGGGCGCCAGTACGCGGGTTGGAATCGTCATTCGGTTCAACCTCAAGCGGGATCGAGGCGGTTTCTATCATGGCGAAAGGCGCCGGTCGTCGGGCAAATGGCCTTCCGCGACCTAAAACCCGCCGGCCCGCGCCGCCACCCGGCACCCCACCAAAAACCCGCGAACAGATCGGCTACCCCAAGCCACAACCTTCACGTGTTTTTTCGCTTGATTTTGCCACCCCTCCAGGCTAGGAACAAAGGATGAACATAACGCCCGGATAACCGCCCATGTCATCGCCCCCCGCCATCCGGCCCGGCCCGTTCCTGAACCGCGTCGTCATCTACCTGCTGCCCTATTTCATGGCCGTCACGTCCGATGAAGAGAAGGCCAGGGCGGAGGTTCTCGAAACCCTCGCCTCCTACGGCGCCCGCACCCGCGCGGAGCTGGTGAAAGCCGTGCAGATCATCGCCTTCGGCTTCTCCGCCCTCGAAGTGCTGGCCGAGGCCAAGGCGGGCCAGCAGATGCCGCCGGCTCAGCGGCTGCGCTATTGGGGCTGCGCCAACGCCCTCAACCGCCACGGCGAGCACAGCGAGAAAACGCTGGAAAAGCGCCTGAAGTGCGATCTGCCCGGGCCCGCGGCAGCAACCGCCAAACCGGCGGCCGAACCGCTCAATGATCTGCCGGAGGCCGGCGCCGAGGTAACCATGCAGCAGGCCCAGAACGTGATCGCCGCCTACCGCGACCGCCTGGCCGCCGGGCGTGCCGCCGCCGCGCCGCCGCCATCTTCGGCGGCCGGGCCCAACCAGCCCCGGCGCGGCCCCAGCGCAGTGATGCAGGCGATCTTCGAGGGCGGCACGCCGAACCGCGCCGCCCCGGCGGGGTGGAACGGCCAGCCCGCTACCCGCGCACCGGCTGCTCCGGAAAGGCCAACTCGTGCCGCGACCGCCATTCCGGTTTGACATAATTCACGATCAGCGACCGCCGCACCCCGGCAATCGGCCGGCGGTGGAAACCGTGCCAGGTGTCGGCGCCGGGGACGAAGATCAGCCCGCCGTTGCGGACATACGGCGTCGTGGCGACCAGCCTGTCCGGCCCGTCGAGGACGTCCGTCCCCCAGGCTTCCGATCCCGGTTCGTCCGACAGGTACACCAGCATCGTATACAGCTTGACGCCGATATCGGTATGCGGCTCCAGCCAGAAGCCGTCGGTATCGAGGCAATACTCGATGCGCAGCGAACTGCCCCGCAGCGCCGTGCCGCACAGGCTTTCCAGCCGCCGCACAACTGCCCCGCCCTGCAGCGCCGTCGCCAGGGCGTCGCACACCGGATAGGCCGCCCGCTGCTCCACGCCGAAGAACAGCCGCGTGCTGTTATGCGTCTCGCGCTTGCCCAGCGTGTCGCCGACGGGCGGAGCCACCGCCGGCAGCGCGTCGATCGCCTGGCAGGTGTCCTCCGGCAGCACCCGCTCAAGCAGCCAGTGGCGGTACGGGTAGACCGCCGCCTCCGATCCGTCGAGGCAGGCCAGAAAATGCGCCGCAACCGCCTGTGCGCCGGACATCGTCACGCCGTCGCGGCGGGCGCGAAGGCGCGCTTGGCGGTAGCCGAGATCCGGTGCCGCAGCAGCTCCCGCCTCGCCGCGAAGCTGCTGGCCATCCAGTTGATCATCACGTAGCGCCGCACCCCGACGAACGGCTCGTGCCCGTGGAACGACCTGTCGGATCGTCTGAACGCGATCAGCGTGCCGGATTCCGGCGGCACCTCGGCGATCATGTCCTGCAAATCGTCCGGCCCCCGCAGCAGCCGCAGCCGCCCGCCCGCCGCTTCCCAGGTGTCGTTGAAATACAGCAGCGCGGTGACGACCTTGGACTCGCTGTCGGTATGGATGCGTCCGTCCCGCCCGGCGCAGCGTCCGCGCACGGTGATCATCGTCGCCCGTCCGATCAGGTCGATGCCGAACGTCTCCGAGAACACCGCGGCGACCTCCCGGCTTTGCAGCTCCTTGATCAGCGCGGCGAAGCGCGGCCCGTGCCGGGTGGCCTCGACCGGCAGCAGGCCCGGATAGCCGATATCGGGAAAGTCTTTGCGGATCGCGGCCGCCTGATCCGGTTGGACGAAGCCGGGAACCACGGTGAAGGTGAACGGATCGGTTGTGACCGCCGCATTGCGAAGCGCGTCGAGGTTAAGCAGCCCCATGGAATCTCACTCGCTGTCAGACATGCCGCATCCCTTAGTTGCCGCGCCGAGTCCGTGAATTGATCCGGATCAAGGACGGCGGGGAACCGCCTCGACATCAATGGGGCCGATCGGGAGACGGAAGTGGCAGATATGACGGATAGCGCGATTAAGAAATATTTGAACGAGCGCATTCCGCGCTACACCAGCTACCCGACCGCGCCGCATTTTTCGGCTGCCGTCGGGCCGTTGTCCTACCGCGACTGGCTGCGCGCGGTGCCGAACGATGCCCGGCTGTCGCTGTACTTGCATGTGCCGTTCTGCGAGACGCTGTGCTGGTATTGCGGCTGCCACACCAGCATCACCCGGCACCGCCCTCCGGTCGAGAAATATGTCGCGTCGCTTGAGCGTGAAATCGATCATGTCGCGTCGCTCATCGGCGGCAAGCGGGTCCTGCATGTCCACTTCGGCGGCGGCACGCCGGCGATCGTCGGGCCGGACCTGTTCATCGGCCTGATGGCGCGGCTGCGCGACCGCTTCGCCATCGAGCCGGGCACCGAGGTCGCGATCGAAATCGACCCGCGCCGTCTGCAGCCGGAGATGGCCGTGGCGCTGAAGCAGGGCGGCGTGACGCGGGCCAGCCTCGGCGTGCAGTCGTTCGAGTTGCCGGTGCAGGAAGCGGTGTCCCGCATCCAGTCGATCGAGACCACCCGCGCCTGCGCGGACCTGCTGCGCGACGCCGGGATCCGGGACCTGAACGTCGATCTGCTGTACGGCCTGCCGCATGAGACCGCGGCATCCTGCGAGACGACCGTCGCCGATGTGCTGACCCTGGAGCCGGCGCGGATCTCGGTGTTCGGCTATGCCCATGTGCCGTCGATGATGAAGCACCAGCGGGTGATCGACGAGGCCGCGCTGCCGGGGTCGCAGGAGCGGCTGCTGCAGGAGCAGACCATCGGCGAGGCGCTGGTGCGGGCCGGCTATCAGCGCATCGGCCTCGACCACTATGCGCTGCCGGACGATCCGATGGCGGTGGCGCTGCGGGCCGGCCGGTTGCGCCGCAACTTCCAGGGCTACACCGACGACCCGGCCGACGCCCTTGTCGGCCTGGGCGCCTCCGCGATCGGCCGGCTGCCTCAGGGCTATGTGCAGAACGCCGCCGGCATCAAGGAATACGGCGAGCGGATCGAGGCCGGGCAACTGGCGACCGTCCGCGGCGTCGCGATCACGCCCGAGGACGACCTGCGCGGCGACATCATCATGCGGCTGATGTGCGATCTGCGCGCCGACGTGCCCGACGCGCTCCGCCGGCACGGGTTCGAGGCGGGATGGCTGGATGCGGAACTGGCCGGACTGCGGCCGCTGATCGCCGACGGGTTGGCCCGCATCGAAGACGGCGTGATCACGGTGCCGGAGGAGTCCCGCAACCTGGTGCGGCGGGTGGCCAGCCAGTTCGATGCGTATCTGGACCCGGCGGCCGGGCGGCACGCCGTGGCGGTGTGAAGCACCACCACCGGTTGCAGCCAGCCTAACGCCGTCATGGCCCGGCTTGTCCGGGCCATGACGCTTGTGCTACGCTCCCGCGCCGGCTTGCGTCACTCCTCCAGGCCCTTCGGCAGCTTCTTCTCGGCAATCGCCGCATACAGCGCGACCCCGTAAGGGATCGTCTCGTCGTTGAAGTCGTACAGGTGATTGTGCAGCGCCGCGCTGTCGCCGTTGCCGACATTGATGTGCGCGCCGGGCACCTGCTCCAGCATGAAGCTGAAATCCTCCGACCCCATGCCGGGCGGCGCGTCGCGGCGGACATTCTCCTCGCCCACCAGCTCCGCCGCGGCGTCGGCGTAAGCCACGGCCTCGTTGTCGTCGTTGACCATCGGCGCGAACAACAGCCGGAAATCGAGTTCCGCCTCGGCGCCGAACCCGGCCGCCAGGCTGGTGGACAGCCGCAGCATGGTTTCCCGGATCGTCTCCATCACGTCCGGCTTCAGCGTGCGCACGGTGCCGGCCAGGACCGCGGACTGAGGGATCACGTTATACGCCTCGCCGGCCTGGATGCGGGTGATGCTGAGCACCGCCGTGTCCGACGCGGCAACGGTGCGGGAGATGATCGATTGCAGCGCCGTGCCGAGGTGGCAGGCGACGACCACCGGATCGATGCCGTGATGCGGATGCGCGCCGTGCGCCCCCTTGCCGGTGATGACGATGTCGAAGAACGCGCCGCCCGCCATGCGCGCCCCCGTTCCGGTCAGATAACGCCCGACCGGAAGGCCGGGACGGTTGTGCATGCCATAGACATGGTTGCAGGGAAACCGGTCGAACAAACCGTCCTTCAGCATCTCCATGGCGCCGCCGATGCCTTCCTCGGCCGGCTGGAAGATGAAGTTGACGGTGCCGTTGAAATTGCGCGTCTCGGCCAGGTATTTCGCCGCGCCGAGCAGCATCGTGGTATGGCCGTCATGACCGCAGGCATGCATCCTGCCGGGGATCGTGCTGGCATGCGGCAGACCCGTCGCCTCCAGTATCGGCAAAGCATCCATGTCGGCGCGCAGGCCGATGGCGGCCTCGCCGTTGCCGTTGCGCAGCACGCCGACGACGCCGGTCCGGCCGATGCCGCGATGCACCTCGATGCCCCATTCCTCCAGCTTGCGGGCGACCAGATCCGCGGTGCGGTACTCCTCCAGGCCGAGTTCGGGATGGGCATGGATGTCGTGGCGGATGGCGACGAGTTCGTCCTGGTAGAGGCGGGCACGGTCAAGCACGGAGGCGGTCATCAAAGGGTTCCCGGGCAATGGGCCAAACGCGGACCATATCACGCGGCTGCCGCCGTGCCAGAGCGGGTTGGCCGCCGGTCCGCCGCGGTTCCGCTATGAACCGGACAGGCGCGACCAGGCGACGCTGCGGCAGAGCAGGCCGTAAAAGACGCAGCCTCGCGTGGTCATCCCATTGGTTCCAACCGTCACCGTGATTGAATACGTCCGGTCCCGTTTCGGGTCATAGGCGGTCCCCGCCAGCTCGTTGGCCGCTCGCGGGGCCAGCTTCATGACCAGACGGTCGCCGACGGCCTCGCCGCTGCCGGGGTCCCCGATCCGCGTGTTGATTGCGCAGAGATCCGGCCCGCATGGCGCAATCCGGACATCGGCGTTGCCGTCGCCGCGCCGCCATAAGCCGGCCGGATCGGCCGCGGCGGAGGGAGCCGCCGGAAGTGCAGACGACGCGAAGGCGGCGGACAGAATTATCATCATCAACCCGGGCCGGGACATGGCACATCCTGTCAATGTGAGCCGTCCCCGGATTACGCGAGGCGCCGCATGGCGGATCACCTCGCGGGCGGTGTAAGCTGCGCGAAAACCTGGCGTAAGGAACCGCTCACGTGATCGTTTACGGCCTGACCTACCTGGCTACCGCATTCATCTTTCTCGGCATCGACACCATCTGGCTGACGGTGGCCGGGGGCCTGCTGTACCGGCCGCTGCTCGGTCCGCTGTTGCGGGACGATTTCGACCCGGTCGCGGCGGTGCTGTTCTATGTCCTTTACATCGCCGGACTTGTGGTGTTCGCGATCGCCCCCACCGTCGCCGCCTCGGGCCCGCGGATGGCGGCGTTGCGCGGCGGCTTCTTCGGACTCGTCGCCTATGCGACGTATGACCTGACCAACCAGGCGACGTTGAGGGGATGGCCGGTGACGATCACCGTCGCCGATATGATCTGGGGCACTGTGCTGTCGGCGGTTGCGGCCGCGCTCGGGCATGCCGTGGCGGTCAGGTTGTCCCGCAAGCCGGCCGCGGCGCCGGCAGCCCGCTGAAACCGGCTTTGTTCTTCACGCTTTTCGACGCCTGCTTGACAGGTCACGGCGTAACATGCCGGTAATGCACCCTTCGTGGCCGCACTGCCGGGGTAAACGCGATGACCGTCGAGTTGCCTGCCGATTACAAGCCCTCGGCTGACGAGGCGTTCCTGAACCCGCGGCACCTGGAGTATTTCCGCCGGCGGCTGGACAAGACCCGGGCCGATTTGTTGAGCGAGCTGGAGGGGATTCAGCAGGCCGCGGCGGCGGCGGGCAGCCACGAAGGCGACCAGACCGATCAGGCCAGCGCCGAAACGGAGCGGGATTTCGAGACGCTCAACCGCGACCGGGTCAAGCTCCTGCTGCGGCAAACCGAACAGGCGCTCGCGCGTCTCGATAACGGCAGCTTCGGGTACTGCCTCGACACCGGCGAGCCGATCGGCCTGAAGCGGCTGGTGGCGCAGCCGGCGACTTCGCTGTCGCTTGAGGCGCAGGCGAAGCGGGAACGGCGGGGAGGCTAACCGGTCAGGCCCGCACCAGCATCGTCTCATGCGAGGCCATCGACCGGTGCAGCATATAGATCGGGATCGCCAGCAGGGAGATCGCCGCCGCGGCCAGCAGCCCGCCCTCCGGCCGCCCCGCGCCATCGGCCGCCACGCCGCACAGCGCCGGGGCGACGGAACCGCCCAGGTAATACAGCGTGTAGAACAGGCTCATGCCGACGGTCCGGTTCTCCGGCCGGGCGGACAGGGTGCCGATGGCCATAATCACGCCGGGGTGGATCGCGCCCAGCACCCCCAGCACCACAGCCCAGGCCAGCGGCCATCCCGCCAAGGCTCCGCCGACCATGCCGATGGCGAGGCACAGCGTCCCGGTCAGGAAGATCCGGAAGCCGCCGAAGCGCGCCGCAAGGCCGCCGCCGAACAGGATCGCCGGCACATTGCCCCAGGTGGCGACGGTCATCACGACGCCAACCAGCGCGGCGCCGTAGCCGCGCGACGCCAGGCTGGCGGGGAGGTAGGAGAGGAAAGCGGAATAGCCGCTGGTATAGGCGGTCCAGGCCAGGCCGGCGATCACCAGCAGCAGGCACTCCCGCCGGCTCGGCAGCGAGAACTGCCGCGTCACCGGCGGCGCGTGCGGCGGGACGCGGTGGCTGCCCAGGAACAGCAGCAGCGCCAGGCCCGCCGGCACGGCGCCGGTCAGGAACGCGCCGCGCAGGCCGAACGCAAGCTGCACCGGCGGCAGCACCAGCCCGGCCAATCCCATCCCGACCGGGAAGGCGGCCACCGAGACGCTGATGCCGATCATGAAGCGCTTGCCGGAGAACCAGTCGGCGATGATCTTGCCTTGCAGCACGATCATCGCGACCGCGCCGGCTCCGGCGATGGTGCGTCCGATCGCGATCCCGGCCGAACCGTCCGCCCGGGCGCTGAGGCAGGCGCCGGCGGTCATCAGCAGCAGGCCGGCGCCCAGGACCACGCGGTCGCCGAACCGCCGCCCGAGCAGGCCGAGCGGCACGGCGATGAGCACGCCGAGCACGTTGTATGCGCCGATCAGGCTGCCGATCTCGGCGTAGCTCAGGCCGAAGCGGTCAATCAGGCCGGGCGTGAGGGTGGCGATGGTCTGGAACTGGTAGCCGAAGGCGACGCGCCCGAGCGCCATGGCCGTCAGGATGATCCAGGGGCGAAGGTGCATGCGTTTCGTGCCGGTCTGCGCCGGGGGTGGCGGCAGCCCTATCCGGGGCGCCCCCTCGGCGCCAACGTAAGGACTGGCGCCGCTGACGTCGTCCCCCCGTGCCATGGCCGGACCCGCTAACTTGGCGCGCATGGGGCGGCAGCCCCTTCCGGCCAGCCACGCGCGGCCGGCAGGATTGAACGTGCCCTTGCCGAACAGCGGTAGCGGGCCGCCGCCCGCTCACCTATCTTGTGAGCATGTCCGATACCCCAGCCTTTCTCGACAGCGGCCGCCCGCCGGTGCCAGACCTTGTCGTGCCGCGCGGCGTCCTGCCGTTTTTTCTGCCGCAACGCCCGGTGCGCGGGCGCCTGGTGCGGCTCGGTCCGTTGGCGGACGCGCTGCTCAGGCGGCACGATCACCATGCCGCGGTCACCCGCCTGGTCGGGGAGGCGCTGGCGCTCGCCGCCGCGCTGTCCACGGCGCTGAAGTTCCGCGGCTCGTTCAGCCTGCAGGCCAAGGGCGACGGCCCGGTGCCGATCCTGCTGGCCGACTGCACCGACGCGGGGGAATTGCGCGGCTACGCCCACACCTCGCCGGACCGGCTGGCGGCGCTGCTGGAAACCGACCCCGCGCCGTCCGCCGAATCGCTGCTCGGCAGCGGTTATCTGGCGTTCACCGTCGATCAGGGCGGCAATCAGAACCGGCACCAGGGCATCGTTGCGATCCACGGCGGGTCGTTGGCGGAGATGGCGCTGCACTACTTCGACACCAGCGAGCAGCTCCGCTGCCAGGTGCGGCTGGCCTGCGCGCAGACCACGGCGGGCTGGCGCGCCGGGGCGCTGATCCTGGAGAAGGTGGCCGGCGCCGGCGGAATCGATCCGGACATGGATCACGCGGCGCAGGAGGAAAGCTGGCGCACCGCGACGATGCTCGCCGGCACTCTGACCGATCGGGAACTGCTCGATGACGATCTGCCGGCCGATCGGCTGCTGTACAGGTTGTTTCATACCGAGGGGGTGGCGGCGGACCGGGCGCGGGCGCTGTCGTTCGGCTGCCGCTGCTCCCGCGCGCGGCTGGCCGGCATCCTGGAAGGGTTCCCGGCGGACGACCTGGACCACATGACGGCCGAATCCGACATCGTCATGACCTGCGAGTTCTGCAACCACGCGTTCCGCTTCCCGCGCAACGACGTGCGCGGACAGGCGGCGGCGGAACCGCGGAAGGGCTGACATCCCGCGCCGCCCGGCGCGACGGGCAAGGCGGTTTGTATTGACGCGCCCCGGAGGTTCCGCCACATCCGGGCGCGACCCGACCAGGACGAATCGCCTTCATGCCAGCCGGATTCCTGACCCGCCGCTCCGCGATGCTGCTGCCGCTCGCCCTCGCCGCCTGTGCCTCGCAGGGGGACGACCAGGCCTTCGAGCCGCTGCGGTTCAACTACCTGCCGCCGATACAGTTGAATGTCGCCGCGATCCAGATCGAGCAGCGCTTCGTTCCGTCCGGCGTCGCGCCCGACGTGAGCGGGGAGGATCCCGAACCTCCGATCGCCGCGCTGCGGGCGATGGCGAATGATCGCCTGCAGGCGTTCGGGACGGCGAACCGGGCGGTGTTCGCCATTCTGGATGCGACGCTTGCGCGTGACAACGATGTCGTGCGCGGGTCCTTCGCGGTGTCGCTGACGGTATACGGCGACGACGGCAACCAGCTCGGCTTTGCCGAAGCGCGGGTGGAAAGCCGCCATTCCGGGCGTGTCGATAGTCTCCGCGCCGTACTCTACGACATGACCAAGAGCATGATGAACGACATGAACGTTGAGTTCGAGTATCAGATCCACCGCAATCTGAAAAACTGGATGACCGCGCCGGTGGCCCCGGACACGCCGGTGCAGCAGGCGCCGCTCGACGGATCCGCCCCGCCGCCGGGCCCTGCCCCGGCGGATGGATTCGGTGCCGCGCCGCCGCCGCAGGCGGGGCCGGCCGAAGCGCCACCTGCGGTGCCCGGTTCGGCGACCACGCCGGCGTATCCGCCGTCATATCTGCAGTTGCCGCCTGACCAGACGCCCGGTCCGCCGCAGTAGAGGCCGCCTGATGGCCATGACCCGGGGAGAACGACCGCTTACTCGCTCAGGATCGCAGACCCGCGATTGCCGATCATCGCCAGCAGTTCCCGGCGGGTTGCCGCGTTGTCGCGGAAGGCGCCGAGCATCCGGCTGGTGACCATGGTCACGCCCGGCTTGTGGACGCCGCGGGTTGTCATGCACTGGTGCGCGGCCTCGACCACGACCGCGACGCCGCGCGGCTCCAGCACCTCCTGGATGGTGTTGGCGATCTGCGCGGTCAGCTTCTCCTGGATCTGCAACCGCTTGGCGTAGGCATCAACGACGCGCGCCAGCTTGCTGATGCCGACGACGCGGCGATACGGCAGATACGCCACATGCACGCGCCCGATGATCGGCGCCATATGATGCTCGCAGGTGCTTTCCAACCGGATATCGCGCAGCAGAACAATCTCGTCGTAGCCGTCGGTTTCCTCGAAGGTACGTTCCAGCAGCGCGAATGGATCGACCGCGTATCCGACGAAGAACTCCTTGTAGGAGCGGGCGACGCGGGACGGCGTGTCGCGCAGGCCCTCGCGGTCCGGGTCGTCGCCGGCCCAGCGGAGCAAGGTGCGGACGGCGGATTCGGCCTGTTCGCGGGTCGGGGGCGGCTCGGTCACCGCGGTCGTGGGACGGGCCTCGGTAGGCGTGACGATATTCACCGCGGAAGTTCCTCCGGATCAATTGATTGGCTGCCGGTGCAACCGGTCAGGAGCGATATGGTGCCATTTCGTTACCCCGCAACCCATCTTGTTGCAGTTCAGTGCACCCTACCGCTTTGATGCGGGCTGTCCAGGCTGAATGCCGGGATCGCGACGTCGAAATTCTCTCCGGATGACGGAATGACCATATGATAGGCGCCGACCATGAAGCCTGATGGCGTGTCGAGCGGCGTGCCGGAGGTGTATTCGAAGCTTTCGCCCGGTTCGAGCAGCGGCTGCTCGCCCACCACGCCCGGCCCGTGCACGTGCTGGGTGCGGCCGCGCGCGTCGGTGATCTGCCAGGTGCGGCGCAGCAACTGTACCGGTTCCAGCCCCTGGTTCTCGATCTTGACGCGGTATGCCCAGACGAAATGGTTTTCGTCGGGCTGCGACTGGTCCGCCAGGAAGAAGGACCGGACCGAGACCTGGACGTTTCGGGTCGTTCGCGTGTAGTCCGAGCGGGCGCCCGCGGACGAGCGTCCGGAGCGTTGCGGTTGCGCCGCGGGAGACGCCGGACGTCTCGCCCGGCCGGATTTCGGGTCCTCATTCGACATGACACGCCACCTTCTTGCCGCGCCGTAGCCGGGAATCAACAACGAAAGCGCGCGGCTTGTCCAGGATGGCAGGGTCCGGCCGCCGCCCCGGCAGGCGGCCAGCCGCATTGTAATACCGGAACGATACCAAATATTTCGTAATGATCCCAACTCTCTCGCGGGTGTTTGCCATATCATACGTATACAAGCGCCGCGTGGATCGCCAGCGTTACGTTAACGCCGGGGACAAATTTGCCAGTTTCGATATCGATCCAATAGCGGCTTGCCGTTCTGCCACCACAACAGGCGTCCCGGGGCGGTCCGCCCGCGCCGGAGGCTCATTGCGCCGCCACGGCGGTGGGCTCCGCCGCCGCGCCACCCAGCGCCCGGGCCAGATCGTCCTTCAGGTCGTCCGGATCCTCCAGCCCGATGGAGATGCGGATGACCCCGTCGGTGATGCCGAGCCTCGCGCGTTCCGCCTCGCCGATGCGCATATGGGTGGTGGTCGCAGGGTGGGTGGCGAGCGACTTTGAGTCGCCGAGGTTGTTGGACACCGCGATCAGTTGGAAGCGGTTCATCACCGCGAACGCCCGTTGCTTGCCGCCCGCGACCTCGAAGGTCACGATGGTGCCGCCGGCGGTCATCAGCCGCTCGGCCAGGTCGCGCTGCGGGTGATCCGCGCGGAACGGATACCAGACATGCGTGACACCGGGCTGCGTCGCGAGGAAATCGGCGATCCCGGCGGCCGCGCGGCAGGCGGCATCGACCCGCAGCGCCATCGTCTCGATCCCCTTCAGCAGCACCCAGGCATTGAAGGGCGACAGCGCCGGGCCGGTGTTGCGGATGAAAGGCTGAAGCGTGTCGTTGATCCAGGCGCGGCTGCCGAGGACGGCGCCGCCGAGCACCCTGCCCTGCCCGTCCATATGCTTGGTGCACGAATACACCACGACGTCGGCGCCGAGCTTCAGCGGCTGCTGCAGCAGCGGGGTGGCGAAGACGTTGTCGACCACGACGATCGCCCCGGCGGCATGGGCCAGCTCCGCCACCGCCGGCAGATCGACCAGTTCCAGCATCGGGTTGGACGGGGTTTCCAGCAGCACGAGCTGCGCCGGGCGGGACAGCGCGGCGCGCCACTGCGCAAGGTCCGCGCCATCGACAAACTCCGTCGCGATGCCGAACTTTGGCAGCAGGGTGGAGACGATCCAGTGGCACGACCCGAACAGCGCCCGCGCCGCGACAACCCGGTCGCCGGCCTTCAGGTGCGACAGCAGCGCGGCGTTGACCGCGGCCATGCCGGTGGCGGTGGTGCGGCAGGCCTCCGCACCCTCGATCAGGCAGAGGCGGTCCTCCAGCATGGTCAGAGTGGGATTGGCGAAGCGGGAATACTGGTAGTGGTCGACGGTGCCGGCGAAGGTCGCCTCGGCCTGTTCGGCGCTGTCGTAGACATAGCCGGAGGTGAGGAACAAGGCTTCGGCGGTTTCGCCGTGCTGCGAGCGCTGCACGCCGCCGTGGACGAGGCGGGTGGCGGGACGCAGGCGGGATGGATCGAGTGTCATGTGGCGGGGCCCTTGCACGCGTTGGCCCGGCCGGGAAGCAGCTTCGGGCCGGAAGGACGGCCCTGTCGCTGGCCTCTTTAGCGCGCTTGTTTCACCTCGCCGCAATCCGGCCGGACAAATCACGAGGGCCGGGCTGGTCCCGGCGGCTGCGCTGATAGGTCCGGACGGGGCGGCGCGTCAATGGGCGTTTGTGACAGGGATGCGTCGATTTTGTCCGTCCGGGCGCGCGGATGCGAATTGCGCTGGCGGCGGAGACTGCGTAAAAGGGCGGGCCGGTGCGGGTGTAGTTCAATGGTAGAACGGCAGCTTCCCAAGCTGCACACGAGGGTTCGATTCCCTTCACCCGCTCCAGTTGCACCCCGCCGATAGCGGCGGTGGACCGCTTCCTGGCCCCTGCGGCGTTGAGAGTCCGAGGCCGGGGAAGCTTCACCCTACACGTCATGTCCCGGCTTGTCCGGGCCACCCATCGCCTCACCCGCCGCTACAGGTGGTGCGGCCGCTACCCTGACGGCTGCGACCCGATCCGAAGCCACGGGCTCCGGCAGACCCGCTTTCGAGTCGATATCGAATGTATTACGCAATCCGCCATGCGGAGCGATTTGATGCATCGAATGGCAATCAAAACGTCCGCCTGGCGCGGAGGTTTCGGCTCCTTTCGGATATATAGGGAACATTTCGATGCCGCTGCGGCGCACCCCGGGGCTGGCGGCCGGCGCCGGGCTGCGGCTTTCTTTACGCTCGCTACATCGGGCTATACAGTCCGCATATGCAAATATGTTGACTATGTATATAGAAAGCCCCATATCGAGTACAATTAACGCATCGAATCGTGAAGCAGAGACTGCATTATTGACCTAGGAAAACGGCTAACCGAACATTAGGAATTGATCACGAATTGAGTGAGCGAGGCACCCGTGTCCAATAGTCTGAGCCAGCGAAATGCAAGCCTGCACGCCGCCGCCTTGTGCACATGCGTGCTGCTCGGGGTGGCGCCGGCCGCCCGCGCCAGCGAACTGACCTACACACCGGTCAATCCAAGTTTCGGCGGCAGTCCGCTCAATGGAAGCTATGTGCTCGGGTTGGCGACTGCGAACAACTTCTTGTTCCAGCAAAAGAAGACGACCACGAGTCCGACAAGCTCCACTGCCGTGACGCAATTCCAGAATGTTATCACCTCGGCGCTGCTGTCGGAGATCGCCTCCACGGTGGCGCAGGAAATCATCGGTCCGAACGCAAAAAATTCCGGCACCTTCAATATCAACGGCCAGATCATCAAGTTCAATACAGCCGGCGGCGAGATCAATATCGGCATTACCGACGCTGCGTCCGGCGCAACGACCCAGATACAGATCCCCGTTCCCACTTACTGATTCGGCTGAAGACAATGAGAGTGAAATTTTGGGCCGCGTTGGCGCTTGTCGCGCTGACGTCCGGCTGCGGCACGAGTGCGTCCAGAGTGCTGGCTGAGGCGCCGTACATGGGCACGCGTTCGGCGGCAAACGACGATCTGCGCAGCCTGCCGCCGCCGGCGCAAAAGCTGACGGTCGCGGTGTTTGCCTTCCTCGACCAGACCGGCCAGCACAAGCCGAACGAAAACTATGCGGATTATTCGTTCGCGGTGACGCAGGGCGGCGCCAGCATCCTGATCAATGCGCTGAAGGACGCCGGGCAGCAGTCCTGGTTTACCGTTCTGGAACGCAACCGGCTTGGCGACCTGTTCCAGGAACGTCAGATCATCCGCGCCAACCGCGAGGAAGCGGCGCAGCGGTCCGGCCAGCCGATGAACGCGCTCGGGCCGTTGATGAATGCCGGCGTGATCTTCGAAGGCGGGATCATCGGCTACGATGCCAATACGTTAACCGGCGGGGTCGGGGCGAATTTTCTCGGCATCGGCGGCTCGACACAGTACCGGAAGGACGACGTTGCGGTCTACCTGCGGGTGATCTCGGTCCTGACCGGGGAAGTGCTGGTGTCGCTGACGACCGAGAAGACCATCTACTCCGTCGGCCTGGACGGGTCGGTCAACAAATACGTCGGATACAACAAGCTGCTGCAGGTCGAGGCCGGATTTACCACGAACGAACCCGGCCAGCTTGCCGTGAAACAGGCCATCGAGCTGGCCGTTCGATCCGCCATCCTTGACGGTGCCTCTCGCGGCTACTGGCATTTTGCCGATGACGCCAAGGGACAGCCGCTGATCGACCACTACGTCGCCGAGCGCGACGGACGGATTCTGCCGGCAATTTCCGCCAGTAGTCCAGGCGGAACGAAAAAGGTTACCGACAGCGTCACGGGTGGACACCCATCTTGATCAACAAGGGAAACAGGTCATGCGTAATCTTCTTCTTGCCTCGGCTGCGGCACTTGCCTTCGCCGTGGCGGCACCCGCCTTCGCCGACGACAGCATTGTCAGCGTCACGCAAACCGGCAACAACAATACCTCGTCGCAGGATGTAAGCGGCGGCGACGGCAATCAGTCCTACATCACTCAGGGCGACAACGGCAGCAACGCCAGCCACACCATTGTCGGTGGCGGCAACAACGTGAACACCACCCAAACGGGCGGCAACAACAACACCGCATCCGTCAACATCACCGGAAGCACCAACGTCGTCACCCAGAACCAACAGGCCAGCAGCAACAGCGGCGCATCCGTGACCATCACCGGCAGCAACGGCAACAACGTCAATCAATATCAATACAGCGGCTCCGGCAACAATGCCAACGCGGCGATCACCGGCGGCGGTGCCAATGCCATTATCCAGCAGCAGACCTCGAACAACAATACTGCCTCGGCAACAATCAACTACGGCAATAACAACAATGTTTCGTCGTATCAGACCGGTACGAACGGTGTCGTCACTCAGCTTGTGGAGAACTCCAGCGGCAACACCGTGACCGCCAATCAGGCCGGCACCAGCAACACCGCATACCAACACGTTCACTAGCGACTGTGATAGCGGGGGAGGTCATGCCTCCCTCGCCGCCTCTCCGGAGATCGACCATGCCCAAATTTCCGCTCATTTTGTTTGCACTATCAGGCGTCCCGCTCATGGCTCACTCCCAGACACCCCCCGCCGAAACCAATACGCTGGCCGCCACCAACAACGGCAGCACTGCATCCGCGAACCAGACCGGGCGCAACAATCAGACCGACATCGCCCAAACCGGCAGCGGCAATACCGCCACGGTGATACAACGCGGCACCGGCAACCGTTCCGTCGTGCGACAATCCGGCGCCGGCGGCAGCGTCACCCACGAACAGGAGGGCAATGGACGTGAGGCCATCACCAACCAAAGCGGCAATCCGGCCGGTCAGATCGTCATCCGCCAGACACCGGACAAATAGCGTGCGCTGCATGCCGATCGCCGCGCTCACCTGCCTGCTCGCCGCGCCGGTCGCGCGGGCCGACACCCTCACCATCGTCGATCAGACAGCGACCCTGACCAACCCCGAAGCGAGCGCGATCGCGCAGTCCGTGGCGTCCGGCGGGACGGCGGCCAGCGGCCACAATACCTCGGTCATCACGCAGTCCGGCAACGGCAACACCGCCAGCATCGAGCAAACCGGCGGCGGCAACAGCGCGCGCACGACGCAAACCGGCGACAACAACGCATCGGCCGTTCAGCAGTTCGGCTCCAACGGCACCGTTTCGAATACGCAGACAGGCAATGGTCTCGGCATCACGGTTACCCAGACGGGGAATGCCCCCTCGATTACCATCACGCAGACCCGTGCGGGGCATTAGCCTCATTGTCGCGCTGCTGCTGCTGCCGCTGTCCTGCCTGGCTGAGACGCGCACCAATCCCGTGCAGTCTCCACCCGGCAAGGCCACGCTGCCTGGCGTTTTGCGAAACATGCCAGCCTGCCGGCCGGGGTCCGCCGAACCAGCCTGCCAGGCCGCCGGCCCGAAGCCGCAGCGCCGCACCGACGATGTCAAGGGCACCCGATACGTCCCCCCGGCCATCCAGGCCTTCCTGGCCGATCGGCGGCTCGATCCGTATACGCGCGCCTTCCTGCGCGGACTGGCGGCGAAGCCGACGGAGCAGTGGACGCAAGGCGAACTCCCGACCGTCACCCAGTTGGTGCCGTCGCTGACGGAAATGGCGATCCCGACCCGCAAGCTCAGCGACTTCTATGAATTCCTCGGGCTCCGGCCGGACGAGTTGTTCGAGCCTCAGTTGGGCAACTGGCAGACCAAGAGCATCGGGTTCGATCAGCGCAACTACGACGCCGTGCAGCAGGCCCAGTGCTTTTACCTGCTGGGCTACGGGGAGAACATCGACCCGTCGTCCGTGAAGCTCAAGGATCTGGCCGCTTGCACGACCGACGATCGGCAGTGATCCCGTTTCCGCCGAAGAGAGGCCTGCAACCCGAACTGGCGCCGTCCTGATCCGGATGATACGGTCGCGCATCACCCGAGGGCCACGCCATGCCCAGCACAGCCGAAACGATCATCTACCACAACCCGGCCTGCAACACCTCCCGCAAGGTCCTGGGCATCCTGCGGGACGCCGGCCTGCAGCCGAAAGTCATCGAGTACCTGAAAACGCCGCCGACGCGCGACGAACTGGTGTCCCTGCTCGGCCGCATGGGCAAGACCCCGCGCCAGATCCTCCGCCGCCGGGGCACGCCCTACGACGAACTCGGCCTGGGCGACGCGGCGAAATCCGACGACGCCCTGATCGACGCCATCCTGGCCCATCCGATCCTGCTGGAGCGGCCGATTGTCGTCTCGCCGCGCGGCGCAAGGCTGTGCCGCCCGGCCGGGGAGGTGCAGGCGCTGCTCGGCTGATCAGTCGGCCGCCTCGGGCAGAAGCGGCTCCAGCGCGTCGCGCACCGCGGCGGCCAACTGGGCCGGAGCGAACGGCTTGGGCAGCAGCGCGGTGCCCGGGCGGTGCGGCTCGGCGGCGGCGCAGCCGGTGGTGAACACCACCCGCACCCCGGCATCAACCTGCCGCACGGCATCCGCCAGAGCGCGGCCGCTGACGCCGCCCGGCAGGCCGATATCGGTGAACAGCAGATCGATGCCGCCGCCGTCGGCGATCAGGCGGAAGCCTTCCATCGCATCCGGCGCTTCCAGCACCTCGTAGTCCAGGTCCCGCAGCACCTCCACGCAGGCGGCGCGCACCTCGGCATCGTCCTCCACCACCAGGATCGTCCGGCGCCGCTGCGCGCCGTCCCGGGGCGGCGAGACCGCCGGCCGGGGTGGGACGTAGCGCGGCAGCAGCAGGGTGGCCCCCGGGTCGCCGCCGGGCGGCGCGGTGCCGCCCGCCCCGGGCCCGGTCACCGTGATGCGGACATAATCTCCCGGCAGCAGCCCCGGACGGGCGGCGTCAAGCCGCACAGTCTCGGCGGCAACCGTCAGCACGCCGCCGCCGGGCAGCCGATCGCAGGCTTCGAGCGCCAGCGCCAGCACGGCGGTCTCCATCCGGTTGATATCCGCCCGGACGAACCACGCATCCCGCGGCAGCCGCAGATCGAGCCTGACGCGATGCCCGAGACAGCGCCGCAGCAAAATCGCCACGTCCGCCAGCAGCCGGTTCACCTCGACGGCCTCGGGTTCCGGCGGCTGCGCGCGCGACAGCGACAGCACACGCGCCGACAGCGCCGCGGCCCGCTGCACCCCTTGCAGCGCCGCCTCCGCATGGCGCGGCGCCCGGCCGTCCGCACCGCCGAGCGAGCGTTTCAGCAGTTCGACATTGCTGCTGATCACGGTCAGCTGGTTGTTGAAATCGTGCGCCATGCCAACGGTCAGCCGGCCGATGGCCGCCAGCTCCCGGCTGCTCCGCGCACGCTCTTCGGCCGCTTCCAGTTGCGACCGGGCCGAGGCCAGCTCGAGCCGGGATTGGCTCAGCATCGCTCCGGCGCGTGTCTCAGCCAGCGACGCGCCGGCCTTCCATGCTGCCAGCATCAGCCCGATGAGGCCCATCGGCGCAACCAATGAGGGCAGGCCGAGCAGCCGGAACGTCAGCCACGATCCCACGGCGGCGGCGGCGATTGCGAGTTCCGGAGCCAAGGCTTCGCTCGCACGGGTGAGCATCGGATTGCACCATGACGCTGAACGGAACCGCTGCAGGGGCGGCCGGGAACCGGTATCTGGCACCCGCGCGGCAGGCTCGCCACGCCGCGCCCCCGCGGACGGGATCACGCGACGGTGAGGATCGCGATTGTGCGCAGGAGCGCAGGCGCGATCCCGGTGATTGCGATCAGCGGCCTACCGGCGCAATCTTCACAACCCGCAGGGATATCGGCCATGCCTCCTCCGCTCGATCGCGTGCAAGGCGATCCAACCGTGCCGGCGAAAACCGGTGTCGTCGTCATCGGCGGCGGCATCATCGGCGCCTGCACCGCGTTCTTCCTCGCCCGCAAAGGCGTGCCCGTCGTGCTGTGCGAAAAGGGCGAGATCGCCGGCGAGCAGTCCAGCCGCAACTGGGGCTGGTGCCGCAAGATGGGCCGCGATCCGCGGGAATTGCCGCTGGCGATCGAGGCGCTGCGGCTGTGGCCTGACATGAACAGCTTTGCCGGCGCCGAAACCGGCTTCCGCCGCAGCGGCATCGCCTATCTGTGCCGCACCGAGGAGGATATCCACAAACGGCAATCCTGGCTGGAGCTTGCGGGCAAGCCGAACCAGCTCGACACCCGGATGCTGACCCGCGATGAAACCGCCCGCATGCTGCCCGGCCTGTCGGGCGCGTGGCTCGGCGCCCTGTGGACCGCGAGCGACGGACGGGCGGAGCCGGCGCTTGCCGCCCCGGCCATCGCCGAAGCCGCCCGCGGGCTGGGGGCCGCGATCCTGACCAACTGCGCCGTGCGCGGGGTCGAGACGAGGGCCGGCGCGATTTGCGGCGTTGTCACCGAACGCGGCGCCATCGCCTGCGACCGGGTCGTCCTGGCGGGCGGCGTCTGGTCGCGGCTGTTCTGCCGCCCGCTGCGCCTGCGCCTGCCGCAGTTGAAGGTGCTGTCGTCCGTGATGCGGACCGAACCGCTGGATGGCGGCCCGGAGGCCTCGGCGGGCGGCTACGGCTTCGGCATGCGCAAGCACCTGGACGGCGGCTACAGCGTGGCGAGCTGGAGCAGCAACGTCGTCGATATCGTGCCCGACACGCTCCGCTTCATGCGCGATTTCCTGCCGGCGCGGCGCATGCGCGGCAAGGAGCTGAAGCTCCGGTTGGGTCGGCGGTTCCTGACCGAGCTGGCGCAGCCGCGGCGCTGGGCGCTTGACGGCGCCTCGCCGTTCGAGGCGGTGCGCATGCTCGATCCGGCGCCGCACCAGCCGATGCTGGAGCAGGCGCGGGCGGCGGTCACGCAGGCGTTTCCGGTGTTCCACACAATGAAGATCGCGCGAAGCTGGGGCGGCATGATCGACGTGACGCCCGACGCGGTGCCGATCATTTCGGATGTGGATGGGTTCCGCGGGTTTTTCATCGCCACCGGCTTTTCCGGTCACGGCTTCGGGATCGCGCCGGCGGCGGGCCGGCTGATGGCCGAACTGGTGACCGGCGAAACGCCGGTAGTCGATCCTTCACCTTTCCGCTACAGTCGCTTTTTGGATGGGTCCAAGCCATCACCCTCGCCACTCGCTTAGGAAAACAATCGCGATGGTCCAGAACTTCCCGAATGTGCGCATGCGCCGCCTGCGGTCGAATCAGGTGATGCGCGACCTGCTGCAGGAACACACGCTGTCCATGAACGACCTGATCTATCCGATCTTCGTCGAGGAAGGGCTGGACGACTACGCGCCGGTCAATTCGATGCCCGGCATCTTCCGCATCCCGGAGCGCCGGCTGGACGGCGCGATCAAGGAATTCGCGGCGGCCGGCATCCGGGCGGTGATGACCTTCGGCGTCAGCCACAACAAGGACGCCACCGGCAGCGACGCGATGAAGCGCGACGGGCTGCTGGCGCGCATGATCAAGCGGGCGAAGGACGCGGTGCCGGAGATGATGGTGATCTCCGACACCTGCTTCTGCGAGTATACCAGCCATGGGCATTGCGGCGTGCTGCACGGCGGCGAGGTGCAGAACGACCACACGATCGAGAATCTCGGCGTGCAGTCGGTGATCGCGGCCGAGGCGGGGGCGGACATGATCGCGCCGTCGTCGATGATGGACGGCCAGGTCTGGGCGATCCGCAAGGCGCTGGACGCCAGCGGCTTCATCAACCTGCCGGTCATGGCCTACTCGTCGAAGTTCGCCTCGGCGTTCTACGGTCCGTTCCGTGCCGCGGCCGGCTGCGACCTGGAGGGTGATCGCAAGACCTATCAGATGAATCCGATGAACAGCCGCGAGGCGCTGCGCGAATCCGAGGAGGATGAGGCCGAGGGCGCCGACATCCTGATGGTGAAGCCGGCGATGCCGTACCTGGACGTGCTGTCGCAGATCAAGCATCGCAGCCTGCTGCCTCTGGCGGCGTATCAGGTCAGCGGCGAGTACGCGATGATCAAGTTCGCCGCCGCCGCGGGAGCGATCGACGAGGACCGGGTGGTGCTGGAAAGCCTGGGCGCGATCAAGCGGGCGGGGGCGGATCTGATCCTGACGTATTTCGCAATGGATGTCGCGCGCAGCGGTTTCTGAGAAACGGATAACCACATCCCCCCGGGATTAGCGGATGACGCGGCGCCGCGCGCGCGGCGTTTGTGGCGCGTTGTAACATTGCTGTCCATTCAGGTTGAGAGGAGCGGCATAGCAACAATTTTGGAGTGTTTGCGTTGCCTCCGGAAAACGTAACGGTTGTAGGGTGAGGGGATTTGCCAATCCGTGTCCTTTGCGGGAGTGACCATCATAGATTTGTCAGCGTACTGTCACATTCAGAAGCATACTTATAACCTTACGATGCCTCATGACTACCGAACGATCGTCCGGCGCGGCGCTTGAAATTCGATACGGGGGAGCTTGGGACTGTGCGTGAGGGGCTATGTGAGAACTTCGGCGCATGCGAGTTGGCGAACAATCGTGAAAGGCAACGTATTGAGGATGGTGGCGCGTTCGCATGCCGCAATCCGGCTTGCGGCAAACCATTGCAGGAAGGCGTGGGCGACGGCGGTGATCGCCGGAAATGGCCGCTTCCACTGGTACTCGGCGGCGCGGCGTTTCTCGCCTGCGCGGCTGCGCTCGGCGGTTGGTTCGTGCTGAGGCCGGCACAACTCCCCGTTGATAACAAGCCGAAAATAGCTTCAGACCGTCCAATTGGTGCTGCACCAAGTGACGGTGGCAAAAGGGACGTCAGCCAGCCGCCGACGATTCCCGCGGTCGTCCAGCAAATCCAGGCCAAACCTTCGGAAACAGTCCCTCCGCCGCCGTCTCGTGAGAGAATCCTGCGTTTGGCCGGCTCGAACACGATTGGCGCGGAGTTGGCGCCCGCCTTGGTGAAGGAGTTCCTTCTCAGTCGCGGCGCGGCGCACATCGAGCGCCGGCAGATGGGGGACGGGGAATACGCCATCAGCGCCGATATGGATGGCAAACCGGTCGAGGCGACGATCACTGCGCACGGATCCGCAACCGGGTTCAAAGCGCTCGCGGACGGCAGCGCGGACATCGCCGATTCCTCCCGCCCTATTTCGCCTAAAGAAGAACAGCAACTGCAGGCCGCCGGAATTGGACGAGACGTTGGAAGTGAATACGTCATCGGGATGGACGGCATCGCGATTATCGCGAACAAGAGCAATCCGGTTGGAACTTTGACAATTGAGCAGCTCGCTCGTCTGTTCGCCGGAGAAGCAAAGTGGAAGGACGTCGGGGGGCCCGAGTCCTGCCAGGACGTCGGAATCTATGCCCGCGATGAAAACTCGGGTACGTGGGAACTCTTCAATCTCTTTGTTCTGCGCGGCGGCCAAAAGTCCCGCGTTCTCTCGCCTTCGGCCACCCGATTTGAAGATAGTCAGCTTCTTTCGGACCGGGTTGCCACCGATCCCTGCGGCATCGGTTTCGACGGTCTTCCTTACGTTGCCGGGAACCGGCTTCTGGCGATCCAGGCGGTCAACAGGGCCTATCAGCCAACGCTCTATACGATCAGGACGGAGATATACCCTCTGTCACGGCGCCTTTTCATGTACACCCCGAAATTCAGCCGGAATATTGAAGTATCGAGATTTCTCCAATTCGTCGCCTCGACCGCCGGCAAGCACATAGTCCAGGAAATCGGATTCATCTCTGATGAGGTTACGCCACCTCAGCATGAAGACATTCCGCCTCTTGATCCACGTTATCCGAAACTCTTTACGCTTCTTGGACCTCACGAGCCGCTCTCCACGACAATCCTATTCCGTACTGGCATCGACTCTCTGGATTCAAAAGCCTATGCGGACCTTACCGCGATCGAGCAGATGTTCCGCCAGCGGGGCCTTCCGCCCAGAAGCCTTGTACTGATTGGACACGCGGACTCAAGCGGCTCACACGCGATGAATTGCGAGTTATCGCAACGAAGAGCGGCCGTCGTGGAGCGTGAGCTGACAAAGCTCGGGCTGTTTGCCACAGACGTCAAGGGATTTTGCGATGACGTTCCGGTTGCGTCGAATGACACGGACGAAGGACGACAAAAGAACCGTCGGGTCGAACTTTGGATCCCGACCCACCTGTAGCCCGCGCGTGAACCGCCTGCAATCGCTCCCGTTTCGCTGTTTGGATAGATGAGTATGAACCATGTGTTGATCGGCCTGGGTGGCACGGGCGGCAACGTGATCCGTTGCTTCCGCCGTCTCATCTGCCAGGAATTCCGGGCCAACGAAGCCCCCGGAATAAATATCGGCTATTTGTACGTCGACAGCGACGGGGCCTTGATGGACGCCAACCATCAAGGCTGGAAAGTCTATGGTCGCTCAGTGCAGCTGCCGATTGCGAGCCAGCTGCTTATCAAGGGAGAAAACCTCCAGGGCAGGCTGGATAATATTTCAGCGTATCCGGGCATCGCACAATGGATCGGCGACCGGTCGCTTTGGCGAGACGTCTTGAACAGCGTGATCGGCGACATGCTCGGGGGCCAAAAACGCCGGCTGGGCCGATTCCTGCTGGCATGCCGCGTGACGGAGTTCCGCAGCCAACTCCTCAACGTGATTGCCGGAACGATACCGGAAGGCGCGAGCCGCGACATCACCTTTCATGTCCTGTGCGGACTTGCCGGAGGGACCGGCGGCGGAACTGTTGTAGACGTCGTGTCGCAAATCCGCGACGCCTATCCCGACGCCTCCACGCATCGCATCGTTATCTATGCCTTGCTTCCCGAACATAACCCAAATCCGAAATGGGAACAGCAGAACTATCATTCAAACGGCTTCGCCGCCCTCACTGAGCTCAATGGCCTTTCGGTCGGTGCATATCTGCCGTGGGACCTGCGCGGTCAAAAGGGCCGGCTGAACGGCAAAACGACCTTCAACGGCTGCTACCTTATGACAAACGAAAATACAAATGGCATAAGGGTAACGGTTGAGCACTCGGTTCCGCAGATTCTGGCGGACTTCCTGTTCCAGAAAATCGTCGTAAGCCGAACGACGGCCTGGGATGACCTTCTGCGCATGGAAAACGCCGAGAACGGGGATGGTCTGCCGGAAAGCCCGACGGGTAACCCGGAGCGATCCAAGCGATTCCTGAGCTTCGGGATCAAACGGATCGCGATTCCCGAGGAAGAGATAACAGAGTACCTCAGCTATATATTCGCCCGTCAATGCCTGCGTCAGTTGGCGGCAAATCACTGGACCGACGAACATGGCTTCGTGGACGAAGTGCTGCCATTCGATGCAGCGAGCTATGTTCAACAGCCCGCATGCGAGGCGAGATGGTGCTTGACGGACGAGCACCTCTTTCAAGAACTGCCGACGTTGCCAAACGACGACCCGCAGAAGCGCTGGCGCAACTTTGCCGATGATTGGCGGGAGTTCGGCGCCCATGCCCTGGCGGCCATTCGCGCGACGGACTACCGAGCCTGGCTCAGCGAGGCAACGCGCCTCTTTGTCAAGAAATTTGAGGCGGACTTCCGCAATGTGGGGGTTCCCGCTTTCTTCCGCGCCCGCCTGCAATCCAGGACCGAACTCGCTTTTCATGTGAGGCAAACGGTCGAGCGGGAGCTATTCCGGGAGTGGACCGAAGGTGGCCGGTCCATGGTCCAGATCCGGGACATCGTTGTTGCCCTGGGACGGCGGTTCAAGGTCAGGAGTGAAAAGATCGGCGGCCTGACAGCGGGCCTTCAAACCGCATTGGATAACGCGAACGCCGGCCTCCAGCGTCTCGAAGCCGAGGCAGCCCGCCAGGGCCCCTTCAACCGACTATTTAAGCAACACGAGAAAAACCTAAGTCAATATATGCTCGCCGTGCAAGGTCTCTATCAAATCCGCACGCGCATACAGGCGGCCGAGTTCGTGCAGCAGTATTTAGCGGCTTTGGCAACAAATTTCGAGGAACTGCAAAGCGATATCGATACCTGCGCCTCGTTACTCAGGTCGGCTCAGGAAGACGTCGAGCGGTTTCTCGGCGAGAGGATCAAGGATGATGCCGAAAGCGATTTGAAGGGTAGCGTCGTCAGATATTACAGCCCTGCGGCGGTACGAAGCGTCGCACGGTCGCTGGAAACCATCGAAGAACGGCAAAGGGCGCAAACCACTGCCGCTCGCATGAAGTTGCTGCAACGTATGGGGGGTGGCGACAATGTGCGCACGTTCCACCTGTTCAGAGAACGGATCACCTCGGAAGTACTGCGCGATACAATAGAAGAACACTCCGAAGTGGCGGCTCGGGAGGCCCACGACTCCGAAGTCGAGCGGCGCAAGCGCGTTTTGGGCGTTCCCATCATCGACAAGCTTTTCGACGACTACGGCGCGGACCGTGAACGCCTCAACCAGTATATCGCGAGCCTGGTCAAGGCTGCCGGCAGGTTCCTGGAGTTCGACGGGGAGGAGGAGGCGCGTTCCGGACCGGGAATCAGTGGTGGACGCCCAAGCACATCGCTTGCGGTTTTCCTGCCCGAAGCCGCGGACCGTTTGGATTTCCGCAACGCACTGCAACAGGCGTTCAAGCAGGCCAGCACCGAGCACGTCGCGATCATACCGACCTCGGAACGCCGTAACGAGATTACAATCGTCAGTATCGCCAATCTGTTTCCGGTTCGCATGGCCAAACTGGCGAAATATCTGCGCGAAAGATATCAGCAACGAACTTCGGGGCCGGACCGCGCGCGCGCCCTCCTGGAACTTCACACCGATGATGTAGCCCTTGGATTGCCTCCGCTTTACGCTCCGACACTCGAGGAAATCATCGTGGAAGCCAGGCCGTACCTGCTGCTAGCCGACGCCATGGGTATGGTCCAGGAAGAATCCAACGCGGAAAGCGGGCAGCCGGAGTGCATCCTGCGAACTGTCCGTGCGGACGGCCGTCCGCGCTCCTACATTCTCGGGAAGGTCTTCCGCGACGCATTCGACCTCATTAGCGGCGAAACCGCCAACGTTTTGAAGACGGAGGTTCGCGCGAAGTTGGAGTCGCCGGACTATATTCACGCGCAGCGGCGGGAGCAATTGCGTGCTCCGATCCATGAAAGGCTCAATAAAAGGTTGGCCGAAGCGGGAGGCGACGACCGAAAGCCGTTTTACCGCAGCATGGATGTTGCCGCCGACGTGGCGTTTTCCGCGGTAGCATCCGGGCGAATTTAGGGGGACCGGCCAGTCCCCTCTACCGCTGACGTATTGTGAAAGTTCGGCTCACGCAGACACCGGTTGCCGGCGTGGATGAAGCCGAGGGCGCCGACATCCTGATGGTGAAGCCGGCGATGCCGTACCTGGATGTGCTGTCGCAGATCAAGCATCGCAGCCTGCTGCCTCTGGCGGCGTATCAGGTCAGCGGCGAGTACGCGATGATCAAGTTCGCCGCCGCCGCGGGCGCCATCGACGAGGACCGGGTGGTGCTGGAAAGCCCGGGCGCGATCAAGCGGGCGGGGGCGGATCTGATCCTGACGTATTTCGCAATGGATGTCGCGCGCAGCGGGTTCTGAACTCCGTCACGTCATGGCCCGGCTTATCCGGGCCACCTGCTTCAGCACCCTGCCGCGATAGGTGGCCCGGACGAGCCGGGCCATGACGATGTTGGTTGGCCTAATCCCGTTCGGCGATGACGGTCTGGTACAGCCCGCCGAACTGCGTCCGCTTGGACCAGCGGAATCCTTCTGCCGCCGAACCGGCAAGAGCCTGGATTTCCTGCGACCACAGACTGCGGGCGAACGGCTCCAGCCAGTAAAAGATCCCCTTCATGATGGGCTTGAGCGGATGCAGGCCATGCGGACGATGATAGTCCACGAAGATCGCCTGACCGCCCGGCCGCACCAGGCCAAGCATGGCCGGCACCACCTGCCGCTTCACCTCATCCGGCACTTCGTGCAGCAGAAAGAAGCAGGCGACCGCATCATAGGCGCCGTCCTCCGGGTCCGCGGCATCGCCGCCGACGACATGCACATGCGGCAATCCGGCCACCTTGCGGCGCGTCAGGCCGACCTGCAGCGGGGCGATGTCGCGGATTTCCAGGCGTCCCTGCGGACCGATGCGGCCGGCGACCTGGCGGGAAAACGTGCCATAGACCGCCGCCGGTTGAAACACCGTGTCGCCCGGTTTCAACCGGGTCAGCACGTTTTCGATCAGCCGTTGCGCGTTGCCCCACAAAATGGCCTGCACCACGATTTGCCGGTCGAGAAAACCGACCAGGCGGGGCGTCAGGTAAGCCCAACTGTAAACGTCGCGGAGATATGCGGGGAGCGCATCGAGAGTCGTCTCAGGCGATGGTATGTCAAGCACTTCGCATGTCACCTGTGGCAATGAGGGCGGGGGGCAGGATTTCGGGACCGGATGGGCGGCAGGGCGAGGGTCATCATTAGGCCGACCGGTGCGGCGGCGCTATAGTAACCATCCGCTGCAACACCGCCAGCTTGCGTAACCAGGCCTCGACGCAAACGAAATCGTTGGAAATTCCGGCAACGGCTCCGAAACCGGCAATGGCGGGAGCAGGACAATGTTCCGGAGCCGGCAGAGTCGCGCGGAGTCCCGGCCCGAGAGAGAAGCGTTGCCGTTGCAATCGGGTCCACCGAACCAGGGGCATCCGCGGCCGAGACGTGGACGTCTTCATGCGCATGCCCATAAGGTGAGCCTTTATCATAGTTTGTGTCATTAAAGCGGCGGTCATCGAACGGCGAACAGTTTCCGGCTGCGCACCTTTGCCGGGAATGATCTATATCAATCTACAGCGCATTGGCGCGCTCGTCATCCGCCTATTTTGCTCACGCCCGGGACGTCCTGCGAAAGCTGCCCGTGAGGTCGCGGCGGCAATGGCTGGTTGCCCGGGAGAACTGATGTTGCGATGGATCAATGCCCGATGCGGCCCGGCGGCCATAGTCCTTCCGGTTCCCCCGGGGAGAAAGCCGGTGCGCCTGTGCAATGGTCTGGCCGGTTCGAACGCCGGGCGCGCGAGAGCGGCTCGGATCGCCGCCCGGCATACGGCACTGAACACCGCGCGCGACGCCATGCCGGCTTGCCGGGCGGGCCGATCCCTCGCGTTCGGCGATTTCGGTGGACTCCGGCCAGCAGCACGAAATAACCTTGGATTTAAAATGAGATACGGCGGTAATGTTGTCCGGCCTGAGGTCGTGCCCCGTCACCGCGCAAGCCGCCGAACGGGCATGACGCCGGAGAGGATGCCGCCGGACCATGCCGCCTGAGCCTGTCACGACCGCGCTTGCCAAATCCGCCACCGGGATAGCGGGTTTCGACGATATCCTGCTGGGCGGCCTGCCGACAGGCCGGCCCACCCTGATTTGCGGCGCCGCCGGATGCGGCAAGACGCTGTTTGCCGTCACCTTCCTGGTCAACGGCGCCACCCGGTTCGGCGAACCCGGCGTGTTCATGAGCTTTGAGGAGCGCGCGGAGGACCTGGCGGCCAATGTCGCCTCGCTCGGCTATGACCTGGACGGGCTGGCGGCGGCGGGCAAGCTCGCGGTGGACCACGTCAGGGTCGAGCGCAGCGAGATCGAGGAAACCGGGCAATACGATCTGGAAGGCCTGTTCGTCCGGCTCGGCTACGCGGTCGATTCGGTGGGCGCCAAACGGATCGTGCTCGACACGATCGAATCGCTGTTTTCCGGGTTTTCCGATACCGCCGTGCTGCGCGCCGAACTGCGCCGGCTGTTCACCTGGATCAAGGAGCGCGGCCTGACGGCGATCATTACCGGTGAGCGCGGGGAGGGCCAGCTCACCCGGCACGGACTGGAGGAGTACATCTCCGATTGCGTGATCCTGCTCGACAACCGCGTCATCGACCAGATCACCACGCGGCGGCTGCGGGTGGTGAAGTACCGCGGTTCGGCGCACGGAACCAACGAGTATCCGTTTCTGATCGACGCGGCCGGCATCAGCGTGCTGCCGGTCACCTCGTCCGGCATCGAACGCCCGGTCTCCAACGAGATCGTCTCCACGGGCATTGCCGGCCTGGACGCGATGCTGCGCAACGGCGGATTCTACCGCGGCTCCAGCATCCTGCTGTCCGGCGTCGCGGGCATCGGCAAGACCACCATCGGCAGCCATTTCATCGATGCCGCCTGCCGGCGCGGCGAGCGCAGCATGGCCTTCGTGTTCGAGGAGGGCGCCGAGGAGATCTGCCGCAACGTCCGGTCCGTCGGCATCGATCTGCGGCGCTGGGTGGATGCCGGGCTGCTGCGGTTCGAGGCCGCGCGGCCCAGCCTGTACGGGCTGGAGATGCACCTCGCGCGGATGCACCGCGATGTGCTGGCGTTCAAACCGTCCGTCGTGGTGATCGACCCGATCTCGGCCTTCCGCGGCCCGCTGACGGAGGTGCATGCGACCCTGCTGCGCATGGTGGACCTGCTGAAAAGCGGCGGCGTCACGGCGCTGTTCACCAGCCTGCGGACCGCCGGCTCACTGCACGACGGCACCGACGCCGCCTTGTCGTCGCTGATGGATAGCTGGATCAAGCTGATGGATATCGAGGCGAACGGCGAACGCAACCGCGTGCTGTATGTCATCAAGTCGCGCGGCTCGAGCCATTCCAACCAGGTGCGCGAATACCGGATGACGGATACCGGCGTCGAATTGATCGAGCCCTATATCGGGCCGGAAGGCGTCCTGACCGGCGCCGCGCGCCTGGCGCAGGAGGCGCGCGAACTCGCGGCGGCCGAAAGCCGGCGGCGGGACATCGGGCAGCGCCGGCGCGAATCGGAGCGGCGGCGGCAGTCGCTGGAGCGGCAAATCAATGAATTGCGGGCCACCCTCGACGCCGAGCTGGATGAAGCGCATACGTTGCTGCTCGAAGATGATGCACACGATGCCGTGCTGTCGCGTGCCCGCATCGCCATTGCCGAGCGGCGGGGAGGCGCCGAGTAATGCTGGACCGCTCCGATCCGGACGAATTCGGCGCCGACGGCGATAGCGGCTATTACCATCTGCGTTTGTACGTGGCCGGCCAAACGGGACGGTCGATCGCCGCGATGAACAACCTCCGCCGCGTGTGCGAAACCCACCTGGCCGGACGCTATGAGATCGAGGTGATCGACCTGGTGCTGAACCCGCGGCTGGCGGCCGGCGATCAGATCCTGGCGGTTCCCACCCTGGTGCGCCGCCTGCCGGCTCCGCTGAAGCGCATCATCGGCGACCTGTCGAACACGGAACGCGTGCTGGTTGGGCTGGATATACGGCGAAAGGCGGATGTCTCATGATCCCCGGGACCGAACCACCATCGGAAATCACCCACCGCCTGCGGCTGATCGTCGCCGGCAGCACGATCCGGTCGCGGCGGGCGATCGAGAACCTCAGGCGGGTCTGCACGCAGCATCTCGCCGGGCAGTCCGACCTCGAAATCATCGACATTTACCAGCAACCGCGGTTCGCCAGGGAATATGACGTGGTTGCCGCCCCGACGCTGGTGAAGCTGCTTCCACTCCCGGTCCGCCGCATCGTCGGCGACCTGTCCGAGGAGGATCGGCTGCTGCGCGCGCTGGACCTCGCCGCGCTGCCATCCGCCGGCGAGGTCTGAATGCAGCCCGGGCAGGTCCCCGCCATGCAGGCGCATCTTCTGGAACGCATCCGGGAGCTGGAGACGCGGCTTGAGGAATGCGAGGACACGCTCGGCGCCATCCGGCGGGGCGAGATCGACGCGATCGTCGTCGAGGACCCGCCCGGCAGCCCGAAAGTCTACACCCTGGAAAGCGCCGATCGGCCGTATCGCTTGCTGATCGAGCAGATTAAGGAGGGTGCGGTCACGCTGGATGGCGAGGGCACCGTTGTCTATTGCAACCTCCGCCTCGCCGAGATGCTGCGCATCGCACATGAACATCTGATCGGGCGGCCGCTGCAGCCGTTCTTGTTTCCTGACGATGGCGCCGCGTTCGAAGACCTTCTCAACGAGGCGAGGCGGTTCGGCGTGCGCCGCGAACTGACGCTGCGGACCACGGATGGACGGGCGGTTCCGGCGCATGTGACGCTGAGCGTGCTGGACGATGCCGGCACAACGCTGCTTTGCGGCGTGCTGACCGACCTGACGTCGCAGAAGATACACCTGCGGGAACTGGCGGAGGCGAACGCGCGGCTTTCGGCTGAGATCGCCGAACGCGAACGCGCCGAGGACGCGCTGCGCCAGGCGCAGAAGATGGAAGCCATCGGGCAACTGACCGGCGGCATCGCGCATGACTTCAACAACATGCTGCAGGCCATCACCAGCGGGATCGCGCTGGCGCAGCGGCGGATGGCCTCCGGCCGACCCGAGCGCGCGCCGGAGCTGCTGGACGCGGCGCTGACGGCGGCGGATCGCGCGGCGTCGCTGACGCAGCGCCTGCTCGCGTTCGGACGGCGGCAGGCGCTGAATCCGAAGCTGGTGTCGCTGAACGACCTGATTGGCGGCATGAAGGCGCTGATCCAGCGCACAGTCGGCCCGGCGATCAAGGTGTCGCTTCAGTTGCAGGAGGGATGCTGGCCGATACGGTGCGATCCGAACCAGTTGGAGAACGCGCTGCTGAACCTGGCGATCAACGCCCGCGACGCGCTGACCCCGGACGGCGGCCGGATTGTCATCGGCACCGGCCATGTCACCCTGGACGAGGCGGAGACGCGGCCGTGGGATGGCGTGGCCGCCGGAGATTTCGTCCGGATCACCGTGTCCGATACCGGGTGCGGCATGACGCCGGAGGTGCTGGCGCGCGCCTTCGAGCCGTTTTTCACCACCAAGCCGGACGGACAGGGAACCGGCCTCGGCCTCAGCCAGCTCTACGGCTTCGTGCGGCAGTCGCAGGGCATGGTGCGGCTGGAAAGCACCCCGGGGTCGGGGACGTCGGTGCACGTGTTCCTGCCGCGGAGTTCGGCGGCGGCCGATGCCGGAGAGGCCCGGTCGCCGCATTCCGGGCGCCCGCCCATGGAAGCCGTTTCGCCGGCGACGGTGCTGCTGGTCGAGGATGAGGAGCTCATCCGGGAATTCACCGCCGAGGCGCTGCGCGAGCTGGGCTATTGCGTGATCGAGGCGGAGGATGGCCCGGACGGATTGCACGCGCTGCGCAAGTCGTTGCAGTCGCCGGAGAACACGGCGGTGAAGCTTCTGGTGACGGACGTGGGATTGCCGGGCGGGCTGAACGGTAGGCAACTCGCGGATGCGGCGCGCGCGCTGGTGCCGCGGCTGCCGGTGCTGCTGATCAGCGGCTATGCCGGCGATGCGGTGAGGAGTCCGGGTCTGCCTGGCCCGGACATGACGCTGCTGTCAAAGCCGTTTACGCTGGAGGCGTTGGCGGACAAGGTGCGGGCGATTATCGGGGAGTGATGCCGGGCCTGGCAGGGAACGCCAATCCGTGTACCATCGCGCCACCACACTGATGCAGCAACCGCGCGGCGACATGGACCCGAACGACGCCAAACTCAGCCGCGGCATGGCGCTGCACCAGGAAGGCCGCCTGGCCGAGGCCGAAAAACTCTATCGCGAGATCCTCCGGCAAAGCCCGAAACGCTTCGACGCCCTCTATCTGCTCGGTATCGCAGCCCTCGCCGCCGGCAAATTCCAGCGCGCCATCGATCTGATCGACCGCTCGATCCGGCAGAATCCGGCTTTTCCGCCGGCCTGGTGCAATAAAGGACTGGCTCTGGCGCAGTTGGCCCGCCATGCCGAAGCCCTGGCCAGCTTCGAACAAGCCCTGTCGCTCGACCCCGGCTTCGCCGAGGCCTGGTACAATCGCGGCATCTCCCTGCATGCGCTCGCGCGCGCGCAGGACGCTGTCGCCAGCTTCGACAAAGCCCTGGCGATCCGCCCGGATGATGCGGACGCCCTCAACAACCGCGCCCTCCCGCTCATCGGCCTCGGCCGCCACGCCGAGGCTTTGGCCAGCCTGGACAAGGCGCTGTCGCTCAACCCGGATTTCGCCGAAGCGCACACCAACCGCGGCAACGCCTTCATCGGCCTGAAGCGCCCGGCCGACGCCCTGGCCAGTTTCGACCGCGCGCTCGCCATCAACCCGGCGCTCGCCGAGGCCTGGTGCAACCGCGGCGACGCGCTGCACGACCTGAACCGCCCGGACGATGCCGAAGCCAGCTTCCGCCAGGCCCTTGTCCGCAAGCCGGACCTCGCCGAGGCGCATTTCGGCCTGAGCCTGACCCTGCTCGCACTCGGCCGCTACGACGAAGGCTTCCGCCGCCACGAATGGCGCAAAAAGCGCGCCATCCCGGAGGGCGCCCGCAGCTTCCCGCAACCCGTTTGGCTCGGCGGCAAGACGATCCAGGGCAGGACGTTATTCATCCATCCGGAACTGTTCCTCGGCGACATGATCAACATGTGCCGCTACGCGCCGCTCGCCGAGGCAAAGGGCGCCAAAGTCATCCTCGCCGCGCAGGACCCCCTGCGCAGGTTGCTGCGGAGCCTCAGCCCGGCACTGACCATCATCGGCGAGCACGAAAGCCCCCCGCGCTTCGACTTTCACTGCCCGCTCATGAGCCTGCCCCTGGCCTTCGGGACAATCCCCGGCACCGTGCCCGCCGCGGTTCCGTACCTCCACCCCGACCCGGCCCTGACCGCCGCCTGGAAGGACAGGCTGGGAGGCCACGGCTTCAGGATCGGCATCTGCTGGCAAGGCAGCGCCGCCTCGGTCGTCATGGACCGGACGTTTCCGCTAATCCGTTTCTGCGAAATAGCGAAAATGCCGGATGTTCGTTTGATCAGCCTGCAAACCGGCGAAGGCTGCGGCCAACTCGCCGGGCTGCCTGAGGGCATGCAGGTCGAATCCTACGACGAACCCGGCCCCGCGCTCCGGCCGTTCGAGGATACCGCCGCGATGATGGCCAACCTCGACCTCGTTATCACAGCCGACACGGCGATCGCCCATCTGGCCGGCGCGCTCGGCCGCCCAACCTGGATCGCACTGAAGCAGGTCCCCGACTGGCGCTGGGGCCTGCAAGGCGACACGACGCCCTGGTACCCGACCGTTCGCCTGTTCCGCCAAACCAACGGCAATGACTGGACATCCGTCTTTGACGCCATCCGCGCCGCCCTGGGGAAAAGGTCTGGATGAGGTGGCGTCCGGGCCACCTGTCGCGGTTTCGTATTGGCTCACGCGACGCGCGAGAGTTATCGCTTCACGGAGCAAGGTCCCCAAACCGTCATGGCCCGGCTTGTCCGGGCCACCTAGAGCGTGTTCAGGCTGACTGGAAAGGCGGCGGACGCTGCCACCCCGATAGGGGTCGGGAAGTTTCCTCCCCGCCCTCCGAACCGTGCTGGCGGATCTCCCGCACACGGCTCTCCAGTCGCCGGTTTCCTCATCGGGAGTGTCTCGCTGATGCTTGGGCATCTGAAAGGGTGAACAACCCAAGCT
>CAINOE010000008.1 GCA_903851415.1 uncultured Rhodopila sp. | reverse complement strand
CGCGGCAGGGTGCTGGTATAGGTGGCCCGGACAAGCCGGGCCATGACGGTGTGGCAGCGTCCGCCGCCTTTCCAGTCAGCCTGAACACGCTCTGGCCGAGCGAACCGACCTCGAAATTGCAACCAAACGGTCGCTGGCCGGCAGCTTCGATCACCGGAAGACAGTCACGCATCGTCCGTCATGACCGCGCTGCCTCGTCAGCAATCGCCGCCGGTCCGAGCGCCGCCGCGGCCCTTGCCAGCGCCTCGCGCAGCCAGACAACCGCCGGATCGCCGCCCGCCCGCCGGTTCCACGCCATCCCCACCGGGAACCGCCTGATCGGCATCGGAGGCTCCATCGCGGCAAGCCCGTACCCCGCCGCGTGGCACAGGGCAATCCGCCGCGGCACCGTCGCGATCAACGCCGATCCCGCCACCGTCGCCAGCGCCGCCAGGAAATACGGCACCGCGACCACCACGCGGCGGCTGCGCCCCTGCCCCGCCAGGATCTTGTCGACAATGCCGGACATCGACCCGCCCGGGGCTAAGCCGGGCCGTGACGATGGTGGAAAAGCCGTGCTCCGCGGGCCCCTTAACCTGATAGCCATGGGGACACGCCCGGCCATGACACGAAACACCAGGCCGGCGCCGCACCCCGCTACAACCGCCCTCCATCCACCACCCACAACTGGCTGGTGCACATCCGGCTGTCGTCGGAAGCCAGCCACAGCACCATCCGCGCGACATCCGCCGGCACCAGCCTGGTCTTCAGGCATTGCGCCCGCATCAGGTTCTCCTCCGCCTCCGGCGTCAGCCACAGGTCGATCTGCCGCTGCGTCATGATCCATCCGGGAATGACGCAGTTGACGCGGATGCCGTGCGGCCCGAGGTCCCGGGCCATGCCTTTTGTCAGCCCCTCCACCGCGGCCTTGGCGGTGGTGTAGGCCGGCATCCCACCCTGGCTGGCGTGCCAGGAGATCGAGCCGAAATTGACGATCGAGCCGCCCCCGGCCGCGCGCATCAGCGGCGCCACCGCCTGGATGGCGAAGAACTGGTGCCGCAGGTTGGTGGCCATGCGCTCGTCCCAGTACTCGACCGTGACGTCCTCGAACGCGTGCCGCTGGTCGTTGGCGGCGTTGTTGACCAGCACGGTGATGGCGCCGAGCCGCCGGTTGACCTCGGCAATGGCGGCCTGCAGGGCGGGGATGTCTTTCAGATCGCAGCGCAGATACAGCGGCGGCGGCAGGCCCTCCTGCCGCAAGGCGTCGATCAGCCGCGCGGCGGCGTGGTCGTCGATATCGAGGAACGCGACCTTGGCGCCCTGGCGGGCGAACTGGGCGACTTCCTCGGCGCCGATGCCGCTGGCGCCGCCGGTGACCAGGACAACGCGGCCGTGCAGGCTCGGGTAGCTGGCAAAGACCTGAGTCACGAGACGGGACCCTTTCGCGCATTCAGTTGCCGGACGGCATCCGCGATTTCGTCCTCCGGCGTGCCGCCGACATCGACAATGACGGGGTTTTCATCCGGGCCGGGTTCTTCCAGCGTGGCGAACTGGCTGTCGAGCAGCGCGGGCGGCATGAAATGGCCCCGGCGCGCCTTGATCCGTTCGGCGATCAGGGACTTCGAGCCGCGCAGATACACCAGCACCGTGTCCGGCCGGGTTCCGATCAGCACGTCGCGGTAGGCCCGCTTCAGCGCCGAGCAGGCAACCGCGGCGGATTGCCCGGCGGCGCGCAGTTCGTCGGCGCGGGCGGCGATGGCGCGCAGCCAGGGCCAGCGGTCCTCGTCGGTCAGCGGGATGCCGGCCTGCATCCTGGCGACGTTGGCGGGCGGATGGAATTTGTCGCCCTCCAGCAGGATCCAGCCTTCCTGCCGCGCCACGCCGGCGGCGACCGTCGTCTTGCCACTGCCGGATACGCCCATGACGATCGCGATGGTCATGCCCCGGCGGCCTCGGCAGGACCGCCGAAGCGGGCAGCCCGCAATGTCGCGGGCACGCCCATCGGCGGGGACCCGCCGATGGTTGATGAATCCATGCCGATTTGCATCCTGGCCCCCTCCTCGATCGCGTCTCAGGGCAGCGTGGCACATCCGCGAGTAAAGTCCCATCGCCGGCGCAGGCGCGTATTTTTGTCAGGGGTCATAGTTGCGGGTCGCCTGCCGCCGGACTGCCGATGCGGCCGATGACAGGATGATGCCGTTATGACAGGATTTGCCTTTGCCTGAGCGGTCCACGATCGCTTCGGCTCTGGACGGTACGCGTGCAACCGGAGGCTATCGGCTGAATGAACAGTGTTGACGAAGCGATATCCACCCGCCGCTCCATCCGCCGGTTCCTGCCCACTCCGGTCCCGGCGGAGACGGTGGAGGCGATCCTGGACGTCGCCGCCCGAGCGCCCAGCGGCACCAACATGCAGCCGTGGCGCGGTTATGCACTCGCCGGTGCCGCCAGGGACGCCCTGGTGACGGCGGTGCAGGCGGCGTTCGACGCTCGCGACCCCGGCCATGCACAAGAGGTGCAGTATTATCCCGATCCGTTCTTTGAGCCGTACCTGTCGCGCCGCCGCGCCGTCGGGTGGGAACTGTACGGCCTGCTCGGCATCGCCAGGGGAGAGGCGGAGCGGATGCAGGCGCAGCATCGCCGCAACTTCCAGTTCTTCGACGCCCCGGTGGGCCTGATCTTCACCATCGACCGCCGGCTCGCCACCGGGTCCTGGCTGGATTACGGGATGTTCCTGGGCAATGTGATGGTGGCGGCGCGGGGCCACGGCCTCGATACCTGCGCCCAGGCGGCGTGGACGCAGTTCCACCGCGCGATCCGAGCGGTGCTGGGATTGGCGGAGGAGGAGATCGTCGTCTGCGGCATGGCGCTGGGCTACGCGGACTCCGAGGCGCCGGAAAACACGCTGGTGACGTCGCGAGTCCCGGCGCGGTCGTTCACACGGTTCGACGGGTTCTGAGCCACCCCCGGCGGCGCGTGCGGCGATCGGTGACCCGGACGAGCCGGGCCATGACGCTGGGGGAAAGGGCGTTAGGGCTGGACTTTTCCCCAAAATGCGGAACATAAGCCGAACATAGGGGCGCGCAGACGTCTCACTGCGTGAGAGGCGTTACCCTGTGGAGCATGTTGTGGATTGTGAGGATTCGGCGTGGCGTTTGCGTCACGCCGCTTCATATTGTGGATGCAAGCCTGCCGGTAGCCCATATATGGTTGGCGGGGACTCCAACGCTCTCAGGAAAGAAGGACCGGTCGCGTATGATGTTGCCAGGGGAGGCCGCCGTGCTTGATGCAGTCCAGATGACCGGTCGCTACCAGGTGCGGGTTGACCGCTCCCGCGATGCGCTGCTGACCGATTTTGGACGCGCCACCCTGACCGACCGCTACCTGATGCCGGGCGAGGAGTTCCAGGACCTGTTCGCCCGCGTCGCCTCTCAGTATGGCGACAACCACGCGCACGCGCAGCGGCTGTACGACTACATGAGCAAGCTGTGGTTCATGCCGTCCACACCGATACTGTCGAATGGCGGGACGAAGCGGGGCCTGCCGATATCCTGCTTCCTGAACGAGGCATCGGACAGCCTGGAAGGCATCCTCGGGCTGTGGAACGAGAATGTCTGGCTGGCGGCGAAGGGTGGCGGCATCGGATCGTACTGGGGCAACCTGCGCTCCATCGGCGAGAAAGTTGGCG
>CAINOE010000007.1 GCA_903851415.1 uncultured Rhodopila sp. | reverse complement strand
GCCACTCTGTCGCGAAAACGCGGATGGGATTGGAGAAAGGCCAAAAGCGCTTCGTCGCTGAGCTTCACCGTCGCCATGGGTCGATTCCCTCGATTGCCGAATCGCCACCATACTCCCACACAACGTTGAATCGCACCCGGCTTCCCCATTGAGGATCGCCGCGATATCGGCGCAGTCGTTCCCCGTCCGATGCAGATCGACGGCGCGCGCGAGCAGTGCGGCGTAGGTGCTGAGCGCCGTCCCGCGCGCCACCGGGCGTATCAGCGTGTGGATCGCTTTGCTACCGCCATGCCAGTGGCATTTCAGCCGAACCTGCTGGCTGGCGTCGATCACGGTGAGCAGAATGCGCTCAAGCAATAATCGCACGACGGTCTGACGTTTTTCGCCCGTGGTTGTCGGCGCCTGCCGCAACGCCGGCAGATCCGCCGTCAATTGCCGGATCGCGGCGAGTTCCGCCGGACCGGGCGGTTGCGGGCGGTCGCGCCGAAAGCGTTCATGGCGGTGGTGCAACATGGCACGAAAACCAACCCCTCCCCATCACCCGTCATGGCCATGGCGAGGATGTGTACAGGACCTGTATTTACTCGCCGATCGACGATGAGGCATCAGCGACAGGCGAACGATGACCAAAGCAACTTCCTCCTGAAGTTCGAAAGCGGGGTTCTCGGCGCAATCGAGGCTAGCCGGATCGCCGCGGGGCGCAAGATGGGACTCACCTACGAAGTCATCGGCACGAAGGGCAGTCTGTTCTTCGATAATGAGCGCTTGGCCGAACTTCGCTTCTACTCGGACACAACTTTGGCCAACCTTCAGAGATGCGGTGCACACCGCCCTGATGGTCGATGCCGTGCTGCTGTCCCAAAAGCAGCGCCGCCGGGTGAAGATCGCTGAACTGGCCCGGGACATTGACCGATGGTCAACCTCGCAGTCTTCGGCGCGGGCCGGTTCGGCTGCGTCCATGCCAACGCCGCCGTGAGCCTCGCCCCCCGTGCCACGGACGGCGCCGTGGCCTTGGCGATCCAGGCGCGACCGGACACCGGCGTCATTCGGCTTGCACAATTCCCTGTGACCCGCGCAGGCTGCCGCCTGCAGCCAAACCGGCCTCCGGCACGTTCGTTCCACCTGTATGTTGGATACCTGCTTGCCCCTTGGCAAGGGTGGCGGGCTGCTTTCCTACTCATGCGTTTTCTCCTGGAAAGAGTGAGTTCGAATGCAGTATGTTCCCGTGCGTGCTCGTCCAGCCCGGCGGAGCGTGGAAGGGAAGTACATGTCGCGCCTCCGAACCAGACTGTCTGCGGACGGAAGGGTTTGCCGCGCGCCTTCGCGACGGGCGAGTGGGTCCGTCCTGCGACTGTTCCCCTCGCTGTCTGCCAGAGGCTGTTGTTCCCGCTTCCGTCGGTCCGGCGTGGCAACAGGTGCTCACCGGTGAAGCGAGCCGTTATTGTCGTTGTCCTGCTGGCCGCCGCCGCCGGGGGCGCCGCATTCTATCACTACCGCGGCACCGGCGTACCGCCCGTTGCTCCTGTTGTAGCCGTTCAAAGCGTTTCGACCACGCCTGTCCAGATCGCGCCGATGGTTGAGCGCGTCGCCTCGTACGGCAACCTTGTATCCGCCCGCACGGTCGATATCGTGCCCGAAACGCCCGGGATCATCAGCCAGCTTCTGTTCACCGACGGGCAGAAAGTGCGTGCCGGCGCGCCGCTGGTGCAGATGGACAGCAGCATTTCCCTGGCGCAGCTCCAGTCCGCCCGGGCTCAGGCGGAAACGGACATGCAGAACCTGCGGCGAACCCAGTCGCTGGCGAAACAAGGTCTGGATTCAAGCTACTCGGTGGAGCAGGCACTGTCGCGTGCCGCCGCGTCGGAGGCCGAAGTGAAGATCAACGAGAGCAAGCTCTCGCATCTCATGCTTCGGGCACCATTCGCCGGCACGCTCAACGCCGCCCGCTTCGATGCCGGCGGATACGTGAACGCCGGGGATAGGATCGTTCGGCTGGAAGATACTGACAACCTCCAGGTCGAATTTCGCATGCCGAGCGCGGCGGCGATGCAGATCACCAGCGGGATGCCGATCCAGATCCAGGTGCCCGGCACGGGCGAGGACAGGGTCGTCGATGGCAAGCTGACATTCGTCGATCCGGTGATCTCCACCGACACCCGCTCCATCCTGCTGCGCGCCGAGACGCACGGCACCGGGGATATCTTGCGGCCCGGGCTTTATGTCCGCGTCAGCGTGGACCTTCAGATCCATCCCTGGGCACTGGTGGTTCCGACCGGCGCGGTGGCCAGCGACCTGAACTCGTCATATGTTTTCGTCGTCGAAAGCAATACCATTGCCCGCAAGCGTGATGTCACGGTCGGACTGGTGGATGGTGAGCGGACCGAACTGCTGGACGGTGTCAAGGCCGGCGACCTGGTGGTCAGCATCGGACAATTCCGGCTTCGCGACGGCGATGCCGTGAAGGTTGTCCCGGCGCCCGCAGAAGCGAAAAGCGCCTCCTGATGTGGCTCTCGAATTTCTGCATCCGCCGGCCGGTATTTACCATCGTCCTCAACGTCATGCTGGCGATCATGGGCCTTTGGGCGGCGCGCGATCTGCAGATCCGTCAGTTCCCGCGGCTTGTCCTGCCCAGCATCACCGTCGTGACCGCCTTCCCCGGGGCTGATCCCGAACTGGTGGAACGCCAGGTCACGGCACAGCTCGAAGCGGCTATCGGCGCCGCGTCCGGCATCGAGACGATGACCTCCACCAGCCAGGAGGGTTTGAGCACCATCCAGGTCAACTTCCTCGCCGGCACGGATCCCGCGGCGGCGGTCAACGACGTGCGGGCCAAGGTTTCGGCGTCCCAGTCGAAGCTGCCGGCCGGGATCATTGCGCCCGTCATCACCCAGGTCAGCACCGACGGCCAGCCCGTGCTGTACCTCGCGTTCGCCGACGCCCGGCAGAGTGACATGGCGGTAACCGCGTTCGTTCAAAACGAGATGGTGCCGCGACTTACCGCGATCCCCGGCGTTGCCCAGGCGCAGCTTATCGGTGATCGCAAATACGCCATCCGCCTGCACCTCGATCCGGTCCGCATGGCGGCATACGGCGTCACCGTGGACGACGTCAGGAACGCCCTGGCGCAGCAGAACATCGAAACCCCGGGCGGCGAGATCCGCCGCAAGTACGATTCAATCTCCGTGCTGGTCGATACCTCCTTGAGCAGCCTCGCGGAGTTCAACGGCATGGCGCTCCGCCGCGGCAAGGACGGCTACCTGGTTCTGCTGTCGGACGTCGGCAAGGCCGTGGTTGGCCCGGACCAGACGCTGACGGGCTTCCGTTACGGCGGCAAGACCGCGGTCGCGGTCGGGCTGGTGCCGCAATCCACCGCCAATCCGCTGGACATCAGCGCGGCGGCCAACGCGATGCTGCCGGAGCTGCGCCGGGCCGCGCCTCCCGGGATGGTCATCGACATGGCGTTCGACACCTCCGGGCCGGTGAAGGACTCGGTTGACGAGGTGGCGATCACCGTCTTCATCGCCGTCGGATTGGTGCTGCTGGTCATCGTCGCCTTCATCGGCTCACTGCGCACCAGCATGATCCCGATGATGACAATCCCGCTGTCGCTGTTCGGCACCTTGATGTTCATCGATCTGCTGGACTTCTCGATCAACATTTTCAGTCTGCTTGCCATGGTGCTCGCGGTCGGGCTTGTCGTGGACGACGCGATCGTGGAGGTGGAGAATGTCCAGCGCCACGTCGATGCCGGCCTGACGCCGATGGACGCCACCTTCCTCGGCAGTCAGGAGGTTGGCTTTGCGGTCATCGCGACGACCATCACCCTGGCGTCGGTCTTCGCTCCCATGGGTTTCGCCGGCGGCACCGTCGGCCAGATCTTCCGCGAATTCGCTTTCACCCTGGCGATCTGCATCCTGCTGTCGGGTTTCATCGCCCGCACCCTGGCCCCAATGCTGTGCGGCCGGCTGATTTATCCGCACCGCAAGACCGGCTACACCGGCTGGGTGATGCGCATGACCGACCGCAGCGCGGCGCTATACCGCCGGGCGATCATAGCGGTGCTCGGGCATCGCTGGCTGGTCGTGCTGGCGACGGTCGCGGCCTTGGCGGCGACGGTCATGATCGCCCCCCGCGTGCCTGCCTCGGTGTCGGCGGGTGAGGACGAGGCGTACGTCGTGCTCAAGTTCAGCGGACCGCCAACCGCCTCCCTGGGATATCTGGCCGACTGGACGGCGCGGGCCGAGGCGATCATGACGCGCCAGCCCGAGGTTGAGAGTACGCTCGTGATGCTCGGAATGCCGATGCAGAACGAGGCCATGTCCATCGTCTCGTTCAAGCCATGGAGCCGGCGCAGCCGCACCTCGACGCAGATTACGGACTCGATCATGACGGACCTGAAGGACCTTCCCGGCCTGGAGTCGACGATCTTTGCCTCCGATCCGCTGGCCGGCGTCGGCGCCGGCCAGCCGGTGCAGTGGATACTGAAGACCTCCGGCAGCTACACCGATCTGGCGGCTGGCGCCGAGGCGGTGATCGCGGCAACCCGGCACGCACGCTCGTTGCAGAATGTCACTGTCGACCTGCACATCAATACGCCCAAGGTGATGGTTTCCGTCGATCGTCAGGCCGCGGCCGATGTCGGCGTGCCGGTATCCACGATCGGGGCGACGATCCAGTCGCTGTGCGGCGGCCAGCGCGCATCCACGTTCGTGTATCGTGGCGACATCTACAACGTGATCATCGAGTTGCCGGAAGCCCTGGCTGCGAAGGTGGCCACGCTGGAGGACGTTTACGTCACCGGCCGCACCGGGGACCTGATTCCACTGCGCTCCCTGGTCACCATCACCCGGGCGCCGGGGCCGGCGGTGCTGGCCCGCACCGACCAGATGAACTCCGCGACCCTGGGCGCCGATCCGCTGCCCGGTCATTCGGTGGCGGAGGCGACAGCCGAACTGAAGGCGATTGCCGAGCAGGTGCTGCCGCCCGGGATTCGCATCACCGGCAGCGCGGCGATGCAGGCGATGGAACAGTCCGCCATCGGCATGGCCCTGGTGATGCTGCTGGCGATCGTGTTTATCTATCTGGTCCTCAGCGCCCAATTCGAGAGCTTCCGCGACCCGGCCATCATTCTGACGATCGTGCCGCTTGCGATCTGCGGCGCCATTGTGGGCCTGTATATCTTCGACGGCTCCTACAACCTGTACAGCGTGATCGGCTTCGTCGCGCTGGTCGGGCTGATAGCCAAGCATGGGATCCTGATCGTCGAGTTCACCAATCAGTTGCGCGACCAGGGCTACAACCTGCATGACGCGCTGATTGAGGCCTCGGCGCTGCGGCTGCGCCCGATCGTGATGACCACGACCGCGACCGTGCTGGGTGCCTTGCCGCTGGCCTTCGCCACCGGAGCAGGCGCCGGCGGCCGGTCGGAGATCGGCATTGTCATCGCGGTGGGCATGACGTTCGGCACACTGGTGTCGCTGTTCATCCTGCCGGCGGTGTATTCCCTGATGGCGGCGCGGGTTCGCCGTCCGATCGTCCCGCTACCCGGCTTTCTGTTGTCGGACGCCCCGGTCAGCAGCCATGCCGCCGATTGAACCGGCCCGCCCATCGGCCCGGGGGATGGCGGCAGCGTTCGGCGTGATGCTGGCGGGGGTGATTTCCGTGCATGCCGAAACCTTGCAGGACACGCTGGCGCACGCCTATGCCTACAACACCGACCTGGCGGCGGCGCGGGCTCATCTGCGGGCGATCGACGAAGAGGTGCCTCAGGCGCTGTCCGGCTGGCGCCCGACCGTAACGATCAACTCCAGCGGGGGCTACCAGAGCTTCAATACCGGCACCAGCTACCTTCTGCCGTATGAGTTCAGCTATGAGCAGGGCAATTATGGCGGCAACATCCAGTTGAAGCAGCCGCTGTATTCAGGCGGCGGCACGGCCGCCAGCATCGCCCGCGCCAAGGAAAATGTCAGGGCCGGCCGCGCCGATCTTCTGGGTACCGAACAGACTGTCCTGCTGCGCGCGGCGACGGCATACGATGACATCCTGCGGGCGCGTGCCCTGCTGGCGCTTGATCGCGACATAGAAACGCAACTGCGCCGCAAGCTGCAGGAAATCACGATCCGGATGCAGGCCGGGCAACTGACGCAGACCGACATCGACCAGGCAGCGAGTCGCCTGTCTTCGGCTTCCGCCACGCGAATCTCCGCCGAGGGCGATCTGCTGGCCGCCAATGCGCGGTTCGTCTCCGCGGTGGGACGCCCGCCGCAGTCCGACATGCTTGTGCCCGGCCTCCCACCTGGCCTGCCGAAGGATGCCGTCGAAGCCATCCATCTGGCGGAGGTCAACAGTCCGACCGTGATCGCCAGCCGGTTCCGCATGCATGCGGCGCAACAGGCCGTGACGGTGGCGCAGGCCACGTTGCTTCCCAGCGTAAGTGCCACCGCGATGGCGGGGATCGACCAAGGGCAGAGCGTCCCGACGGTCCCCACCAAGCAGGCCAGCATCACGGTGAACCTGACGGTGCCAATCTATCAGGGCGGTTCGGCGGCTTCGCAGGTGCGGCAGGCGAAAGCCACGGCAAACGAATCGGAGATCCAGACCCGGTCTTCGCTGCGCGACGCCCGGCGCGACGCCGAAGCGAACTACGCGGTCTGGCGCGCGGCAGCCGATCGGCTGACCGAGCAGGTCAAACAGGTCCGGCTGGCGGAAGTCGCCTATGACGGCGTCCGGAAAGAGGCGGCGCTGGGGGCAAAATCGACCTTCGAACTGCTGGGGCAATTGCAGGCTCTGGTCAGCGCCCGCAGCGATGAGGTGGAGGCGCGCTATAACGCCGCGATCAACGCCTATCAGTTGCTCGTCGCGATCGGCCGGTTCACCGCGGCCGATCTTCAGATCAACGTCGCCTTGTATGATCCGGTGGCGAATGGAGATGTGCTGCGGGAGAAGGCATTTCCGCTCCCCTGATGCCGGTCGCCGGACCTGCATGAATCAGGGCGGTGCGGGCTGGAAGCCGGAGGCGGCGATTTCCTTCCATTCGAACGTGACCGGCAAACGATCCCGTCTTCGAATCCCGGCCGAGGCGATGAAGCCCCCGTCGGTCACGCGCTGCTCGAACTGCCAGTCGCCGGCGGCATCTTCATCGTGCGGCTCGAAGTGGATGCGCGGCAGCTCCGGTTCGAACCAGAAGCTCGCAAGATCGCGTGCCAGGCCTTCGCCGGTGGCCTTGATGAACGCCTCCTTCAAGGTCCAAAGACGAAGAAATCCCTCCGGCCGGTCGGCCGGCGGCAGCCGATGCAACCACATTACTTCCTCCGCGCAGAAGTAATGGCTGGCGATGTCGAGGTTTATTCTGCGGTCGAGCGCTTCCAGATCGAATCCCAGAGCTTCGTCACGCGACGCGACAGTGGCCAGGCCGACCATCCCGCCGGTGTGCGACAAGTTGAAACTCAGCGGTCCCGGCCGATCGGCCAGCCATGCCTCGGGCTCGCCGTTTTGACCCGCGACCAAGCGCCAGTCGGCCGGTTTCGTGCCGGCCACGACCTGACAGAGCACCGAGCGCAACAGTGCATGCGCAGCGATGTAGATCATCCGGTGGCGGTTGAACACGAAGCGTGCCGCACGGGCCTGTTCGGTCGCATCCAGGACGGTTTGCCAACGCTCGGCGTCTGCTGTGCCGGTTGCTTCGACGCGCATGGTCCAGACCTGGACTGGCAACCCGCCGCTCATTCCAGACGCGCGATGGATTTGCGGACCGCCTGCAACAGGCGGAACAGGTAGACCGCAACGCCGATCATCAGGCACCACCAGATTGGATGGATTCCGGGCAGCGCGCGCGATCCGAACTGCACCAGGCGATCTGGAAGAAAATGAAAATGGTGGCTGTTGACATGGTTGCTGAAGAATTGATCGAAGATAAAGGCTTCGCATAGCAGCACGATCAGCAGCAGCAACCCGCGCTGCAAAAACGCCAGCGCGGTCAGGCGGACAAGCGTCAGGCGATCCAGCACGCCATTCAGGCGCAATGCCTGGTCCCGGATGGTGGAACCGAGCAACAACTCCGCGTCGGACGTGAATGTGGAGAGCTTGACCACGGCAGAGCGGAACGCGGCGCGCCGGCCTTCGAAAGTATTCAGCCGGCGCTGGTAATCCTTGTAATAGGCGCGGCACAGCGTCATGAAGTTGGCGTCCGGAACCAGGGTCTGCAACGACGCGTCCAAGGTGCTCAGGGATCGGCCAACCCGCATGATCCCCCATGACAGCGGGACATTGTGCGTCGCCATCACCACCGAAATCTTGTCCGACATCCCGGCGATCGAGCGGTCGGCGTAGCTGCTGGACGGGAACTCCGATTCGAACGCCCAACTGCGCAGTGCCGCGGTCATGTCGAGGCGCAATTGCCTGGTATTAGCCGCGGACGGAGACGGTGACATCAGCAGCATCAGATCGGCTGCGCGGACATAGTCCTTCATCGCCAAAGCCTGCAGGCTCAACCGGTACAGCGTCCAGGTATTCTGCGCCAGCCGTCCGACGCTGCCGAAGTCGATCAGCGCGATGCGGTTGTCGGCCAGCAGCATGATGTTGCCGGGGTGCAGGTCGCCGTGGAACTCATTATCCTCCAGGATCTGCCGCAGCACGGTGACACAGAGCCGGCGGGCAAGCGTCTTGTCCTCGATACCGTTCAGCACCGCCCAGCGGCGCGCCCGATCCGGGTCGGTTTGCCGCACGGTCAGATATTGCGACATCAGCACGCCGGGCACTTCCTCCATCACCAGCATGCGGGGGTGCGACAGCGTCTCGATGACGCGGGGCACATAGATGTCGTGCTTCTTCAGATTCTTCCGCATGCGCTTGAGGTTGACGGCCTCATACAGGAAATTGGTCTCCTCGGTCAGGATCGCCCGCATCTCCCGCAGGCCTTCTCTCATGCGGAACCGCTTCCCGATGCCCAGGCGCAGCATCCACGTCACCATAAATTCCAGCACCCCGAGGTCGCGCTCGAAGCTGCGGTCGACATCCGGCCGCATGACCTTCACGACCACCGCGCGGTTGTTGCGGAGCAGCGTGGCGCGATGTACCTGGGCAATGGTCGCCGCCGCGAAAGGCGCGGTTTCGAACCACGCGAAGACGGCGCCGACGGGGCGGCCGAGTTCCGCCTCGATCACCTGCCGGGCGAGTTCTGTGGGAAAGCCGCGAGCCTGGTACTGGAGCGTACTCAACTCGCGCGCCATCGGCTTGGAGATAAGATCGCCCCGCAGCGACAGCAATTGCCCAACCTTGATCCAGATTCCGCTCATGCGTTCGAACAGTTGCCGTGTCATCACGGCCCGCTTTTCGTCGTCGAGCCGCCCGGTCAGTTTCAGCCGGAGCAAGGCGGCCAGATAGCGGAGAAGCTGCCAGACGGCCCAGCTAGCCCGGAACTGTGAGGCCGGCGGCGCCGGATCGATGATGATCTCCTGCCTGTCGGCATCGGGTTCCAACTTGGTTGGCTCTTCGTTGGCCAGTTCGGGCGGAGGCAATCGGTCCGGGTTGCGGTCGATGAGTGGAACAATGGCGCCAAGGTCGGAGAAGGATTTGGGCGGATGCGGGACATGAACGCGGTAACCCGCGGCCATTGTAACGAAGACGATCGCGGCCTCCATGGTCTTGTTAGGTCAGTCTCGTTTTGCCTGTCGGCAGTATAAACCGGTCATGTAAAAACTGCTCAAGCCGCCCCACGCCACGGGCGGCTTGTGTCTGCCGGTGTTTCCCTGCGCGCTACGCAGCAGGATCAATCGTCATCGTCGTCATCGTCGTCGTCATCATCATCGCGGCTGAACATCCCCGACAGGCTCGGTTCCTGGCGAACAACGATCACCACGGTCTGGGCATTGGCGCTCAGCACGCCGTCCTCCTGCAGGGCGGCGACGGCGTCTTCGACCTTTTCCATCAGCCGACCTTCGCCGCGGCGCAGACGACGAACACGCTTGCGCGAATGTTCGCCGAGGTCGATCACACAGGTAATGCCCTTCTCGGGTTTTTCAGCCGTTTTGGTGGCTTGCGCTTCGGTCGCACTCATTGCTGTGTCCTTTTGTCCAGGTCCGGTCGTCCAAGTCGGGTCGTGCAACCCTGCTTCCTTCAGTTCCTGCCGCGGATGACCTTCACCGCATTGCTGCCGAGATCGCGGGCCCAACCGTTGCGGCGCTTGCGCCGGGACCGTTCGTGCAGCACCAGGAAGCGTCCCAGCGCTTTATACTCGGATCGGATCAGTTTGCGCAGCCCACGTTCGATCGGGCGAAGCGCGCGCGAGTCCTTTTTTAAGGGCCCGAGTTCAAGATGCAACCTGCCACGCTCGATCTCGCCGGTCGGCTTGATCACCACGAATTTAAAAGGCTCGGACGAGCTATGGCCAGCCCGTTCGCGAACCACGCGATGGCCGGACCCGGTTGGACCAGTGCCGGTTGGACCAATGACCGTCACCCGTTTGACGCCGGACAGTATTCTGACGCGCATTTGAGGTCGCCCTCCCTATTAAATTCGCGAGACTATCCTCGCGGTTTAACCCATCGGCTTGTCACCACCTGATCTGAACCGAGGACCGCGCTCGCGGGCACCGGTTCAGCGTGAATCCTCACGGATTGACCATACCGGTCAATTGTCGTACTAGGGAAGCGTTATTACGCCGCGCGCACCGGGCGGGCGCAGATTAAGTTCGCTGCCGGCACCCGGTTCAAACCGCAAGGCAGCAGCATTGTTGTTTTGTCGGCCGGCCGCCCGGATCAACCGGCTGCACATAAGCTCTACAAGGGTCTTGCAGACTGCAATGGCGGATATGATTGGCCAGGATGACCCCGGGCGGCGCGGCAAAGTCCGATTGACAGGGCACCGTTATCGGCGCGAAACTGGATTACAACGGAGCCGGGGGAGGGTCAACGTGCGGACAGTCTGGCTTTCTCGACCTCAACCGCGACCCAAGGCTGCACTTCGTTTGATCTGCCTGCCGCATGCAGGCGGTGGTGCGGCCTCTTTCTATCCCCTGGCGTCACTCTTGCCGGAATCTATTGAAATGTTGGCCGTCCAGTTGCCGGGGCGGGAAACGCGCCTGTCCGAGCCGCCGTTCCGCCGGATGGAGCCGCTGATTGAAGCGTTGATGTCAGGAATACGTGACACTCTGGCACAACCCTTTGCGTTCTTTGGCCACAGCATGGGCGCGCTGGTCGCCTTCGAACTCAGCCGCGCGCTGCGGCGGCACGGATTGCCATTGCCGCAAAGCATAGTCGTATCGGGTCGGCGCGCACCAACCATCGCGAATACCGAGCCGCCGCTGCACCGTCTGTCCGATCCGGACTTTATCAATGCGCTGTCGATACGTTATGACGGGATTCCCGAGGCCATAAGTAATGAGCCCGATTTGATGGCGTTGTTCATTCCCATTCTTAAAGCCGACTTCGCAACATTTGAGACCCATGTCCACCGGCATGAGCCGCCGCTGGAATGCTCTCTGGCGATGTATGGCGGCCGAAGTGACCCGCAAACGGCGCACATGGCCGGGTGGGCCGAATTATTCCACGGAGAGTGCACCACGCGCCTGTTCGACGGCGGCCATTTTTTTGTTGCCGAGCAAAGACAGGCGGTGGCCGCGGCATTAGCGCAGGACGTCCTGGCCACCGTTGCTGTGATATAACTGGGCGCACTGGTGGCACGCCCGACCAGTGAACCGGCGACTTCATGGCTGCGGCGCATACTGGGCGCAAGTCTTGGCGTAGACGCGGCGGCAATCGATCCCGGCGAGAGACTCCACCGCTACGGCCTGACCTCTTTGTCCGCCGCCTCGACGGTAGCCATGATCGCGGAACGGCTCGGCCGGGCGCTCCCGCCGACGTTGCTGTGGGATCATCCGACCCTGCGGCGGTTGGCCGCGTTCCTCGACGGGACGGACGATCCGGATGCGCGCGCGCCGATTGTGCCGCTGCCGCCCGATGAACCGATCGCCATCATCGGCATGGCGTGCAGGCTGCCGGGTGCCGACTCGCCGGACGCGTTCTGGCGTATGTTATGCAGCGCAACCGATGCGATCACGGTGGTGCCGGCGGATCGGTGGGCGGCTGATGCGCTATGCGATCCCGATCCGCAGGCGCCCGGGCGGATGGCGACATCCCTGGGCGGGTTCATCCGCAATGTCGACCAGTTCGACGCTGGATTCTTCGGCATGTCACCGCGTGAAGCGGCGCAAGCCGATCCGCAGCAGCGCCTGGCGCTGGAACTGGCGTGGGAGGCTCTGGAAGATGCCGGAATCCGCGCCCGGACGCTCGGCGGCACGCGCACCGGCGTCTTCATGGGCGCGATGTGGAGCGACTACGCCCGCCTGCTGACGGATCGCGACGATATCGCGCAGCACACCGCGACCGGGCAGGACATCAGCATTATCAGCGCCCGCATTGCATATGTACTGGGGCTTGAAGGACCGGCCCTGACGATTGACACGGCCTGCTCATCCGCGCTGGTCGCGGTGCATCTGGCCTGCCGCAGCCTGCGTGCGGGGGAATCGACCGTGGCGCTGGCCGGCGGGGTGCATCTGCTGCTGGCTCCGGAGAGCAGTATCGCCATGACCAAGTTCGGCGCTATGGCCGCCGATGGGCGTTGCAAGCCGTTCGACGCGCGGGCGGACGGCTATGTCCGTGGTGAGGGCGGCGGCCTGGTGGTGCTGAAGCCGCTGCGCGCGGCGCGGGCGGACGGCGATCCGATTCATGTGGTGATCCGCGGCAGCGCGGTCAACAATGATGGACCCAGCAATGGACTGACGGCACCTAATCCGGCGGCTCAGCGGGCGATGCTGCGGGATGCTCTGGCCGACGCCCGGCTTGATCCGCTGGCCGTCGACTACCTGGAAGCCCATGGTACCGGCACGAAGCTGGGCGACCCGATCGAAGCAGCGGCGGCGGCCGCGGTGCTGTGTCGCGGTCGGCCAGCCGATCGGCCGCTGCGCCTGGGGTCGGTCAAGAGCAACATCGGCCACCTGGAAGCGGCGGCTGGCGCGGCGGGACTGATCAAGCTGGCGCTCGCGTTGCGGCACCGGTGGATTCCCGCCAGCCTGCACTACCAAAGTCCAAATCCGGCGATCGACTTCGCCGGCGGTGCGTTGGCGGTCCAGGTGGCGGGCGGGCGCTGGCCCCCCCGGCAGACACCGGGGGCGGAGACACCCGTCGGCGGCGTCAGTTCCTTCGGTTTCGGCGGCACCAACTGTCATGTGCTGCTCCAGGCGGCACCGGTGCCGGTACTGCTGCAGGCGGCGATGCCGGAAACGGCATTGTCCGATTGCGGCTCCCCGGTGTTCGTGTTCGCCGGCAACGGCGGAAACTGGGCAGGCATGGCGCACGATCTGATCGCCTCGGAGCCGGTCTTCGCCGCCGCGATCGCTGACTGTGAGGCGATCCTGACGGAACTGGGCTACCCGGCTTCCGTCGCGGCGGTGCTGGATGACGCGCGGGTCACCGATGTGGCGCTCGGCCAGCCGGCGCTGTGCGTGTTCCAGGTTGCGCTGGCGTCGTTGCTCGAAAGTATCGGAATTCGGCCGGTCGCGGTGATCGGCCACAGTGTCGGCGAAGCCGCGGCGGCGTGTGTTGCGGGGGCGTTGACCCGGCAGGACGCGCTGCGTCTTGTCGTGGCGCGCAGCCGATTGCAGTCGGTCGTCGCCGGACAAGGTTGCATGGCGCTCGCCGCGGCGCCGGCCGATGCGCTCGTGGCTCGGTTGCCAGCCGACGTGGTGGTCGCCGGCGAGAACGGGCCGCGCGCCACGCTGTTGGCGGGGACGCGGGCGGCGCTGGCGCGCGCCTGCGAGGTGCTGGAACAGGCCGGCATCGAAAGCCAGCCGATCGATGTGCCGGTCGCCTATCACAGCCCGCAGATGGACCCTTTGCGCCCGCTGCTGGAGCGGGAACTCGCGGGGTTGGCCCCGGCGGACGCGCCGGTGGAGATTATCTCTACCGTGATCGGCGGGCGTATCGCCGGCAGCGGCCTCGATGCCGCCTATTGGGGCCGCAATTTGCGTGACCCGGTGCGATTCCGGCAGGGCTGTCAGACGTTGCTCGACAGCGGGCACCGCGCGTTCGTGGAGCTGTCGCCGCACCCGCTGCTCGCGGCGCAGCTTCGCCAGATGGCGCCCGACGCAACGATGATCTCGCCGTTGCGTCGCGGTCACGCGGATGCGCCGTCGCTGCGACTGGCGTTGGCCCCGCTGGCCAGTAAACGGCCCACTGAGCGACCCAGTGAGCGCCAGGGTGTCCGGCCCCGCCACTTGCTGGTCCTGTCCGCACGCTCGTCCGCGGCGCTGGATGCGTTGCGGCAGCGCTGGGCAGCGCGGCTGCCGGAGGATTTCCCCGATCTGTGCCACACCGCGCTGGTAGGGCGGGAGCGGTTTGCGTGGCGCCTCGCTCTGCACGCAGCGGACGGGGAAGAAGCGCGCCGCCGCCTGCTGGCGGGCGATGTGCTGCGCGGGGAGGCGCCGCCGGGAGCGGTGTCCGCGTTCGACCAGCGGCGCGGCGATAACGAGGACTGGAGCGCCTGGCTCGACCGCTGCGCCGCCGCGTTTGTTGCCGGCGCCGATATCGATGCCGCGTTGTTCGACGCCGGGGAACCCTGGCACGTGGTATCGGCTCCGACCTATCCGTTCGAGCGGGAGCGGCACTGGCTGGCTCAATCCGATGCAGGCCTCAGCTATGCCGTCGTGTGGGAGCCGTTCACGCCGGCGCCTCGCGTGGCGGAATGGCCCGATTTCGCGGTGGCCGCGCCTGCGCCGGATCAGGGCCTGGACGCGGAGGCGACGGCATTTGCGCGTGCCGCCCTGGCCGCGGTGGCGCCCGCCGCGACCATCCCGCGGCACCGTTCTCTGGTGGAGCGCCTGAAGACTTGGTCGCCGCTGCCCGAGCGTGCCGCCGCCGATGGGCCGGCCGCCGCCCTGCTGCGCCGCGTCGGCGCGGCGTTGCCGGCGCTGCTGACCGGACAGGCCGATGCGCTGGACGTGCTGTTTCCCGGCGGTGATCCGGGTGCGGCGGCTGCGGTCTATGATGCCCCGCCGTTCGCGGCGGCGCAGCGCGCCCTGGCCGCTGCCATTGGCAGCCTTGGCCGCCCGCTGCGCGTGCTGGAACTTGGTGCCGGAACGGGTGCGCTGACCGCGCATCTGCTGCGGCAGCTTCCGCCTGGCAGTTCGCTGCTGTGCACCGACGTGTCGGATGCGTTTCTGGCTGCGCTGCGCCGCCGGTTTCCGGATTCTCCCGTGCTGCGAACGGCACGGTTCGACATCGACCTGCCGGGGCCGCTGGACGGGCCGTTCGATGCGATCGTCGCGGCGAACGTGCTGCATGCGGGCGCCTCCATCGCTGCCATACTGGATCGCCTGCGCGGCATGCTTGCGCCGGGTGGCGTTCTCGGGCTGGCCGAACTGGTCGAAGCGCCGCGCTGGATCGACCTGGTGTTCGGCATCACCGATGGCTGGTGGCGGTTTCGCGGCGATCCGTTGCGGCCGGACCATGCGCTGCTGGGAGCATCCGGATGGCGGGATGCCCTGGCGGTTGCACGCTTCGCAGACATCGACGTGCGTCCCGATGGCGATGCGCACGCGGTCATCCTGGCCCGCGCCCCCGCTGAGGCATGGACCCTCGCCGGGACGGGGCCGCTGGCCGAGGCGGTTGCGGCGGCTTGCAGCCGGTCCCAGTCTTCCGGGATCGCGTATTGCCCGGGTGACGCCTCCGCGGCCGATCTGGTGGCCGAAGCCTCCGGATTGGCTGGGCAAAGGCCGTCACTGACGATCGTTCACCGGTCAGGGCTGGCGCACGCCGCTGTCGCCGGCGCTGCCCGTGCCCTGTCGCTCGATCGCCCGGGGTCGGTTGCCGCCTGCTTCGAGATGGCCGACGACACGCCGGAGACCATCCGGGCCCTCGGTTCGGCGCTGGGGCAGACCGGAGCGGAGGATCAACTTCATATCGCCGCCGGCGCCATCCAGGTTGCGCGGCTGGCACGCGTGGTGCCGGCGGCGCCCCCGGCGCCTCTGTCAGCCGATGGGCTGTATGTGGTGGCAGGCGGGTTTGGGCGGCTGGGGCGGGCGATGACCCGCTACCTGATCGGGCGCGGCGCGCGTCACCTGCTGCTGATCGGGCGCAATCCTGGCGACCCGGAGGCGTTGGCCTCGGACCGGGCCGTCGTGCGTGCCCTCCCGCTGGACCTGGCCGCGCCGGCCGCCGCCGCCCGTCTGCGCGCCGCCATGGACCGCCCCCTCGGTGGGATCGTGCATGCCGCTGGCCAGGCGGATGGTGCCACCGAAGACGTGCTGGCCGCGAAGCTTGCGGTGGCGGACGCGCTGGCCCGGGCGTCGGAGGGCCTCGATCCTGCGTTCCTGCTGCTGTTCTCTTCCGCCGCCGGCATTTGGGGCAGCCGCGGGCGGGTGGCCTACGCCGCCGCCAATCGCGCGCTGGACCGCTGGGCGGAGTTGTCGCGATCGCGCGGCGTGCCGGCCACCGCCGTCGCGTTCGGGCGGTTCCAGGAGCCCGGCCTGCTGTCGCCGGAGGAAGACGCGGCACTCGACGCCGCCGGCCTGCGCGCGATGCCGCCCGATGACGCGTTCGATGCCGCCTTTCGTGCGGTGGCGGAAGGCGCCGCGCACCGGATCGTCGCTTCGGTCGACTGGCCACGATTCCGCGCAACGTTCGAGGCGCGGCGGCCGAGCCGGCTGTTCGATCGTTTTCCCGCGGTGCTGGCGCCGTCCGAGCCGTCCCGGGTCGCGGCTGGACCAGTGAAGCTCGATCGCGCCGGAGTGGCCGGACTGTTGGCCGAACTGCTCGGGCATGCCGATGCCAGCCGCATCGATCCCGAACGCGGACTGTTTGAGCAGGGGCTGGACTCTCTGCTGGCGGTGACCCTGCGCCGCCGGCTGGAGGAAGCCGCCGGCATCCCGGTGCCCGCCGCGGTGCTGTTCGCCCAGCCAACGGTGTCGCTGCTGGCGGACTGGCTGGCCGGGGTGGAACGGAGCATTCCGGCCGCGGCTCCGGCGCCCCGCACGCATGAGCCGATTGCCATCGTTGGCCTGGGTTGCCGCTTTGCCGGCGGGGCCGATGGCACGGATGCATTCCTCGCCCGTCTGCTGTCCGGTCGCGATGGCACCTGTCAGGTTCCTGCCTCGCGTCCGACCGCCGCGCTGTGGCGGGGGGCTCCGGCGGCGACTCGCACCGCCGGGTTCCTGGACGACGTGGAGCAGTTCGACGCGGCGTTCTTCGGGATCAGCCCACGGGAAGCGGCACAGATCGACCCGCAGCAGCGGCTGCTGCTGGAGGTCGCGTGGCAGGCGCTCGAACATGCCGGGATCGCGCCGGAGGGGCTGAACGGCAGTCGCACCGGGGTGTTCGTCGGTGCGACCGGCAGTGACTATGCAAACCTGGCACGCGCCGGCGGGGCAGGGTTGCTGGACGCGCACAGCCTTGTCGGGCAGCCCGGCAACACGCTGGCCGGCCGGCTGGCTTACCAGTTCGGGTTGCACGGTCCGGCGCTGATGGTGGACGCCGCGTGCTCGTCGTCATTGGTGGCTTTGCATCTGGCAGTGCGCGCGCTGCGGAATGGCGAGGCTGATGCGGCGCTTGCGGCGGGGGTCAACCTGCTGCTGACGCCGGACACGTCGATCATGCTGAACCGGGCCGGAGTGCTGTCGCCGGATGGGCGGTGCAGGCCGTTCGATGCGGCGGCGAATGGCTATGTCCGCGGCGAAGGCTGCGGCGTCATCGTGCTGAAGCCGCTCAGCCGAGCCCGGGCCGATGGCGACCGGGTGCTGGCGGTGATTCGCGGCAGTGCCGTCAACCACGATGGCCGCAGCAGCAGCTTTACCGCCCCCAACGGTTCGGCGCAGGTTGCGGTGATCCGTGATGCGCTGGCCGACGCCGGGCTTATGCCCGATGCCATCGACTTCATCGAGGCGCACGGCACCGGCACCGCGCTCGGCGATCCGATTGAACTGGATGCTCTGGCCGAGGTGTTCGCACGACGTGACCGCCCCTTGCCGGTGGGATCGGTCAAAGCCGCCATCGGCCATACCGAGGCAGCCGCCGGCGTCGCGGGGATCATCAAGGCGGTGGTGTGCCTGAATGCCGGCGTGTTGCCGCCGCAGGTGCATTTCACCCGGCTCAACCCGCATGCCCGCGAGGATGCGGCCGTGGCCGTGGCAACGGGCGGCACATTAGCGGGACCGATAAGCCGCGCGGGCGTCAGCGCTTTCGGCGCCAGCGGCACCAACGCGCACGTGGTCCTGGAAAGCGTCGCGGAAACGCCGCCGGAGCGGGGCAGCGGGCCGCCGCGCCTGCTGCTGTCGGCCGCCACCCCGGCCGCCCTGGAAATTTTGCGCCGGCAGGTTGACATCGCGCTGCAGTCGGGGACGGATTTCAGAGACGCGTGCCACACCGCCCGGGTGGGCCGCGCGCGGCTTGCGTGCTGGCTGATCGCCGACAGCGTCGAAGCGCTCGCCACCGCCGCGATCCGGAGCGGCGACGCACCTGACCTGCCGGTGCCGCGCGGGCACCGTGTCGCGCTGCCGCCTACGCCGTTCGACCGCCTGCCGTTCTGGCTTCCCGGTAGCCGCCCGGCGGAAGATCTGCGGGCGGCGCTGAGCCCGCCGCAGCGTTCCGCGCGGTCGGGCGAAACGGTGTGGCAAGCTCGGCTCGACCCCGATGCAGCCTGGCTGCGCGACCATGTCGTGGACCAGGAGGTGGTGCTGCCCGCCGCCGGCTTCCTCGATCTGACCCTGTCGGCCGGACTCGGCGGGCTGCGGGACATCGAATTTCGCCGCCGGCTCGACGTGCCGGCGGATGGGCTGGAGGTTCAGCTTGTGCTGGACCGGTCGGGTGAGGTCACGCTTTACGCCCGGGATGCCGGGGACTGGACGGAGGTCGCGGTCGCCCGCGTGACGCCATCCGGGGCGCCATCCGTGGAACCCGACAGGCTGCTGGCAGGGGAAACCTTGTCCGGCACGGAGTTCGCGGCGGAACTGGCCGAACGCGGCTTTGCCTTCGGGTCGGCCTACAAGATCATCGGCCGGCTGACACGCTCCGGACGCTTTACCCGCGCCGAACTGGCGCCCGCGGCATGCGGGCCGTTGACTCCGCCGGTGATCGATGCGGCGGTCCAGGCATTGACCGCGTTGCTGCCGCCCGCCGCTCAGCCGTGGCTGCCGGCGCGGATTGGAAGGCTGGTTCCCGGCAGCACGCAGCACGGCGCCGGCTTCGTACGGGCGCTGCTGCATGAGGCCGATGATCGCCGCGCCATCGGCGATGCGTGGCTGGAGGCGGCCGACGGCACGGTCGTGCTGCGGCTGGAAGGGATCGAACTGCGTCCGGCGCTCGCGGCGCCCGGAGCATGGTATCACGACGTTCTGTGGCGCCCCGCACCGGCCCCCGCTGAAACGCCCATCGGCCGGTGGCACGCGATCGGGCCAGGCGCCGCCGGCCTCGGCTGCGCGAGCCACGACGAAACCGGTGAGGCACCGCTGCCCGCGGTGGACGGCATTGTCGATCTTCGCCCGCTGACGGCCTCGAGTCCCGCAGCATGCATCGCCTCCACCGCCGCGCTGGTGCGCGAAGCGGCGGCACTGCCAAACCCGCCGCAGGTCGTCTTGGTCAGCCGCGGTGCCAGCGCGGCGCCGCCGATTCTGCCGGACGCGGTTCCTGCCGCCGCCGTGTTGATGGGGCTGCAGCCGGTTATCGAGGCCGAACATGCGGCGTTGCGCTGCCGCTGGCTCGACCTGGACCCGGACGATGCCGCCATCCCGGCTGCGCCGGGCGGCCCACCCGGTCGCTATGCGCTGCGTCATGGCCTGCTGCTGATGCCCGGGATCGTCAAGGCCAATCCGCCGCCGCAGGGGGCGGTGCGGCTGATCCCGGGGCCGGAACGCAGTTTTGCAGACATGCGACTTGTGCCGGATGCCGCCGCGGCCCCGGCGGCGAACGAGGTGCTGGTCGCGGTGACCGCGGCCGGCCTGAATTTCAAGGACGTGCTGACCGTCCTCGGCCGCGCGCCAGGCGACGATGACCGCCTCGGGCTGGAGTGCGCCGGAACGGTGGTGGCCGTCGGCCACGCGGTGACCCGGTTCGCCCCCGGCGACCGAGTCCTGGGATTTGGGCCCGGCGCGCTCGCCAGCCATATCACCCTGCCGGCCGATCGGCTGTTGCGATGTCCGGACTGGCTGGAGGCCGATACCGCTGCAAGCTTGCCGGTCGCCTGCCTGACCGCGTGGCATGGCCTGTATGACCTGGCCGCCGTCCGGCCGGGGATGCGGGTGCTGGTGCATGCCGGGGCCGGTGGTGTCGGCAGCATGGCGATCCGCCTCGCCTGCCTTGCCGGCGCCCGCGTCTTCGCCACGACCAGTGCGGGCAAGGAAAATGCGGCCCTTGCGGCCGGGGCGGAGGCGGTGGGCGACTCCCGGTCGACCGCCTTCGCCTCCGCCGCGCGGCGCTGGGCCGGGTCCGACGGATTCGATGTGGTCCTGAATGCGCTTGGGCAGGAGATCGCCGCCGCTTCCGCTGCGCTGCTGCGTCCGGACGGTATTTTCCTGGAGATCGGCAACGCCGCTCGGCCGCAAGGCGTGTCGCGATATGTCCCCTACGACCTCGATCAGCCGATGCGGGCAACCCCGGGCTGGTTCGCCGATCGGCTGGGGAAGGTGCTGGCGCTGGTGGAAGAGGGGCGCCTGCAGCCGCCGCGCCGAACCGTGCTGCCGGTGGCGCAGGCCAGCGAGGCGCTGCAGGCGCTGGGCCAGGGACGGACGATCGGCAAATTGGTGCTGCGGCTGCCACAACCGGTGCCGATCGATCCGGATGGTGAGTACGTGGTCACTGGCGGCTCCGGGGCGGTCGGCCGGGCGCTGGCGGGTTGGCTGGTCGCGGCCGGCGCCGGGCGGGTGGTGTTGGCGTCACGCGAACCCCAGCCGAGGACCGGATGTGAGACAGCCGCGGTGGACGTCGCTGACGGCGATGCGCTGGCCGCGCTCTTGCGAACCTTGCCGAGGCTGCGCGGCGTGGTTCACGCCGCCGGCGTCGTCCGGGACGGCATGTTGGACCGCCTGGATGCTGCCGCCATCGCCGCTGTGCTGCGGCCAAAAATTGACGGTGCCAGGCACCTGGACACGCTGACCCGCGGCCTGAAGCTGGATTTCTTTCTGCTGGTGTCGTCGACCGCGGGCAGCCTGGCCGCCCCGGGCCAGGCTGCTTATGCCGGGGCGAATGCGTGGCTCGACCGGTTCGCAGCGGCACGCCGGGCGGCTGGCCACCCGGCGGTCGGCATTGGCTCCGGTCCATGGGCGGCGGGCATGTTCGCGCGCCTGGACCCTGGCGCGCAGGCGCGATTGCGGCGTGAAGGCTTGCGGCCGATGGCACCGCACCGGGCCGCGGCGGCGTTCGTCCGGGCGCTGGCCGACGGGGCGGTGCACCGGCTGGTGATGGACCTTGCTCCGCCCGCCGCCGAAGCGGCGCCGTCCGGCGGATCGATCCGAGCGGCGCTGCTTGCGGCGCCACCGGATCAGCGGGCAGGCCTGCTGCAGGCGGAACTGGCGCTGCGCCTGGTGGCGGTCCTGGGCTTCCCGGCCGGCACGCGGCTGGATCCCCGGCGGGCGTTGCGCGACCTGGGACTGGATTCGCTGCTGTCGGTCAGCCTGCGGAATGAGCTGGCAGCCGCGTTCGGGGTGGATCTTCCGGCCACGCTGCTGTTCGACCATCCAACCCTGACGGCACTGGCCGCCCATGTTTTGGCGCTGCTGACCCCGCGCGATGCACCGCTCGGTGACCTGGACGAGGCCGCGCTGGCCGCGCTGCTGGAAAGCGAGTTGGAGATGTCGCGATGAGCGTGCCTCCGGCAGACCCGCGTGACGTGCTGCGGCGTGCCCTGGTGGAGATCCGCGCGCTGAAGGAAAAGCTGGCGGCGGCGGAAAGCGGCGGGGTCGCCCGCGCCGAACCGGTCGCCGTCGTCGGGATCGGCTGCCGGTTCCCGGGCGGCATCGCGTCGCCCGGCGATTTTTGGCGCCTGTTGAGCCGTGGCGAGGACGCCATCGGGCCACGCCCCGGCGGCCGTTGGGCGGCAGCTGCGGGCAGCGCCCCCCTGGAAGGCGGGTTTCTGGCGGACATCGAGGGGTTCGACGCCCGGTTCTTCGGCATCTCCCCGCGCGAAGCGGCCGCTATGGACCCGCAACACCGGCTACTGCTGGAAGTGGCGTGGGAGGCGCTGGAGCACGCGGCGATCGATCCGTCCGGTCTGGCCGGCAGCCGCACCGGCGTGTTCGCCGGCCTCGCCACCAATGACTTCGCCCGCGGTGTGCCGGAACCGGCGGTGGACAGGTATTTCGGCGTCGGCAGCAGCCCGGCGGTAGCCTCCGGGCGGCTGGCCTATCTGCTGGACCTGCGCGGGCCTTGCATCACCCTGGACACCGCCTGCTCGTCATCCCTGGTCGCGGTGCACTACGCCATGCGCGCGTTGCGGGACCGCGACTGCGATACCGCGCTGGCCGGCGGCGTCAGCCTGATGCTGGGTTCGTCGCTGGGCGAAAGCTTTGTTGCCGCCGGGATGCTGGCCCCGGACGGCCGTTGCAAAAGCTTTGATGCGCGGGCGGACGGCTATGGCCGCGGCGAGGGTGCCGGCATGGTCGTGTTGCGCCGTCTGTCCGATGCGCTGCGCGACGGCGATCCTGTGCTGGCGGTGCTGCGCGGCAGTGCGATCAATCAGGACGGCCGCAGCGCCGGGCTGACGGCGCCCAACGGCCCGGCGCAGACCGCGCTGATCCGGGCCGCGCTGGATGTGGCCGGACTGGCTCCCGCCGACATCGATTACATGGAGGCACACGGCACCGGCACGCCGCTCGGCGATCCGATCGAGTGGCATGCCCTGGCCGCGATCTTTGCGGATCGCGACCGCCCGCTGCTGGTCGGTTCGGTAAAGACCAATTTCGGCCATACCGAGGCCGCCGCCGGCATCGCCGGGCTGATCAAGACCGTGCTGGCCCTGCAGCATGGCGCAGTGCCGCCCAACCTGCATTTCAGGCGGCGCAATCCGGCCATCAGCGCCGGCTCGACGCCGCTGGAAGTGCCCATCTCGGTCCGTGGCGGTGTGCGCCGTGCCGGCGTCAGCGCGTTCGGCTTTTCCGGCACCAATGCCCATGTCGTGCTGGAAGCGGCCCCCGCCCGGGAGATGCCCGCGGCGTCCGGCGAGGGTTTGCTGCTGATTTCCGCGCATGACCCGGCTGCGCTGCGGGCGTTGGCCGGGCAATACCGGCAGTCGTTCGATGCCGGCCTTTCCTTCGCCGCGGCGTGCCATACCGCGGCGGTCGGGAGGGCGAGGCTGCCCTGGTGGATCGCTGTGCGCTCACCCGCCGAACTGGCCGGGGCCGTTCCGTCCGACGCACCTGCTCCGGCCGCCGAACCGACGGCCGGGCCGCGCATCGTGTTGCCAACCTATCCGTTCCAGCGCGAGCGGTTTGCACTGCCCGGCGCGGCGCCGGCGGAGCGGACGCTGTTGCCGGACGATCCCTTGCTGAAGGGCACCGGCGGGCTGGCCCATCTTGGCGTCCTGCTCAGCTTGCCGGGGACTTCGGCCGAATCGCTTCGGGATGTGACCTTTCCCGCGCCGCTGATCGTCGCGACGGCGCGGCAGGTGCGTGTCGAGCGCAGCAGCGGGTGGGTTCTGCTGCAAAGCCGGACCAACGCGGACACCGAATGGAGCACGCATCTTGCGGCCACGCCTGCCGAAGCCACGCTTGGGCCGCGCTTCGCCATCACCACAACGCCGGACCAGCCGGCCGATGGGCTTTACGCGCGGATCGCCGCGTACGGCTTCCGATACGACGCAGCCGCGCAATGCCTGCTGCGCATAGCAATCGATGGTGATATGGCGGTTGGCTCCCTGACCGCAAGCTCCACGATCAGTCCCGGGGCGATCGAGGCAGCGGCGCAACTCGCGTACGCACTGCTGGCGGCAGACGCCCCGCCGGTGATGCTGGCCGGCGCCGACCGTTTGCTGCGTGCGCCCGGGGGCGTGCCCGCCACTGCCTGGCTGCGGCGGATAGCGGTTTCGCCCGACGGCGGGTTGCGGGCCGATTTCGGCCTGTGCGACGCCGCCGGCAACACGTTGCTTCGGATCGAGGGTGCCGCTTTTGCGCCGCTGCCGGACAATGCGCGGCGCTGGAGCCGGGTGATCGCCTGGCGCCAGGCCGGGCCGCCGGCGGCAGCGGCGGTTGCTCCGTTCGTCTGGCATGCTCCCGACGGCGACCCCGCAAGCCTGTGCGCCGCATTGCTGGATCTGTTGCCCGGGGTCGGGGAGCGTGCGCTGCGCGTCATCACGCGGGGTGCGCAACACACAGGCTGCGAAGCGGCCTCGCCAGCGCTCGGCCAGGCGGCGCTTTGGGGCATGGCTCAGGCGGTGATCGCGGAGCGGCCGGGGTTGCGCTGCAGGCTGATCGACCTCGACCCGGATATGGCGATCGAAGCGCAACGGGCGTTTCTGGATGCCGAAGCGCTGGCGGAGGATGAGCCGTTGGTGGCCTGGCGGCGTGGGCAGCGGCTGGTGCGCCGCCTGGAAGACCCGCCGCGTCCGCTGCCGGCGGGCGAGGTTGCCACTCTGCCGGCACCGGGCGTGCTGCGCTGGGAGCCCCGGCCTGCGGCGGAACCCGGGCCGGGCATGGTGCGCATCGCGGTAGTCGCCGCCGGACTGACATTCCGCGATCGGCTGCTGTTCAGCGGCCTCGCCCCGGCCGGCAGCACATTCGGCGCCGACTGCGCCGGTCTGGTTGATGCCGTCGGTCCGGGCGTCGCCGGTTTGCGAGCGGGGGACCGGGTGGTGGCGCTTGCCGCCGATGCGATCGCCGACACTGTCACCGTTCCGGCGTTGAGCGTCGCGCCCGCGCCGCGAACCGACATGGTTGCCTCGGCCAGCATGCCGGTGCCGTATCTAACCGCTGTGGCGGGCCTGGGGGATCTTGGGCCGGATGATTGCGTGCTGGTGCATCAGGCTGGCAGCGCCACCGGCCTCGCCGCACTGGCCGTCGCCCGGCGCGCCGGGGCCAGTGTGATCGCCACCGCCGCACGGCAGCGCCACGCCTGGTTCACGCCGGAGCCGATCGAGCGGCTGCTGGACAGCCGCGATCCGGCGGGCTGGGGTGGCGCGCTTGCCGGGGTCACGGTGGCCTTTGGGGCATTCGATCCGGACCTGGAGGAACGGCTCGCCGGAATTCGCGTCGTCAACCTGGACAAGCGGGCAGCGCGCCATTTCGACCTTGACCGGATCGACCCGGCGGTTAAGCGCGATCTGCTGCATCGGCTTGCCGAACTGCCGCCGCTGCCGCGGCGCGTGGTGGCGCGGGGGGACCTCGCGGCGGCGCTTGGTGGCGAGGGGCCGTTGGTCGGACGGACCGTGGTACTGCTGCGTGACCCGCCGCCGGCCGTAATAGAGCGAGGTGCGACGTATCTGGTGACCGGCGCAGGCGGGGCGTTGGGCGGCATGGTGGCCGACTGGCTGGCAGCCGCGGGGGCAAGGCTCTGCCTGGTGGATCGTGTGCTCCTGCCTGCCGATCCGCGGCATGTCGCGGTGCAGGCGGATGCTGGCGACCCGGGAGCAATGGCGGCCTTGTTCGACCGCGTGCAGGCCGGTCCATCACCCTTGCGCGGGGTATTCCACTGCGCCGCCGTCACCGACGACGATCGTCTCGAGCTACAGACCGCCGATCGGCTGGCGGCCGTGGTTCGGGCGAAGGTGGACGGTGCGCTGCTGCTCGATCGGCTGACCCGGTCGCGGTGCACCGGTTCGGCGCAGCTCGACCACTTCGTGATGTTCTCCTCGGTTGCCGGCGTGCTGCCGTCGGCTCGCCAGTCCGGCTATGCCGCGGCGAATGCGGTGCTCGACCAGATCGCGCAGGCGCGGCGGCAGCGGGGCCTGCCGGGGCTGAGCCTCGACTGGGGGCCGTGGCACGCCGGCATCGGCCTGGCGATGGGTGGGAGGGCAGCAGAAGCGTGGCAGGGGTTCGGTGTCACGCCGATCCTGCCGGCAGCCGGGTTGCGGGCGCTGCCGGCATTGCTGGCGTCGCCGGAGCCGCAGCGCGTGGTCGCCGACATGGTCCGGGAAACGGCGGAAACCGAGGTCTCATCGGGCACGCCATTGCATGCCGATCCCGGGCCGATCGGCGTGGAGCGGCTGCAGGCGATTCTGGCACCGCTGCTGGGGGTGCGTGATTCCGCGACCCTGGACCCCGACACGCCGCTGATGTCCTTCGGCCTCGATTCGTTGACCGCGGTGGAGTTTGCCCGTGCGCTCAGCCGGACGCTGGGCCGGCCGGTTGCACCCGACTTTGTTTATAACCATCCGACACTGGCGCGGGCGGCCGCTGCGCTGACCCACCGGCGGACGGCCGCGCCCCGGCCGATCGGCTTTGTCCTGCGCGCGCCGACGTGGGAGGCGTCAACCGGCAGCCGATCGGCGGAGCACGGCTGGACGGTTGCCGGCGGTGGTCCGGTCGCGGCTGCCTTGCGGGCGGCCTTGCCCGAAGATCCTGCGAACCTGGTTGATCTGGCCGCGCTCGATATCGCGCCGTCGGGCGGCATGGCTGCGCGCGATGCCTTGTTTGCCGGCTTGCTGAACAGGCTTCGGCCGTTGCCGCTCGCCTCGGCGCGAATTGTTTTGGTTGTTCCGCCAGAGGGCGCCCTGGCCGGCGCCGTTGAAGGGTTTGCCGCGGCCCTGGCGGCGGAGCGGCCCGGATGGGCGGTACGGACGGTGCGGCTCGGGCTGCTCGCCGCGGAGTCGCCGGCGGCGTTGCTGCGTGAACTGGGCGTGGATGACCGGGAGCCGCGGGTCAGGTTGTCCGGTTATGGCCGGGAGATTCAGCGCCTGACCGCCGTCTCCGCGCGCGGGGCCTGGCAGCCGGCCGCCGGCGCGACGTATCTGGTAACCGGGGGCAGCGGCGGTATCGGCGCCCTGGTCGCCGGGCATCTCGTTGCGCGTGGCGCGCGGAACCTCGTTCTTGCCGCGCGGCGTCCGGTGCTGCCGCCGGAACTGGCCGGCGGCCCCGCTCGCATACGTATCCATGCCGCCGACCTGGGGAATGCCGGTGAGGTGGCGGCGCTGATGGCGGATCTGCGGCGTTCGCAGCCACCACTGAAAGGCATCTTCCACGTCGCCGGCGTAACCGCGGACGGCACGATCGGGGAAGCAGGCTGGGACCGCCTGGGCCGCGGGTTCCCGGCGAAGGCCGATGCGGCCCGCGCGATGGACACCTTGTCCCGCGACCTGGACCTGGACGCATTCGTGCTGTTTTCCTCCACCACCGCCTGGTTCGGCCTGCCCGGCACGGCTGGATACGCAGCGGCCAACGGGTTCCTCGACGGGCTTGCCGCAGAGCGGAAGGCAGCGGGCCTGTCCGCGGTTTCGATTGCCTGGTGCGCCTGGCAAGGCGTCGGAATGGCCAGCGATCCGGCGCTGTGGCAGGGCGGCCGGGTGGCGTCGCTGGCGCCTGAGATGGCATTGGCTGCACTCGATCCGGCGATTGCCTCCGGCGAGCCTTGCCTGGTGGTCACCGACCCGGCCTGGCATCCGGCATCCGCGTGCCGCCTGCTGGAGCAAAATGTCCTGGCCGCGGCGGGGTGCATATGAACCGGCAATTACCCGTGGCGATCGTCGGTCTGGCGTGCCGCTTTGCCGGCGGTGCCGACAGCGATGCCGCTTTCTGGAACCTGCTGGCGCGCGGCGGCGATGCGGTGGCGCCGATTCCGGCGTGCCGGTGGGATCACGCGTGCTGGGTCAGTGACGATCCTTCCGCGCCGGGGCGCACCACGCAGGCTGCCGGCGGCTTTCTGCCGGATATCGACCTGTTCGATGCCGGGTTCTTCGGGATCGCCCCGCGCGAGGCGGTGCAAATGGATCCGCAGCAGCGCCTGGCGCTGGAGGTTGCCTGGCACGCGCTGGAGCACGCCGGGATTTCGCCGCACGAGCTGGATGGGCAGCCGGCCGGCGTCTATCTCGGCCTCTATAACGAAAATTACGGCATGATCGGCCGAGGCTCCCCGGACGCGGCGCTGATCGACGGCTGGTCGGCGTCGGGCACCCATACCAGCGTGGCGCCTGGCCGAATCGCTTTCCAGCTTGGCCTGACCGGGCCGGCGATCGCATTGGACACCGCGTGCTCGTCCTCCTTGACCGCTGTGCATCTGGCGGCACAGGCGTTGCGCGCCGGTGAGTGCAGCCTGGCGCTGGCCGGCGGCGTTCACCTGATCCTGTCGCCGCTCGGACTGGTCGCGAGTTCCCGCCTGGGCGCAGCGTCCGGCAGCGGACGGTGCCGCGCGTTCGACGCGGCGGCGGACGGCTTCGTGCATGGCGAGGGCTGCGGCATCGTGGTGCTGAAGCTGCTGTCGGAGGCGCGGGCTGCCGGCGACCGGGTGCTGGCGGTGATCCGCGGTTCGGCGGTGAACCAGGACGGCCG
>CAINOE010000006.1 GCA_903851415.1 uncultured Rhodopila sp. | reverse complement strand
GAGCCAAGCTTGCTCGATGACGCGGTTCAGATGAAGGGCCGTTTTCAGGTCCGTGTCGATCGCTCGCGCGACGCCCTGCTGACCGATTTCGGCCGCGCTACGCTCGACGACCGCTATTTGTTGCCCGGCGAAAGCTACCAGGACCTGTTCGCCCGCGTCGCCTCTCAATATGGTGACAGCCAGGCGCACGCGCAGCGGCTGTACGACTTCATGAGCAAGCTGTGGTTCATGCCGTCCACGCCGATACTCTCGAATGGCGGGACGAAGCGGGGCCTGCCGATTTCGTGCTTCCTGAACGAGGCGTCGGACAGCCTGGAGGGCATCCTCGGGCTGTGGAACGAGAATGTCTGGCTGGCGGCCAAGGGCGGCGGCATCGGATCGTATTGGGGCAACCTGCGCTCGATCGGGGAGAAGGTGGGCGCGGTGGGGAAGACGTCAGGCGTCATCCCGTTCATCCGCGTCATGGACAGCCTGACGCTGGCGATCAGCCAGGGCTCGCTGCGGCGCGGGTCCGCGGCCGTCTACCTGCCGATATGGCATCCGGAGATCGAGGAGTTCATCGAAATCCGCCGCCCGACCGGCGGGGACCCCAACCGCAAGGCGCTGAACCTGCACCACGGCATCCAGATCCCCGATGCCTTCATGCGCGCGGTGGAGAAGGACGAGCCATGGCCGCTGCTGTCGCCCAAGGACAAGACGGTGGTGCGCTCGATCTCCGCCCGCGGTTTGTGGATCCGCATCCTGACGGCGCGGATCGAGACCGGGGAGCCGTACCTGGTGTTCTCCGACCACGTCAACAACGCGCGGCCGGAGCACCACAAATTGGCCGGGCTGGAGGTGAAGACCTCCAACCTGTGCAGCGAGATCACGCTTCCCACCGGCGAGGACCAGCATGGCCGGGAGCGCACCGCGGTGTGCTGCCTCGCCAGCCTGAACCTGGAAAGCTGGGCGGAGTGGGAGACGCATCCGTCGTTCATCGAGGACGTCATGCGGTTCCTCGACAACGTGCTGCAGGATTTCATCGACCGCGCGCCGCCCGGCATGGAGAAGGCGAAATACGCCGCCATGCGGGAACGATCGGTCGGGCTGGGCGTGATGGGGTTCCATTCGTTCCTGCAGGCGCTGGAGGTGCCGTGGGAGAGCGTGGTCGCGAAGGTCTGGAACAGGAAGATCTTCCGGCACATCCGGGCGCAGGCGGACGCGGCCTCGGTGAAGCTGGCCGGGGAGCGCGGGTCCTGCCCGGACGCCGCGGACTACGGCGTGACGGAGCGGTTCAGCCATAAGCTGTCGATCGCGCCGACGGCGTCGATTTCGATCATCGCGGGGAACTCGTCGCCGGGGATCGAGCCGATAGCGGCGAACGTGTTCCTGCAAAAGACGCTGTCGGGGAGTTTCTCGGTGCGCAACCGGCATTTGCAGAAGCTGCTGGCGGCGAAAGGATTCGATACGGACGAGGTGTGGTCGTCCATCACGCTGACGAAGGGCAGCGTGCAGCACCTGGATTTCCTGAACGAGCAGGAGAAGGCGGTGTTCAAGACCGCGTTCGAGCTGGATCAGCGCTGGATCATCGAGCACGCGGCGGATCGCGCGCCGTCCGTCTGCCAGAGCCAGTCGGTGAACGTGTTTCTGCCGGCGAACGTGCATAAGCGGGACCTGCACCAGATCCATTTCATGGCGTGGAAGAAGGGGGTGAAGTCGCTGTACTACTGCCGGAGCCTGTCGATCGCCCGGGCGGACAGCGTCAGCGAGAAGGCGGTGGCGCCGGAAGCGTTTACCGGGACGATGCCCGGGGCGACGGCACCGGCGAACGATGAGCAGGGAAGTCTGCCGCTGGTGGCGGTCGGGGGGACCGCGACGGATTACGAGGAGTGTTTGGCCTGCCAGTGATTACGCATTACGGAAATGTACGCTACCGGGATTCAGGCTGGCTGCATTGCTGGCCCGCCTCCATCATTCAGGACTTCGTTGCATGCACTCGATTTAGACCTCTGAGAATTATACTGGGGACGTAGTGGAAACGTTGGCCGATCGGCCGTGATGAGCTCGCCTGGCCGGTGGCCGGCTGACAACGGCCGGAAAACCATTTCCACAGCGCAGACTGGCACTTTGCGAGCCCCGTCAGCACGTTGTAGCCGGAGCATGATGTAGGCTGCATCCCTGCCCGGCCAGTTTGTTACGGTCCATCCGGTGCCGCTTCCGTCCAAGGGCCGACAGCCCGGGCCATGACCAATGGCGGTTTGATCGCGGCCTAAAGCCCGCGCGGCCGGAAGGCTGCGGCCGTCCGGAACGCCCCTCCGCGGTTGTCCGCGGCGCCCGCCGATCGGCAGGGGAGCGGCGGCGAAACAACTTTGCTGCCCCCCGGTCGCGTGCTATATCAGAAAGTGTCGTGCTCGAAAGGAAACTGAGGATGGTCGCCGAAACCGACGTTGTCATGGCCTACCGGCTTCTTATGGGCCGGGAGCCTGAGAATGAAGATGTCGTCGTCAAACAGGCGCAGGCTCATCGAACCATCCAGGACCTGCGCAGGGAGTTCATTTCTTCGCCTGAATTCAAAAGCCGGATCGGTGCCGATATAGTGGCCGCCGATACCGGTCACAAGCCGCTGAACTGGCCGCCGATCGGCGTTGATGTCGATATCGATCAAACCAGCATCGATCGGATATTCGGACGTATCGAGGGCGAATTCGTGGATCTGGGAGAAACCGAGCCGCACTGGTCGGTGGTCACCGAGGACCGGTTCAAGGCCGCTAATATTGCGCAGACGGAAGCAGATTTTTTCGAGTCCGGCAGAGGTGTGGTCGAAGGCCTGGAGCTGACGGCCGGCCGATGCGGTATCGATCTGTCATCTTATCGTTCGTGCTTTGAACTCGGTTGCGGCCTGGGGCGCAGCACCGTATGGCTTGCAGAACGTTTCCCCCGGGTCTACGGCGGAGACATATCGCCGCTGCATCTCAGGCACGCCGGCGAGACCATGCGCAGGTTCGCCAGGACGAATGTGACCCTTCTGCACCTGAACGGGCTCGCGGCCTACCGGGACCTGCCGAATTTCGACGTGTTTTTTTCGATCATCGTCCTGCAGCACAATCCGCCGCCGATGATGAAGGTGCTGCTGGCGACAATTCTGGAAAAGCTGAACCCGGGCGGCATCGCATACTTCCAGATACCTACCTACATCCTGAACTACAAGTTTGCCGCCGCGGGATATCTCGACACCGCGCATCCCGCCAGGCGCGTCGAAGTGCATTGCCTGCCCCAGCCCGACCTGTTCCGCATCATCGGGCAGGCGGGATGTGAGTTGCTTGAGGTCAGGGAAGACGGTGCGGTTGGCGCGGCGGCGATTTCGAACCGGCTGCTCGTGCGCAAAGCCTGACAACCTCCGTCCGGCGGCACGGCGCCGGCTTGTGCCCGCGGCCCCGGCCGGGGTTTACTTCCATCGCCAAAAGCAACGGGAGGAAAGCCGGCCATGGGACCTTTGGCGGGGGTGAAAATCGTCGAGTTCGCCGGCATCGGCCCGGCGCCGCTGGCGGCGATGCTGCTCGCGGACATGGGCGCCACCGTGCTCCGGATCGACCGCACCGCCCCGGCCGATTTGGGCGTGCCGATGGCGGCGGAGCATGAGTTCACGCTGCGCAGCCGCGCCGTCCTCAATCTCGACCTGAAAAAGCCGGCCGCGATCGCACTGGCGCTGCGGCTGATCGAAGGCTCCGACGCGCTGATCGAGGGCTTCCGTCCCGGCGTCATGGAGCGGCTGGGGCTTGGCCCGGAGGTCTGCCTGCGCCGCAACCCGAAGCTGGCGTTCGGCCGGGTGACCGGCTGGGGTCAGGACGGACCGCTGGCGCAGGCCGCGGGACATGATCTGAACTACATCGCGCTGACCGGCGCGCTGCACGCCATCGGCCGGGCGGGGCAGAAGCCGACGCCGCCGTTGAACCTTGTCGGCGACTACGGCGGCGGCGCGCTGTACTTGGTGACCGGGTTGCTGGCGGCGATCATCTCGGCGCGCGCCACCGGGGTCGGACAGGTGGTGGACGCGGCGATGGTGGACGGGGCGCTGTCGCTGATGACGCCGATATACGGAATGCAGGCGGGCGGGCGGCTGAATGCGCCGCGGGGTGAGAACATGCTCGATTCCGGGGCGTATTTTTATGAGGTTTACGAATGCGCCGACGGGCACTTCATCTCGGTCGCGCCGATCGAGGCCCGGTTCCACGCTGAGCTGCTGCGGCTGTTGGAAATCGATCCGGCGGGAATGCCGCCGCAGCGCGACAAGGCCGGGTGGGAGCGCTGGAAGACCGTGCTGGCCGAGCGCTTCCGCGGCCGCACGCGTGACGACTGGTGCCGTCTGCTGGAAGGCACCGACGCCTGCTTCGCGCCGGTGCTGTCGATGGCCGAGGCGCGCACCCATCCGCACAATCAGGCGAGGTCCGCGTTCGTCGATGTCGGGGCCTTCCGCCAGCCGGCTCCCGCCCCGCGCTTCAGCGTGACGCGGGCGGAGCCGCCGCGGCCGCCCGGTTCGGTGCCGGCGGCAGAGGCGCTTGCCGCCTGGGGGCTGTCAGCCGCCGAGATCGAGGCGGCGGCGCAGGCCTGACCGCATATCGCACAGTCGTTACCAAGCGCCGCTACAATCGGGTTCCCGGCGGCAGATATCCCTCCTGTTGTTTCGTCATGGCGCGAGGGAATCGGCGATGCTCACACGCAAGGGATTTTTGGGCGGTGCGGCTTTGATGGCGGCCATGGGGCCGGGTGCACCCGTCGCGCTGGCGCAGAGCGACCAGCAGGTCACGGTGGACGGCGCCCGCAAGGTATTGGCCGATTTGCGGCACGACAAGGCGTTCGGCAATGCCCGCCAATTGCTGCGGCAGGCCAAGGCGGTGCTGATCGTGCCCAAGCTGCTGAAAGGCGGCTTCGTCGTCGGCGGCGAGGGTGGCAACGGCGTGCTGATGGTGCAGCACAAGGGCGGCTGGAGCGATCCGGCGTTCTACGCGCTGGGCGCCGCATCGCTCGGGCTTCAGGTCGGGTTGGAGCAGGCGGAGCTGGTCATGCTGATCATGACGCAGAAGGGCCTCGACGGCGTGCTGCGGGACGAGTTCAAGATTGGCGCCCAGGCCGGGATATCCGTCGCGACGTTGGGGTCGGGGGTCGAGGGCGCGCTTGGCGGTGCGTCCGCGCCGGATATCGTCGTGTGGTCGTCCGCGACCGGGCTGTATGGTGGCCTGACGGTGGACGGGTCGGTTATCCGTGCGGAGCCGAACCAGGATTCGGCGTTCTACGGGCGGACGCTGACGTCGCATGACGTGCTTTTCGGACGGCTTGAGAGTCCGCGCGGGGCGGCGCTGCGGCGGGAGCTGAATAGCATCGGCTAAATGCGGGGAAGCCGTTGCGAGCCGGGGACGGGCGTGCTATTGCGCCCGCCCGCGCTGAAAAACGGCATCCCGTTGGGGGATAGTTTAGCGGTAAAACTCCCGGCTCTGACCCGGGCATCCTTGGTTCGAATCCAGGTCCCCCAGCCAACCCAATGATTTCAATAGTCTAGCTGCCTCAGTCCGGGCCGGTGGGGGACGGTGCCACAAGCCTGCACCACAACGGGTGGCGGACGGGCAGCAATTTGCGGCGCCGGGGCGGTGTCTGGGGGTTGCGGCGCCGGGTTCCGGACGGGCTGCACGCGCGGCTCGGGCTGGCGGAGATTTCCAGAAGCCTGCGAACACGTTCTTTCATGACCGCGCGGGCACGTGCTAAACGTCTCTCGCTTTCAAGCGAAAGTTTATTCGCAGTGATGTCATGCAACCCATCGTTGACCGAGAAGCCGGCCAAACTCATCCTCGATCAGCTCGCCGGAGAGCCACTGTTCGCTTCGCCGACCGCCGACGATCTGGTTGCTTCGGTCGTTCAGGGCGACGGAAGCCTGGCCTCCCTGCTCTTCCATGGAACCGCCCCGGGCCGGTGCGCAAAGCCATCGAGAAGGCGAGGGTCCGGCCGGAGAAACCTCGGCTGAAGGAGAAAACCATCGAGCGGCACTTCTCGGCGATGAAGCAGTTCCGGGAGCACATCGGGAAGCGATCCGCGGACCAGAGCATTTTCGACGGCATTCAGCACAAGGTCATCGAAAGCCGGCGCTGGCCCTGGGCGGAGGACGCCCTGGACAAGCTGTTGCGGGCACGCTGGAACCCGTCCTGCCGGCCGGCCAACCGGATCAGCGAGGAAACCCATGCCTGGCTGGTCGCCATCGGCGGCTACATCGGCGCCCGCGTGGAGGAGATCGCGCGCCTGCGGGTGAGCGACATCGAAGATATCGGCGGCGTGCCCTGCTTCATCATTCGCGCTCAGGCTCACCGCGGCGTCGGCCGCGCCGGTGCGCTCGGCGGATCAATGGATGACGAAAACGGTGTCCGGCGAGCGGGCGGTTCCGGTGCATCCGCGGCTTATAGGCGCCGGCCTGCTTGACCTCGTTGCCAGGCGCCGCGAACAGGGGGCCGACCGCTTGTTCGACCTGAACGCCTCCGGACCCAAGGGTTTTCTCGCGGTCGAATACAGCCGGGAATTCAGCCGGCATAAGATCGATCTCGGGATTCCGGAGGACATTGTCTTCCACAGTTTCCGGCATAACGTCGAAACGCTGCTGGGGAGCAAGCCTCTGAAGCAGGAATGGATCGACGTGATGATGGGGCATAAATTCGAGAAGAAGGGCCAGGCCAGGAAGTCGATCGGAGTCCTGATCTATTTGCACGGCCTCGAAATGTCCGTGTTGCAGCAGACCGCCTACGCGGTCGAGTATCCCGCGCACCTGTGTCCGACGCTGCTGTTGCGGCGGTTGCGTGGGGAGGTCGCACTCGACCAGCGTGACGCATGCAGGCAGCCTTTCATCAGGCCGCCCGCCGCGATGATCGTTCCGGCTATTCGCTCGGGCCCTTGGCCGCAGCCGCGGCCTCCTCCATCTTCCTCCCCATTTCCGCTTTGACGGCGTCGAGATTGAAGCTCGCGCCCCGCTGCATCGGCGGATAGTCGAGGAACGTCTGGATTTCCTTGCCCAGTTCCTGCTGAACAAACACGAAGCGCCAGAACTCGAACTTGAACCAGTCCCAGTACTGCACCGAACCCTTCCCTACGCCATCCGATGACCAGCCCGTGCGCTCATAGGGGTCCAACCGCAAGTTGGTCAGAATGGGCATGTCAGGATGGTTCTTGGGGCCCACCCAGCCTTCGGGCTGATCGATGAAGCGATACTTGTAGTCGTCGATGCGAATCGCACCGAGCGTGCTTTCCCCGAGATAGAAAATCTCGTGCCGTGCGGACGGCCCTTTGCCGGTGATGGCAGCCATCTGGTTGTAGCCGTCCAGATGGTTCCTGTATGTCCGGTCGCCGAATTCCTTGCCCTTCAGCAATTCGTCTGCGATCTGCGAATCACCCGCCGCCGCGACGAAGGTGGGAAGCCAGTCCAGGCCGGAGAAGATGCCGTTCTGGATCGAGTCCGCCGGCACGTGCCCGGGCCAGCGCAGCAGGCTCGGCGCGCGGAAGCCGCCTTCCATGACCGTTCCCTTGGACATGGCAAACGGCGTCTGGCCGCCATCGGGCCAGGTGAACTGCTCCGGACCGTTGTCGGAGGTGAACAGCACGATGGTATTGTCATCCAGGCCCGAGGTCTTCAGGTACTGCATCACCGCGCCGACATCGTCGTCGAGCTGGGCCATGCCGGCTTCCTGTTCCGTCCATCCGTTGTCCGAATTGCGCATCGCCTCGTATTTCGGCGAGAGATGGGTCACCACGTGCATGCGGGTCGGATTGAACCATACAAAGAACGGTTTGTTCGCCGCCTTCGCCTGGTCCATGAACGCTATCGAAGCGGCGAGGAAGTCTTCATCCACCGTCTCCATGTTGTACTTGATGCCGGCCATCGGATGCGGCGGCAACGGTCCTGCGTCCTCGATCTTCTGCTTGCCGATTTTGCCCCAGCGCGGCATTACGGTGGGGTCATCCTGATCGGTTGCCCAGCTATGCACCAGGTTGCGCGGGCCAACCTGGTTCAGCAAGCCCTGCGGATAGGCGGGATGAAACGGGTCCTCCATTGCATCCAGGTGATACAGGTAGCCGAAGAATTCGTCGAACCCGTGGACCGTGGGCAGGAACTCATTCCGGTCGCCCAGATGGTTCTTGCCGAACTGGCCGGTGGCGTAGCCCATGGACTTGAGCACGGTGGCTATGGTCACCGCTTCGGCGGGCAGGCCGAGCGGTGCGCCCGCCTGGCCCACCGTGGTCATGCCGGTGCGGATCGGCAGTTGGCCGGTGACGAAGGCGGCACGGCCCGCCGTGCAGCTCGCCTCAGCGTAATAGTCGGTGAAAAGCATGCCCTCCTTGGCCAGGTCGTCGAGGTTCGGCGTCTTACCGGCCATCATGTGATGGCCGTAGACGCCGATGTTGGTTATGCCGATGTCATCGCCCATGATGACGACAATGTTCGGTTTCTTTGGCGATTGAGCGGCTGCCGGCTGCGCTGTGGCCGCTCGCTCGAACAGCAGACCTGCTGCGAAGGCCAAGCCGAGCAGCAGGCGGTGAGTCGTTCTATACGATCGTCGGTTCGTCATGTGGACCGTGCTCCGTAAACGGGGTCGTTGCAGTGCTCGCATGCGCGAGGTCGCACCACGGCCAACGGCGTGAGGCTGCTGGCCGAAGCAGTCAGCCGGCGTTGATTGCGCGGACTTCCGCGGCGCGCTCATCCACCGGTATCATCGGCAGTTCGCCCGGCCGCGCAGCCGGAAGGCTACGGAGATGGTCCATGATCGCCTGCCACTCCTTGATTTCCCGGACCGCGCCTGTCCGTTTCTCAGTGCCCAGGCTCGCGGCGTCCAGCGTGCCACCCGGCGGCAGCAGGTATGGGGTGTCATCGCGAGGATCATCCAGCGCCTCGACCTTCGACTTCAGTGGCCTGCCGTCCTTGTTTTTGGCCGCAAGCGTCAGCTTGCCCTTGGTGTATTGCGGAATGGCCACGAGGATCAGACCCAAATACAGCGGGCAGGTCAGGCTGTACAGTTGCGAACCGTTCCCGCTGATGTCGATAGCAGTGTAGCCACGGTCGAGGTCGCCGATCTCGACTGCGGTAACGACATCGAACTTCGGACGCGACGGGTCGTAGCGGAACCGCATGCCGGAAGCGCGGGGGAAATACTCGCCGGGATGCGCCGGGCTATCGACCAGAAAGAACTCCAGCAGATGCTTCAGTTCCTGGCCGGTGAAGTAGCCGGTCACCAGCGCGCTGCCGGCCGTCGGGTCCACCACACCGGCGCCGAGCGGCGCCAGCGCGAACACGTCGTAGACCGTCTGCACGCCTGACTTTCCGCGTGTGAAACCGGCCCGCATCATGCCGTTGGCGGTAAACCCGATGTCAGCTTGGGTGGCGTTTCGGAACGCATCCGTGCAGAGGTTGGCGAGCACCGTGCCGGCCGCGATGTCGGTGAATGTGTTGGGAATGTCCCGGGATACCACCGCCAGCGGCTGATCGATGCGGTAGCCGCGCGGCGCGAACACCACCTCGGTGACCGTCGTCTTGAGCCTGCCGATCTCCTCGCGGACGGGGAGATTGCCGGCGATGGTGTCGTTGATGGGGAACAGCCGGTAGGAGTCCACCGTGAGTTTGCCGCCATCCAGCGAAATCACCAGTTCGCCCAGGTTTTCTCCGTACTTCCCGCTCTGCACCACCGGCGTGCGGCTGTTGACGATGATCGGCTCCAGCAGTTCGGTGTGGCTGTGGCCGCCGATGACCACGTCGATGCCCGGAACCGCCTCGGGCAGGCTGACATCCTCGCCCTGCGTGTAGCGTCCGTCGTTTCCCTTCTCCAGGCCGCCGTGGCTGAGCGCGATGATCACGTCCGCCTTCTCCGTCTCGCGGAGCAGCTTAACCATTTCGCGGGCGGTTTCGACCGGATCGGCGAACTTCACCGCGCCGGCGCCGCCGGTGTAGAACTGGGCTTCCTTGCCGAGCACGCCGAAGATGCCGAAGCGGCTGCCGCCGCGCTCGATGACGGTATAGCGGCGGATCACGCCGTCCCGGGACAGGCGCTGGAGACCGGCCAGCGCCGGGTCAGCCGCGGAGAAGTCGGAATTCGATGCGACCACCGCAGGAATGCGCCCCGCCGCGGCGGCCACGGCGATGGACTCGGCCGCTCCGTCCGGGCCGAGATCGAAATCATGATTGCCCAATGTGGTCGCGTCGTAGCCCAGGCGGGCCATGAGCAGCAGCTCCCCACCGGTTTCCCGGGTGGCGGCGGCGAACGCGGTGCCCATGCTGTAATCCCCGCCGTCGAGCACCAGGACCGGGCCTTGGTCCTGCCGGGCCGCCTGCCGTTGCGCGATCAGCGTGGCGAGACGTTCGAACCCGCCGCGGGTGGCGTCGTCGTTCAGAGTTGCGGGTGTGTAGTCCAGCGCCGGAGCCAGTCCGATGAAGTTCGAGTGCAGGTCGTTGGTGTGCAGGATCGTGAAGGTCTGCCTGCCCTCGGCTGCCGAGGCGGGTCGCCCGCGCATCAGCGCGACGGTGCCCGCCGCCGCCGAGGCAGCCAATAGTGCGCGGCGCGAAATCGTCTCGGGTGACGGCGGGGTCGCGGCCTTCTCGTTCGCGATCGCGGCTGACGCTTCGTGCGGGAGAATCATCGTTATGGACCTTCGACGGACAGATAGTTTGAAATGCGGCGCGCCGGCTATGCAATTGCGGCAAATCGAAGCGAACCATAGTCGAAGCCGCCCGCAACGAACTGGACCACCGGCCTTGATCATTTTTCAGTCGGCAATCGATCGCGAGGGTGGAGCAATGGCCAGTAAACCTGCATCACTCCGAAAATGTAGGCCGTGCTGATACCGAAGAGGAGCGCACCGTTGGCAGCCTCGAGTACGCCCATCACCTGCCGGGGCCGCGGCAGCACCAGCCCCGGCGCAACAACCGTAGTCATCGAGCCAAGAGAGAAAAGTATCGCGTTGGAGGACGAATCGAACGCACCAAGCCACAAATACGAGGTCGCCCAGATCGCGGCTTCCATCATGTGCAGCACGGTCAGCAGCAGTCCAATCACCGCGATCACGCCAATCACGGTTGGCATGACGTACAGCAGCCCGAGGTGCCTCACCTGCAGTCGGAGTCGAATTCGGATCATCGCAAGGGCCAGCGATACTACCCCTGTCACGTGGATTGTTACGGTCAGCACGATGAGCGACACGCCCCACATCCAGCTTGTATTCTCGGAATGGATGTCCATCCGCCAGTTTCCTAATCGGGGTCTTGCACAGGCCAGCGGCCCGTGACGTGCGCCTTCGGCCTGAAGGTCGAACCATTATCCCTCGCCATCCGGCGATCTGCGACACAACGGCTCAGTTTTCGGAATCTGCCTGGATCCTCCCCTCCCGAACCGCTCTGATGAAGGCACGGTAGTCCCGCTCGTTCTGGTCGGCGTACTCCACCGCGAACTCGGTGATGGCGTCGTCGAATGCGGAACTCGATCCCATGTAGCCGGCAATCTGCGCGGCGTCGCCCGACCGCGCATGTGCCTTCGCCAACGCCCACGCGCACAGTTTGCCGTACTCCCGCAACAGCTCGTCATCCCAATCTTCGATGATCGCCGAGAGCTTCATGTCGCGAAGTTGCCGTACGTAAAGGTCACGTCCGTTCACGCCCGTCGTCCAACCCAGGAAGATGTCGCTCGCCGACTGCATGAGCCGCTGGCCGCTTACCACCCTCTGGCCCTCATTCTTGTAGATGCTCTTGCCGGCATAAGGCTCGAGCACGGACGACCGCGCTTCCTTGACCTGCAGAAACAGCGGATCATCCTCCGCCGCAATCCACAGCCCGATGCTGCACATGGTCCCGACGCTGCCGACGCCGACAACCTTCATCGCGACATCGCAGAGGCGGTATCGGTCGAACAGCACGCGGACATGATCGGGCAGCGACGCGCGATACTGTTCCAGAGGTGCGCGGAAGCCGGTCGTGACCCCCGGTGCCAGTTCCTCGGAGGGGTGGAAGATCAGCGGCGGATCGTCCCGGAATCGCGGCTCGGTGCCCCGGTGCTCGACGAGTTTCGGGAACACGAACTCCGGGGCGCTTTTCTGCTCCGCCGTTTCGGCCCGCTTCTTGACTCTGTCACGCACGCGCTCGCCGACGACCGCCATCACGTCGTCGATGGCGACCGACTCATACCAAACCTCGAGCGCCCGCTTGGAAGAATAGTCGGCCATGTGCTCGCGGTAAGAGCGTACCGTCGACCCCGCAGCTCGTGCGGCTTCGGTTTCGCTCAACCGGAGATAGCGACCGGCAATGACGATGCTCGCGGTGAGACGTTTGACATCCCATTCCCAGGGCGCCGGCAACGTTTCATCAAGGTCGTTGATGTCGAACGCGATATTCCGTTCGGGCGTGGCGAAGCCGCCGAAATTCAGCAGATGCGCATCGCCGCAGGCCTGTACCCGCATTCCGGACTGCGCGGTGGTCGCCAGATCGGCCGCCATGATGCCCGCCGAACCGCGATAGAAGCTGAACGGCGACTGCATCATCCGTCCGAAGCGGATCGGGATGAGGTGGGGAATGCGGCCTTCATTCGAGTCGAGCAATAGATCGACCGGGTCGCGCCGATTTTCAGGCGGCTTCCAGCCGGCGTGCGCTTCTCGTGGCACGGCATCGCGCAGCGCCTTCCCGCGGGCCCGCCGGTCGCTTGGCGCGTCCAGGTCTGCGCGCGCAGCGTCCGCATGGCTGTTGTCTTCGGCCCGCTCACGCTTTGCCATCAGTCGACCTCCACCCGTTCCCATTTCGCCCATTCGCGACCGCTCAAGCGGTGCGGCGAACTCCGGATCTTAAGATATTATCGCATCATTTCGCCGCTTGAAACCGGAGGTAGGCGCGAATAGCCACTCCTGATAGGTGTCGGACGTGATCGGCGCCCGCTCGAACGGATCGGTCGGCCGGTTGAAGACAAACGCCACCCTTGGATGTTCGAATTGCCGCTGCCACACCCGGAAGGTGGCTGTCGTTCGCTCTTCCGCCCGGCATCAGCGCGTCTTGATCGCCCTTACCGACGCGGCGCGTTCATCGGATCGACAGCCTCAGGACCATGCACGGTATGTTCTCCATCCGACCTGATTGCGGCGCGGCTGCTGAATTCCTTGACCGGAACAGCTTTTGCCTCGTCCCCGCCAGGGTAGCCTCAGAGAGCAGATGCGTCGCAGAACCGCACCTCAAGGAGCGCAAGCACTGCTCATTGACCGCAAATCATTTCATAGCTACGCACGCCTGCTAATCGCCGGAACGCGCGGTTCGCTCCCGGCGGGCTTGCGTGCCTGAGCGAGCACCGCAAACGAGGTGGAAGCGGACGGGCAATGTCGGTTCCTCTGAAAAGAGTTCAGGTCTTCGACACCCGCGATCCGGATGAGCTTGCGGCGGTGCTCAGCGAGCTTTTCGGCCAGGCGTGCCTCGATCTGCGCGCCAGGAACGCTAAATTCCATTGCCGAATGAGTTATCTCGCCCTTGGTGACGTCAGGATCATCCACGGCGAATACGAAACGGGATTGAAGGTCCGCTTCCCCGACTTCAACACCCTCGTTGGAAGCCCCGCTCCGCTCAAAGGCGCCGGTACGCACGACGTCGGCGGAAGGCAGGTGGCGGTGTCCAAGGACCATGGCGTCGTCCTGTCCCCCGGCGGCGTCACCGTTCACTTTGGCCCCCAGTTCGAGCACCTCAGCCTGGCGGTGGGGCCGGCCGCGCTCACCCGCAAGCTCGCCGCGATCGTCGGCGACCTGCGTCTCGGCCCGCTGCGTTTCGACCCGTCGGTCATTGCCAGCGCTCCGCAGGCGAAAAGATTGGAGCGGCTTGTACGGTTTGTCGCAAACGAGTTCGACGACCCGTCGGCACCCATGCCGCCAGCCATGCAATCGGACCTGCAGGAGGCGATGATGACATCGTTCCTGCTGGCCAACGCCAACACCTATAGCGCACTTTTGCTGAGCAATCCCGCAGCGGCCGCTCCGTGGCAGGTCCGCCGCGCCGAGGAATTTATCGAAGCGAACTTCGACCAGCCGATCACCATCGAGGCACTGGCAGCCGCCACGAACGTCAGCACCCGGAGCCTCTTCTTGTCGTTCAAGGCAGGACGCGGGTGTTCACCGATGGATTTCGTCAAGCGTGTGCGTCTCGGCCGCGCCTGGCAGAAATTGTCGAAGCCGGGCGCGGAGACGTCCGTCACCGCCGTCGCGTTCGAGTGCGGCTTCGGCAATCCCGGTCATTTCGCCAGGGACTATCGTCACCGCTTCGGCGAGCGCCCGTCCGAGACGTTGAGGCGTGGCCGGGGCGGCTGGTAGCTCCCGATGGTAATGTTGGCCATGCTGTTCATTGCCGAACAGCGTGTCGCCTCATCAACCGGGATTTGCGTTGCCGGCGCCTCGCGACATCGTCGAGATGCCTAAGGCGACGCCCAGCAATTACCGCTTCAGTCCGGCGCCGTTCTCTCGCCGTCATGGCCCGGCTTGTCCGGGCCACCTATCACCGCACCTGCCGCTATAGGTGGCCCGGACAAGCCGGGCCATGACGGATCAAAGCCGGCCGCCCGATTCGCTTATTCTCCCGCGTGTGGAAGCGAGGCGGCCGCCCTGGCAAGTCACTGCGTTGATGGCGATCTGCAAGGGCGGCGAGACGCAAGCTGATCAGGGGAGGAGAGGGCTGTAGTCGGGCCAGGTGGAGGGCGCGGACGTCTTGTATACGGGTTTGAAAACGCCGCGGTCGTTTTCCAGGATGAACAGCAGCCTTTCGCCCGGGCGATAGATTACGAGGTGGTCAAGTCGCCCGGTCTTTTGATGATCGAAAGCAAACATGGTGTCCCGTGCGTCCCGCAGATCCCAGCCACCGATCCCGTTCGCGTGGCCATCATCTCCCTGCCAATAGACATCGGTAAACTTGATATCCTCACCTCGGCTTTCATTCTTCAGAATACACATCGCACCGGTTCCGGGACGATAGATCACCAGGTAATCCAGTGTACCCTTTTTTTCATAGTCGAACGCGAAAATCCGATCCCTGCCGTCCCTGAGGTCCCATTTGCCGATGCCCTGGCTGTTCGTGAAGTAGACGCGATCGAAATGCCCGTACCGAGCGGCATTGTTGTTCTTCATTATGCAGATGGATTTTTCACCAGGGCGATAAAAGACAAGATGGTCGAGACGGCCGTTGCCGACATAATCGAAAGCGAACGCCTGGTCGTTGCTTCCCTTTAGATCCCAGTCTCCGAGACCGTTGCTCCGGCTGTCGAACAAGGAAGTAAACTTCAAGCCGGCGTTACTGCTGTCGTTTCTGAATATGCTGATGCTTTCGCCTCCCGGCCGGTAAAACACGAGGTGATCGAGCCTCCCGGACCCGTCATAGTCAAAGGCGAAGCCGCGATCCTTGCTGCTTCTGAGATCCCAGACCCCGATACCGCTCTCGCTCTTGAAGACCGAAGCAAACTTCGGCGCGGCCGCACTGCCGTCGTTTCGGATTATGCTGATGGCACCCTCACCCGGGCGGTAAAACACGAGATGATCGAGTCGGCCGGTCCTGGCAAAGTCAAAGGCGAAAACCTGGTCGTTACCTTTCGTGAGATCCCAGCCTCCGATATCCGTCGCGTGACCGTCATCGGGATGGGAGTATACCGTCCGGAAATGATTGATTTCAATACCTTTGTCATGTTTGCGGGGCTCCCAGGCATGCCTGAGAATGGAGATGGCGCCTCGCCCGGGACGATAGAACACAAGAGTATCAAGACGCATTTTCGGATCAGGTTTCGGAGCGGCAGCGCGGTTCGGGTCGCAGTCGAAGGCCAATGCCCGGTCGCTGGATGAGGCAAGATCATAGTCCCCCATCGTGATAGCCAGACTGACCTTCAAATCCGCCAGCACCCGCCGTATGGGGATCATAATGCCAAACTTTTTCCCGGGCCTCTCCGATGCGGCGAACAACAGCCCGACGACCTCGTTATATTCGTTCAAGACAACGGACCCGGAATCGCCATGGTCGCAGAAATCCGCCTCGGCATCCGGTGCGATGCTCACCGCGTTCACTACTTCGCCGTATGTTCCGCTCATTCCATCCACTTTTCCCGCAGTCAGCCCGGTCGTCCTGCCCCGCTTGCGAACCCGAAGATCGAAATCGGGATCGGCGATACCCTGAACAGCCCCGATCCCTTCAACTGCGTAGATGGCCGATCGGCGATCCGTCAGGACGCGGGCGACGGCACAATCACCTCTGGAGTCGCGAAACCCCCTCTCGACTTTGGCCACCACGGTTCCCCACATCGGGTCCGGCTGACTGATATCCTTGTAGTTTTCCCATTTGTCGTCAACGCACAGGACATGGTAGTTGCTCAATATGAGCAGCGATCCGCTTGCGTTGTCGAAAGCCAGCGCTCCCAGGGTACCGACATTGTAATCGCCGCCGAACATTCGCGTCGGGGATATGGCGATTCCACCCCGGAGCGGATTATAAAGTGCTGAATCAGCAATCAAAACGTTGTTGGACTGGATGACGTCCGTCTCAACGCCGTCGATCGCGGCAGGTATCCTTTCGGCGACCGGGACATTTTTCTTTTCCGCCACGTGGACGCGAATAACAATCTTGTCCGTCCGACGGCCCGCGACGTATTTGTAGCCAATGTCGAGCCCTGTGACGCCGGGCCGCTGCAAGATTTCTGCTTCGGCAGCGTTTCGTACTTGCCGCAGCCGTTCGAGGTCTTCAGACATTGTTTTTGGTCCCCCCCGCAACACGATTCACCGCTGGCAATTAGATGCTCTCTGAGAGCATCTGTTATTTCATCACGGGCAAGAACGCAAGCGCCGTGCTGATAGACGGAGTGTTCTATTGGCCGGGCCACCGGCGTTTCGGCCTCAAATCGAGTAACATATTTGATAGTTCGGTCAGTTGTCTCCTCCGTCCGGGCGCGTGATATTCATCCGGAGGGCACCGAGCGACTGGCGGCCTCCGCTATTCACAAGAACAGGAGCCGCCACCGGCGCGATGCCGTACGGTGGTCCAACCACCCGGCCGTTCAACGGCGCTGTGCCGCTCGTCCGACCAGGCCGGTGACGAAGCCGCTTACGCTTCCTCGAACCCGGCGCTCAACGCGCGCAGTTCCGTCGTATGAGGATGCCGCGTCCTGCCGGCCCGCAAATCGTCCGTGCTCAGCGTTTCGACGATCTCGCCCGCCTGCATCACCGCGATCATCGGGCAGAGATGCGCAAGGACAGCCAGGTTGTGGCTCACCATCACCGTCGTCAGCCCGCGCTGCGCCTGCAGATCGGCCAGCACATTCAGGACCTCGGCCTGAACCGAAACGTCGAGCGCGCTCGTCGGCTCGTCCAGCAGCAGCACCTCCGGTTCGGTCATCAGGGCGCGGGCAATGGCGACCCGCTGCCGCTGTCCGCCGGAAAGCTGGTGCGGGTAGCGAAAACGCACGCTTGCGGGCAGCGCGACCTCCGACAGCGCACGCAAAACCCGAGCCTCCGCGTCGCGGATGCCGTGCACGATCAACGGCTCGGACAGCGCCCGGTCCACCGTCTGGCGGGGATGCAGCGAACCGTACGGGTCCTGGAACACCATCTGGACGCGCCGGTAGAAATCCCGGCCGCGCCGCGGCGCAAGGCGGATGCCGTCGATGCTCATGCGGCCGGACCAGGCATCGTTCAGGCCGGACAACGCGCGCAGCACGGTGGATTTGCCGGAACCGCTCTCTCCCGCGATGCCGAGGCTCGCAGCGCGCGGCACGGCGAACGAGACATTCTTCACCGCCTCGACCTCGCCAAACCGGACGCACAGACCCTCGACGACGATCATATCAGCCACGCCGGGTCGCGCACCATGACGGGCAGGCGCGGCCTGGCGCGGGACAGCCCGGGCAGGCAGTCCAGCAGCGCCCGGGTGTAGCCGTGCCTGGCCCCGGCGAGGTCGCAGGCGGGCAGTTCCTCGACGATACGGCCGGCATACATCACCGCGACGTCGTCGCAGAAATGCGAAACCAGCGGAAGATCGTGGCTGATCAGCACAAGCGCCATGCCGCGCCGTGCGACGAGATCCTCGAGCAGGCGCAGGATCTCGGTCTGCACGGTGGCGTCCAATGCGCTGGTCGGTTCGTCGGCGATCAGCAGCTCCGGGTCGGGGGCCAGCATGATCGCGATCATCACCCGCTGTCCCATGCCGCCCGACAATTCGTGCGGATAGGCCCGGGCCACCCGGGCGGGGTCGCGGATCCGCACCTGGTCCAGCAGGTCGATCGCCTTTTGCGCCGCCTCCCGCCGGCTGCCCTTCCTGTGGGCGCGCCAGGCTTCGGCGATCTGCTGACCCGCCGTCATCACCGGATTGAGCGAATATTTCGGGTCCTGCAGGATCAGCCCCGCCCGCCGTCCGCGGATGGCGCGCATCTCCCGCTCATTCGCGCGCAGCACGTCAACCCCGTCGAACGCCAGCCGATCGGCTGTGACCCGGGCGTTGCCGGGGAGCAGGCGCAGGATCGAACGCGCGGTGAGCGATTTGCCGGAACCGGACTCGCCGACAATGCCGAGTTTGCGTTTGCCGATACGCAGCGAGACGCCGCGCACCGCCGGGCTGATCCCGGTTGCCGTCGGGAAGCCGATGGTCAGGTTGTCGATCTCCACCAGCATCAGCGCTTCGGGTCCAATGCGTCGCGCAACCCGTCGCCCAGCAGGTTGAACGCCAGCGCGGCCAGAAAGATCGCAATGCCCGGGATCGTCGGCACCCACCATTGCTCGAGGATGAAGCGCCGCGCCGTGGCGATCATGGCACCCCATTCCGGCGAAGGCGGCTGCACGCCCATGCCGAGAAAGCCGAGCGCCGCCGCCGTCAGTATGATCGAACTCATGTCCAGGGTGACCCGGACGATCACGCTGCCCAGGCAGAGCGGCGCGATATGGCGCAGGATGATACGGAAAGGCGAAGCGCCGATCAGGCGGATGGCGGCGATGAAGTCGGTGTTGCGGATGGTCAGCGTCTCGGCCCGCGCCAGCCTTGCGTAAGGCGGCCAGGCCGTCAGGGCGATGGCGGCGACGGTGCTGGTGACGCCGGGGCGAATGGCGGCGACGAAGGCCAGCGCCAGGATCAGCCGCGGAAACGCCAGGAACACGTCGGTGACCCGCATCAGCAGCCGATCGGCCCAGCCGCCGAAGTAACCGGCGACGCAGCCGACGGCCAGGCCGATCGGCGCTACCATGACCACGACCGCGACAACCATGCCCAAAGTGATCCGGGCGCCGAACATCACGCGGCTGTAAACATCCCGGCCCAGCTCATCCGTGCCGAACCAGTGCAGGCCCGAGGGTTTCGCAAGGCGGTTGGCGAGGTCCTGGGCGCCGGGATCGTGCGTGGCAATCAACGGCGCCGCCAGGGCGGCGGCGAACAGCAGCACGGCCAGGGTCAGTCCGCCCAGGGCCGCCGGGTTGGCTGCCATGTCCCGCCACATCCGGTAGCGCCGCCCCCAGGCCGCCTGCCGCCGGGATGCCGGGGCTTCGCTCAGCAGCCATCCCCTGGTGCTCATTGTGCCCGGGGGTCCAGCAGTCGGTAAAGCATATCGGCCGCGAGGTTCAGCAGAAGGTAGGAGAAGCCGATGACCAGGGTGGCGCCAAGCACCGCGTTCATGTCGGCACTGAGCAGCGAAACGGTCAGGTACTGGCCGAGCCCGGGCCAGGAAAACACCGTCTCGGTCACGACGGCGCCCTCCAGCAGGCCGGCGTAGGTCAGTGCCAGGACAGTAACGAGCCGGACGGCGATATTGCCAAACGCATGCCGCCAGATGACGCGCATGGCCGGCAGCCCTTTGGCCCGGGCCGTGGTGATGTATTCGTCCCGCAGCGCATCCAGCATGAAGGCGCGGGTCATGCGGGTGATGGTCGCCATGCTGAAATACGCCAGAACCGCCGCCGGAAGCACCAGATGCGCGAGCGCATCATGCAGCGCGTCCCAATCGTCGGCGAGCACGGCGTCGACGGTCAGCAGGCCGGTGACGACAGGCACATCGCCCTCGAACATCACATCCTGCCGCCCGGTGCCCGGCGCCCAGCCCAGCTTTGCATAGAAAACCAGCAGCGCCAGCAGGCCGAGCAGGAATATCGGCACCGACTGGCCGGTCAGGCAGAACACCCGCACGGCATGATCGACGCCCGTTCCCCGGCGCACCGCGGCCCAAACGCCGAGCGGCACGCCAACCGCAACAGCAACGAGGATCGCCGAGGTCGCCAGCTCGATCGTCGCGGGAAAGAAATGCAGGATGTCGGCGACGACCGTGTTCGACGTCATGACCGACCTGCCGAGATCGCCGTGCAGCAGGTTCCACAGATAGATCCCGAACTGCACCGGAAGCGGCCTGTCGAGACCAAGATCGCTGCGCACCTTCGCGATCACATCGGCGGGCGCGTGGTCGCCCGCGATGGCGATCGTCGGGTCAATCGGCATGACGCGGCCGATAAGAAACGTGATCAGAACGAGGCCGCACAGCGTGATCAGCACGCTCGATCCGGTTGCCAGCAGCCCGCGCGCGCGGATGCGAGCGATGGCCGTCATGCCTTCCTGATGCCATAATACTTGGTGTAGTCGGGCAGCGGGCCAATGACAAAGCCTGACACGCCCTTGCCCTGGACGCCATTGGATATTGCTTGCAGCAGCATCACGAACGGTGCGCGCTCCTGCGCCAGAAGCTGCATCCTCTGGTACAAGGCCACGCGCCTGGCCGAATCCAGCTCCGTCGCCGCCGCCTCGGCCAATCCGGTCAGTTCCTTGTCGACGAAATGGCTGCGCCAGGCGAGAATCTTCAGTTTGGAGGCGTCGCTGTCATCCGGGTTGGCGCAGAACGCCTGGGCGTTGGAGTTCGGATCGAAATAATCGGTCCCCCAATACAGCAGCGCCAACTGGTGCTGGCGCGCCCGGGTCTTCGTGATGACCTGCTTCGTATCGCCAACGACCAGGCTGACCTTGACGCCGATGGCAGCGAGATCCGCCTGCAGCGCTTGCGCAATGTCGGCGTAGGGTTGCACCGAGGGGCAGTCCATGGTCACCGAAAACCCGTCCGCCAGCCCGGCCTCCGCCAGCAACGCCCTGGCCTTCGCGACATCCCTGTGAAACGGCTTGTCGGTCAGTGCGCCGGGCAGCCCGGCGGGCAGGATGCTCTGCGACACAACGTAGCTGTTCGGCGTGATGTTCGTGGCGATAGCGTCATAGTCGATCGCCCATTTCAGCGCCTGGCGCACCTGCGGTTTCGCCAGTTCCGGCACGTCCTGGTTCAGCGCGATATAGATCTGCGAGCTTTGCGGCGAGGACGTGACGTGGAAGTCCGGATTGTCGCCGATGGTCTTGAGCTGATCCGGCGTCAGGTTGCGCACGATGTCCGCGTCGCCCTTCTGGAGCATCAGCAACTGCGCCGACGGATCCGCCACATGGCGGATGACGACGCGCCGGCTGGAGGTGGCGATGCCGGAATGCGGGTTGACATCGATCGTGACATGATCGCTGGCGGCGTAGGAGGTGAGCTGATAGCCGCCCGCCCCGGCGCTATGCGTCTTCAGCCAGGCGTTGCCGAGGTCGCCGTTCACCTCGTTGGCGAGAACAGTGGCCTTCTCGACGATGGAGCCGACATTGGCCGACAGGCAGAACAGCACGAAGCTGGTGGACTGCGCCGCGGGAAGCTCGAAATGCAGGGTGCGCGCGTCGGTCGCCTTGATCAAGGTATCGACGTTGTCCCTGGTGAAGCCGAACTGCGTGATGATGAAGCCCGGTGTCTTGTTGAGCTTGACGACGCGCTGCAATGAAAACGCCGCATCCTCGGCCGTGACGGCCTTGCCGGATGGAAACACGGCGTCGGGCCGGAGCAGGAAGGTAAAGACCTTGCCGTCGGCGCTGACGGTCCACGATTCCGCGGCATCGCCGGTGACCTTGGTGTTGTCGGCATGATCCGGTGCGACGAGACGCCGGTAAACGTTCGCGTCCACCTCGCCATTGCTGAACTCGTAGGATTCGGCGGGGTCGAAGCTGATGATGTCGTCGATCTGCTTGGCCATGACGATGACATCCCGCGGCGTTGCCGCGCAGGCCGCGGTCCGGACTGCGTGCGCGGACAGGCCGGCGACGGCGGTGGAGGCCAGCAGCGAACGGCGTGTCAGCATTGTTGGATTCCCCGGTTACCATCGACCATATAGCGCCTTGGCAGTTTGGACGAAAAGTGTGCCCGAACCGGCAGCAACCCCGGCGAAACCGGATTTGCCGCACCGGCCGCCGGCACGGCTTGCGCGGAACACTTCTATGGGTCGTTGAATATAAATATCAACGAATGCCTGATGCACTATATTGTGTATAACGTGGATTAATGGCGTTATTGCCGCATCCGTCGGGAATGGCCGATCACCGCAGAGTTGGAGCGAGTGATGTCCTGGTCATTTTGCCGTGCGTCGTGGCCGCTGGCGCTGATCGCGACTGCCGGCCTGACACTCTGCCCCGATCGCCGGCAGCCAGGCCGAAGGATTGCCCGACGAGATCGAAAGCGGACGCGGTGGAAGAAATCGCGGATGGTCGCCTCGCGCGCCGCGTCCTTCAGGTCCGCCGTGCGCACGACGGTGGCGAGGCCGGCGGGAAAATCGACATCGGTGTTGGTCAGCAGCACCCGCGGCTTGCCGCTGTCCACGAGGCTCTGCACGAGAGCGGGGCCGTTGGTCAGCGCGATCCGCAGCCCGCTGAGGAATCCCGGCGCGCTGGCCGGCAGCATGCGGCGCACCCAAAGCTCACGCTCCGGCGAAGCGGGCGTGTTCAGCAGGTCTTCGGTGAAGCCCCATTGCGCACGCAGCGCGTTGGTGACGGAGGTGTCGGCAATGGACAGTTCGATGAGCAGATTGAACAGCTCCGGCAGCGTCGCGCCGAGCCCGCCCCATTCCACCGGCAGCCGCAGCCGGGCGAACCCGAGTTCCCGCAGGCGGCGCAAGGGTTCGCGGGGCAGCGTGCAGGACTGCTCGTTGGCCACCGCGGTCGCCCTGATGTCCTGGAAGACTGTGCGGAATGGTGCGGCGAGCGCCTCGCAGCGCGCCGAGGCGGGCGCGGCGTTCCTCGTAGCTCGAAGCGTAATACGGCGTGTCCTGCAGCAGCGGAACGACCTGATCGACGAATATCTCCAAATCCTCTGTCAGGTGGCCAGCGCCAGCCTGGTGCGTCAGCTCGCCGACACGGTCTGCGTGACGCACCGCGGGCGCATCGTCGAACACGGGACCGTCATGGACATCTTCGACAGCCCCCGCCAGCCCTATACCGGGTCGCTGCTGGACTCTCTCCCATCCGGCGCCGCTGGAGTTGCATGCGGCGCTACCCCCGCCCCGGCGCAGCCTCAGCCAGTTCCGCCACCGCCGGGTTCGGCCTCTCCTCCGGCTGCACCCGGAACCACAGCGCATACAGCGCCGGCAGGAAACCCAGGATCAGCACCGTCCCGACCGCCGTGCCTCCGATCAGCGTAAACGCCATCGATCCCCAGAACACCGACGTGGTCAGCGGGATGAACGCCATCACCGCGGCCAGGGCGGTCAGCACCACCGGACGCGCCCGCTGCACCGTCGCCTCCACCACCGCGTGATAGGGGTCGAGCCCCTCCGCCTGGTTGGTGCGGATCTGCCCCATCAGGATCAGCGTGTTGCGCATCAGGATGCCGGACAGGCCGATCAGACCCAGGATGGCGTTGAACCCGAACGGCTGCTGGAACAGCAGCAGTACCGGCACGGCACCGATCAGGCCCAGCGGCGCGGTCAGGAACACCATCATCATCGCCGAGAAAGACCGCACCTGCAGGATGATCACCGCCAGCGTCAGCACCACCATCATCGGCAGCACCGGCAGCAGCGCGGCATTCGCCTTTGCCGATTCCTCGATCGACCCGCCCGTCTCGATCCGATACCCCTCCGGCAGCGCCGCCACGATCGGCTGCAGCGCCTGGATGATCTCGGTCGAGACCTGCGGCGGCTGCAGCGACTCGTCGATATCCCCCTGCACCGTGATCGTCGGCGTCCTGTCGCGCCGCTTCAGTATCGGCTCTTCCGCGCGTATCTCGGCGCGGCCGATTTGACTGATCGGGATGGCGCGGCCGTCCTCGCTGATCAGCGTCAGGTTGCCGAGCTTGGCCGGGTCGCGCACATCCTCCCCGGCGCCGCGCGCCACCACCTCCACCGTGCGGATGTCCTCGCGCACCTGGGTCAGCGGGATGCCGCTCAGCAGGAACTGCAACTGGAGCGCGGCGTCCTGCGAAGACAGCCCAATCAGCCGCAGGCGATCCTGGTCGAGCACGAAATGGACCGAGGGCACGCGCTCGGACCAGTCTTCGTTGACCTCCCGCATATGCGGGTTGGCCCGCATCACGTCGCGCACCCGGGCGGCGACCGTGCGCAGCGTATCGCGGTCCGGACCCATGACCCGGAAGGCGACCGGGAATGGCGAGGGCGGCCCGAACACCAACTGGGTCACCCGCACGCGCCCCTCCGGCGCCAGCCCCTCGGCAATGCGCTCGCGCAGCCGCAGCTTCAGGCGGTCGCGTGCATCCGCATCCGGTGTCAGGATGACGATCTTGGCGAAGGACGGGTCGGGCAGCTCCGGATTGTACGCCAGGAAGAATCGGGCCGCGCCCTGGCCGACATAGGTCGTCACGATTGTGGCTTCCGGCTGCTGCCGCAGCCAGGTCTCGACCTTGGCGGCGGCGGCGCTGGTGATGTCGATGCCGGTGCCTTCCGGCATCTGCACCTCGACCAGCAATTCGGGACGGTCGGAGGTGGGGAAGAACTGCTGCTTGACCACGGTCATGCCGGCGCCCGCGAGCACGAACGCGCCGACGACCGCCAGCACCACCACCGTCTTGTGGCGCACCGACAGCGCCACCAGGCTGCGGAACCGGTTATAGCGGGGCGTGGAGTAGATCGCCGCGTGGCCGCCCGGGATGGGCTTGATGTTCGGCAACAGTTTCACCCCGAGATACGGGGTGAACACCACCGCGACAAACCAGGACGTCAGCAGCGCGAAACCGACGATCCAGAAGATGTTGCCGGCATACTCCCCGGCCGAGGATGCCGCGAAGCCGACTGGCATCAGCCCGATGGCGGTGACCAGCGTGCCGGCCAGCATCGGCGCGGCGGTGTGGCTCCAGGCATAGGCGGCGGCCTTGGTCCGTTCCAGCCCCTCCTCCAGCCTGACGAGCATGATCTCGATGGCGATGATCGCGTCATCCACCAGCAGCCCGAGCGCGAGGATCAGCGCGCCGAGCGTGACACGGTCGAACGCGCGGCCGGTGAACAGCATGATGACGAACACCGCCGCCAGGGTCAGCGGCACCGTCGCGGCGACCACGATGCCGACGCGCCAGCCCAGGGTGGCCAGGCTGACGACCATGACGACGGTCAGCGCGACGAAGAACTTCAGCATGAACTCGTCGACCGAGCCGCGGATGTTCACCGCCTGGTCGCTGACCTTGGCGAAACTGATGCCGGCCGGCAGCCCCGCGGTGATCCGCGCCGCCTCGGCGTCTAGCGCGCGGCCTAGGTCGAGGCCGTTCCAGCCCGCCTGCATGACGACGCCCAGCAGCATCGCCGGCTCGCCGTTGTGGCGGATCAGGAAGGTGGCGGGGTCTTCGTAGCCGCGCTCCACCTCCGCGATCTCGGACAGCTTCAGCGTTCTGCCGCCCGCCACGATGGGCGTGTCGCGGATCTGCTGGATGTCGTTATAGGCGCCGTCCAGCCGCAGGAAGACCTGCGGTCCCTTGGTGTCGATCGACCCGGCGGGCGTGACGGCGTTCTGCCGCTGCAACGCGGCAAAGATCTCGCCCGGCTGAACCCCGAGCATCGCCAGCCGCGGATAGGAGAAATTGACGAAAATCCGCTCCGGCCGTTCGCCCAGGATGGAGACCTTCTGCACCCCGGGGACATGCAAAAGGCGCTGGCGCAGCGCCTCCGCCTCCCGGGTCAGCAGCCGCGGCGGCAGGCCGTGCGCCTCCACGGCGTACAAGGCAAAGGTGACGTCGTTGTATTCGTCGTTGAAGAACGGCCCGAGCGCGCCCTGCGGCAGGTTATGCGCCTCGTCCCCCAGCTTCTTGCGGGCCTGATAGAACTGATCCGGCACCTGCGACGGCGGCATCGTGTCTTTCAGCGTCAGCGCCATCAGCGCCAGGCCCGGACGGGTGAAGGTCTCCACGCGATCGTAGTAACGCAGCTCCTGCATCCGTTTTTCCAGCGGATCGGCCACGAGGTCCTGCATCTCCTGCGCCGTGGCACCGGGCCATACGGCACTGATCGACATCACCTTCATCGTGAAGGACGGGTCCTCGGCGCGGCCGAGCTGGAGGAAGGCGTAGATGCCCGCCAGCGTGACCGCGACGATCAGGAACAGGGTGACGGCGCGTTCCCGCACCGCCAGCGCGGACAGGTTGAAGCCGGTCATTTTGTAGATGCAACTTCCACGCGCTGCCCCTCGTGCAGCAGATGACCGCCGAGCGCCACGATGGTCTCGCCGGGACGGACGCCGCCCAGAACGGCGGTCTCATCGCCGATGCGGCGAAGCTGGACGGGGCGGAAAGCGACGGTGGACGTCGCGGAATCGATGATCCAGACCCCGGCCCCCTTGCCTTCGTCGCCGATCGCCGACAGCGGCACCTCGGCCTCGGTGTCCGGTGGCCGCGTGGCGATGCGCAGCGTGACCGTTGCGCCGAGCGGCGCGGAGGCCAGATCGCCGTCCAGCACGTAGCGCGCCTCATAGGTCCGGGTCCGCGCATCCGCGGCGTTGGAAAGCTGGCGCAGGACCGCCCGCCCCTGCGCCCCGCCGTTTGCGTAAAGCCTGGCCTCCGCGGTCGAGCCGATGGCCGGCCGCAGCGTCTCCGGCAGGTCGACGATGGCTTCCCGCGCGCCGTCATGCGCCAGACGCAGGACGGTCTGGCCGGCGGCGACGACCTGGCCCGGTTCGGCCAATGTCGCCGTGACCGTGCCGTCGGCATCGGCGAGCAGGACGGCGTAGACCGCCTCGTCTTCCGCAACCCGCGCCTGCGCCTGGGCGGCCGAGAGCAGCGCGCGGGCGCTGTCGGCCGCCGCCTTGGCCTCATCGTAGACCGATTTCGAGACAGCGCCGGTCTTTACGAGGCCACGGTAGCGTGCCTCATCCGATGCGGTTTGCAGAGCATGTGCTTTCGCCGCCGCGACGTTGCCGGCCTGCGCCGTGACGGCATGCGCCAGATCGGTTGGGTCGATGCGCATCAGCGTCTGGCCGGCCTGCACGGTCTGGCCGGTGTCCACCAGGCGTTCGACCACCTTGCCGGGCACGCGGAATCCCAGATTGCTCTCGACTTTCGCGGCGACCACGCCGGTGAAGCCCTGCGCGGCCTGGCTGGCGGGCCGGACCGTCGTGACGCGCACCAGTTGCGTCTTGTTGCGCGGATCGTCGGCCGTTTCCGACGGTTTGCAGGCCGACAGCGTCAGCACCGCGCAAGCGGCCGTTGCGACGAATGCCGGGATGTTCGATCGCCGCATGAACGCCTCGCACGGTTGGTGTAGCGTGGGAATAATCACCAGTTTTTGGCGGGTCAAGGTTTCATTGATGCCATGCAGTGGGAGAACAGGGTGTTTAATAGTGAAACTGTTTCGCGTTGCCTATATCGTCTGAGCCGGATGTTGGCGGTCCAGAGGAAAGCATGGCAGCGATTGCGATCATTGGTATGGCGTGCGAGTTTCCCGGAGCCCACTCGCCGGAACAGCTTTGGCAAAACGTCCTCGCCGGCCGCCGCCACTTCCGCCGGGCACCGAAGGAGCGGCTTCCGCCGGAATATTTTGATCCCGACCCGGCGACCCCGGGCACGTCCTACGCCGACAAAATGGCGGTGCTGGAAGGCTGGCAATTCGATCCGCTGGAGTTCCGCATCCCGCCCGTGTCGTTCGAGGCGTCCGACATGGCGCATTGGCTGGCGCTTTATGTCGCCCGCGCTGCGATACAGGATTCCGGCATCGATCTGAGCGCGGCCGATCGGAGCCGGATCGGCGTCGTGCTGGGCAATACGCTGACCGGCGAATTTTCGCGCAGCCACAACATGCGCCACCGCTGGCCCTACACGGAACGATCCATTCGCCGCGTGCTTGACGCGAGCGGCCTGGACAAGGCCCGCACGGACGGACTGCTGCTGGCGATCCGCAACGGTTACGAAGGCCCGCTGCCGCAGATCACCGAAGATTCGCTGGCCGGCAACATGGCGAACACCATCGCCGGGCGCATCTGCGGCTATTTCGATCTCGGCGGCGGCGGATATATCGTCGATGGCGCCTGTTCGTCGTCGTTGCTGTCCATCGCCCGGGCCTGCGGCGCGCTGATCGATAACGAAATGGATGTGGCGCTGGCAGGCGGCGTCGATGTCAGCCTCGATCCGTTCGAGGTCGTCGGCTTCGCCAAGGCATTCGCGCTCGCCCGCGACGACATCCGACCCTATGACGAAGCCGCCGAGGGCATGCTGCCGGGCGAGGGCTGCGGCATCTTCGTCCTGATGCGCGAGGAGGATGCGCGCGCGCAAGGGCTGCGGGTTCATGCGGTCCTGCGCGGCTGGGGGATTTCCTCCGACGGGGCCGGAGGCATTACCGCGCCCGAAGTCGAAGGCCAGATGCGCGCTTTGAACTCCGCTTATCGGCGGGCGGGCTATCCGATTGGCAGCGTCGGGCTGATCGAAGGACACGGTACCGGAACGGCACTGGGCGACAAGGTGGAGATCGCCGCTGTCCTCGGGCTGCTGCAGGACGCCGCGCCCCCCGACCCCATCCGCATCGGCAGCATTAAGGCGCAGATCGGCCACTGCAAGGCGGCCGCCGGCTCCGCCGGACTGATCAAGGCGGTGATGGCCCTGAAGCGAAAAATCCTGCCGCCGACTTTTAATTGCGTGCGGCCGAGCCCGGCGTTCGGCCAGCCGTTGGGAAAGCTGCGGCCGAGCCTGATTGGTTCGGTTTGGGAAACCGGAGCGGAGAAGCGGCGCGCGTCGGTGAGCGCGATGGGGTTCGGCGGGGCGAACGCGCACGTCACCCTGGAAGAAGCGTATCCGGACGGCGGCGCTTCGCCGGATGACCTGGCATTGCTGGCCAGCGCGCAATCCTCCGAACTGATCCTGCTGAGCGCGGCCACGCGCGACGCGTTGGCGGGTCGTATCGAAGATCTCATCCCGATCGCGGATCGGATCAGCCGGGCGGAGTTGACCGACCTGTCCGCGGCGCTCGCTGCTTCGGACCGGGCGGCAGCGGTGCGGGCCGCACTGGTGACCGATTCGCCATGGCATCTGGCGGCGGCGTTGCGGCGTCTGTTGCAGCAGCTTCGAGATGGGACCGATTTTAGCGAGATCGAGGACGACACTGTCCTCATCGGCGTCGCAAGACCGGCGCCGCGGTTGGGGGCGCTGTTCCCGGGCCAGGGTACGCACAGGCTGAATATGGGCGAGCACCTGCTGCGGCGCTTTCCGTTCGTGCGTGACCTGCACGACGGCGCCGGACGGAATGTTTCAGGCCTGGTGTTCCGGGATCTGCTCGGCGCCGATGAGGCGATCAGGCGGCAGTGGGAACTCGACCTGCGCGATACCCGCGCGGCCCAGCCGGCGATTGTGGTTTCGTCAATTGCGATGCTTCAGGTTCTGGCCTTTTTCGGATTGAAGCCTTCGGTTTGCATCGGCCACAGCCTGGGAGAAATCACCGCACTGCATGCGGCGGGCGCTTTCGATGCCGCAACGGCAGTGGCGCTGGCGGGTGCCCGCGGCATGGCCATGAGCGAGCTGCGGGTCGCCGATCCGGGGGCGATGCTGGCGATCGCGGCGCCAGCGGGGGAAGTGGAGCGGCTGTTGGCCGCGGCAGGATCTTCGCTGAGCGTCTCGAATTTCAATTCCCGCCGGCAAACCGTGGTTTCGGGGGGCAGCGACGACATCGCCGCGCTGCGGGCGGCCTGCGCTGCCAAGGGCCTGCGCTGCACCCTGCTTCCGGTTTCTCACGCGTTCCATTCCGACATCGTGGCGCCAGCCGCCGCGGCGCTCCGTTCGGCGATGCAGCCGATGACGTTCCATCCGTTGGACGGGTCGTGCATCTCCACCTGTCGCGGCGGCGCCGTCCCGCCGGATGCGGATTTGAAGGATCTGCTGTCTGAGCAGCTTCGCCACCCGGTCCGGTTCGTCGGCGCGGTCGCCGCCGCTCAGCGTGACGCGCCTGATTTGTGGATTGAAATCGGTCCGGGCGGTGTGCTGACGGAGTTTCTGCGGGCCATACCGGAAGCCGATGGCGCGACGAGCCTGCGGACCGATGTTGCCGGCGAAGACGGGTTCTTGCTTTTGAACCAGGTCCTGGCGCGGGCTTTCGTTCTTGGTTTCCCGGTCGCGACGGAGAGATTGTTCGAATACCGGTTTCACCGCGATTTTGATGTGTCATCGTATCATCCGGTTTTCATTACCAACCCGTGCGAGCGGCTCGTTGAGCCCGCGCCCGGCAACGTGCAATTGGCTTCGGCTGGTCTGGCCGCCGCCGGGTCTGCGGCCGTTGCGGCGGTTCGGCCGGACACCGATGCGGCTTTGACCGGCGAAGCGGCGCTGCTGGAATTCGCTGTCGAATGGATCGCGAAACGGACAGGTTTTCCAAAGTCTGCGATCGGCCACGATAAGAGGTTTCGCGATGACCTGAACCTCGATTCCATCAAAGTGGGTGAGCTGGTCGTTCTGTTATCCCGAAAGTCGAAGCAGCGCGTCAGATCCGACCCGGGTACGCTGGCCAATGCAACCCTGGCACAGTTGGTCGCTTCGTTGCACCCCGGCGAATATTGTGGCTCGCCGGCTGACGGCCGCGGTTTGGGCGACTGGGTTCGGCCATTCCGCATGATGCGGATGCCGGCACCCATCGAGCGAGACCCGGCGCGAGCGTTTCCCGCCAGTGGCCTGGCGATTGTGGTTGCGAAATCGGACAGCCCCCGCGTCGATGCGATCGCCGATGTTCTGCGGCAAACAGGATTGGCCGTCCGGATCGCTTCCGAATCCTATCTGATCGAACAGGGCGACGCGCCGGCCAACCTGGCTGTGCTGATCATGGTGCTGGAGACTGACGCCGGAATGGCCTCGCTCGACCTTGATCCGGATGGCTTCGATTTGCGCGTGGAAGGCTTCGCCTCGCGGTTGTTCGGGCTGTCCCGATGGGCCCTGGCGGCGCGCCGGGAAGACGCTCCACCGCTGCTTGGGCTGATGCTGCGACCGGCATGCAACGACGGCGATACGGCAGCGGAACTTGATGCCGGAGCGGGCTTCGTCAGGTCGTTGCGGCAGGAACACAGCGGTGCGGATTGGAAATGGGTCGCGGTGCCGGCGGCCTGGCCCCCGGCGGCGTGGGCTGATCAGGTGTTGCGAGAGTTGGCGCATGGCGGACGGGCGGCGGTTGCCTATGAACCTGACGGCGAGCGTGTCGCGGATATGGCGTGCCTTGCCCAACCTGCAGGGGCGGCTGGCCTGCGGTTGCTGTCTTCCGCCGATGTTGCGTTGGTGTCCGGCGGCGCGAAGGGCATCACCTTCGAATTAGCCCTGGAACTGGCACGGAGAACAGGTTGCAAACTCGCACTGATAGGTTCCTCGCCTGAACCGCGGGATGCGGAGGGGGAGCACGCGGCGAACCTGCGGCGTCTGCGGGATGAGCGCGTCGATCATATCTATCTTCAGGCAGACATTACCGATCTTTCTGCTGTTCAGCGAGCCGCGGCCCGGGCAGTGGATCGGCTGGGGCCGGTGACGGCCGTGTTGCATGGCGCAGGTGTCTCTGTTCCGCGTGACTTTCGCGACAAGCCATTGCAGGAGTTTCTGCAATGCGTTCGGGTCAAAGCGCGTGGGCTGTATAACCTGTTGCGAGTTGCGCCTGCCGGTAGCCTCAAGGCGCTGCATGTCATTTCATCGGTGCTGGGCCACACCGGGATGCGTGGCCAGACCGATTATGCGTTCGCCAACGCATGGCTCGATGAAGCAGTGCGAGGGGTGAAGGCTCGCCATCCTTCCGTTCATTGCCTGTCCCTGGGTTATTCGGTTTGGTCGGGAACCGGCTTGGGTCACAAGGCCAATCTCGTGGACGGACTTCGTTCCTTTGGCGTCGCGCCCATCAGCGCTGCCGACGGGGTCGGCATCTATGGCGGCCTGCTGGAGCAAACCTGCGACTTTAGCCGGTTTGTCATTACGGGCAGCTTGCCTGCCGCCTTTGAAGTGGAACTTCATGCGAAGGGCCACCCGCCCCGCAGCAGGTTCCTGGAGAAGATTGTCCGCTATATTCCCGGTGTCGAGTTGGCCGCCGAGTCGGTGCTGTCCCGGTCGACCGATTTGTATCTGGATGAGCATGTCTTCGCCGGAACGCCGCTGTTTCCCGGTGTCATGGCAATCGAGGCCATGATACAGACCTCGATGGCATGCGCCGATCGGCCGGATATTCCGGTTCTGCGGAATGTTGTTTTTTCTCGTCCGCTGGCGATGCCGGGCGACGACAAGGTCACTTTGCGGATCGAGGCACAAGCCGATCTTCCTGATAACGGAACGGTGCGGGTGCGGGTTGTGGTGCGGTCCGATCAGGATAACTTCCGGCAGGATCATTTTGCCGCCGAGTGTTGGTTCGGGCTGTCCCCGGAGTTGCCGGCCGAGATACCGCCGCCGGGTGACCCGCTTGACCTGAACCCTGAGGACTTCAGCCCGTCGCCGTTGTTCCAAGGCAAACTCTTCCGCCGCATCGTGGCGGTGCGGGAACATGCGATGGAAGATAGCTGCGTGACCGACATTGCCGTGCCGTCGGCGGAAGCGTACTTCCGCAGCGGTGTGCATCCGAGTCCGATTGTTACGTGCCCGGCGGTCCAGGACGCTTTCCTGCAGAGCGGAGCAATCATTCTGCCGCCCGGGTGTCTGCCTGTGAGCGCGGCTGAGTTCCGGCTGTTTCGCAGGCCGGTGCCGGGGGAGATTTTGCATTGCCGGGTCGTCGTCGCAAGGACGGCGGAGGGCTACCGGGGAAATCTTACCATCTGGGACAGCCAGGGGTATCTGGTCGAAACGGTCGCCGATCTGGTACTGAAAGAAACCGCCCTGGGCGGCATCAGGCGATTGCCCGCCGCCGAGCCGCGTGTCCTGGCGGACGTGGTTGCCGAACTACAGCGGTTCAGTGGTTACGCGCCTGTCGCGATGGCGACTGCGGCCCACACGGAATGTCGGGACGTCGCGGACCCGAGGCGGGTGTCGCGGGTGGCAGGTCTACTGGCGACACGCCGTGCCGCGGTTGACTTCGCGCGAACGAAGCAGAAACGGCTTCTCGATCCTGCCAAAGTCGATTTGATGCGACGCCGGGACGGCAAGCCGGAACTGTGCATCACCGGTGCCGAGCTGCGGGGTGCCGACGTTACGATGGCCGACGCCGTTGGCCTGTCCGTCTCAGTCGTTGGCCTTCCGCCGATCGGCGTTGATATCGAGGCGGTTGAGCCACGAAACTGCGAGACGTGGCTCGGGTTGCTGGGCGTAGACGGATACGATCTCGCTCTGCGGGTCGAGCGCGAAACCGGCGAAACTTTCGACACAGCCGCAACGCGCGTGTGGACTCTGTTCGAGGCGGGAAGGAAGGCGCAGGGATCGCAACAATTGATACCGGCATTCGATTCCGATCTGGGATCGACCTGGGTCGCCTTCAGAACGGATACCATCAGAGTCCTGTCTGTAGTGGTATGCCATCCGGGGCAACCGGGCGTACTCCTGGCACTTTCGGCGGCGATGCCCTTGGCGGACCACATTGTCCCGCAGACGCTCGCGGGATTGGGCTACGAACCGGACCGAATCGGCATCGCCGCCACCAACGGCGGCCCGCGCGGACAATTCGCTTTTCACCAGAGATTCCCCGTCAGCTTCAGGAACGCCCAATCCTTTGGCGGTAAGGTGTATTTCACCAACTATGCCGACTGGCTGGGGACGGTGCGCGAGTTCGCCCTGGCCCCGGTTCGAGCCCGGCTGACGGATAGCTTTGCCGGCGGCATCTTCGCGCTCGCGACAAATCATTTCTATATGCGAGTCTGGGGCGATGCCAAGGTTGACGACGTCATCGAGGCTCGGCTCTGGATCGATGCCGTTTCGCCGGATGGCGGGATCGTGGATTTCAGTGCGGAATGGTCAAAACTGTTGCCGGGCGGCGCCACGGAATCCCTGGCGTATACTGCGATGAGAGCGTCGCATATCGAAATAACCGGCCACGGTGAAGCCCGGCTCAGCCCACCGCCCGACTTCCTTCGCACATTCCTGCTCGACATCGCCCCGGAAGGCGCGGCACGAGATGCATACGAGGTGATCGACGCCTATGATGCACGAACCGAACGCGTCGGGCGCGGCGAGGAAATTTTCTCATGCCTTCAGGCAGCCGGCGACTGCCCCCTGCTTCATGAAGAGCACTTCCAAACCGCCCTCGAAGATTCAAACGTCGTTGGCAACGTCTATTTCTCCGGCTACCCGAAATGGATCGGCCGAACCTGCGACCTGTTTTTCCATAAGACCTTCGCGGCGGAATTCGGACCTTCCGGCAGCGGCGAATGGTTCACGCTGGTCTGCGACATAGATCATCTTCAGGAAGCGATGCCTTACGACGAGATTTCGGTGCGCTTGCATCTCGATCGCGTGCTTCGCAAAGGTCTGGATTTGCGTTGCGAACTCTATCTGAAGAACGGTGCCGTCCTCGGCCGGAAACTCGCCGTTGCCCGGCTTGCTTTGGCCTGGGTTCCACGGCAACGGGACTCCGCACTTCTGGCGGAAGCCGTGCCCGCCGCGGTGCTGAACGAGCTTGCAGTCAAAGCGAGCAGACCGTGTCCGCAAATCATCGACGACAGGATATTTGCCAATGTCAAATGAGTTTTCGTATTTGCCCGCGACCGAGTTGGCATCGCTGATCCGGCGGCGTGCGATCTCACCGGTGGAGGTCGTCGTGTCATTGCTTGATCGCATCGAGGCCCGCAATCCAAGCCTGAACGCGTTCGTCCACCTCGACCGGCAAGGAGCGATCGAAGCGGCGCGGTCGGCTGAGGCGAAGGTTGGGTCGGGAGACGCGCTCGGGCCCCTGCATGGAATACCGATCGCGATCAAAGATCTGTTCGACTTCAAACCCGGCTGGCCGGCGACATTCGGCGGCGTTCGCGCGCTGGCCAATTTCAAACCGCCGATTTATTGCGCGTTTGCCGAACGGGCCGAACGGGCCGGTGCCATCATCGTCGGGAAAACCAATAGTCCCACATTGGGCTTTCGCGGCACCTGCGACAACTTCCTGTTTGGGCCCACCCGCAATCCGTTTGACTTAAGTAAGAATAGCGGCGGCTCGTCAGGCGGCAGCGCCGCTGCGGTCGCCGACGGGCTATTGCCGATCGCGGAGGGTACGGATGGCGGCGGATCGATCCGAATCCCGGCGTCCTGGTGCGGGGTGTTCGGATACAAGGCGTCGTTCGGCCGGATTCCTTTCTTCGTCCGTCCGAACGCCTTCGGGCACGACACCCCATTCCTCGTTGAAGGGCCGTTGACCCGGACCGTCGAGGACGCTGCTTTGGCGCTGAACGCGCTGCACGGATACGATTCCCGTGACCCTTACAGTATCGATGACCGGCAGGATTTCCTTGCGGCAACCACGCGTTCGATTCGCGGCATGAAGATCGCTTACAGCGCTGATCTGGATGTTTTTCCGGTCGATCCGCGCATCGCCGATGCCGTCGAGCGTGCCGTGCGGACGTTTGAGAGCGCCGGGGCAACTGTTGTTCCGGTCAAGCTCGGAATTAAGCGCAGTCAACGGGAATTAAGCGACTTGTGGTGCCGTTTGTTCATGCCGATCAATCTGCGCTTCATGGCGGACATGAAGGCCAACGGGGTTGATCTGCTGGGACGACATCGGGACGATTTTCCGACGGAGTACCTTCAGTGGCTGGAGATCGGGCGGAAAATGAGCGCGGACGATCTCTATCGGGATCAGGAAATTCGGGCGGAAATCTATGACCTTTTGCGCGTTGTGCATGATGAGTATGACCTTCTGGTCACCCCGACCCTGGGCTGCCTCCCGGTGGACAACGCAACAAATGGCAATACGGTCGGCCCGTCTGAAATAAACGGCGAGACGGTCGATACGCTGATCGGCTGGTGTCTGACCTATCTGTTCAACTTCACCGGCCATCCCGCAGCGTCGGTGCCGGCGGGGCTGATTGAAGGGCGTTGGCCGGTCGGGATGCAGATCGTCGGCCGCCGCTGGAACGACGCTGATGTTTTTGCCGCCAGCGCGTGCTTTCAACGCATGATGCCGTGGGAGTCTACGTACCGTCTCTGTGCCAAACGGCCAATCGGCTTGACGTAATCAGGATGCTGACATTGTATTGAGAAAATCCCGGATGTGTCCAGTCGATACGTCCGGGATTTCTTCCGCTACAAGATGGCCGACGCTCTTATGATAATGGAACGTTCCGTGTCGGAGCGCGGCTTTCCAAACATCGAACTCCTTCAACCGGAACGCGATGTCGGACCCGCCCCAGATGACAAGGGCGGGTTTGTCCGCGAACCTGTCGCGCTGGCGCCAGATCTCGTCCAGCCACGGACCGGCAGCCATAATGTGCCGCGGCAGCGCCGCGCTGGCGCTGCGGTCGGCTGGTGTCGCCATAGGGCCACGATAGTGTTTCATCACGCAGGGCGTCAGGGCTTTCTTGACGCCGACTGATCCTGGAAGAACGAAATTGACGAATATGTTGCCATGGCGGATCAGGAACTGACCCGGCCGACTCGCCATCATCCTGCTGAACATTCTGAAATGACGATCGTCGTTAACTGGCCAGGCGAACGTGTTGAACAGTACCAGACCGGAGATGAGATCGGGATGCTTCACCGCGAAGTCCAAACCAATGGGTCCACCCCAGTCTGCCAGCACCAGCGTGACGCGTTCCAATCCGAGATGTCTCAGCAGTTCGCCCAGCCTCGCGGCATGCCTTTGCGGCGGCCATTCTTCCGGAGCCAAATCCTTTCCCGACAGGCCGAAGCCGAGATGATCGATTGCTATACAGCGATATTCGTTACGCAACGCCTTGACGATGTGGCGGAATTCGAATGACCAGCTCGGGTTGCCATGAACAAAGACCAGCGGCTTTCCCTCGCCTTCATCGATATAATGAACTGACCCTGCCGCCGTGCTGAAGAAACGCGACTCGAAAGGGTAAAGTTCCGAAGAAAGCCATGACGGCCTGACGCTTGCGGCTGGCATTGAATATCCCGATCAAGTAGGAGTTGGTGTTTACCGGGTTGGACTAACCGGCGTAAACGGCCCACAGTGGAAACAGCGCCTCCAGGCGGTCCGCGCAGTCGGCGACAAAGCCGTCTCCCGCCCTGACGATTTCTTCCGCCGGCACACGGCGCATGGCGACGAGATGCGGCCCGCGCGCAAAGTCCGCGGCATCCCTGCCGGCGAGCACCGTTTTCACTTCTCCGTAACGTTCGCAGGTCGCGAGCAGATTCCCGTCTGGCGCGCCGACCCCGGCCCGCCGGGCCGCATCGAGCAGCTTTTCAGGGTTGTGTTCGATAACTCCACGGATCGGTGCGCCGTCCGCGAGCAAATGAGGACCAACGTACAGCCCCACCCAGGCCTCCGCCGGCTGCAATCCGACAAAAAGCTGCGGATCCTGCTTTTTTCTGCCCTGGCGATAGAACAGCGCCAGCATATGGTCCTTGTAGGGACTTCCCCCCTTCGCAAACCGCATGTCGCGGTTCAGCCGCGTCAGCGTCTTATTCACCAGGGGGGTCGTCTCGAACTTTGCGTCCAACTTCACCAGCCGATCACCGACGACGCGCACGAGGTGGCGCATGGGGCCCAGCAGCCTGGCTTCGTAAAGCGGCCGGTTCGATTCGAACCAAGCCTTATCCTGGCCGGCCGACAGGGCGCCCAGAAAGTCGAACGTTGCGTGATCGAACATGAAGTGCCCCCCTATCGTCCCGAACGCACAGACGGTTCGGCTCCCGGCTTGTACGCACCGACCACGACGCCGGCCACCGGGATATCCGTTGCGAAGTTTCGCACCATTGCGAAGGGCTGACCGGGATAGATGGGCGATGTCATCGGCATTACACCAACTGCAACGAGCGTGCCGTCGATGTAGCCGTCGTGGTTGAAATCGCCTACCCGGCCGGCGATGGTCGTACCCGATGCCAGCTTTCCGGCCTGGTCGACACCTTTTCCGCCGCTCTGGGTTTGTAGCGAGGGCGGCACGGTCACCGTTCCGGTCGTGCCATAGAACGGGATCTTGATGATCCCCCTGGGACCGATGCCAAGATCGATCGTCAGGTCCATCGCCATGACGACGTCGCCGCCCCGCAATGACACGGCCGCCTGGCTGCCGCCAAATTTTCCGTCCGACCGGGCAACCACCGGCAGCATGCGGGTTCCGGCAACGGTGAACGTTCCGGTATCAACATTCTCGTTGATCAACGAGCCGTCGGAAGTCCTGCCGTCCTTCAGACCAAGCTCCTTCTCGCCGATGGTGGCAGGCCCCTGTCCATTGTTATTGAAGAAAGGTGTCGCGAAATCTACGTCACTGACGAAGCCCATGCCGCGGATGACCACCGGAAAAAGCGGAGACACCTGCGTCCAGCTTCCCGGACCGAAAAACAACCCGGCACCTCCCGGCGTCGTTCGCTCATCGCTCCAGAGAGTAAAGGCGTGCGCCGGTACGGTTGATGCAAGCCCGATAAGACCGGCCGCGATCATCATGCGCAGGCGAATGATCGGACCACGGAACGTGCGCATCGAATACAAGCTGCACCTCATCGCGCCGCGGCCTCAAACCGCGCGCTGTCCTCGGGAAAGCGCAAATCCGCCTTTGCCCGCGCGGCCTCACGGTCGGCCTGCGCCCCCGGCAGGCGGCCAACGCGCTGGCCGCCAACGGGCATATCCGTTTCGAAGTAGCGAATCAGGGCGTACGGGGCGCCCGGCATGAAGATCGAGGTCAGCGGCAGGTTTCCGGCAACGACGATGGCACCGTCGAGAAATCCGTCGTGGTTGAAGTCGCCCAGGCGGCCGCTGAGTTTCGTGCCGGAAGGAAGCGATCCCGCGCGATCGATACCCCCGGGCAAACCCATCTGCGTCTGTAACGATAAAGGCACGACCACCTCCCCCGTCGTTCCATAAAACGGCATCTTCACGATGCCCGCCCCGCCAATTCCCATGTCGAGAACCAGATCCATGGTCATGATCATCGTGCCGTCGTGCATCAGCGCAAGCTGCTCGCCATGGTGCGGGCCGCCGTCGGAAATGCCGGCCAGAAAGGTCGTTCCGTTGAGCGAAAACGGGCCGGCATCGGCGTTTTCGTTGATCATCGTGACGCCATCGGAAAACATTCCGTTGGGAGCGGATTCGGTCGCGATCTCTCCGGCTGTGTGGGGACCGTCCGTGCCGCCGTTCACGAAAGGCGTAACGAACGTGCCATCGCTGAGAAAAACAACGTTCCGGATTGTTATGTCGAAAATCGTAGAGTCCGGCAGCTTTCCGGGGCCGAAGAAAGTGCCCGATTTCATGTAGGATGCGTGGTTGCTGTAAACCGTGAAAGCCGATGCCGCCGCCCCGGCCAAGGCACAGGCGGCGGCGAATGCGACGATGCCGAGGCCGGCCCGGCGGTGGCGTAACGAACGATCCCGCATGGCAGCCTCAGCCTCCGACCTTTGGAAATTCAACTGAGGTCAGGACACCGTCCTGTGTCAGGCGGTAGCAATGGCCAACCGCGACCTCCTGCTCATCGCTCTTGCTTCCGTCCGGCCAGACGACGTGCAGCGCGACCTTGGCGACGCCGTCAGGGACGCCGGTGTGCAACGTGTAGGGGCTGCTGGCTAAATAGGACCCGCGGCTCCGGACGGTGTCGGTCCAGCGCCAACCGGTATCGGCTTCCACGACGACCGATGCACCCAGGGCGTCCCGGTTGCCGCCCTTTCCCACCAGCGTCAGCTCGACAAAGCCACGCGGCGGGCTGACATTGCGCAACAGATGCGCCGGGCCGCCGTTGGTGCTGATCAGCAAGTCCAGGTTGCCGTCATTGAAGACATCGCCGATCGCGAGGGAGCGTCCGACGACCGGTTGCATCAACGGCTTTCCCGCGAGCCTGGAATATTCCTGGTAACGGCCCGACGCATCCTGCAGAAACAACCGCGGCAATTGCGCATATGTCGTTCCCGCCTGCACTCTTGCGATGTCGGGCTCGATATGCCCGTTGATAAGGATAAGGTCGGGGCGTCCATCGTTATTCAGGTCCGCAAATCGCGTGCCGAACGTCAGATCGGCGAGCGTCGCGCTTGCAAGTCCCCGTCTCGGGCTTCCATCGGTGAAGGCATTCGCGCCGGCCGGCGGCAGTTCGAAGTGCGAAACGGCCTCATCGCTGAAGTTGCCCACGCCGATTGCCAGAACGCCGCCCCCGATATCGGCCGCATCGGTGCCCATCCCGGCCTTCGCCCGTCCCATTTCGTCGTAACCGACACCGTATTCGAGGGCGCGGTCCACAAAATGGCCGTGTCCGTCATTGACATAAAGCTTATTGGGTTGAGTGTCGTTGGATACGAAAAGGTCCGGATGTCGATCACCGCTGATGTCGAGAACGACGACTCCGAGCGCCTTGTTGTGATCGTCGTAGATTCCCGACTGTACAGTCACGTCCTCGAACGTTCCATCGCCACGGTTCCGGAACAGCCGATTTGAAACCCCCTTATAAACCGTGGGAGTGGCATAGGACTTGGTGGTGCCGTCGCGCGTGGTGAATACGTCCGTTTCCGGCGTCCATCGCACATAGTTGGCTATGAACAGGTCGGGACGTCCGTCGCCGGTGGCATCGAGCCACGCAGCCGAGGTGCTCCATCTCTGCGCGAGATCCTTAGGCGGATTTAGCCCCGCACGTTCGGTCACGTCGGTGAAGCTCTTGCCGTCATTGTGCAGAAGGTGATTGCCGTCCAAGGACGTTACGAAAATGTCCGGACGGCCGTCGCCGTCGTAATCGGCGATCGCGACCCCCATGCCATAGCCGCAAAGATTCTCGAGACCAAGCTCGGAGGTCACGTCCCGAAACTTTCCGTTCCTTTCGTTGTGGTAGACCGTGAGCAACGGCGGACATTTCTTGGTTGCGTCCCAGGGGCGGCCGTTGACAAGAACAAGGTCAAGCCAGCCGTCGCCGTCGTAGTCGATCAGCCCCACACCCGAGCCCATCGTCTCGGGCATAAGTTTGCGGCCGTCCGCGCCGGTGACGCCGGCGAACGTTATTCCCGCCTCCTGCGTAATGTCCTTGAACACCGGAACCGGAACGTTAACCGCAGTTTCCTGCTTGGGCGCCGTTACGGCGTAGTCGGCTTTTTTCGGGATCGCCGCTTGCTTCTTCTCCTTGCAGGAGGCCAGCAGCGCCGTTGCCGCCAGCAGGCCAAGCGAAAATGCCGCAGTATGTGTCTTGATCATTGCAGGTTGTATACCCTGATCGGCTGGGACGCAAAATTCGACGCAGCATCGCGCTTACGAAAATCGAGTGTCATTTGCTGAGCGCTCTCGTCGCGCTGATACCAGCGATAAGCAGACTCTTCGCGCCTGGCGCCGTCGACATCGCCCAGCGAGCGCCTGGCAAGCATGGCGTAGTAATGAGCGGTCGCGTCCTCGGGATCGAGAGAAAGCAACTGCCCGGCCGCGTCGGCGGCCTTCTGGAAATGTCCGGACCGGTAGCTGATTTCGGTCATCAGGCGCCACGCGTCCCTGTCCTGCGGATAGACATCTATCACGCGGTCCAGCGCCTCGACCGCCTCGTCGTCGGCCCCCTCGCCTCGCAGGACGCCAGCCCACACCCAGGCGGCTTGGGCATCGCCGGGCCAGCGTTTTTCATGTTCGAGCAAAATCTTTCGTGCCGCGGGGTAGTCACGATCCGCGAGATACAACCGGGCCAGCGTCCTCAGACAGGTCGCGCAGTCGGGCGCGCGGGCCACCAGACCTTCCATGACGGAACGGCCGATGACGGTATCGCCCTGCAGAAGCAGGCCCACGCCATAGTCGTGCGTAACGGTGTAGCGTTGCGCCACCGGCACGTCATTGTCCGGTCGCAGCGTGAAGGTGCATCCGGCCGAGCTGCGATCGATCGACATCTCGGCAGTCGCCTTGACGATCTCGGTAATCGGTAAATCCGGACCGAGATCCTTGAACGCCTTCGGCTCCTTCGCTCGAACGAACTCTGAGAAGTCACGATTGAACTTCCGCCAGAGCAGCCTCGCCGTAATCTTCACTTTTCCAACCCCCGGCGGAATTGCGTCGACGGGTATGCGAAAGCGAACAACATCGGAGGAACTGGGCGGGATCACCGCCACATAAACAAGTGCCGCGATAGCCTGGGCATTTCGCTTGGCAACACGGTTGCTGAAACGGTCGATGAAAACCGCATTGTAAATGCGCGTGTTCTCGGCCACGTTGCCCTGCTCGTCCAGCCCGCCTGCGCGAAGCAGAGGGTGGCCGCTTTCATCTTGCAGCGTTATTTCGATCCACCCTTGATTTGAATCGTTCGTTCCTCCGGGGAAAGTATGGCCTACGCCAAGATTGCGGACCACCACATTGATTTCGGGCGATTCGCCGGGTCCAACGGTCAAGGATGCCTGCGGATCTTCTGTCGTCAATCCAATCTGAGTCCCGGCCCTAAGGCCGGCGAAGGCGATGCGCAGCTTCTTGTCGCGCAGGAACGCTTCGGTGCGGGCGATCATGTCGTTATCACCCCGCACAAACGGCAGCGCGGTGTTGATCGCGACGAAGCGATGCGACTTGATCTTGCCGTTCTTCGCCGCAACGTCACCGAGGACCGCCGGTTCTTCGGGCATGTGACAGGTCTGGCACTTGCTTGCGTTCGGGGGCTGATAGAAGGTCCGGGCCGCGTTGAGCGGCACGCCGCTGTTGTTCCAGGCGTCGTATTCATCTTGGCCGCGTACGTAGTGATATTCGTTCAGCGGCGTCTCCAGCGCAACCTTGTGACAGGTTCCGCAAAACTCTCCTGTGCCGAACACCGGTTTTAGCATGTCGCGCTTGTGCTGCTCCGGGTTCGCCTTCAGATACAGGTCGTGTATCAAAGTCGCAAACGGGCCGCTGCTGGCACTGAAGAGGTAAGGGTCCTTGAATTCGTCATCCCAAACATAGTTTGCATTGCCGGTGTGGCCCGGAACGTCCTTGATCTGATGGCAAGCAAGGCAAGCGAGCCCGGCTTGCGCCCTGATCTCGCCGGTGTCGATCTCATCTCGCATGCGGCCTTCAAACAAAAGCGCCGGATCGTGGCAGCCGGCGCAAAACTGCGACTTGAGCTGCCCGGTGCGGATGTTCTTATAGCCAAATGTCTCAAGGTGTTTCGCCACAGTGTCGTTAGGTACCCCGTCACTGGCGCGCAGATCTTCCAAAGCCGCGGCGTAGAACGGGTTGTTGAATGACGAAAAGCGGTGCGCGGACGACTCCCACTGGGCGACCGTATCGGCGTGACAGCGCGCGCAGTCCTCAGCGCCAATACGGCGGGTATTTGCGAATCCCTTGCGCGCAACCTCCTCGCGAACCTGGGCAGCCATTGCTTCGTCATAAGTTCCGGTCAGCGCCGTTGTGTTTATCCGGGCGGCGCCGCTGGCCATCGAGACGGGAGAAGGAAAGAAAGGCGCCGCCGGATTTATGCCGCTGACGGGAGCGAAACCCGAGGCGTCGGCAAAAGGTGTAAGCGATGGCTTGATGGCGACCTTCTGGATGCTGAGAGTGCGCTCCGTCACCTCGCCGCCGATCATCAAGAGAGCGATCGCGAAAGACGCGGTGAGCAGGACGCCGACCGGGCGCAACGGGAACCGTCCGGCTGCGAACAGACGGTGTCCCGCATAGACAACGAGGAACAAAACCGCCAGAGCCATGTGGCCCCAATAAAGCCATTCGTTGCCGGCGGTCTTCGAGTGAAGAAGAAAGTAGTTTCCGGAGTAGAGCAGGAACCCGAAGGAGCCGGCGACGACAACGCCGGACAGCGCGAGAAACCAACGCCGGCGGAGTTGGCGCAGCACCGCCGGCACATGGAAGACGACGAAGCCAAGCAGCATCAATGTCAACAGATAGCCAAGCGCACTGTGCAGCAAAACCGTAGCTTGATAGAATCGGCTTGCGACCCGGCCCCAACCGATCCAGCCATCGATCTGACCCAGGCCGCGATGCGCCAGCAAAAACAGGGTGTCGGCGCAAAGCAGCGCCAACACCACGAAGGCGGCAGCATGCCAGCGCCGCTGTCGTGCGGGCAGGATTGCCGCGAAAGCCCCTGAAAGCCAAGGCGTTCTTCTGCTGCCGAACATACGTCCTATCCTCCGACTCGGGTGAAATGCAGTTCGGCACGAAGCGCAGGCGTGACCTGGTCGATTTGCTGTAGAAGTACGTCGATAGCTGTAAGGCTTGCTTCAGGGATGGCACCGGCGGTTACCCAACCGTCGGCATCGTGGCTCTCTTGTTTCAAGACCGCCTCAATCTGCGCCGCCTGCGCCGCTTGTCCGGAACGAGCGGGACCTGCGGCGGAAAGATGGGATTGGGCAGACCGCGCGCGTGCAGCGAAGTCGTCGAAGTAGGACCTGGCGTGGGCAAGAACATAGGAGCGCGCGGCGGGATTTCCATTGCGCGCCACCGCAAGGATGTCGCGGAGATTTAACAGACCGGCGAAGGTAAGAATTCCGGCTTCTTCCCGCGTGATCGGAATATTCGATTTGAAGTCGCGCTGCATAACGAGTGGACTGCCCGGAACGAACATGAAGCCCAGCGGCACCCGGCCGACCCCGACGATGCGGCCGTCAAGGAAGCCTCGATTGTCCATGTCGCCGAGCATTCCGTAGATGGGAGCGCCGCTCGGAAGCGACCCCGCCTCATCCATTCCTCCGTTGAGGCCGGCTTCGGTCTGCAACGACGGCGCCACCAGCAGAACGCCGCTGGTGATAGTAATATTGCGGCTGATTACCAAACCTTGCGGGAAACCGGCGTCAAGCGCCAGATCGGTGTGTATGATCCAATTGAGACGTTCATTGAGGCGGTATGTCTCCCGGCCTTTCATTTCGCCGTCGCCGGCGATAACGGAAAGCATCTTAAGTGCACCCTGGCCGATGGACACGACGCCGCCGTAGACGTGCTCGTTGAACGGTGCGCCGTTGCTCAGCCTGCCGCCGAGATGCCCGTAGATCTCCAGCTCGCCCGGAACATTCGGCGGCTCCGCGCCGTTATTGAAAAACTCCGACGCGCCTCCAAGTTCATTGTTCAACACGATTGAACCCAGCTTCCCTACGGGAAGCGGCGTGTCGGGCATCGGGCCGGGACCATGCACGGTGCCGCCGGTTATCGTCAGATCATAGGCGCGAGCCAATGGCCCGCTCAGACAAAGAATAATCGCCAGGGTCGTGGCACGGAATCGCTGCCTCATCGCCGTTTTTCCACCGCGCGCAAGTCTCTCATGACCGGCAGGAGCTGGCTGATTATTTCGAATCCAAGCTGGACGCTATCCCGCACTGAAGTGGACGGCTTTCCGGTGGAATTCTCGTAGCCCGCGAGAAACGCCCAAGGGATAAAGAACAATTTGCGAGCGGTTTCGATACGCCAACCGATGGCCTGAAGCCTTTGCTTACCCTCTCCGTCCGCCTTCAGGAATGCATCTTCGTAATTGCGGCTTGCTGCGTCGATACGGCCGCCGATGTCGCCCAGCATCGACTTCAACTGCGGCAGATCGGCATCAGCCATCAACCGCGAAACGACCGGCCGCATGCCGTCGACGCCCGCCAAGGTCATCTCCGCGGCGCTCAGCGGGTCAACGGGTATATCGGTGGTAAAGCCCCGGAGATTGGCGACAGGCGCACCCGGCAGCATGTCAGCCTGCATCGGAACGTTCGCCGACGCGACAAGGACGCCGTCCAGGAATCCATTCCGGTCAAAATCGCCGACGCGGCCGACGAGAAACGTTCCGCTCGGCAGCGAACCCGCCTTATCGTATCCCCCTGGCGCGCCAGCCACTGTCTGCAAAGAGCGCTGCACCTGGACCCATCCTGTTGTCAGGCGGAAGTCATCGACACGAATGATGCCCTCGGCAAAGCCGGGATCGAGAGCTAGATCGACCTGCCAAACGAAGTTCCGTGCGCTGTCGAACGAGTACTTTTCCGTGCCCTTGTTCGGTCCGCCATCCACCGCGGTCAGCCAGAAGGTCTTGGTCCGCCCGTTCTCGCCTATACCGAGGCGGCCGGCATCGATGTTCGCGTTGACGTAAGTCTTGCCGTCCGAAAGCGGGGCCGTTCCGGCGACGAATTTCGCCTCTCCGCGCCAAGCCGTTGTGTCGAAAGCGATGCCTTTTATGTCGCCGTCCGGCAATGCCGTGTCCGGCTTAATCGGACCCGGGCCATAGAAAAAGCCGCCGTGAAGATGGAAATGGTGTTCCTCCTCGGCAACGCCGGCGCGGCCGGCCAAAATGACCGCCAGCAGGATCGCCGGAAAAAGCAGTCGTTTGTTCGTCATAATGGCACCTGGCACGGATGGTTGGGGTCGGCCGGGACGGGCGTGCTTCCGATAGCTTCGCGCATCGCCTTGCGCCAATTGCCATGTAGTTCCTCCACCTGGCCGTCCTGCAGCGTTTGCAGAGCGGTCTGGCCGACAATCCGAAGACGCTGCGCCGCCCGAGTCGCCTCGGGATTGGCCGCGGCCTGGAGCGACTGTTCAACGTAGTCCTGGTCGGCCGCGTTACGAACGCTCAGGCCCATGGCAAGGCCTGCAAGAAAGTCGGTGCACGCCCTGCCCGTCGCGATACTGACTGAGTCGCCGATCGGCAAAAATTCTTCCGGATGGTTGATACGAGTGAAACTGACGCCCATACCGAACCCGGAGATCGCATCCGGCCGGAGGCGTTCCGGCAAACCGGCCAGTCCCTGGCTGAAGGCATTCATGTCTGGACCGAATTTGACCCACATTGCGCGGCCGGCGCCATGCGCGAAAGCAGACGCTGCCGCGAAGGGAAGCCGATCGGCAACCTCCAGCGCGCTGGCGTTGCCGCTGTTGTGGAAAAGCGAAACGGAAAACCCAAGCCCTTCATAAGCATATATCTGAGCCCGCAGACTCAGTTCGGCGAATTGTTTCCGTATACGCACCAGATTGACCGTGGGCGAAAGGCCGTACCACATTCCGAGGCCGGCATAATGTAGCCGACGGAAAGCTGGATCGAATGCGCCTATTTGGTCTTCGAACCTTGCCAAAGACCCGTCGCCGTCGGTGTCGAGGTTGGCAGCCAGCCCCATGCCGATACCCTCGTGCAGGAACGGGCGGTCAAACGGTGTGGCACGATCGAGCGTCGCCAAGGTCGCGGCATGATCCTCATCCTGAAACTGGGTGATGAAGCCGCGCACCATGTCGTTGGCAACGAAGCTGATTCCGCGGCGATCGGATTCCTCGGTCGAACCCAGGCCCCGCATGTCGACCTTCGCGGCCTCCGTGCGCCGCACCAGAAAGGGCAGGTTCTTCTTGAACCACGCAAAGTACCGCGCGTCCGAATCATCGGCCTTTTCGGCAACAAACTGGCCGCCAATGCCGCGCCCGCCGTTGGCGACCGTCATCCGCTTCAACGGCAATGTGCTCTCCGGCAGCTTCTCCGCCCACAGGATGCTGATATCGGTATTGATCTCGCCGATGGAGTTGTTCGGGTTATACATTTCCTTAATGAGAGACACCGTTTCGGCGTCGCTTAGCGCAAGCCGGGTGGTCAGATCCGAGAAGCCCGGGAACACGAGCAAGCCAGCCTGCCAGGCCTGCCGAGCCTTGTCGACCTGCCCGACCTTGGCATAGGCATCTCCAAGCCTGATGAAAGTCAGGACAAAATTAGGCTTTATCGTCTGGTTCTTTTGGATCTCGAGACATTTTTCGAAGTAATGCATCGAGTCATCATTCTTTTCAAAGTATTCCGGCCAATGCAGGTAGTTCATTCCGATGCCATAGTTCCCGATCCAGTTGTCCGGGTCCTTATCGACTACGGTCTGAAACTGCTTGATCGCCCGTTTCGAGAGAAAACCGGCGCCCATCGGGCCGACCACCGGGATCTTGTCGATGTATGCAAAGGCCAGATTAAACCGCAGCCCATCCGGTAGAACCTTGAGACTTTCAAGCTGGCCGGCAAAGAATTTAATCGGCCGATCGTGCAGCTTAACGGAAACCGCCGCGGCACGATAAAAATTGCCGAGTTCGATGCTATCAGGGTTCGCGGTCAACCGCTTTTCGACCACGTCCAGAGCCTGCTCCCGCTTGCCGTCTTTCAGCAGCGCAGTCGCCTCGGCCATGGCCTTGTGGTCGAACGCACGGCCGTTGGGTGGGCGCAGCGCGAACCAGAGGCCGACAGCAACGATGACCATTGCCGACAGCGCGACGAGCGCAAGCGCCGCCCGCCGCCGCTTTACAAAGTCAATCATGGTTCGGTGCCTTCCCGCTGGAAACGGTTGTCAGCGTGAAGTCGAGTCCCTCCCGCTGTCGCATGGCGGCCGACATCGGATCTTCTGGTTTCGGCAGCCCGGGAAATACCGTCATCGCCGCGTAGGGCATGGGTTCCACCGACCCGGAGTTTGCCGTGTATCGATCGGCATCTTTCACGTGCCCGTCAAGCACCAGAATGAAGCTGCGCTCGAACCCCGGCGCCGGAGGTGTCGCGGGCGCCCTGAATGACAGGGCCAGTTCGTCTCCTCCGCCGATGGCCGCATATTTCCCGTCTTTCTCAGCGATCAGTGATTCGACCGGGCCATAGTTCGTGAAATGACCGCGCATCGGACTCCAGATCATCCCGTAACGGACGTTTTCATAATCGAACGTCTCGGGCTCTGTCGATTTGATTCCGGAGAATCCATGAAACCTCAGAGTCGCTTCCAGAAGCGGCAGCTCCGCAACGGTAGCGACGGCCTCGCCGGCGACGCTGAACGCGATCTCGTCCCAATAAACCGAGAAGTTTGACAGCAACCTGAGCTGGCGCGAGCGCAACGGCTTTTGCAAGGTTAGCACGGCGGTTCGGTTCTGGCCGGCAGGGATGCCAATGAAGCCAACCGAATACCAGGCGCCGCCGACCTTTTCCTGCAGCTCGGGAAACTGGAAATCAGGAGATTCGCCTTTGAATGCGCCGATCACCGCGGTCGAATCGAATGCCTGGAACCAACCGGTTGCAAAGACTGCATCCACGCTGCCGGGATCGACGTCGTCTGCCAGCGTCAATTCGATGACCGATGGTTCGGCGAAGCCCGGATTGCGTGTCCTGAACACCGTGTCGGCATAGCGGCGGTCCTGTTGCGCCAACAGTTCCGTCACGTCCCGCCCCTCGAAGGATGCATGCGCTGCAGGAATGAGATGGCGGGCGAGATAATAAGGCCCCTTCTCAGGCGCCGGCGGGGCCAGACGCTCCGTCGAGCCCAAGCGCGCCCCGGCCGGATGGTCAAGGACAAGGAGAGCGGCATGATCGATATAGGTGGTTTCCCGCAATTCCTCTGTCACCCTGATGTCGAGGCGGCCGTCCGCTTCGGTTAAAAGGCCGGGGGGTATCACCACGTGTTCTTCATCGCCGAAGCCAAAATAGACTCCGCGTTGTTCCAGGATTCCGATAGCGGTCGTAATCAAAGCGTCCGTTACGTAGTGGAACCCGTCCGCCGTCCGCACGAAAACCGTCGGGCAGGAGCCGGCGATGCGCTCGGATTCCTGATACACGTACGGATCGTGTGCGGCGTCCACCTTGATCTTGTTTTCGACAAAGCCGTTGGGCCATTCGAGGCGAACGATTTCGGCATACTCCTCCTTGCCGAGACCGAAATGCACCAGGCCCCCCGCCGACTGCGCGTAGGAAAAGAGCGGTCCCTTCCGCACCTCCACCTGCGTGAGCTGACCTGCCGGCGGACTGCGCTTGCCGTTGAGCAAAACGTCAATCGATGCGCCGACGTTCCGGCTGCTGTTGCGCAGCACGACCAGCGCGCCGGTCCCGTCGATATAAGCGATATCGAGCAAGCCGTCCCGATTCTCGTCAAACGCGATGAGTTCGCCGGCCGGCACCGGAACGGTACCCAGGATCTTCTTGTCGAACTTGCGGGGCCCACTGTTTACCAGAATGGAGGCGGTCCCGCCGGAATCGATGGTGACGATATCGCGCCGGCCGTCGTTGTTCATGTCGGCAACGACGAAGCGGACGGGGCCGATCGGCAGACGGGCGATGTTGACGGGGGCATCAGGATTGGCGGAACCCCAAACGATGGAAATGCCGTCGCTCGCCGCCGCAACGAGGTCGAGCACGCCGTCATTGTCGAGATCCGCCACTTCGATCTGAGAAACGGTCCCCTGGTCTGTCAGGTGGATACGCGGCCCGTTCCGGTAACCCGCCGCCCCATCCACGACGAACTGGACGTCCTGGCCCGCCGCCTTGACCAAATCCGCCATACCCCGCCGTTGCGCATCGGCAACGCCGACCGGGCTGTCCCCCTGGAGGACCCCGGCAAGCGCGCTGTTCGCATAAACCGCCGGCTGGCGGCCGTATTTCCCATCGTGCTTGGCCAGCGGCGCGGGCGCCGCATCCGTAAGAATGTCGAGCGATCCGTCGTGCTCAAAATCAGCGAGAACAAACCGCCGCGCAGGCGTATCGTCAATCGTTTCAAACGCAAGCGGCGGCTTGCCGATCGGCGTCGACAGCCGGACACCGGAGGGGCCGGCCGCAATGACCCGGGGACCTTGGGGGTCCAGCCACTCAACCCGAAGGTCGTCGGCCGGCGCGTCGAGTTTACCCAGCGTCTCGGCCTTGCCATCGGCGATTTGCAGTATCGTTCCGTCAGCGCAGATGCCAACAAGATTCTCCCTGGCTGGCGACGCGATGACTGTCATCCGGGCCAGGCGAACCAAGGCGCAGGTTTGACGTGTGCGGACGACCTGCGCTGAGATGACGGAGTCGATGAACGGAAAACCTCCGGTTCCGTGAAGCTGATCGTCGCGCAGCGGTTTCGTAAAGCTGCTTTCGTCGAGCGGCCGTTCCTTGCGGGAAAACCGCTCCGCCGACTTGACCGCGTTGAAATGCTTGAGCGTGGCCGATGCCATCTCCTTGTTGCCGGTAGTTTGGTAGTAACGATACATCTGATACAGGCTGGACTTATGGTCAGGGTCCAGCTCCAACGCCCGCAACAGTTCCTGCAGGAAGCTGTGTTCGTCCTTGTCGGCGCTCGCCAGCATAGCCAGTTCGTAATGCAGATTTGCATCCGTCGGATGCAGCTTATTGGTCGCCGTCCAACGCTCCCGCGCGGCATCGGCATGTCCGTCCAGCTTTTCGATCAAGCCCATGGTGTATTGGGCGTTGGCAAACCCGGCGTTTCCCTCCAGCGCCTTTTCGGTCCAGACGCGCGCCTCGCCAAGCTTGTTCTGCTTGATGAGCACAAGCGCCATATTGAAGGCGTCAACCGGCTGATGACCAATGTCATAGGCCGCCTGAAACGATGCAATCGCCCGGTCAAGCGTCAGGCCGCCTTCATAGTGCGCAATGCCTTCGTTACGCAGCCTCGCTCGGTCCGCTTGCGGATCGGCCAGCTTCGGATTCTCTCTGAAGATCGGGGCCAACGCGTCCTTGGGATTGAGCGGTTCGTCGGCCAGCGCCGAACCCGTCAACATGCAGCAGATAGCAACCGCCGGCGCGGCCAGCTTGCGTATTCGCCGCCGGCAAGATTGCATCGTCACGTGAACTGTCATTTCGCGGCTCCGGCCTGGCGCTTGTCGGGGTTCATCTCAACCAGATCTGCGTTCTCCGTGAGATGAAAACGCCTGTTCACCGGCACATCGTGGAAATGCTGGACGATCCCGCTCGTCCAGATGACCTCCAGATCATCTATCGACTTGTGGTTGCCAACACCGATGTGCACAAGTGGGGAACTTTGAGTCTCAAAACCATTCCCGGCATTGGTTTCACGGTAGAACAACTTGCCGTCCGCGGTATAAGCGGTGACCCTGGTGCCGATGCCGTCACGGTTGCTCTTTTTCCCCTCCAGATCGATCTGGATCCAATTGCCGCCCCGGGTCAGGTTCTGAAACAGGATCGCGTTCTGGTTCGCGTTCAGGAACAACATGTCTTCCCGCCCGTCGTTGTCGAAGTCCCCGATGATCAGGCCGCGCCCATCGGTCTGCACGTCGACCCCGGCTTTGGCACTGACATCCTCGAACGAAAGCCCGTTGACATTGTGGAACAGCTTCTTCCGTTCGTATCCGCTGAAGCTCATATCGCCCAGCGCCGGCCAGTTCATCGTGTTCGACAGATCGACATCGCCGTCCAGCATGATCGGCATCAAAATATCGATGTAATCCTTCTTTCCAGCGGAAATGAAGCCGTTCATGACCATCAGGTCCAGATAGCCGTCGTTGTCGTAGTCGAGGAATTTCCCTCCCCAGCCCCAACCGGTGTCGCAGACCCCCAGGTCCGACGCCATGTCGGTGAAGGTCAGGTCGCCATTATTGTGCCATAGCATGTTGCATTCATGCAGGTATGCCTCGGTGATGTTCGTGACGAATATATCCGGAAGGCCGTCGTTGTCGAAATCGCCGAATTCGGCGTTCATGCCTTTTTTCGTGTCGATCCCGATACTCTTGGCCGATATGTTGGTAAATGTTCCGTTGCCGTTGTTATGATAAACCGTGTCGGCGCCGAAGTCGTTAGCCACATAAAGGTCCGGCCAACCGTCCTTGTCGATGTCGCCGGATGCCACCGCCAGAGACCAGCCGGTATCGCCGACTCCGGCCTCCATGGTGCGGTCTTCGAATTTGAAATTGCCCATGTTCTTCATAAGGAAGTTGGTTCCGCCGTTACGGGCGCTTTCCCAACTGTCGTGCAGCAGCCCCTTGCCGGTCTTGACGGTCCGCAGGTCCACATCCGGGAAGTAGCACCCGAAGTACAGGCTGAGCAGGCCGCTTCTGTCGTAGTCAAACGCAACAACCGAAACGGGATTCCTCGGCGATGGGGCTTTGGCCAGCGCGTCGGCCACAAGCTCGAACCGCTCGCCACGGATGTTGCGGAAGATCAGACTGCGACCGAACCGGACGACCACCAGATCCTTGTAGCCGTCATTGTCCAAATCCACGAGCAACGCGGTCATCGAATAGTTGTCATCGTCATTGAGATCGGCAACGCCGTAGTCGGCGGCGTGCTCCTCAAAGTTCATCCCGCCCTTGTTGATGAACAGAGCATTGGGCTTTCCGAAAAGGCTGTTTGTCAGGTAAATATCGAGCAGACCATCGTTATTGATGTCGCCGGTGGCGCCCCCGGCCCCCAGCGCCGTAAACCACGGACCGAGATTGCGCAGCTTCTCGTTCACCGCCGGGCCGTAGTGGCGGAAATGCAGGCCGGAAGCACCGGTCACGTCCTTGAACACCGGTTCAGCGGCGGTTCTGACCGGCGGCTGCGCACCGGCGGCCCCGCATGAGAGGATCATTGCCAAGGCGGCAAACCTAATGCGGCGCATGGCTGGCCACCTGATCCTGCTCTCTGATCGCGACAATCTTGTTGACACCCATGGGACCTGTCCGCTCCTCATAGCCGTCGGGCCACCTTATGGTCATAGCGTCGATCTTTTGCGCGGTGCCAAGACCGAAATGGACCCGCCTGCTGCTGCCGCCAGCGAAGCCGTTTCCGATATTCACCTCCCGATACTGCTTTCCGGAAGACGTTTCAATAGTAACCTTCGCGCCCGCGGCATCGGTATTCGGTGGCCGCCCCTTCAGGCGGAACTCGATCCAGTTGTTGCCCGACTCGGTCTCGTTAAAGAACACCTGCACCGGGCCGTCGTTGTTCGTTACTACGAAGTCGATCCGGCCGTCGTCGTTCAGGTCCGCCGTAAACACCCCCCGGCCATCCAGCGTGCTCGCCAGTGCCGTCGAATCGTCGCGGCGAAAACCCAGGCCGCCTTCGTTCATCCACAGCCGGTGAACCTCCTTGTTGACCATGCTCATGCCGTTGATCGGCGGCCATTTGCTGGCGCTGGACGGGTCCTCGCCGCCGTTATTCCACAGCGAGGGCAGCAGCACGGTCAGGTAGTCGGCCGACTTCGGTCCCGTAAAGAAACCGTTGACCTGGTAGATATCGAGCCAACCATCGTTGTCGACATCGGCGAACTTTCCGCCCCAACCCCAGCCGCCGTCGCACACGTTCATCTCCGAGGCAATGTCGGTGAACGTCAGGTCGCCGTTGTTGTGCCACAGCATATTGCATTCGTGCAGAAAAGGCTCGGTGACGTTCGTGACGAAGATGTCCGGAAAGCCGTCATTGTCGAAATCGCCGAATTCGGCGTTCATTCCCTTTTTCGTGTCGAACCCTATCGCCGTCGGGGTGATATTGCGGAAATGCCCATGCTCGTTATGAAAAAGCATGTCCGGACCGTAGTCGTTGGCGACGTACACATCCTGCCAGCCATCGTTGTCGATGTCCGCGTAACCCAGCGCCATCGTCCATCCGGTGTCCTGCAGCCCGACCTCGGCCGTTCTGTCGGTAAACGTTCCATCGCCATTGTTGTGCAGGAACACCTTCCTGCCGCCGTTGCGCGCATTCTCCCAGCTCTCGTGCAGAACGTGGTCATCCTTCAGGTGGAACAGATCCGCCTCCGGGAAATACGCGCCCAGATACAGATCCAGATAACCGTCGCGATCGGCATCAAAGGCGATCGCGGAGAGAAAGTTGCCTTTGATCGCGCCGATGCCCGACTTCGCACTGACATCCTCGAAGCGGCCGTTGCCGAGGTTGTGCAGCAGGACCTGGCTGCCGAAGCGGAAGATCAGCAGGTCGTCCAGCCCATCGCCGTCATAGTCGAAGAACAGACCGCCGGTCGAAACGTTATATTCGTCATTGAAATTCGCCACACCGGCTTCAACCGCACGGTCCTCGAACTTGCCGTTTCCGAGATTGATAAAGAGATGATTGGGATAGCCCGCGCGGGAGTCGGTGATGAAGATGTCATCGCGGCCGTTCGCATTGACTTCCCCGATCGCGCCGCCGGCCGCGCCGGCCGACACCATCGCCATGATATGGCCCAGCTTCGGGTCGAAAACCGGGGGATGATGCCGGGCAACGACACCTGATTGCACCGCAGCCTCCCGGAAAGCCAGCTTATGCTCCGGCTTGGGCGGCGGCGCGGCCTGCGCGGCCTTGGCAAGTCCCTCGTGGGTGACGTCATAATACTTGCAGCAGGCGAGGTTGCTGAATTCCTGACGTTGCCCGTCCGGCCAGACGATCGCGACGTTCTCGGCCGCCTTGTAATTGCCTATCCCGAAATGGACCGCCAGGCTGCTTTGCGACTCGAATCCGTTCGCGGGGGAAATCTCCCGCATTTGCTGATCGATCCCGGTGGTGACATATACCCTGGCGCCGATGGGTTCCGGCCGGCCTTTCCGGTCATGCAGGTTGAAGCCGATCCATTTGCCGGTGTTTGTGGAGATGTTGCGGTAAAGCCGGACCGGGCCGTCGACATTCGAAACGATCATGTCCATTTTGCCGTCATGATCGAAGTCGGCGATCGCCACGCCGCGGCCATCCAGGGTATCGTCGACCCCGGCTGATGCGGCGATGTTCTTGAACGCGCCGCCTTCCTGATGGAACAGCACGTGGTGCTCGTAGCCCGCCATGCTGTAGCCGCCCATGTCCGGCCAGTCCTTGGCGTCCCGCAGATCGACATCCTCCCGGAATATGAAATCCAGCAGGATCTTCATGTAGTCCGACGGGCCGGACGAGATGAAGCCGTTGACTACGTAGAGATCCAGCTGCCCGTCGTTGTCGGCGTCGAGAAATTTCGCGCCCCAGCCCCAGCCGGTATCGCAGGTGCCGGTCTCCTCCGACACGTCGGTGAAACGGAAATCGCCGTTGTTCTGCCACAGCATGTTGCATTCATGCAGATACGGCTCGGTCATGTTCGTCACATAGACACCCAGCCGGCCGCTGTTGTTGTAGTCGCCCATTTCGGCGTTCATACCTTTTTTGGTATCAACACCGATGGCCTGTTCGGAGACATCGGCGAACGTGCCGTTGTGCAGGTTCCGGTAGACCTTGTCGGTGCCGAAATCGCGGGCGAGATAGATGTCCTGCCAACCGTCGTTGTCAAGATCGCCAACGCCTATGGCCATGGTCCAGCCCCGGTCGAACAGCCCCGCCTCTTTGGTGACGTCCGTGAACGTGCCATTGCCGTTGTTACGGAACAAATAGGTCCGGCCGCCGTTTTTCGCCGTCTCCCAGGAGTCGAAAAGGATCTTCGAATCCGGCATATGGTGAAGGTCTTTTTCGGGGAAATATCCGCCGATAAGAATGCTGAGGTATCCGCTATGGTTGTAATCGATGGCCGCGGCCGATGTGGAGTTCACCAGCAGATTCAGGCCCGCCTTGTCCGTGACCTCCTCGAACCGCTTGCCCTCGATGTTGCGGAACAACGACAGCTTGCCGAAGCGCACAAGCAGCAGATCCCGCCAGCCATCGTTGTCGTAGTCCAGCCAGAGCGCGAAGGATGACGTGCCGGTTTCCGGACGGTTCACGTCCGCCAGGCCCATTTCGGGCGCGACGTCCTTGAAGTGCCAGTTGCCCAGGTTGTGGAACAGCTTGTTGGGGGCGCCGGTCTTGCTTGTCGTAACGTAAAAGTCGTCAAGGCCGTCGTTATCGAAATCGCCCACGGCAACGGCGGCGCCGCCCGCCGTCAGCCATGGCATGATCTTCTTCAGTTTGGGGTCGAACGTGGCGCGTTCGTGCTTGAACACAATGCCGCTCGACGGTGAGACCGCGACGTCCTCGAAGCGGACATCCGCCGCCCCGGCGGCGAGCGCCGTCGCAGGGGCCGACAGAACCACCGCAAGGAGCAGGCACGCTGTGTAACGGGTTGTCATGGGGCTTCGCACCTCAGCCGTGCGCCCAGCCGCGATCCGTCCGTCTCGCTCCGCACAAGGTTCAATGCCGAGGCGACAACCGACAGATCTGCGGCGGACTCGCAAATGTAATGCATCCGGACCGAAGGGCTGGCGAACGCCTCCGGGGGAGCGGTCAGCCGTTGATACGCGAGCCGCACTTTGTCGTCCAAGGACTGAATCCACGCGTCAGCCTTGCCGAAATGTCCGATCGCCAATTTAAGCCGATCCCGGAACGTCTGATCGAGCCGGGTTTCATCGGCTTCCATGTCGGAAGCCAGGGCAACCTCGGCGCGAAGAAAGCTTACTGCGTTGGCCAGGGTGAGAAAACCGGCCACTTGCGGCGAAACGACGATATCGGTGCGGAAGACACGGGTCTGGGCGAACGGCGCGCCCGGCAGCAGCACCGAATCCAACGGGAAGCTGCCGATGGCGTTGAAGGTGCCGGCGAGCCTCCCCTCGCCATCGTCATCGCCCAGCAGTCCGGGCACCACCGTGCCGCTGGGCAGGCTGCCGGCGCGATCGACGCCGCCTGGCTCCCTGCTCTCAGTCTGCGTCGAGGCGGGCAGAATCCGCGGACTGGTGGAGAAGGTGAAGTTCTGGAACTTGATGACACCCTGCGTGAATCCCGGATCGATCCCGATATCGTCCTGGATCGTCCAGTTCCAGAAGCGATCGAGGTAGAAATGGACGGCCCCGCGGTTGGGTCCGCCATCGGTGGCCGCCAGGAACAGCTTGAACTTGCCGTTCATAAGGATGACGTGACCGACGTCGATGTTCTTGTTCACCGGCGTGCCATCGGAAAACCTGCCATCCAGGGCCTTTCCGACGGCGATCTCGCCCGGCATGTGCGGCTCGCCGGTGCCGTTGTTAAATTGCGGGATCGTTCCGGTGAACGGCCTGGCAAGGTGCAGATTGATCAGTCCGCCGTGCGGCAGCGGCTGATCGTCCAACGGTCCGGGTCCGAACAATGTGCCGCCGGTCAGCGTCAGCGCGTGCCCGCGATCCGAACTGTTTGCCAAATGACCCAGATCCGTGTCGATCGGCTTCTCGGAGTCGCGCTCCGCGCGGACGCTTGCGTGCTGCTCCGCATCGGTGAGGGCGATGCGGGCGGCGAAAGCCGGAAAATAGGGATAGGCGCCCGCGCCCGCCGTCCAGGCGGTCCTGGCGTCGGCCGGATGGTCGGTCAGCGCCAGCGCATCGCCCAGTGCCAGATAGGTCCACGCCAGGCCATCCTCATCCGGACGTTCCGACAGCAATCGCTGTCCCGCCTCGACGGCGCGGCCGAGGTCGACCCGTGCCGTCGGCGCCCGGCCGAACCAGTCCGGCCAGTAGAGGTTGTTCAATCCGCGAATATGCAGGGCGAGCCAGTCCTGCGGGTGCCGCTCGAGGATTTCGTCGATCGCGCGGACCGAGGCGGTCGAGAGATACCCCTTGTTGAGAAGATTGTGGCCGGGAAGCTGATCCACGTAGGACAGCGCCACATTATATAGTACCGCATCGGACCGCCGCCGCTGCGCCAGGGCTTCCAGAAGCACGCGTGCGTCTTTCGGGTGGCCCTGCGACTTAAGGCCGAGGCGGACGCTGTTGAGCCATGGTCCGTCGTCCGCGGCGTGTTCATCCAGCGCCGCCGCGGCGCGCGCCGGATCGTTGTCAGCCACCACCGAGCTGACAATCGTCTCCGCGGGCGGAAGCAAGGCTGCCGCTGCCGGCAGGGTGCTCGCCCCCCAGGCGACTGATGCAAGCAGCGCGACCCGTTGCGCCACCGGCACGGCTCGTTCACCGCCCGGCATGTTGATCTATTGTCATGATTTCCGGCGATCCCCGGCTTACGTGGCGGGCGCCGCGGTCTGGTTGAAGCAATGTCCGGTTTCCAACATCGGCGGATAGGCATGATAAGGATGCGGATGACGATCGGCGGCGCGTCGTGGCGGAACCTCCTCCCGCCCGGATTGGCGAATACGTCGTTGCCTTGATCTCAGCGTTCCGATATCACAACAGGAACGGGCGGGATAGAATAATGTGGGGTTGGCATGGGTGCGGTAGCAGGTTTTGCCGGGAGTTCGCGGGCGCCAGGGGCGCTGGCGGAGTATGACGAACCGCCCCCTGCCGCGGCCGGCGGCATTCTTCCTGCGGAGTTCCCGTACGAGGCGATAAGCGCAGCCAGCGCAACCGCGCTGCGCGAGACCGCGGAACGTATCCGCCAGCGGCTCAAGCGCCAGATAGAGGACATCGTGCATATCGGCCGCGAGCTGATCGCCGTGAAGGCGGCGCTGCCGCACGGCCAGTTCACCAACTGGCTGGTGGCGGAATTTTCGTGGAACGAGCGAACCGCCCGCAATTACATGAACGTCGCGGCGGCATTTGGTGGCAAAAAGGAAATAATTGCCGATTTGCGTCCATCCCACCTCTACCGCCTCGCCGCCCCCAGCACACCGCCGGAAGCGCGCGACAGCATCATCGCTATCGCCGAGGCGGGCCAGCCCGTTACCGATACGCTGGTAAACGAAACCATCCAGCACGCGAAGCTGAAACACGGATCGGACGCGAGGGGTCCGGCGACGGCGGCAACCACGGCGGCGCCCGGCCGCCCGGCCGGAACCAGCCGGTCAGGGTCGCCTGCCACCAACCTGGCCGCGCTGATCATCGACCGGTTCGCCGGCCAACCGTCGCTGTTGCAGGAAGCGATCCGGCACACGGCGCCGGAAGACTGGATCCGGGCGCGCGATCTGCTGCTTGCCTGGAAGCCGTAACCGCCCGGGAACGGCGCACCGCCGGCGACGGGATGGTCCGAGCTGCCCCGATCGGCTGGTTGCCTGGACGTGTCTATAATACGTCCCGAGGTTCACAACCATGCCGCGAAAAAGTAACGGCGATGCCGAGCCAGCTGCGCCGGGAGCCAATAAAGTTAAAATCGAGTGCGATTCCGTATAATTTAATCTTACGCAACGTTCTGATATGTGGTACACGATGATGGTTGTTCACGCTGGGCGATCGGATCGCGGAAAGGTCCGGAGCCAGCGGCAGAAACAGTGGTTGTCCCCGTGCTCCTAACCATCGAGGTTTTCATGCTGACCAAGTCCCCAACCCAGCGAGCGATCACGGCGATCGCCACCATCGCTATCGGCACAGCTTTCGCCGCCACCGGCGCCCACGCTGCCATCTTCTCCACCACCGCCAACCCGTTTCCCCAGGGCAGCGGCTTCACCCTCAACTCGGCGCCGGGCTACATTGAAGTCTCCCCGACCGAAGCCACCCAGGAAGTCTACATTTCGAACCTGTCGCTCTACAACTACGAGCAAATCACAGGCGGCACTCAGGAGGAACTGACCGCCACGTTCAGTGCCAATTTCGTCAACCCGAATACAGGTAATCCGTCCGGGACCGCGACCCTCTCGCTGGTACCCGGTACCTATTTCACGGTGGACGTCCTGGGCGGCTTTAATCCGCTCACCAACAACGTCGGGACCTTCCCGGAAACGTTGGTTTCGGCGTCCTTCGAAGGCACGGACTCCAACAGCAACGCCCTTACCGCGTCGCTGGCCGGCACCCCCTCGACCACCGGCACGGTTACCATCTCGCAGACGACGGGTGGCTACGAAATTGCGAACACGTTCACGGTCTATGCCGACGCCACGGTTAACGGCAGTCCCGTCACCGTTCCGAGCCTCGGTGCCTCCGGTACGCCGGCTCCTGAGCCCGCCAGCCTCGGCCTGCTCGCGGTTTCCATGATCGGAACGGTGTTCGCCCGCCGCCACCGCCGCAGCGTCTGAGCCGAAACGCCACGTCCGAGACTGCAAGAAGCGCCCTGCCAGCCGGCAGGGCGCTTCGTGCGTACCCCGTCCTGCCGCGACGCCGCGGAGGCGAGCGCCCATGTGCCGGCGAACTCGTATACCTCATCACCGCTGCAGCTTCAGGTGTCATCCCGGGCCGTGATGAGAGCGACTCGCCCCATAGATTGTCGTGGCCCTGCCCCGGCTTGTCCGGGCCGCCTGGTCCGGCAAGCGCGGCGACAGGTGGCCCGGACAAGCCGGGCCACGACGATATGCGGGGACGAGCTCGGTGGGGCGAAGTCAATCCGGACCGGCTTAAGGTTGCCGAATCGTCGAGACCATAGTCGTTTTCGAGTGCAAACTTTCACCGGCGCGCGCCGGCGACGCGCTCCTGCATCGAAAATGCGATGCCGTTGACGCGTTCAAATTCGTCCACGGCATTGCCGGGACCGTTCAGTTCGATATCGGCTTATAAGCGGCGCGCGCCGAACCGCGCTTCGCTCAGCGCCGCAAGGCGCGGCCTGCATTGGTGCAGGCTGCCGCGGCCTGGACCCGGCGATCGCGCCCCCGGGCCGGGCCTTTAGCTTTACTTTGACGTAACGATAGCAGTTTCACCGGCTGCAATGGTCCCGGAACCTGTCCAAACCACCGGGACCAGTCCAAAGACATCGCCGCCCCGGCAACAGCGCTCAGCAGGGCGGAATCACCTTGAAATCGACCCTGCGGTCCAACGCATCCGACAGGTTGTCAGCCCCTGTTCCGACCAGATTGTTCTTCGCCCCCACGCCTGTGGCAATGATATGCCCCTGCAAGCCAGGTGCATCCTCCTCCAGCCGCGTTTTCACATAATCAGCGCGCAACTGCGACAGTTGATCATTGAGCGCGGCGGAACCCGACGGGCTGCTGTTGCCGGTCACCTGCAGGCAAGCATGTTTGCTCGCACTTCGATCGGCGATCTGCCGCAGCCACATATCGTAAGGACCAACGGTCTCCTGCGTGGTGTCGAACGCGGTCGATCCCGGCCGGAACAAGATCTTGACGCCGATCGAGTTGCTGTCCAGGCCGTATTCGACCACCCGGCCGAATGCCTCCGCCGCCCGGTCGCGGTGGCCAAGCTTCCAGTTGGTCAGATAGAGGCCGTTGTACACCCGCAACTGATTGCCCGCCGGCGTCTTCTCGGCTGTCTGATAAAGCTCCAGCGCGTCGCGGTAGCGGCTCGCGTCATAGGCGTCGATCGCCTCGGAGACGATGGAGGCGGTCAGGATGCCGTTCAGGTAGGTCGGGCTGATTGCATCACCGACCTTGGTCGCCTGGCAGGTGTCGATATAGCTCTTGACGCTGGGATCGTTGATCCAGGCCGGACTGTCACGAAAGAAGCCCGTCGGACTGGTATCGACACCGTCGGGGCGGGCTCGTGCCACACCCTTGGCGACCGTCTTTCCAGCGCGCAGGTCAACCATCACCAGGCAAAACCGGTAAGCCTCCCGCGTGCCGGCGGTCTGGCCTTGCGCATTCACCGGAGTGAATGTGCCGACCATCACATACGGCGCCTGGCTGACGGCAGCCGCGGAGAACGGCCGGATATCGAACTGCGGATATTTGTCTTGCGCCAGCGACACTATACGATTTTGAATCTGTTGCGTAGCCGCCGACTGTTCTCCCGTGACGCCGTTGACCAGCGGATCTATCACCACGACCTGGCGCTGGCCGCCCTGCCGGGCGTTTGCGGATGCGCCGGAGAACACGGTGTTGGCGGCCTTCAGCACGGCATCCGCAAACGGCAACGCCTGCACCGGCGCCGGTGACGCGGTTGCAACCGGAGGAGGAGGAGGAGCAGGCGCTGCGCAGCCGGCGAGCAAGGTGATGATTGCGGCGGCCAGCCATGAATGGCGGATCAGTCGGCGGCGGACGAGTGAACAGTCAGAACCGGCATTCGGTCCGTAATGCCGCGAGTTCGTCATGGGACAATGTTTCTCCTAGTTGTGCTCTGCTATTTATATTTGCGCAAAAGGCCGATTGCACAGGTATTGCGCGCTGCGGCTGCGGCATCCTTGCAACCACCGGCTCGGCGGCGCGCACCGTCACGATCGCCACGTCCGCGGCCGGTGGCTCCGCTGCATGCTGCAAGCGGGGCCGCAGAGCCGCCAGATAGTCGGAGGCCCGTTCCGTTTCAGGGCGGCTGCCAAGATCGAGAGGCGCTGTTGCACCGATTGCAACGATCACGCCCGGGCCGGCCGGTGGCGTGGCAACCCACTCCACCCCCGGCTTGCCGGAGGCCGAGCGGGTTGGGCGCGATAGATGACGGACCGATCCGTCTCCCTGGTAGAGATCGACATACAGCGCGGGCGGTGTTGTCGTCACTCGGATTCCGAGCCGTGCGCCGCTCGCTACGCTCCGCTGATCGAGTCGAATAGCAAATGTTGGCGCCGCGCTGTTCCAGGTCCGTTGGACGAAGTCCCTCACCATCGCCATTGGCGCGCAGGCAAAGTGATCGGTCCGCGCGATGTCGTCGGCCAAATGACCCGCATGGTGCAGGTCCGCCAGGAGCTGATCGAGTTCCGGCCCGGCCGCGGCGATCCCCGAGACGCGTATGCCGTCCTGCCCGCTCGCAATGTTCAACACCGCGCATGGCAAGGACTGCGCCGCCGCCTGCCACATTTCGAGCGGCGAGGGGGCGGTTTGCGGAGGCGGAATTGGCACGGACGGCGACTCCGGTGGCGGTATCGCAATCGCCTCTCGCTGCGCTTGCTCCAACGGCGGAGGTGAGACCGTGGGTGCGGCCGCGGGCTGGTCATTCGCGGTGGTTGACTGCTGCACCGCAACCCCCGCCGCGCTCGGCTGCGTCGTTTCAGGCAGCGGTTGCGGCGGCGCGGCATCAGATGGCGGGCTGGCAACGACATCTTGACGGCTGGCGACCGGCGATGGGACCGGGCCACGCGTTTCGAAATACGCCGCTACGCACAAGGCCAGTGCGCCAGCTCCCGCCACGAAACCCCACACACCGCGCCGCCGCCGCGGCGGCGGCAGAGCGGCCGGCGCCGCACGGCGCGATTGCACAACTGTCGGCTCCCCGGACGGGTCGCCGCGACCGAGCGCCGCCAGCACGGCCTCCACGGTTTGCAGTCGCTGCGCCGGATCGGGTGCCAATGCCGCATCGATTGCCGCAAGCAGAGATCCTGGATATCGGCCTGCCCCAATCCGCTCGGCCGAGGGCTGGGGATCCGGCTTCCCCGCCGCCAGTGCGCTTTGACGCGCAAGCGCGTCCACCACACTGCCGCCAATCGCCTGATAGGCCACAGCGCCGATTGCGTAGATGTCGGAGAATTCGCCCTGATCCATGCCCAGCATCTGCTCCGGTGGAGCGAAGCCACCCGAATAGATCTGGGTATAGGTGGCTAATTCGGTGTTTGCGGCCGGCCGGCTGGAGCCAAAGTCGATCAGCACGATCCCGCCATCGTCGCGCACGATGATGTTCGCCGGCTTGATATCGCGATGCATCAGCCCGGCCCGATGCACGACGCGAATGCTCGACAGCAATTGGGACAGCAGGGAGCTTACACGCGCGGCGGATAGCCCACCCGGCTCCCTCCGCAGCACGCTCGCGAGCGTTTCCCCTTCGACGTAGTCCATCACCAGGAAACAGGTGCCATGCGCCTCGAAGTAGGTCCGCACACGCGCGATGCCGGTGCCCGGCGGAGCGACACGGCTGACCACCACCAGCGCTTGTGCTTCGCGCAGGAAGCGTTCCCGGCATTCCTCGAACAGCTTCTCGTCTTCGGCTGACGCCGCCATCACGTTCAGCTGCCGGCGCGCCGCGAGCTGGCGCGGATAATACTCCTTAATCGCGAATGGTTGCCGCAGCATATCGTGCGCGAGATACGTGATGCCAAACCCACCGCTTCCGAGCACGCGGTCAATGCGGTAGCCGTTAACGGCGGTGTCGCGCGGAAGTGCGAAGCTGGGCCATGGTGCCTCGTCCCTGTTGGTATCTTTGATCATAAACCCGAGTTTGAACGGAGTTGGGATCTCTGGCCGGGATGCTCACAGACTGATCGCTTCACCGGGTGAACGCTCAACGATGGGCCTGATCGATCTTGAGACCAATCACCCGGCGGTTGCCGTGCCGGACGATCTCGACCGGCACATCCTGGCCGGCGGGCGTGTCCGAGGCTATCTTGGCCAGGGCCGACAGGTTGCTGACGTCCACACCGGCTGCCTTGATGATCACATCTTGCAGCTGGATTCCGGCAAGCGATGCAGCGCTACCGGCGGCCACGCCAGTAACAACCATGCCGTGAGCGCCATCCAGTCCAAGCGCGGCGGCACGATCCGGCGTGACGGACTGACAGACCAGCCCGACGAGGGTACTGACAGACGTGACCGGATAGACCGTCGGCAGGACGGGTTCTGGTGAAGCATCGGCCGGGCCGGTGTTGTGCTCGATCCTTTCTCGCCAACCACCGCCACTGCCATCATCGCCTTTGGCGGCCGGGCGGTCAGGCGGCGGCACAAGGCGATTGGTTGCTTCAGGGAACGGTCTGGCGCCTTTGGCGGCCGGTGGCGGCGCACGCCGATCCTGAACGGACGCGGAGGACGTATCGCTGCCGCTATATTTCGGTGGAGAGCGCGTCGTTGCCGGTTTTTTGTCGGACGAAGTGCCCGCCGGAGCCGGATAGGCAGGCTCGGCGCTCCCTGCTGACCCGATCGCAGCGCCAGCGCGCGGAGGCGGATAGCCGGCTTCCGGCTCCGGCGGCCTGACCTCCGGCCCGAACAGCGGTGGTTGCGGTGTGGTATCGGTAGATGGGGTTGCGATAGCATCGCGTTGGTCGACGGGCGGCAGGCTCGGCTGCACTACGCCGGCAGCGGACGGCAGCGGCAGCGGCGCAGTGACATCCGCGGCTGGTTGTGCTGTCGGAACGGCATGCGACGCTTCGGCAGTTCCGCGGGGCTCGGGTCGGACATCGGATACCGGTGCTGTTTCCGGCGCGCTGCGCAGGAGCAAGCCGGCAACAGTTCCCGTGCCGATGAGCACGGCCGCGAGTCCGGCGAGAATCAGGTTCCGCGAGGACGCGTAACCGGAGATTGCCGGGATCGGCGGCAGTAGCCGTTCCGGCCCGGGGCGCGCCGGCTGCAATGCCTTCAGCAATTCGCTTTTGAACTGCGCGGCACTTTCGAAGCGGTCCTCCCGCTTGCGTGCCATTGCGCGGGTAACGACCTTATCCAGGGCGGGCGTAACAGAGGTTGAAAGCCGCGACGGAAGCAGCGGTGCGCCATACAGCACCTTGTGCATGATGGTCGCTAACGTGCCCTCGTACGGACGCTCCCCGGTCAGGACATGATAGAGCAGGACGCCCGTGGAGTAGATGTCGGTCCGGAAATCTATCTTCTCACCGAGAAATTGCTCGGGCGACATGTAGGCCGGGGTGCCAATCACCATGCCGGCCTGCGTCATTTCGCTGTCTTCAAGCCTTGCGATGCCGAAATCCGTTATTTTCACCGTTTTGTCACTCGTAAACATGACATTGGCCGGCTTCATGTCACGGTGCACGACTTTGCGGTCATGGCTGTACTGCAAGGCATCCAATATACTGCCGACGATATCCGCAATCTCCGCCGGACCGAATCTATGTTGATTATCAAACAATGCTTTCAGCGTCGGGCCGTCGATGTATTCCATGACCAGGTACGCGGAATCTTCGGTTTCGCCGTAATCATAAACAGACACGATGTTGCGGTGGTTCAGTTGCCCGGCCGCCTGAGCACCGCGTTTGAAACGCGCCAGGGCTTCCCGCGCATCTTCATCGTTGCCTTGCCGCAAGGGGATCAGCTTGATGGCCACCCGCTTGGCGATGTCGGCGTTCCAGCCTTCGTAGACGACGGACAAGGCGGTCCGGGCGATCACCGCTTTCAGATCGTACTTGCCGACACGACTCACGGTCGATCGCAAATCGCTGCTCACTGACCCCACCCCTTTCCACGCAACTCCATCCGACACATCACGCCATCCGCCAGCATCATACCCGCCTCAGGCCGAGGCGTTTGTGTTGAGGTCCCAGCCGTAGCTCGCGGGCGAAGCCGCACTGCCGTCCGGGTCCATCTGCGTCCCTGAAAATGAAATCCGTGTAAAGTTGAAGGTCACGCTTTCCGAAGGCCGGCCGTCCGATCCAGCCTGGCCAAAAGCGGTGATCAGCGCGTTGGTCATCGTTATGGTGTAGTACACCGTTTGCTGGCCTGTTCCGGTCGTGCAGAAATCGATCTGCGCAGCCACCGGCGAGCCCTCAAACGCGGCCTGGATCAGCGGGATGCTGGCGACGTCCTGGTCCTTGACGATGGTCAGTTCGGAAACCTGTGCGGCTGACAACACGCGCCCCGCGGTGGATCCCGCCGGATTGCTGACCGGGCGCACCAGCTTCCAGTTAACCGCCTTTACGTCGATCCAGTCGACATGACCGGCATCTTCCACGTCGCCAAGCACGCTGTCGAACTTAAGGAAGATGCTCATACAGGACTTTCCCGCCTGGTCCATAGTCGTTCAAGGGCGATGCGCCGGTCATGCCGCACCCCCCCTGTCTTTACGGCACTTGATGCCCGAGATTAAGTTAACCTCAGGTGATGGCGTCTGCGGCACTGGTTTCCTCTGCATAGGCTAACCGGGTGTCAGACCACCTTTGCCAGCCCGATGTCGTAGGTGATCGGGTTGGCGTTGCTGATCGCGCCCGTCGCGTCGATTGTCGTAGGATCCACCTGCACCTTGGTGAAGTTCAGCGAAAAGCTCTCAGTCGGCCGATCGCCGCCGCTGCTGGTTGAAAACCCGCTGATCATCGTGTTCGTCAGCGTATACTCCATGTACTTGGTCAACTGACCGGACGACGTCTTGACAAAGTCGATGATGACGGTCACGCCCTCGCCCTGCAGCGCCGCCGTCAGAAGCGGGCCCGTGGAGGTATCCTGATCCTTGGTGACGGTGATCTCACTCACGCTCGGCGCCGAGGATTCGCGGTCGGCGGAACCGCCGGTCGGTGACGAAATGCCCCGGCCTATACCGAATTGGAATGAATTGAGCTCTATCCAACCTTCCCAGCCGGTCGCCGTCACATCGCCTTTGACAGATTTGTTATCGTAATTCATGTAAATAGGCATCAAAATCTCCCTGAATTGTGGTGAACGCAGCCAGCATCACGAAACAGCATAGCCGAACGAGCCGCCGGATTGTGTGACCACGGTCACACGGGAAATCGACGAACCGGCCGCCAAATGTGCCAGCACCTCGGCTGACAGCTCGGGCAGCAGCGTTCGCGACAGGATGGCTTCGATATTGCGCGCGCCGGAGCTGCTTTCCTTGCAGCGCGCGGCGATCGTGTCCGCGACGGATTCGTCGAAATCGAAAGCGGCACGGTAGCTGCCCCAGACCCGCCGCCTGATGCGCTGCATCTGAAGATCGACGATCTGGCGAATAACCGCATCGGACAGCGGGAAATACGGCACCAGCGTGACCCGTCCAAGGAACGCGGGGCGGAAGTATTTCATGAGTTCCGGCCGCAGCGCGTCGGCCAGGCCCGCGGCATCGGGCGCTGTCTCGGCATCGGCGAACAATTTGCTGATCAGGTCGGTGCCGGCGTTGGAAGTCATGATGATGACGGTGTTCTTGAAGTCGATATCCCGGCCCTCGCCGTCCTTCATGTTGCCCTTGTCGAACACCTGGAAGAACACGTCCTGCACCCCGGGATGAGCCTTTTCCATCTCGTCCAGCAACAGGACGGAATAGGGCCGCCGCCGCACCGCTTCGGTCAGGACGCCACCTTCACCATACCCGATGTAACCCGGCGGGCTGCCCATCAGCAGGCTGACCTTATGTTCTTCCTTGAACTCGGTCATATTGATGGTCGTCAGGTTCTGCTCACCGCCATAGAGCAAATCGGCCAGAGCCAGTGCCGTTTCCGTCTTGCCGGTGCCCGAGGTTCCCACCATCAGGAAGACGCCGATCGGCTTGCGCGGATCCGTCAGCTTGGCGCGGCTGGTCTGAACGGCCCGGGCAACGGCTTCCAGGGCATGCGGCTGGCCGATGATGCGCCGTTCCAGCGCCTGCTTCAGATTGAGGACGGTGCGAATTTCATCGGAACGCATCCGGCCGGCCGGAATGCCGGTCCAGTTCTCCACGATCTCGGCGACCGCCTGCGCGTCGACGACCGGGAAGATCAACGGATGTTCGCCCTGAACCTCGTGCAACTGATCCATCAGCCCGGTCAGCCGGGCCCGTTCCAGGTTGCGATCGGCCGGACCGCTGGTGTCTTCCAGCGCGAAGCGGGCCTTTGCCACTTCGGCGACGAGTTCGCGCTCACGCTGCCAGCGCAAATCCAGCGTGCCGAGGCGATCGCTGGCTGCGAGGCGTTCTTCGGCCAGCTCAGCAATCCGCGGCGCGTGTTCGGCGCCGGACGCGGCCTCGCGCTGCAGGATTTCGATTTCCGTGTCGATCAGCGCGATCCGGCGTTGCAGATCCTCGATCGGAGCTGGAACCGTCGTTTGGCTCATGGCGGTGCGGGCGCAGGCGGTATCGATCAGTGACACCGCCTTGTCCGGCAACTGGCGGCTGGGAATGAAGCGGGCGGACAGCCGCACGGCCTCGATCACGGCTTCGTCCAGGATCCGGACCTTGTGGTGCGCTTCCAGCGTGCCCACAAGCCCGCGGATCATCGCGACCGCAACCGCTTCGGCCGGTTCCTCGACTTTCACGGTCTGAAAACGCCTTGTCAGGGCAGCGTCTTTTTCGACGTACTTCTTATACTCAGCCCAGGTTGTCGCCGCGATCGTGCGCAATTCACCACGCGCGAGCGCCGGCTTCAGCAGATTGGCGGCATCCCCCTGCCCCGCCGAACCGCCGGCGCCGATGAGTGTATGCGCCTCGTCGATGAACAGGATGATCGGCTTCGGGCTGGCCCGGGTTTCCGCGATGACCGATTTCAGCCGGTTCTCAAATTCGCCTTTCACGCCGGCGCCAGCCTGCAGCAGGCCGAGGTCGAGCGTACGTAGCGTAACGTCCTTCAGCGCCGGTGGCACGTCTCCGGCCGCGATGCGCAGCGCAAAGCCCTCCACCACCGCGGTTTTGCCGACGCCGGCTTCGCCGGTCAGGATCGGATTATTCTGCCGCCGGCGCGTCAGGATGTCGATGACCTGGCGAATTTCATGATCGCGGCCGAGGATCGGGTCGATCTTGCCGGCGCGCGCCTGCGCGGTCAGGTCGGTCGTGAACTGATCCAGCGCTGTCGTTCCGATTGCACCGGACGGAACGGCATCGGCCGAACCGGCCGTTGTTCCGGCATCGGTCCGGACCATCGCGGCCTCGGCACTATCACCCAGGATCGCAACGAAATCGCGCTTCAGCGTATCCGGCTGCACGCGTGCCAGTTGCGCGGACATGTCGCGGCCCCGGCGCGCCAGGTTTTCATCAGCCAGCAACGCCCAAATGAGATGGCCGGAGCGCAGTTGCGACAGGCCCTGCTCGATCGACGCGAACAACCACGCCTGTTTGGCCAGTTCAATAATTTCCGGCGACAGGCCCGGTGCGCGCGCGCTGCCGGTGCGCATCTTGTCCAGACCGGCGTTGAGGTCGTTGCGGAACCGTCCCTCATCCGCATTGAAATGCCGCAGGATAAGCGGAAGGTCGGTACCGGCGCCGTCCACGAGCTTGAGCAGCCAATGCTCTATCTCAATATTATAGTGACTGCGCGATACCGTCAGCCCTGCCGCGGACTCCAGCGCCCGGCGACAGTGGTCATCCAGCTTTCCGACCAGGGATTTGAGATCTACCGCCGCCATTTCATGTCGCTTACGTTCCGGTTTTACCAGGCCGGGGTTGTGCCTGCTAGGCTTCAGACATTATGTTTTCAAGCCGTTGCTGTCCAGCTTGCTTTACGGGCAATCCGGGTTCGTTATCGCCGCGCAATGCGGTTCGGAATGATTTTTGCGGAGCAGGCCGATGGGTCAGGCAGGTCAGGCAAGTAATCCGGCAGCCCCGGCCGCACTTCCTGCCCGTGACGCGCTTACGGGATCCGACTTGCATCAGGACTTTTCGCCGCGATCGCCGCATTTCAGGCTGTGCGGCGCGAGGACTGAAGCACGGGAAGTTGAACGAAGAGTTAATCACGATCCTGTGGTCGATGCTGCTGTTCCAGTTCAGTGGCGGATGCTCTATGCGCCGCCCGAGCCGGATATGGCGGCCGGCGACACCATTGCCCGGGAGAAACGCGTGGCCGAAACTGACATTACGCCCGCCGCTGCGCCCGTGTCCGGCCAGGCGCAGCGTCCGGTTACCCGAGATGACATGCTGCGGGAACTGGGGCGGATCGCGGATTTTTTCCGGCGGACCGAACCGCACTCGCCATTGGCCTATACGCTGGAAGAAGCGGTGCGGCGCGGTCGCCTGACCTGGCCGGAACTCCTGTCCGAGGTGGTGCCGGATGACAAGGCGCGCGGCGCCATGCTGGTCATGCTCGGCATTCGGCCCGCGCCCCCGGCGTAGATCGTTCAGAGCCGGCGGAACGGGCGGTCTTTATCGCAGGGCGCAACAAATATCGGATTGCCGGCCTTGCGTACTGATATGGATACTGATATGCATGAATTCGTCCGGGCATGACGGTGCGGAACGGCAGCAAGGGCGGTGTCAGCAGGCGCCTGTGATAGAGCTCCAAACTGCCGGGTTATAATAATGGTGTATCGGAATAGGTTCTTTACCCGAACTCAAGCCCCCGGCCGGTCCCGGCTTACGAATAAGTGTTCAAGTCCGCCTGGATAAACCTTGCTCCGCCCTACTCCAAAGATACAACGTTTTACTCCTGTCTGAGCCGGGGGAAATGTCATGAGTGCCAGCATCCACGAAAAGCTTAGCCGAGTGCGCAAGCCGCGCGTGCATATTAAATATGAGGTGGAGACGGAAGGCGCTCAGGTCGAACGCGAACTTCCGTTTGTCATGGGCATCATGGGTGAATTCTCCGGCGACCCGACAAAACCCTTGCCTCCCTTGTCCGAGCGTAAATTTGTCCAGATCGACCGTGATAATTTCAATGACGTTATGGCTCGCATCGGTCCGGGCCTCAACCTCAAAGTCGATAACACCCTGGCGGGCGACGGCAGCCAGATGGCGGTCGACCTGAAGTTCAACGCGATTGAAGACTTCGAACCCGGCCGTATCGTCGAGCAGGTCCCGGCCTTGAAGGCTCTGATGGAGACGCGCAACAAGCTGCGCGACCTCATGAGCAAAGTAGACCGCTCCGAAGAACTCGAAAACCTGTTGGAGCAAGTGCTCCAGAACCAGGGCGATTTGAAGTCGCTATCCGGCCAGCTCGGCCTCGACAAAAAGGAGGAGTGAGCCATGTCCGGCGCACAATCGGCGGCCCCGGCAGCGGAAGCGTCTGCAACCGAAGGCGTCAGCCTGCTCGAACAGGTCTTAGGCGCAACGAAGCAGACCGAACGCGACCGGGCGCAGGATCTGGTGAAAACGCTGGTCGCGGAAGCCCTGACCGGGACGGTCACCTTCGACCGCAACCTGTCACGCACCTTCGACCGGGCGATCGCCGAAATCGACCGCAAGCTGTCGGATCAGCTCAACGCGATCATGCATGCGCCGAAGTTCACCAAGCTCGAAGGGGCGTGGCGCGGACTGCATTACCTGGTCATGAACAGCGAAACCGGCACCAGCCTGAAGCTGCGCATGCTCAATGTCGCGAAGCGGGAGCTGACCCGCGACCTGACCAAGGCCGTTGAATTCGACCAGAGCCAACTGTTCAAGAAGATCTACGAAAACGAATTCGGCACCCCGGGCGGCGAGCCCTATGGCGCGCTGATCGGCGACTACGAATGGACCAACTCGCCGGACGACGTCGAAACCCTGCGGCTGCTTTCCAACGTCGCCGCGTCCGGTTTTTCGCCGTTCATTTCCGCCGCCGGTCCCGGAATGTTCGGCTTCAACGACTACACCGAACTCAGCAAGCCCCGCGATCTGGCGAAGATTTTCGAAACCGCCGAATATATGAAATGGCGCAGCTTCCGCGAGAGCGAGGATGCGCGCTTCGTTTCCCTGGTCATGCCACGCGTCATCGCTCGCCTGCCGTACGGCGAGAAGACCAAGGCAATCGACGAATTCGGCTACGAAGAAGCGCCGACCGATGCGTCCGGTGCCGCCAAGAGCATGGGGCACCACGATTATTGCTGGATGAACGCCGCGTATGTGATGGGTGCGCGGATGACCGACGCGTTCGCCAGGACCGGCTTCTGCGTCGCCATTCGCGGCGCCGAGGGCGGCGGCAAGGTGGAAAACCTGCCAATGCACGTCTTCCAGTCGGACGACGGCGATCGCGACAGCCAGTGCCCGGCCGAAATCGGCATTACCGACCGGCGCGAATTCGAACTGTCGAATCTCGGGTTCCTGCCTCTCTCGCACTATAAGAATACAGACTATGCAGTCTTCTTCGGCAGCCAGACGGTGCAGAAGCCGAAGAAATACGATCGGCCGGAAGCCACCGCGAACGCCGCAATCTCCGCGCGTCTGCCCTACATCATGGCGACCGGGCGCTTTGCGCATTATCTCAAGGTGATGGCGCGCGACAAAATCGGCAGCCTGATGGAAGCGTCGGACTGCGAGATCTGGCTCAACCGGTGGATCGGAAATTATGTCAACGGCAACGAAAAATCCGGTGCGGAGTCGAAGTTGCTCAAGCCGTTGCGCGAAGCGCGGGTCGAAGTGCGGGAAATTCCCGGCAAGCCGGGTTCCTACAACGCCGTCGCGCATATGCGCCCATGGCTGCAATTGGAAGAACTGACGACCAGCATGCGGCTGGTCGCCAGCATTCCGAAGAAGTCTTGAGCATCGGCATACAAGTACGTTGCCGGACCGCGGCTGAACCGGGTGCAGCCTGAACATGTCCGCGACCCTTGCCAAACCGTCCGGTTCCACCGACGAAACCACCGGCCTGCCGCTGCGGGATGCCGTATTGGCAGGCCGATACTTCAGCGGCCGGTTTGCCGATAAGGCCGCGCAAGTGGCCGAACTCGCGGTCGAAAAGCCGGGCGCGGCATTGTGCCGCTGGTTCGGCCCGGTTGCCGCATCGCGTTTGCTGCTGGACCCCGATGCGATGCGCTGCATGCTCGATCGTGACATCGCCGCGATCGATGCGCTCATGTCAGAACAGGTCGACGCGATCCTGCACGCGCCGCGGATGCGCAAGCTGGAAGGATCCTGGCGCGGTCTGGCATGGCTTGTCGGCGGACTGGAACCCGCCGGCCGGGTCAGGGTGCGGGTGCTGACCGTGTCCTGGGCCGAGATTTGCCGCGATCTCGAGCGTGCCTCCGAATTCGATCAAAGCAATCTGTTCAGCCATATCTATGAGCATGAGTTCGGCATGCCGGGCGGGGAGCCGTTCGGCGTGCTGCTGGTCGACCATGAAGTGCGCCACCGGCGCACCAAGGACGCACCGACCGACGATGTCGCGGCCATAGCGGCGCTGTCGTCAGTCGCCGCGGCGGCGTTTGCCATCGTCGTGCTGCCGGCCTCACCGGCGCTGCTCGACGTGGACGAGTTCGCGGATCTGGCGATGGCGTCCGATCCGGCATCGCCGCTGCGTCAGCCGCTGCATGAGCGGTGGCGCAACCTGGCGGGGCGCGACGACATGCGCTTTGTCTGTTTCGTCCTGCCGCGCGTATTGGCCCGGCCGCCCTGGACGGACGACGCGGGGCGAGCGGACGGGTTCCGCTATGCCGAGCATGCGCCAGCGGTTGCACAGCGCGTGTGGATGTCATCCGCTTACGCGTTCGCCGCGGTGGTCGCCCGCGCTTTCGCCGATCATGCCTGGCCGGCCGACATCCGCGGCATCGACACGGACCGCGAGGGAGGCGGCGTCGTCACCGACCTGCCGGTGGAGGGTTTTTCAACCGATCCGCCAGGGGTTTGGGTTCGGCCGCCGCTTGATCTGGTGCTGCACGATGGTCAGGAACGTGTGCTGGTGGAGGCGGGATTGATCCCGCTGACGGCACTTCCGTACAGCGTGGACGCGGCGTTCGTATCGGTGGGAACCATGCAGCGCCCGAAGAACTTCGGCCCGGCCGGGGAGGCCGCGGCCAGGAATGCTCGGCTATCGTCGCAAATCAACGGGATGCTGTGCGCCTCCCGCTTCGCCCACTACATCAAGGTGATCGTCCGCGACATGGTGGGCACCCTGGAAACGCCGGCGAAGATCGAACAACGCCTGCAGGCCTGGCTCAATGGCTACGTCAACTCCGCCATCAGCGCCGGGCCGGAAACCAGGGCGCGCCAGCCCCTGGCGGCCGGGCGGGTGACGATTGCAGAGCGGCCGGGCCGGCCCGGGGCGTATGGCTGCACCATCCATTTGCAGCCGCATTTTCAGTTGGATGAGGTCGGGGCCACGTTCCGCCTCGTCACCGAAGTCGTATCGCCGCAACAGCGCGGATAGCAGGTTGGGGAAGCCGGGCCATGAGCCAGAGTAACGGAAAGGCCGACAACGAGACCGCCGGACCGCTGTTCGAGGCAGGCAGGCTGGCCGATGCGGTCGCCGCGGCCAATGCCGCGGTGCGCAAGGCGCCGGCCGATCTGGCGCCGCGCGTGCTGCTGGCCGAACTGCTGCTGTTCAGCGGCAACCTGGACCGTGCGGACGTGGTCCTGGATGCGGGCAGTGTGATCGATCCACAGGCGGCCGTCGTGATCGCCGAATTCCGCCAGTTGCTGCGCGCCGATGTCGCGCGGCGGCAACTGCGGCGCGACGGACGCTTGCCGGAGTTCCTCGGCGAACCCACCCCGGCTCTGGCTGCTGTCCTGCGGGCCTGCGTTGCCGTCCGATCCGGCGATCCGGCGGAAGCCGCGGTCATGGCGGCGCATGCCGAGGCACTTCGGCCCCGCGTCGCCGGCACGGTGGATGGCATCGCATTCGACGATTTCCGCGATGCGGACGACCTGAATGCCGGGTATTTCGAAGTCCTGACCAGCACCGGGAAATATTTCTGGATCCCGACCGAGCGGGTCGAGACGATTCAGTTCGATAAACCGAAGCGCGCACGCGATCTGTATTGGCGCCGGGCCAACATGTCGGTGCGCAGCGGCCCGGACGGCGTGGTGTATCTTCCGGCGATCTACGGCGACGACAATCCGGCGACCACCGACGAACTCCGTCTGGGCCGGGCCACGGATTGGACCGAGGACAGCGCCGGGCCGATACGCGGTGTCGGCCAGCGCATGTTCCTTGCCGGTCAGGATCTGGTCTCGATCATGGATGTCACCGAACTCGTGTTCAACGCTCCGGCGTCCACGGCATGAGCGATGTCCGCGGCCGGCCGTCTCGCGGACAGGTTGCCCCGGGCCGCGGCAATGCGGTGCAGCGCCTGCCAATGCGGGCACAACTGCCGCTGCTCGATCGGCTGATCGATGAGGCCCCTGAGGCGGAGCATGACACGCCGATATCGCCGGGCGAGGCGATGGCCATCCTGCGCCGGTCGGTGCGGCGCGATGTCGAGGCCCTGCTCAATTCCCGGCGCCGCTGGCGGTCCTGGCCGGCGGCGTTGAAGGAGATCTCGGTCTCGCCGCTGAATTTCGGCATTCCCGACTGCAGCGGCGGACGCTTCCATGGCATCGCCGAGCGCGAATTGCTGCGGCGGGAAATCGAGGAAACGATCCGCCGGTTCGAGCCGCGGTTCCGCTCCGTGCGCGTCCGGCTGACCCCGCAGGAGGAGCGGCCCGACACGACCCTGCGGCTGCGCATCGACGCGGTTCTGCGTGCCGAGCCCGCACCCGAACCGATTGCCTTCGACACGACAGTCGATCCGGCGACGGCCGATGTTCTCGTCCGAGCGCTTGACAGCGACTGAACACGCCATGTCGGATGCCCTGCTGCCTTATTACAATCGAGAATTGAACGCGATCCGTACGCTGGCAGCCGAGTTCGCGCAGGCGCATCCGAAGATCGCCGGACGGCTGAGGCTATCGGAAGATTCGGTGGATGACCCGCATGTGGCGCGATTGCTGGAAGGCGTCGCATTCCTGGCGGCACGGGTGCACCACCGGTTGGACGACGAATTCCCTGAATTGACCGACGCGCTGCTGGGCGTGCTGTATCCGCACTACCTGGCGCCGCTGCCATCGAGCGCGATCGTGCAATTGGGCTGCAAGGCGGACCTGAAGGGGCCGTGCCAGGTCCCCGCCAACCTGGCATTGGATACCGAACCGGTGCGCGGCGAAACCTGCCGTTTCCGCACGGTGTATCCCACCACGCTGTGGCCGGTGGACATCGACAGCGTCCGGCTGTCGGGATTGCCGCTGGCCGCCCCGTCCAATCCGCGCGCCGCCGGTGCCGTCAGCGTCCTTCGGATCGGCCTTAAATGCGCGTCGGCAGAGGCGACGCTGACCGCGCTCGGGGTGGACCGGCTGCGCGTTTTCCTTCGCGCGGGGGCCAATATCTCGTTGCCGCTCTATGAGTTGCTGTGCCGCAATGTCGTCGGCGTGGCGCTGGCGGAAGGCCCCAATGATCCTCAGCCGGTGCTGATCCCCGCCGGCTCGATCGAGCCCGTCGGGTTCGCGGCGCATGAGGCGCTGTTCCCGTGGCCGGCACGCAGCTTCGCCGGATTCCGGCTGTTATCGGAATACTTCGCCTTTCCGGAGAAATTCCTGTTCCTCGACGTCACGGGACTGGATGCCAAGACGCTGGTGTCCGGCGGCAACCGGATGGAGATCTTCGTCTATTTCGATCGCGCCATCCCGGAACTGGAGCGCGCCATCGGCAACGATGCGATGGTCCTTGGCTGCACGCCGGTCGTCAATTTGTTCCCGCAGCGCTGCGAGCCGATAAGCCTGACTCACGCCGCCACCGAATACCGCGTCGAGCCTGATGTCCGCCGCACCGGGGCGCTGGAGGTGTGGACTGTGACGCGGGTACGGGAAACCCGGCCCGACGGGTCGTTCCGGCAGTGGGAACCATTCTACCGCCTCGCCGAGGGAACGCCGGACCGCGGCCAGGCCGGCAGCGAAACCGGCGGCTTTTATCATCCGGTCCGGCGGCAGTCTCCCGCGCCGCTGACCGGGGTCGATCTGTTCCTGGCCCCTTTCGACCCGGACTTCAATACTGAACGCCCGGCGGATGCGGTGCTTTCGGTCGATGCGCTGTGCACCAACCGCGACCTCCCGGCGGACCTGCCATTTGGCGGAGGCCATCCGCGGCTGAAGCTGGTTGACGGTGTGGCGGGCATCGCCCGTATCGCCTGCCTCACGGCGCCGACGATCCCGCTGCGCGCGCCGCTGCGGGAACGCGGATTCTGGCGTCTGGTCTCGCATTTGTCGCTGGGCCACCTGTCGCTGGCGGGCGGCGCGGCCGGTGCCGATGCCTTGAAAGAGGTCCTCCGCCTGTATGACATGCGCGACTCCCCTGAAACGCGGGCGATGATCGACGGCCTGCTTGGCGTCACGTCGAAGCCCGGTGCCGCGCGCGTGCCGGGCGGACGCGGCGGGTCATTCTGCCGTGGCATCGACGTGACGCTGGAGTTCGACGCGCGGGTTTGGCAGGCTTCCGGGCTGTATCTGCTCGCCGCTGTGCTGGATCGGTTTCTCGCCCTGCACGCGACGGTCAACAGCTTTGTGCGCACGCGCGCCGTGCTGCGCGGCCGGGGTGGCGTGACAGCGTCGTGGCCGGCGCGGGCCGGAACACGCGTGCTGCTGTGAAACCCGCCTCACCCCTGGCGCGGCTGGCCGCCGAACCGGAGCGGTTCGGTTTTGACGCCGCGGTGCGGCTCCTGATGCTGGCGGCGGGGAAAACCGATCCGGGCGAGGTGGCGCGGTTCCGGTCGATGACCGGTCTTGCGTATCCCCCGGCGGATGTCCTGGAACTGACCGCGAAGCAGGAAGGCCATCGGCCCGACATGGTCGTCAGTGTCATGGGCCTGACCGGACCGTCCGGCGTGCTGCCCCGCAGCCTCACGGAAACCTTGAATACGACCTTGCGCGCGCGCTCAGGGTCCCTGCGCGACTTTCTGGATATGCTGTCGCACCGGATGGTCGCCCTGTTCGCGCAAGCCGGCACCAAATACCGGCCCAACCGCATCTCGGAGATCGGGCTGCTCGCGGCCGGGGACGGCGATCATCGGGACAATCCGCTGACCGGCGTGCTGCTGTCGCTGACCGGATACGGCACCGCGCATCTGGTTGATCGGCTGGCGGCGGGGCGCGACCCGCTGATGCACTATGCCGGGTTCCTGACCACCCAGCCGCGCTCGGCGGAGCGGCTGCGCGCACTGGTATCCGACTGGCTGGGGCGGCCGGTGGAGGTGTGCGAGTTCGCCGGCGCGTGGCTACCTCTGCCGGCCGATCAGCGGACTCGTCTTGGCGGCCGCGGGATCGCGGGGCAGTTCAATCGGCTGGGCGCGGTGCCGGGTGGCGACGATGACGGCACGAGGGCGGATGCGACGATCGGGGTTCGCGCCTGGGATCAGCAGGCCGGCATTGTGCTGCGGATCGGGCCGCTGGACCGCGAGGATTTCAGGGCGTTGCTGCCGGATCGGCCGCGGCTGGAGCGTCTGGTTGCGCTGGTGCGTGCGTATCTGGGGTATGCGACGGGGTTGGCGATCAATCCGATTGCCTCGGCCGCCGCGGTGCCGGATCTGCAACTGCGGGCGGATGCCGATCCTGCGCCTTTGCTGGGGTGGAATACCTGGATGACGGCGCCTGGCGGCAGCCGGTCGAAGGACGCTGCGGAGGCGATGTTCGATGCCGAGGTGGTTGAGGCGCGCGTGGAGGCCCGTTCGCGCGCATCGAAATGAACAGCACGTTGATCGCGGGAGAAGCGGTCGTTCTTGGGCGTCGCCGAAGATAAGCTGGAAGTCGGCGGCCCGTCCCGTTGTTTCATGGCCGGACTTGGTCCGGCCATCCACGACTTTGGTTCCATCAGCACCGCAAGTCGTGGATGGCCGGGACAAGCCCCATGCGTATCAGGATAGCGGGCATCGAGAGAAAAGTTTGGCCGGGACGTCGTTCTCTCCTCGTCATGGTCCGGCTTGTCCTGGCTTGTCCGGGCCATGACTAATTGGGGTCACCGCCGCGATTCCAGCCTGAAAAGGCTCTATCGGCGGCGGTCCATCCGCCGGCCGCCGCTCACCAGCCGCAACGTTCCCGCAAAGCGCCCGTGCGGTCCTCGTGCCAAGGCATCACTATGCGGGTTTGCAGGCGGCCGTTGATTGCCCATAATTGATTCGACTTGCCCCCAACATGCGGCGGGCACTTGGGGACAGCCTGGCATGGCGGACCGCCTGGAGCCGACGGGGTTCTGGAGTTACTCGACGATCGACGACCGCGCCGCCGGCAACCGCCTCAGCCGGTTGCGGGTCCGGCTGGCGGACGAGCTGCAACTGCTCGTCGGCCGGACCAAAGTGCAGATTTTCCAGGACATCGCCGCCATCCCGCACGGCGCCGAGTGGGAGCAGGCGATCAACGCGGCCATCGGCGCGTCCTCGTTCATGATCCCGATCGTCACCCCGGGCTTCCTGCAAAGCGAGTGGTGCTGCCGGGAAGTTCTTCAGTTCCGCAAGCGTGAAATCGAACTGGGGCGATCCGACCTGATTTTCCCGTTCCTTTATATCGATACGGGCGACGTCGGCCCCGACCGGGACGACGAATGCTTCAGTCCGGAGGTGTTTCATCTTCTCCGCAGCCGGCAGCACGCCGATTTCTGCGATCTCCGGTACCATGACGTCGAAGGTCCCGACGTGTCGCGGCGGCTGGGCGCATTGGCAAAGTCGGTCAGGGGCGCGCTCGGACGCAGCCAGCCGGTGGTGAAGCCGGCACCCGAGGCCGATCCGCCGCCGGCCTCGACGCCCGCGCTGGCCGCCAGCCCGGCGCCCGGGACAGTTATCCGGGATGTGCCCAACGGCCCTGAACTCGTTCTGGTTCCCGCGGGCACGTTCACCATGGGCGTGCCGCCGGGGGAGGAGGACCGGGAGGGCGTACCGCAACAGTTCCGCTGGTCGTCGCCGCAAAAGCGCGTCACGATTGCGCAACCCTTTTGGCTCGGACGCTACCCGGTGACGCGCGGGCAGTTCGCCGCCTTCATCGCCGATGAAGGCCTCACAATGCCGGACGAGGCTTATACATACGAGCCGGACGCCAAGGGAGAGTGGACATACGACCTCCGCAAGAAACGCGGCTGGCGCAATCCGGGCTTCGAGCAGACCGACGATCACCCGGTCGTCTGCGTCAGCCACGCGGACGCTGAAGCCTATGTGAAATGGCTATCGCGAATAACCCGGCAGACCTACCGGCTGCCGAGCGAGGCGGAGTGGGAATACGCCTGCCGCGCCGGTACGACGACCGCGCGGTTCTGGGGCGACGGCCGGGAAGAGGCGGTGCGCTGCGCCAAGGTTGCCGACCGGTCGCTGATGGCGCGCATGAAGGCGTCGTTCGATCCAGAGAGATACTTCGATGGCGACTCAGGGCATCCCTTTACAGCGCCGGTCGGCTCGGTTCGGCCGAACCCGTTCGGTCTTTACGACATGCTTGGCAACGTCTGGGAATGGACGGCGGACTGCTGGAACGATCATCTGAAGGACATTCCGCTGGACGGCAGCGCCACGACAACCGGAGGTAGTGGGCTGCGTGCGCTGCGCGGCGGGTCCTGGTACAACAGGCCAAGGAACGTCCGCGCCGGCAACCGCGACGGGTACAGCACCGGCTACCGCGACACGTACACGGGCTTCCGCGTGGCCAGAACTCTTTTTAGTCCTTAGTCTTATTATCTTTACATCTTAGGGGGGTCCAGGGGGGCGAAGCCCCCCTGGCGGCGTACCCCGCGACTTTTTGCGGAATCGAATCATCGGCGGCATCGGCCAGGAAAGTCTCCAGCGCCCGGATATACGCCGCATCCGCGAACGCAAGGTGCTTCCCCACCGCCACCGCCTGCCGCACCTCCGCCCGCCACGCCGAATCGCGGGCCAGGCGGACGGCGAGCGACACATACTCCGCCAGCGACCCGGCGATCGTCGCCTCGCAGCCGATGCGACGCAGGATCGCCGCGGTGTGGCGCCCGCGCATGAAGCGGCCCGGCAGCGTCACGATGGCCGGGTCCACCGCCAGGCAGTCCAGCGTCGATTTGCCGCCCGACCAGCCGATGGTGTCGAGGATCACGTCCGCCAGCCCGGCGGCATGGACAAAATCCTGCTGCGGCAGCGGCGGCAGGATCACCACATGCCGCGCCGCGTCCAGCCCGGCGCGGGAGAAAGCGGCCGACAGGCGGTCGCGGAAGGCCTCCGTCACCGCCCGGCTCTTGGCGAACGCGATGAACACGAACTGGCAGGCGCCCAGCTCCGCTGCGATGCGCGGGAAAACGCTGTCGTACTCGGGCAGGTATTTGTACAGCGCCTGACCCGACCAGAACACCGGCGCATCCGCCGCCAGCCCGAACCGCTCCCGCCCTGCCCCGCCCCCGCCAGCCGGCGGATCGGGCGTGTAGAACAGGCCGAGATTGGGCAGCCGCACCAGCTTCTCGGTGTAACGCGCGTCCGCGTCCTCCGGCTCCATCAGCGCGCTGGACAAAAAATGGTCGATCGCCGGCATCCCGCTGGTGACCGGGTGCCCCCACGCCACGCACTGCACCGGAGCCAATCGCATCGCCGCCAACCCGCCGGCGGTCGGGTCAATGCCGATCTCGGGGTAGAGAAGGATGTGCGGGGCGGCGGACAGAATGGCGTCGCGCCAGGCGGACATGGATGAAAGCCCCTGCACGAACCGCTCGCACCACCCGGCGCAGCGTTCGGTGATCGCATCGGCGGTGCGGCCCGTGTGGAACCCGGTGACCTCGAACCGGCCGCGGTCGAGCTGCGTCAGCCAGCCCTCCAGAAACAGTTTCATCAATGTATGATCGCAGAAGAAGCCGCTGACGATGCCGAGCCGGATGCGCTCGCCCGGCGCCGGAGGCCCCGCCAGCATCACCGGCGGGAACGCTTCGTCCATCGCGCGGCAGGCGAGCTGCCCGTAAACCGCCTGCAGCGCCCGGTCGTCCTGCTGCTGATACCCCAGGAAAAACGGCTGCGAGGTCCCGATCGCGTCCGCCAGCGAAGCGGCATCGGAGGCGGCCAGGGCGTCCAGTTCCGCGGCATACCGCTGCCGGCGCTGCACCACCTCCGCCTCCGACCCATACAGGATCGGCAGTTGCGCCATGCACACCGCCAGCCGCGCCCTGGCGAACCCGGGTTCGGCCGCCAGCGCCGCCCGATGGCAGGCGATCGCCTCGTCCGTCCGCCCGTGCCCCGACAGCAGGCAGCCGAGATTGTAGTGCGCATCAGCCAGGCGCGGGTCGATCTCGATGGCGTTGCGGAAGCACGACTCCGCCTCCGCCCGGCCGAGTTCGTGCGACACGATGCCGAGGTTGTTCCAGGTTCCCGCCTGCCCCGGCGACAGCGTCAGCGATTCGGCCAATCGGGACTCGGCCTCCGCCCAGCTTCCCCGGGTCATCAGCCAGCGGCCATAATTGGCCAGGGCATCGGCGAAACCGGGTTTCAGCGCGATGGCGGTGCGGTAGCACTGATCCGTCCCGGCCGGGGAACCGGTCGCCACCAGCGCATTCGCGAGGTTGTACCAGACATCGGCGTTGTCCGGCGCAAGTTCGGCGGCCAGGCGGTATTCCGCCACGGCCTCATCCAGACGGCCGAGATCGAGCAGCGTGGTCGCCAGGTTGCTGTGGATTTCAGCGGACTCCGGCCGCAACGCCGCGGCGGCCTCGTACTCCCGCGCGGCGTCCTCCAGCCGGCCCAGGCGGCGCCAGGCGAACCCCAGGCTGTTGCGATGCGGCGCGAAGCCGGGTTTCAACACCATGGCGCGGCGGATCAGCGCGATACCGGCATGCGGGCTGTCCTGCTCGGCGGCGATGAGGCCCAGCAAATGCAGACTGTCCGCATCGTCCCGGTCGCGCGCCAGGATGTCGTGGCACAACGCAGCCGCTTCCCGCAGGCGGCCGCATTGGCGCAAGGTCATAGCCTCGGCAAGGGCGGCGTCGTTCATGCGGATGGTCCGGCGATGAGGATGGTCCGGCTCCCGTCGGGGTTCACGGGGCGCAGGTTAGCGGACACGTGTTAAGGAGACCTTAACGGCAGGCGACAAATCGCGCCGTTATTGGCGAAACCTTGCTCTTCCGCCGCGCCCGATCCGCGCCATATCCGCTGCATGATGAAGATGTGTTCACGGTGGAGAGCATGAGCAACCCGATAAGCCGACTCGCCACGGGCGCCGCCTATGGCGCCAGCCAGTTGCCGCGCATGGCGTGGTATGTCGGCCACGGGATCGCCATGCGGCAACTGGCGCGCGCCACCCGCGCGCAGGGGTCGCGTCCCCCGGCCCGCACCGACAAGCCGACACCCGATCGCGTTCGCATGCTGGCGGACATTGCGAAGCTGCTGAAAGCCGATCTGGAGAATGTCGATGCGGGGATTTATCCGTTCCCGGTAGACCGCGACGGGGCGCTGTGGGAGGTGCTCGACCGCTCGCGGCTGTTTTTTTCGGATCTGCCGGAGGTTCACCGGCGCCGCGAGAACGGACTGACGTCGGAGGTGCTGGAGTCCGGCTTTCGCGGCAAGCGCCCGCGCTATTACCTGCAGAATTTCCATTTCCAGTCGGGCGGCTGGATGACCGGGGAATCGGCCCGGCGATACGATACCCAGGTCGAGGTGCTGTTCCGCGGCACCGCCAACGTGATGCGCCGCCAGGCGCTGCCGCCGCTGCACGAGGTGTTCGCCGGGCGCGATCCGGCCGGGCTGCGGCTGCTCGATGCCGGCTGCGGCACCGGACGCTTCCTCGATTTCGTCAGGCAGACCTGGCCCCGGCTGCCGGTCGTCGGGGTTGATCTGTCGGAGGCGTATATCAGGGAGGCGCGGTCGCATCTGCGCGGGCGGGCGGGGACGCGGCTGATGGTGGCGAAGTGCGAGGCTCTGCCCGTGGCGGATGCAAGCCTGGATGCGGTGACCAGCATCTTTTTGTTTCACGAGCTGCCGCCGAAGATCCGCCGCGGCGCGTTTGCCGAGTTCGGGCGCGTGCTGAAGCCGGGTGGTCGGCTGGTGCTGGTGGACTCGTTGCAAACCGGCGACAACCCGGCCTATGAGGGGTCGCTGGAGCTGTTCCCGCAGAATTTCCACGAGCCGTATTTCTCCACGTATGTGACGGAGGATTTTGGCCGGCTGGCGCGGGAGCATGGGCTGGTGCACCGGCGGGACGTCCCGGCGTTCGTGTCGAAGGTGATGGTGTTCGACAAGGCGGGGTGAGCGGCCGTCCTCGGGCTTGTGGCATGGCCCGGCCATCCACGACTCGCGGTATTGAGGTGAGCAAAGTCGTGGATGGCCGGCCCAAGGCCGGCCATGACACATCGGGAACGCCCTTGCCGCCGCCCCCTGCGAGCCGATCAGTGCAGGTGCAGCAGGGCCTCGGCGTGGCGGACCTTGCCGGGGTTGATCAGCTTCGCCGAAGCCACCCGGACCGAGTGAAGGTTGCCCTCGATCTCGCGTTTCCAGAACTCCAGGAACTTGTGCAGCACGGGATATTGCGGCGCGATATCGAGATCCTGCCAGATATACGTCTGCAGCAAGGCCGGGTGGTCCGGCAAATGGTAAAGGATCTCCGCGGTGGTCAACCGGTAATTCTGCAACTGCCGAACAAGGCTCATGGGTTCCAGCCTCCTTCCCGAGGGCGTCCGCGGCCGAACGTGAAAAAAGATGCCGGCCGATGACAGGATCATGTCGGACAAAACCTGGCCAGCGCAACAGAAAACACAATATTTTCAGCCACTTGGCACTCGCCTGAAAAGAGTGCTGCCAAACGCTTGACTTCCGGTCGTGACGAGGCTAGATCGCTGGCACTCCCGACCGGGGAGTGCTAACAATCGACCGGGTGCTCATCGGAGGCCCGGCATCGTTGTTGGCCATCCGATCAATCACTGGCTGAGATCGCACTCAGGAGCGTTCATAATGTCATTCCGTCCCCTGCATGACCGGGTCGTCGTCCGGCGTCTGACCGCCGAAGAAAAGACCGCCGGCGGCATCATCATCCCCGACACCGCCAAGGAAAAGCCGATGGAAGGCGAAGTCATCGCCGTCGGCCCCGGCGCCCGCAACGAACAGGGCCATCTCGTCGCCCTCGACGTCAAGGCCGGCGACCGCATCCTGTTCGGCAAGTGGTCCGGCACCGAAGTGAAGCTCGATGGCGAGGAGCTCCTGATCATGAAGGAGTCCGACATCATGGGCATCATCGACGTGCACGAGTCCAAGAAGAAGGCCGCCTGAGCGCCAAAAGGCTCCGGCATCAACCTTCCCGACACTGAATAAAGACAAGAGGGATTAGACATAATGGCTGCTAAGGACGTTCGCTTCGGCGGCGACGCTCGCCAGCGCATGCTGCGTGGCGTCGACATTCTGGCCGACGCCGTGAAGGTGACGCTCGGCCCCAAGGGCCGCAACGTGGTGCTCGACAAGAGCTTCGGCGCGCCGCGCATCACCAAGGACGGCGTCACCGTCGCCAAGGAGATCGAGCTGGCCGACAAGTTCGAGAACATGGGCGCCCAGATGGTGCGCGAAGTGGCCTCGAAGACCAACGACATCGCGGGTGACGGCACCACCACCGCGACCGTGCTGGCCCAGGCCATCGTGCGCGAGGGCGCCCAGGCCGTCGCGGCCGGCATGAACCCGAGGGACCTCACGCGCGGCATCGACAAGGCCGTCGCGGCGGTTGTCGAGGAACTCGCCAAGCGCACCAAGAAGATCACCACGCCGGCTGAAACCGCGCAGGTTGGCACCATCTCCGCCAACGGCGAGACCGAAATCGGCAAGATGATCGCCGAAGCGATGCAGAAGGTTGGCAACGAGGGTGTCATCACCGTCGAGGAAGCCAAGGGCATCGCCACCGAACTCGACGTCGTCGAAGGCATGCAGTTCGACCGCGGCTATGTCTCCCCGTATTTCATCACGAATGCGGAGAAGATGGTCGCCGAACTGGAAAACCCCTACATCCTGATCCACGAGAAGAAGCTGTCCGGCCTGCAGCCGATGCTGCCGCTGCTGGAGAGCATCGTGCAGTCCGGCCGTCCGCTGGTGATCATCGCCGAGGACGTCGAGGGCGAGGCGCTGGCGACCCTGGTGGTGAACAAGCTGCGCGGCGGCCTGAAGGTCGCGGCGGTGAAGGCGCCGGGCTTCGGCGATCGCCGCAAGGCGATGCTGGAAGACATCGCCATCCTGACCGGCGGCACGGTGATCAGCGAAGACCTCGGCATCAAGCTTGAGAACGTCAAGCTGAACGATCTCGGCAAGGCCAAGAAGATCCTGATCGAGAAGGAAAACACCACGATCGTCGAGGGTGCCGGCAAGAAGAACGACATCCAGGGCCGTTGCGGGCAGATCCGGGCGCAGATCGAGGAGACCACCTCGGACTACGACCGCGAGAAGCTGCAGGAGCGCCTGGCGAAGCTGGCCGGCGGCGTCGCCGTCATCCGCGTCGGCGGCAGCACCGAAGTGGAAGTGAAGGAGCGCAAGGATCGCGTGGACGACAGCCTGCACGCCACGCGCGCGGCGGTCGAGGAAGGCATCGTTCCGGGCGGCGGGGTTGCCCTGGCGCGCGCGTCGCTGATCCTCGGCAAGCTGAAGGCCGACAACGACGACCAGCGCTTCGGCATCGAGATCGTCCGCAAGGCGATCCAGACCCCGCTGCGCCAGATCGCCGAGAACGCCGGCGAAGACGGCGCGGTGATCGCCGGCAAGACGCTGGAGAAGGACGATTACAACTACGGCTTCGATGCCCAGACCGGCGAGTTCAAGGACCTGGTCAAGGCCGGCATCATCGACCCGACCAAGGTCGTCCGCACCGCGTTGCAGGACGCGGCTTCGGTCGCCGG
>CAINOE010000005.1 GCA_903851415.1 uncultured Rhodopila sp. | reverse complement strand
GCTTGTCCGGGCCACCTATACCAGCACCCTGCCGCGATAGGTGGCCCGGACAAGCCGGGCCATGACGAATAGGGTCATCGCCGCGATTCCAGTCAGCCTGAAAAAGGCTCTAGGCGGCTGGATAGACCGTCGACGTTTCCCGCCAGGCACCTTCCCGCTGTCGAAAAATGCAAAGCGCCGAATTTTTCACCGTGCGTTTTTGCGGCGGACAATCACGAAGGGGCAAAGCAGTGTGGCCTGGCGGCAGCGCGGCGGAGGCAAACGATCGAAAACCTGGCGAACCGGCATCCAATACGCTTGATTTCTCATGGCGGCTGCACGCTTATGCTCACAACGCAACGGCAAGGACGGACTGACTACGTGGCACTATCTGCTGGCGTCTCGCGTGCGGTCCGGGCCGGCTATGTTGCCGCTCGCCGTCCATAATCCCGTCCCCCGGCCACGTGCGCCCCGCCAATGGCGTCGCGCCTTGGCCGTGTCGCTGCTGTTGCCGCTGGCAGCCTGCAAGGTCGGCCCCGACTTCAAGGCGCCGACCGCTCCGGTGGCCTCCAACTGGCTGGAATCGGGCGATCCCGCCGTCAGGTCCGGTCACCTGGACGATCGGCAATGGTGGACGTTGTTCAACGATCCAACGCTGAACCGGCTGATTGATCTGGCCTATCATCAGAATCTCACGCTGATGGCGGCCGGCACCCGGGTGATCGAAGCGCGCGCCACCCTCGGCCTCGCCATCGGCGAACTCTATCCCCAGACCCAGCAGATCGGCGCCGGCGTGGCCTACAACCAGGCCCCGCGGACCGACGCCGCGGCCAATCCCACGCTCGCGCTCGGCAATTTCTGGCGCGCCTCGCTCAGCAGCCAGATCGCCTGGGAGCTGGATTTCTGGGGCAAGTTCCGCCGCGGCGTGGAATCCGCCGATGCCGCCTATCTGGCCTCGATCGCCACCTATGACGACGTGCTCGTGACGCTGCTCGGCGACGTCGCCACGACCTATACCGGCATCCGCACCCTGCAACAGCAACTGATCATCGCCCGCGAGAACGTCGTCAGGCAGCGCAAGGCGCTGCAAATCGCCCGCGACCGCTTCCACGGCGGCACTGCGACCGAGCTAGACGTCTACCAGGCCCAAAACGTGCTGGCGCAGACCGAATCGGCGATCCCGCAACTGACGGCGGAGTTGCAGCAGGGAGAGGATGCCCTGCGCGTGCTGCTCGGCATGTCGCCGGAGGCGCTGGATTCGCTGCTCGCCGGTCCGCAGACGATACCGGTCCCGCCGAAGGACGCCGTGGTCGGGATACCGGCGGACCTGCTCCGCCGCCGCCCGGACATCCGCGCCGCCGAACTCAACGCCGCGGCGCAGAGCGCGCAGATCGGCCTGGCCAAGGCCGATCTCTATCCGGCGTTCTTTTTGCAGGGGGCGTTCGGGACGTCGGCGGCAACCGTCGGCAACAGCCGGCTCAACCAGGTCTTCTCCGGACAGGCCATCCAGTTCTCGTTCGGTCCGTCGTTCTCCTGGCCGCTGCTCAACTACGGCCAGATCACCAACAACGTGCGGGTGCAGGACGCGCGGCTGCAGACGCTGCTGATCGCTTATCAGAATACGGTGCTGACGGCGCAGGCGGATGTGGAGAATGCGCTTGCCGGCTTCCTGCAGGGACGCCATCAGGTCGAATTGCTGCGCCAAAGCGTGGCGGCGGCCATCAACGCGGTGCGCATCGCGACCGACCAGTACCTGCTTGGGACGCGGGACTTCACCACCGTCCTGACCGCCGAGCAGAATCTGTATACGGCGCAGAACAGCCTTGCCTCAGCCGAAGGCAGTTGGGCCAACAGCCTCACATCCCTGTACCGGGCGCTCGGCGGCGGCTGGCAGATACGAGAGGGGAACGGGTTCGTGAACGATGCCACGCGCGATGAGATGCGCAACCGCACCAACTATGGCGGCGTCCTGCCGGCCGCCGACAAGCCGCAGCCCTCTGCGCCCGGGTTGCCCGGTCCGGCCGACAGGGGACCGGACGTGAGGGCGCCGCAGTGGTAGCCGCTGTGCAGCCCGCCTCTCAGGCTCCCCGCAAGCGCGCCGGACGGCGCGTTGCCCTGGCGTCGGCTATCGCCGCGGCGTTCGCGCTGCCAACCGGGTTGCCCGGCCATTCCGGCGGCCAGGCGCTGGCCCAGGCGCCGGCATCCAACGTCCCGACGATCCCCGTCGTCCGGCCGAAAATCGAGACCGTCAGCGACACGCTGGAAATCACCGGCAACGCCGCCGCGGTCAACCAGGTGAAGCTGCTCGCCCGCGTCGTCGGCTTTCTGGAGAAGATCTCCTTCGAGGACGGCGCGTTCGTGCGCAAAGGCGACCTGTTGTTCACCATCCAGCAGGACCAGTACAAGGCGCAGTTGAAGCAGGCCGAGGCGCAGCTTCAGTTGCAACAGGCAGCGCTGAACTACGCGAAGACGGAAGTGGTCCGTTACACGGCGCTGCTGAAGCGCGATGCCGCCACCCAGGTCGATGTCGATCACTGGAATTTCGAGAAGCAAAGCGCCGAGGCGAACATCCTGGCGGCGCAGGCGCAGGTCGCGATCGCCCAGCTCAATCTGAGCTACACCGAAGTCAGAGCGCCATTCGACGGCCAGATGGGCAAGCACCTGATCGATCCGGGCAACGTCGTCGGCGGCAACGGCCAGGAGGCCGCGCTCGCCGAGATCACTCAGCTCGATCCGATCTATGTGGAGGCCAACATCAGCACGCAGCAGGCGCTGCAGATCCGCGCCAACCTCGATCAGCGCCGGCTGACCCTGGCGGAACTGCACCAGGTGCCGATCGACGTGCAGCTTTCGGGGGAGAGCGGCTTTCCGCATCGCGGAACCCTGGAATATGTCGCCCCGGCGATCGATCCGGCGACCGGCACGCTGCTGGTGCGCGGGATACTGGCCAATCCGAACCGCACCATGCTGCCCGGCATGTTCGCCAACCTGCGCCTGCCGATGGGCAAGGTTGTCAAGAGCGCGCTGATGGTGCCTGATCGCGCGCTGCAGGAAGACCAGGGCGGCCGCTATCTGCTGGTGGTGAACCAGAACGACGTCATCGAGCAGCGCTACGTTCAGCTTGGCGAGCTTGTCGGCGGTCTCCGCGTGATCAGCAGCGGGCTCAACAAGGACGATCGCGTGGTTGTCGGTGAGCTGTGGCGCGCCACGCCGGGGATTAAGGTGGCACCGCAGATCACCTCCATCGGGGGATAGTTCCGCGCCAGGATGTCGAAGTTCTTTATCGAGCACCCGGTCCTCGCCAACGTGCTGGCCATTGTGCTGGTCCTTGTCGGCGCCGTCAGTCTGTTCCGCCTGCCGGTCTCGGAGTATCCGAACGTGGTCCCGCCGACGGTGTCGGTGACGGCGAGCTATCCCGGCGCCAGCCCGCAGACGGTGATCGACACGGTCGCGCTGCCGATAGAGCTTCAGGTCAACGGCGTCGACCAGATGCTGTACATGGAATCGACCAGCGCCGCCAACGGCACCTACAGCCTCACGGTCACGTTCCAGATCGGCACCGACCCGAATATCGACCAGGTGCTGGTGCAGAACCGCGTGCAGTTGGCGCTGGCGTCGCTGCCCGAGCCGGTGCAGGCGCAGGGCGTCAGCGTGCAGAAGAAGAATACCGCCATCCTGCAGATCGTCACGCTGGACTCGCCGACAGGTCAGTACGACAGCCTGTTCATGACCAACTACGCCACCATCAACCTGGTCAACGAACTGGCGCGGCTGCCGGGCGTAGGCAGCGTCAAGGTGTTCGGCGCCGGCACCTATGCCATGCGGATCTGGATGGATCCGCAGAAGCTGCAATCCTTCGGCCTCGACCCGAAGGACGTGATCGACGCCATCCGCCAGCAAAGCCAGAACGTCGCAGCCGGCCAGATCGGCATCCCGCCGGCGCCGGCTGACACCGCCTTCCAGTACACCGTCGATATTCAGTCCCGGCTGAACGACCCGAGCCAGTTCGGCGACATCGTGGTCAAGGACCAGACAGCGCAGGGCGGACGCCTGGTCTACGTCAGGGATATCGCGCGGATCGAACTTGGCGCGCAGACCTACTCGCAGGACTTCAAGCTGAGCGGAAAGCCGGCCGCGGGCATCGCCATCTACCAGACGCCCGAGTCGAACTCGCTGCAAGTCGGCAAGGAAGTCGCCGCCACGATGGCGAAACTGGCGAAGCGCTTTCCGGAGGGGCTGCGCTACTCCATCCCGTACGACACCACGCTGTTCGTCCAGGCATCGATCAACGAGGTCTACACCACGCTGTACGAGGCCGGCATCCTCGTGCTGATCGTCATCCTGGTGTTCCTGCAGAACTTCCGCGCCACGCTGGTGCCCGCGACGACCGTGCCGGTGACCATCATCGGCGCCTTCGCCGGGATGGCGGCGCTCGGGTTTTCAGTGAACCTGTCCACTCTGTTCGGCATCGTGCTGGCCATCGGCATCGTCGTGGACGACGCCATCGTCATCGTCGAAGGCGTGACGAAGCATATCGAGCGCGGGATGTCGGGCCACGACGCCGCCATTGCCGCGATGAACGAGCTGTTCGGGCCGATCATCGGCATCACGCTGGTGCTGATGGCGGTGTTTATCCCGGCATCGTTCGTGCCGGGACTGACCGGGCAAATGTTCGCCCAGTTCGCCCTGGTTATCGCGGTGACGGCGCTGATCAGCGCGGTGAACGCCGCCACGCTGAAGCCGACGCAGTGCGCGCTGTGGCTGCGCACCCCGGTGCCTCCCGAGAAGCGCTTCTTCCTCTACCGCGCGTTCAACCACGTCTACGATCCGATGGAGCGCGGCTACGCAAGCTTTATCGGCCGCATGGTCCGGGTCAGCGGCGTGATGGTGCTGGTCGCTCTGCTGTTCGCCGGAGGCGCGATCTGGGGCCTCGGGCGTCTGCCGACGGCGTTCATCCCGATCGACGACCAGGGCTATCTGCTGGTCGCCATGCAGTTGCCGGAGGGCGCGGCGCTCGGCCGCACGACGACGTCGCTTGAGCAGGTCAACGACGCCGTCAAGGACATCCCCGGCGTGGACCAGGTGATCGCGCTGTCGGGCATGTCGATCCTCGACAACAGCGCCGATGTCGCCAACGCCGGCACGGCCTGGATCATGCTGAAGCCGTTTGACCTCCGGACCAAGGCGCCGGACCAGGACCTGCTTTCGATCTACCAGAACGTGACGAAGGCGCTGGCGGCGCTGCCGGATGGCCAGGCGTTCGTGCTGCCGCCGCCCCCAATCCAGGGCATCGGCAACGCCGGCGGCTTCCAGATGCAGTTGGAGATGCTCGGCGGCAGCTTCGACTACAAGAAGCTCGACAACCTGGTTCAGGAGATGGTCAAGCAGGCGAAGAACGATCCGCGTATCGGCAATGTGCTGACCACGTTCCGGGTCAACGCGCCGCACGTGGCCCTGACGGTCGATCGCGCCCGGGCCGAGACCCTCAAGGTGCCCGTCGGCAATGTGCTGGCGGCGCTGACCGATTATGTCGGCTCGACCTACGTCAACCAGTTCAACAAGTTCGGCCTGTCGCTGCAGGTCTATGTGCAGGCGGACTCGCCGTATCGCCTGCACCCGGACGATTTGCTGAACCTGTACGTGCGCAGCCAGGACGGCCAGATGGTGCCCATCGGCGCGCTGGCGCATCTCGGACCGCTGACCGCGCCGCCGCTGATCACGCTGTATAACCTGTATCCGTCCGCCACCATCGTCGGCGGCCCGGCGCGCGGGTTCAGTTCGGGCCAGGCAATGTCGGCGATGGAGGAAATCGCCGCGCGCGTCCTGCCGAATGACGTCACCTACGAATGGTCCGCCATGTCGTACCAGGAGAAGGTGACGGGCAACCAGCTTTACTATGTATTCGCGCTGTCGATCCTGCTGGTCTATCTCTGCCTCGCCGGACAGTATGAGAGCTGGATCCTGCCGCTGGCCGTGCTGGCCGCGGTGCCGCTGGCGCTGATCGGACCGGTGGTCGCGCTCACCGCACTGGGCGCCGCCAACAACCTCTATACCCAGATCGGCCTGATGCTGCTGATCGCGCTGTCGGCCAAGAACGGCATCCTGATCGTCGAGGTGGCGCGCGAGCAGCGGATGGTTCACGGCAAGAGCCTGCTCGAATCGGCGGTCGAGGCGTCCCGCACCCGGTTCCGGCCGATTCTGATGACGTCGTTCGCCTTTATCCTCGGCGTGCTGCCGCTCGTGCTGGCGACCGGCGCCGGCGCGAACGCGCGGAAGTCGCTGGGCATCAGCGTATTCAGCGGCATGATCGCCTCGACCTGCCTCGCGGTCCTGTTCGTGCCGTCGTTCTTCGTCGTGTTGCAGGGCTTCGACGAATGGCGTGCGCGGCGCAAGGCGCCACCGAAGACGGGCGAGCGGATTGACGTTCCGCCGGGCGGCTTGCTTGGCGACGCGAATGCGGCGGCGGCGGGGGGCAGCGGACCGAAGCCGTGACGCGCGCTGATGCGGCCGGGTCGGTGCCGGCAGCAAGGCACTTCCGGCAGCCGGCCGCCTCAAGGATTATGTTGAATGTCATGGACACGATGAACGCCGACACCAACGACCTGCCGCGCTCTGAAACCGAGGATGACCGGCAGGCCCGGATCGTCCGGGAGGCTGCGGGCATCGCCAGGGCGCGCGCCTCGGCGGCTGCCGGTCGTGTGGTGCCGTCGGAGGCAGTTGACGCCTGGATCGACAGCCTCGACACCGACCACGAGTTGCCGCCGCCCCGCTCCGGCCAATGAGGCGCTGACCTGGTTGGCGTGTTGCGCAAGCTCGGCTACACCGACGACGCGATTGAGGACCTCATTACCGCCCGAAGCTGGCTGACGCAGCCCGGCTCGGGACCGCGCGCGTCGTATGTTGGCCGCGATCCGGGCCGACATCCGCCGCCTCCGGCGGCACCCGTGCCAATGGCCGATCGGCGAGTATCCTCGCGTGCGGGAGCTTCCCTGCGCCGGCGGCTACCGGGTGCTCTACGAGGTCACCCCCGACACCGGCCGCAGCGCGACCGCCGGCGACGTCCTGGTCCTGCGGGTCTATGGACCCGGCCAGGACCGAAGCCGCCTGTGACGCAGAACCTCTTTAGACGCACATCTTGCTTGCCCGCGCCGCGCGCGCGGGACCAGGAAGCCTCGAAGGACGCCATACTTGCGGCGCGTGCCGACCTCTCCCGCGGCCACGGTGCCGGCCTCCGGTCAGCCCGGTCCATCCCCGATGCGGATGTTTTGCTCGTCGAACAACGCCGGCTCGTCCCAGCCAAAGACCACGAACAGGAAGCATGTCCGGCTTTCGTACGGGTGGTATTCGAAATAGGTGGTCATATCCTCGGCGCCATATGCGCCGCACCATGAAGCTAATTCCTGCCGCCGCATGATGTCCTCCGGATAGGTTCCAACCGGCTTCAGCGTCAGCACGATCTTCCGCTTGTCCTTGACGGGCGACATGTCTGCTTTCGTAACGGCGCATTGCCCATGCGCCTCTCGCGGCAGGGTGGGCCGGGCGAACTGCCTCACGGCTTCCTCGACGGGCATGGCGGCGGGCTTGCGCAGGACGCGGATAACCTGATTGGGGCCGAATATTCTATCGTCGGACGGGCGGTGCTTCTCGATCCAGTCGCCGCGGACCGAGTATACGTAATGTTCGCTCTCACCCGTGCAGTCCTGCACGAGCAACCCCAAGCCGAGGCCTTGAAACGGGCGCCATGTGCAGCCCGGGTACGGCGCATGCGACGGCAGCGGCTCGGCGGCGGCGGTCGAACCCCGAGCCGCAGATGCCGGCAGGACCATTCATGACAGGTTGGCGCAGGTGAGATTGATGACGCCCATGCCGGCGATGAGCAACGCCCGGGACAAGTCGAATTTCGGCAACATGGTAGCTTTCCGTCCGGTTGGGTTTCCGCGCCGGGGCGCCATCTCGACGGCGAACGCCATGCAGCCCACGTACAATGGTCGCGCGGGACGTTGCTGAATGGAAGTATTATCGGACAAAAAGGACTTTGCCGCGGGGGTGACGGAGGATGCGATTATGGAAGGATGCGATGGGCAAAGTTCCGGCCGTGCAAGGCGGCCATAAGTCTTGCATCCTGTTCGCTTCCGCGCCGATGCGCCATCTCTGCGCGGCCTTTGCCGTGTCCGGCGTTCTTCTCATCGGCGCAAATGCTCCGGCCGAGAGCGCGGGCCCGGGCTTTCCCTGCGCGCCGGTGCCGCCGGATGCGCTGGGCCGGCTGGCGTGCCCGGACGGATCCCCGGGGCGGACCTCCATCCGGACAATTCAAGGCAAGCTCCGGTCCTTTGGCGTCATTGCGGGCATGAGCGTTTGGTTTCGTTTCCGGAGGCGCTGGCGCTGCATCTGGTCGAGCTGGGCTATATCGCGCCTGAGCAGAGCGCGGCGCTTGGCTACCCCCCGGCCAAGGTCGAGGCGGGTGCAACGGCCGCGGGGCGCGGCGGGCCGAAGCCGTGACGGGCCGCCGGCTCGCTGGCTTTCCGGTACAAGCGCAAAAAACCGGGCAGCTTTCGGCTCTCCTGGACTTTCCCGGGTTGATGTAGGTAATATTCCCAAAACGGGATGGTTTGGGGGAAGGCATGGCGCCCGCGGAGGCCGGTACGTGGCAGAGAGTCGGTCCGCTATCCGGGTTGCCTGCGGTTCTGCGGGACGCTGGCGTGGACGCGGCCCGGATCATTCTGGCGTCGGGTCTGGCCGCCGACAATTTGAACGATCCGGAGGCGCTGATACCGTATTCGGCGATGGGCCGCCTTCTCGACGCCTCGGTCCGTCTTGGCAACATCCCGTTGATCGGCCTGCTTGTCGGGCAGCGGGCGCGGGTGGAGGCGCTTGGTGTCGTCGGCTGCCTGATGCGGAACGCCCCGACACTGGGAGACGCGATCGTCGATCTTGTTTCTAACCATCAGCGATATGTGCGGGGCGGCATTCCGATTTTTCTGAATACGTCCGACCCGGCGATGCTGGCATACACAATCTACGACGAGGATGTCGTCGCCATCGATCAGATCTATGATGGAACAGTCGCAGCCGGGTGCGCCATTTTTCGCGAACTGACCGGCCAGTCGCCGATTGAGGTGAGGATCGCGCGCCGTGTGCCGGACGACGCCGGGGCGTATCGCCGCTTCTTCGATGCGCCGGTTATTTTCAACAGCGAGCAGTCGGCGCTGATTTATCAACGCAGGCAGCTTGCCGCGCCGGTTCGCGGCGCGGATACCGGCCTCCGCGAACACCTTCTGCGGCAGGTCAACGATTACTGGCGGATCAAGCAGCCCGATCTGGTTGACAGCGTCATTCGTCTGCTTGCTTGCGGGGCGACCGGAACCACTCCCGGCTTGCGAGACGTCGCAAGGCGCCTATCGATGCACCCGAGAACCCTGGACAGGCGATTGCGCGAACGTGGACTGCTGTTCCGCGACCTCACCGCCAGGGCGCGATTCCAACTGGCCCGGCAGTTGCTGTCGGAAACCGGAATGAGCATTACCGATATCGGCCTTGCGCTCGGATACGCCGATATCAGCGTATTTTCGCGGGCTTTCCTCCGCTGGTCGGGATTGCCGCCGAGCGGATGGCGCGCCCGGCAGCCCGTTTCGCCGCATCGGGCTGCGGCCAGGATCGCGGCGGAGTAGCCAGCGTCCGGCGGCCCCGGGGAGAACCCGTTGACGCGGCGGGGCCAGTGCAGGCATGAAGGCAATGGTGCGCGCCTGTAGCTCAATTGGTTAGAGCTGGCGGCTCATAACCGCTCGGTTGCAGGTTCGAGTCCTGCCGGGCGCACCAATCCCGGTGCGGCCAGCCCCCGGTGCGCCAAAAGCCGCACCGCATAACAGAAACGCGGCGGAGGACCCAATCCCATGTCAACGACCGAACAGACCCGTCCCGCGGCCGGCGCGCTCCGCCATGTGCGGATGCTCATCGACGGCAAATGGGTGGATGCCGTCTCCGGCGAAGTGCTGACGGTGGAAAACCCCGGGCGGCGCACGCCGATCGCGACGATCCCGCGCGGCGCGGCGGAGGACGTCGATCGCGCGGTGCAGGCCGCGCACGCCGCCTTCCCCGGCTGGAGCCGCACCGTCCCCCGCCAGCGCGGCCGCCTGCTGCTGCGCATCGCCGACGCCCTGGAAGCCCGCATCGAGGAACTCGCCCGCATCGTCGCCGAGGAGACCGGCAATGCGATCCGCACCCAGGCGCGGCCTGAAGCCACGCTGGTGGCGGACATCTTCCGTTACTTCGGCGGCCTGGCCGGCGAACTTAAGGGCGAAACGATCCCGCTGGGCGAGCATGTCCTGAGTTACACGCGCCGCGAGCCGCTCGGCGTTGTCGGCGCGATCATTCCGTGGAACGCGCCGGTGCTGCTGGGCGCGCTGAAAATCACCGCCGCTTTGTGCGCCGGCAACACGCTGGTGCTGAAGGCGGCCGAGGACGCGCCGCTGGGCGTGCTGCTGGTGGCCGAAGTCTGCCAGGAGTTCCTGCCGCCCGGCGTGCTGAACGTGCTGACCGGCCTCGGCGAGGAAGCCGGCGGCCCGCTGGCGGAGCATCCGATGGTGCGCAAGCTGTCGTTCACCGGATCGACCGAAGTCGGCAAGATCATCATGCGCGCCGCGGCCGAGCGGATCGTTCCGGTTTCCCTGGAACTCGGCGGCAAGAGCCCCGCCATCGTCTATCCGGACGCCGATGAGGACTGGGTGGTGGACGGCGTCATCGCCGGCATGCGCTTCACCCGGCAAAGCCAGTCCTGCACGGCAGGTTCGCGGTTGTTCCTGCACCGCGACATCTTCGACAGCTTCCTGGATAAGCTGACGAAGAAGACGACGGCGCTGAAGCTTGGCGACCCGCTGGACGAGGCCAGCGACATCGGCAGCATCATCAACGAAAAGCAGTTCCGCAAAGTCTGCGGTTATGTCGATGAAGGACTGAACCGCAAGGACACCCGCCTGGTGTTCGGCGGCCTGCCGCCCGGTGACGGTCCGCTCAGCAAGGGGTATTTCGCCATTCCCACGGTGTTCGCCGACACCTCCAACGATTGGCGCCTGGCGCGCGAGGAAATCTTCGGGCCGGTGCTGGTGGCGATTCCCTGGACGGACGAAGCCGACGCGATCCGTATGGCGAACGACAGTCATTACGGCCTCGCCGCCTATGTCTGGACGCACGAGATCGGCAGTGCCTTGCGCACAGCGCATGCGATCGAGTCAGGCTGGGTGCAGGTCAACCAGGGGTTGGGGCAGTCGATGGGTCATTCTTACGGCGGATACAAGCAAAGCGGGATCGGGCGGGAGTTTTCGCTGGAGGGGATGCTCGACAGCTTCACGCAACGGAAGAACGTGACGGTAAACCTGAATGTTCCGCGGCGGGGGTAGAGTCCTCCGGGTTGGATTGGTTCAGTCCAGCGAAGACCGCGGGGCAGCCGGTCCGTCGTTTGCGCCGGGCCAATCCGTGCACGAATCGTGAGTGATGCGCCGACTTTGTAGGCACCCCAAGCCCGGACCACGCGGCAGTTTTGAGAAGGTGAGCAGGCCCGGATCGCGCCCGGGTTCGGCCGGCTGGCACATTGACAGCCGGACCGAATCATATCATATCACGATATATGTTCGGTGATCGGGACCTCCGGGGTTTAGTCGAAATGGCGGGCGTGCTCGTCATGACCAACGGCTGGCAGGTGGTTATCCGGGCGGACTGGGCCGACACGACCGACACCCAGCCGCACGGGCTCGACTATGCGATCATTCTTCAGGATGAGCGCGGCGAACGGATATTCGGGTTCGACAACTCACACGCGTATGACGGGGCGGGAGAATCAGATCCATGGGACCATGAACATCGGCCGGGCCGGGCTGGTCAGCGCTTTCGCTATGATTTTAAGTCTGCGCACCAGCTCCTCACGGATTTTTTTAATCGGCTCGAGGACTACTGCCGGTCCAAAGGCACTCCTTTTGAATTCGAGGAAGACGAAAAATGAGCAAGTCCATATCCGGTTCCGAAATGCGGGATCGTCTGCTCAACCGCCTCAAAGAACCAGCGCGGCATGAGGAGTGGGTCCATGTTCTTGCCGCGCAAGGAAACCGTGACCTTCTTGGCCTCATCGCCAGGTTTCGACCGCGCAGCATTGGGGCGCTCGCAGAGCTTGCAGGCCGTGCTCAGCCGAACGTGAGCCGGGCTCTCAACGCGCTGGTCGCAGCCAATCTTATCACGGTCGAAACCTTGGGCCGCCTCTCGGTTCCGAGGATAACTGAACTCGGTGTAAACAAGGCTCGGGAATTAGGCCTGCTGGAAGCGGTTCAGGAAACAGGTTCGGCAGAGCCTGGCGAAAGACCGCTGTTCGCAGTGGCGTTTCACGAACAGCCGGATGCTAATGGCAATGGCGTAGGGGAAGACGCAAACTTCGGCAGACTTACGACCTGGATTGGGACACGTTCATCGGAAGCTTCCTGTGCCGCTTGCGCGGATCTCGATCTCGATACAGTTGGGCGCCATCTCCTGTCCCATTGGTGGCGGATGCTTTATCGCCGCAACGCTCCGTTGAGGCTGTGGGATTTCGCGTTCGGCGATCGTGGAGAGCGGCTATTTTCCTTTATGGTAACCGCACAAGGAAGCGGACTGCGGCTGTCGGCACGAGGCAAGGACGGATCAATGCTCGATCTTGAACCCGGCCTGGCGAACACGTCTGTAACGATGTTCGAAAGGCACCTGCTCGACGAAATCATCCGGCCGATTGCTGCGCATCATCGGCTATGCGGCCGGCTGGCCAAACCTCTACACAACCTGCTCGCCAGGATTGAGGATTCCCGTAGTCAGGCGGCCGAGCAATCCTTTTGTCGCGCTGCCGGCTCGCTTGGCGTGAGCCCTTACGATCTTGGCGATGATAAGGTTGCCCGAATCCACGAACTTATCGACCGGTTTCCGGACGAGGATGCTCGTCTGGAATTTGGTTCGGCGGTTCTTTTGGACATGCTTGACGATGGGCAGCATTGGATTTCTTCTGAACTTGAGGTCCATGGGGACAGCAATCGCATGCACTGCCTTGCCGACCTTCGCAGCCGCTGCAAGCCCAAAGCTGATTGGGTATCTGAAAAGCCATACAACCAAGGCTACGCGTGGGCGAACGCGGTGCGAGCCGAGCATGGGTTCGCAGCGGATCAGCCGATTGGAGGCCTTGATGGATTGTCAAGGATCTTAGGTGCCAAAGGCAAGATTGGGCTTGGTCCGCCAGCCCCGGGATCGCTGCGTGGTTTTTTGGCCGCTGATGCAAGCGAACCAGTTATTATCGTTGCGGGCAAACATGAGAAGTCCAACGCATTCGTGCTTGCGCGCGCGATGGGCGATTACCTCGTTTTTGGCAGCCGGGCGGCATGCGTTGCCGATCTTTACACCGATCGTCAAGCCGTCGGCCGAGCATTTGCCGCCGAGCTACTGGCGCCCAGAAGTGCTATTATTGAAATGAAGGAAGGAGAGGAAAAATCGGAGACTCAGATCGCTGACCATTTTGGCGTATCCTCATGGGTGATTGAACGTCAATATGAGAACAGTTTGCACTGATAGTTGTCACGGAGGGGTTGCAGGTCTTATCCCTGGAATAAAGGGGCTTACAATGGCGGAGCTGCGTCGCGGCACCCGAATACTGCGCCGGCAACGGTCAGCCCTTACCCCCCCGCAATACCGGTTACTCCGCCGCCGCATGCTTTTCGATCTCGGGCAGGAACAATCCCGTCTGGAAGCACGTGCTCATGTGCTCGACCTTGCCGATGGCGTAGGCTGCCGCCTCGGGCCGCAGCACGGCGTTGGCGCTGGTCCGGAACAGCGCCACCCAACGGTCGAAATGTTCCGGCTTCAGCCCCAGCGACAGATGCGCCGTGAACGGGTGCCCGTTGTAGCGAGTCGTCCCCAGCAGGCTGCGCGACCAGAAATTCGCCACCGTCCGCGCGTGCGCGTCCCAATCAGCCACCGTGCTGTTGAACACCGGGCCGATCAGCGGGTCGGCTTTGGCGGCGGCGTAGAAGATCTCGACAAGGCGGGCGAGTTCCTCCTCGGTCGCGGCGATGCCGCCGACGGGCGGCTGGGCGGCGGCGGCATAGCCGGCATCGACCCGATCCGGGATCAGTGCGGCGAGTTCCGGCACCGCCGGCGCCTTGCGGTGCTCGGTGTTCAGCGGCGGGTGGTATTTGCCAATCAGATCGCGGGCGATATGGGCGCGCTGCCGCGGCTGGGCGCGCGGCATCCAGAACACGCCATCGGTCGCGTCCGCCGCGGCCGGGTCCCTGGCGCGCAAATCAATGATCGCAGCGGCGATATTCTCCGCCTCCCCAACCAGCGCGGGATACAGCCGATCGGCGATGCGGCGGGTGAGGATGAAGACGCCGGGTTCGTGCGGCGGCCGCTCGCCGCCGGTGAAGGCGAAGCCGGCGAAGACCGGCGCCGTGTCATCCGCGCGCGGAAGCACCGCCAGGGTCGGGCCGGTATGGGGTGGGTGAGCCGGAGAACCGGTCTGAGTTTGGGTCATGACGGAAACCTTATCGGTTGCGGCGAGCCGTGCCGCGTCATACCACAGTCGGATCGGGTGTGAAGAGGATCGGTTCGGCCGCGGCGCGCCGGGCGGCTTCACCGACATCTCGCCGAAACGCCGCCCGGGCCATGCCGAAGTCAGGCACAGCGCGCCAGGTACTGCGCCCGCAGCGCATGCTTATACAGCTTGCCCGTCGGCATCCGCGGCAAAGCGTCGATGAAATCCAGCGATTTCGGCGCCTTGAAGTGCGCGAGCCGCTCCCGCGCGAAGCCGATGAGCTCCGCCGCCAGCGCGTCCGACGGAGCGAAACCGTCCATCAGCTCCACCACCGCCTTGACCTGCTCGCCCATCTCCGGATCGGGCAGCCCGAATACCGCGACGTCGCGCACCGCCGCATGCGCCACCAGCGTGTCCTCGATCTCCCGTGGATAGATGTTCACCCCACCCGAGATGATCATGAACGCCCTGCGGTCGGTCAGGTACAGATAGCCCTCCGCATCCAGGTAACCCAGGTCGCCGAGCGTGGACCACGCCGGATGCAGCGGATGCTGCGAAGCGCGGGTGCGCTCCGGGTCTTTGTAATAGGCAAACGGCATCGTATCGCGCTCGAAATACACCAGCCCGGTCTCGCCGATCGGCAGGTCCGCGCCGTCCTCGTCGCAGACATGCACCACCCCGATGATCGGCTTGCCGACGGAGCCGGGATGCGCCAGCCAGGCAGCGGAGTCGATCCAGGTCAGACCGTTGCCCTCGGTAGCGCCATAGTATTCGTGGATGATCGGCCCCCACCAATCGATCATCGCCCGCTTCACCTCGACAGGGCAGGGCGCCGCGGCGTGGATGGCGAGACGGTGGCTCGACAGGTCGTAGCGGCGGCGCACCGCCTCCGGCAATTTCAGCATGCGCACGAACATGGTCGGGACGAACTGGCTGTGCGTCACCCGGTAGCGTTCGATCAGCGCCAGCGCCTCCTCGGGGTCGAAGCGCGGCATCATCAGCACCGTCCCGCCGGCGCATTGCGCATTGATGGAAAACACCAGCGGCGCCGCATGATACATCGGCGCCGGCGACAGGTAGACCGTCGTATCGCCGAACCCCAGCCCGCGCATCAGATCCGACAGCCCGCCGGCCTCGTCCACCTGCACCGGCTGCAGCGGTTTGCGCACCCCCTTGGGACGCCCGGTGGTGCCGGAGCTGTACAGCATCAGCTCCCCGAGCCATTGCTCGTCCAGCGGATGCGCGGGGAATCCGGCGACCGCGTCTTCGTAGGACGTCCAGCCATCGACGCCGCCGCCGATGATCAGGAACTCCCGGCACCGCGGCAGGCGGCCCGGCAGGGCAACCGCAACATCGGCCCGCGCGGACGAGCTGATCAGCACCTTCGCGTCGCAGTCGTCGATGATGTAGGCGGCCTCCTCCGCCGTCAGGTAGCGGTTCACCGCCGTCAGATACAGGCCGGACCTCCGCGCCGCCCACACCACCTCGAGAAAGCGCGGCGTGTTCTCCATGAACAGCGCGACCGTGTCGCCGCGGCGCAGTCCCGCCGCATGCAGATACTGCGCGAGACGGTTCGAGCGTTCGTCGAGCTGGCGGTAGGTGACGATCTCTCCGCTGCCGCTGTCGATGACCGCAGCCCGTCCGGGAGCCCGGACGGCGTGGGTGCCGATGGACATGTCGTCTCCCTGGTCTTGTTGCCGCCATCCTGGTGAGCCGGGACGGCACCCCGCAAGGCCCCGGACATCAACTTGTCCCGAGAATCCAGGGAAGCCGCTCGCCCGGCTTGCCGCTACAGCAGCCCCTTCACCCGCAGCAGCCCGAACGCCGCGATCGTCATGCCGTCCAGGATGACGCCCGAGCGGATCATCGCCTCCATCTCCGCCAGCGGGAAATCGCGCGCAATCATGTCCTGTTCGGTGACCTCGCGCTGCGTCTCGCCGCGGCTGAGGTCCGTCGCGAGGAAAATGTGGCCGCGCTGGGTGCAGTAGCCCGGTCCCTGGAAGATTGGCCCCGCATAGACCATCCGGCCGGCGGTCAGCCCGGTTTCCTCCCGCAGTTCCGCCGCGGCCAGCACCGCCGGATCGGTTCCGGGGGCGTGCTCCCACATGCCCATCGGGAACTCCCACATGCGCGCATGGACCGGATAGCGGTATTGCTCCACCAAAGTGACGAGCCCGGCCTGCAACGCCGCGACGACCACGAAATCCGGCCGAATCACCACGCCGTAGATGCCGTCGGATCCGTCCGGGCGGCGGATCTTGTCCTCGCGCACCCGGGTCCAGGGGTTTTCATAGGCGATCCGGCTGGAGACGGTCACGTAGGGATTGGTCATGGTCCGGAGTCGCCTGAAGGGTGGCTGCGGCGGTCCCTTACCACGGGTACGATCCCGGCGGGGAGCGAACTGGCGCGTCCGGAGGGGAAATCGCCGTGTCGCACACGGCGGCCAGGTGCAGGCGCCTGTATAAAAAATGATACTGTTGCGACGGAGCACACGGCAAAATGGCACAATAGAGCCATCGGACGCCGCGCCTCCTCCGAATCGTCATATTGGCCAGTCGTCCAAATCTTTTGCCTTTTCAAGCCGTTACCGTGAACGCCTGGCCGCTGAAATTCTTTGACATTCGCGATTCCGCGGATCCGAACCGAAAAATCGTCGATCACGGGGTTGTCATCGCAGTCGATTTGCAGCATGTTGCTTAACATGGAGCGGGGAACAACCACTCGCGGCACGAGAAAATGCCGCAATTTCGCCGTATTGGCGAGGTTCTTTGACACAATGCTGGTCATTTCGACTGCATTGGAGGGCGGATATTGTGCCCTGACACACCACCGAAACGGTTAACTGACTTTTGTTAATCGTTCGCCTGTCGTTCAGTGAGGTATGATGAGAAAACATTTCGCAATCGCGGTCATTGCAGCGTCGGCGCTGCTGGGATCGTCGCATCACGGAGCTTTGGCGCGCACCGCATCCAAGCACCACCACCGCCAGGCAGTCCCCTCAACCGACGGGCAGGACTCCAACTGGGTCAGCGAAACGGGGACCGCCTCCTTCTACAGCAATGCCTATCATGGCCGCCGCGCTGCCGACGGCAGCCGCTTCGACCAAAGGCTGCTCACCGCAGCCCATGCCTGGCTGCCGTTCGGCACCAGGCTCAGGGTCACGCTGGCCGGCACGAACCAATCCGTCGTCGTCACCGTGACCGACCGGATCTACTCGGCCAGGCGCATCGTCGATCTCTCGGCCGCCGCGGCCCGCCAACTCGGCATCCTGCGGTCAGGAGTCGCGCGGGTCAGCCTGACTCCGGCCTGACCGGTCCGGCGCCTTCGTCTCTCCCGGCCTTCGTGCTATGCGCGGCGGCGGGGAGGACAAACGGATGGTCAAGGATTGCCGCGGCCTCGCTCTGACCACAGTGTCGGCGCAGGCGGTCACACGGTTCGATCATGCGGTTGACGGGTATCTGAACTACCGTGCCGACATGCCCGCCCGGATGGACGCATTGCTGCAAGCCGATGCGGATTTCGGCATGGCGCATTGCCTGCGCGGCTATCTGCTGCTGATGTCGTTCCGTGCCGACGCGCTGCCCACGGCGCGCGCCGCCCTGGCGGAAGCGCGGCGGTCCCCCGCTTCGGCCCGCGAGCAGGCGCACGCAGCGGCGCTCGCGCACTGGATCGACGGCGATCCGCTGCGCGCCGTCGCGGCATGGGACGACATCCTGGCGGAGCATCCGCACGACATCCTGGCCTTCCGCCTCGCGCATTTCGTCAACTTCTGGGCCGGGCGGCCGGAGGCGATGCTGGCCTCCGTGCTGTCGGCCGAGCGGCACTGGAGCGCGGCCTTGCCCGGCTTCGCCGCCATTCTCGGCTGCCGCTGCTTCGCACAGGAGGAGTGCGGTCATTACCAGGAGGCGGAGAACGCCGGCCGGGCGGCGATCCGGCTCGATCCCGGCGACCTGTGGGCGGCGCATGGCGTGGCGCATGTGCTCGAGATGACGGGCCGCCGGCATGAGGGGATCGCCTGGGTGGAAGCGCTGCAGCGGCGCTGGGATGGCGGCAACAACCTCAAGCATCATCTCTGGTGGCACCAGGCGCTGTATCACCTGGAGATCGGCGATTTCGGCAAGGTGCTGTCGCTGTACGACACGGCGTTCCGCAACCTCGGATCGCCGCTGACCGAGGCGGCACCCGATCTATATATCGACATGCAGAACGCGGCCTCGATGCTGTTCCGCCTGGGCCGGCTGGGCGTGGATGCCGGCGGGAGATGGACCGAACTGGCGGACAAGGCCGAGGCCCGCATCGGCGATTGCCAGTCTGCCTTCACTGCCGCCCACTGGATGATGGCGCTGGCCGCCACGGGCCGGGATGCGGCGGCGGACGCGATGCTCGCCGGCATGGCGGATTTCGCGAACGGCGGGCAGCCGAATGCCGTGCTGACGCGCGATGTCGGCCTGCCGGTGGCCCGCGCGGTGCTGGCGAACGGACAGGGGCGGCATGACCGCGCGGTGGCGCTGATGCGGCCGGTGCTGGGGGAGATGTACCGCATCGGCGGCAGCCACGCGCAGCAGGACGTGCTGGAGCAGGTCTTCCTCGACTCCGCTCTGAAGGCGGGGTTGGACGCGGACGTGCGGCTGCTCCTGGAGCGGGTCGCCGGGCGGCACAGGCTGCCTCCGGCGCGGCGGCGCGGCTACGCGATGGCGGGGTAGCCCCGTCCGCGGCTAACCTGCTGCCATCGGAACCGGGGAGCGAACCGAATGGCAACGACGACCTTCAAACTCGGCGACATGACCGTCCACCGGATCATCGAGATGGAGTGCGGCTTCACGCCGGCGCTGGAGTTCCTGCCGTCGTTGACGCCGGAGCGGCTGGACGAAAGCCGAAGCTGGATGCGGAACCCGCTCGCGCTGGACGCGCAGGACCGCCTGGTGCTGTGCTTCCAGTCCTATGTCGTGCGCACGGGCCGCCACGTTATTCTTGTCGATAGTTGCGTCGGCAACGACAAGCAGCGTCCGCTGCGGCCGTTATGGCATATGAAGACCGACACCGTGTTCATGCAGGGGCTGGCGGAGGCCGGCCTGACCGTCGCCGACATCGATTTTGTTCTTTGCACGCATCTTCATGTCGATCATGTCGGCTGGAACACGCGGCTGGAGAACGGCCGGTGGGTGCCGACATTCCCCAACGCGCGGTATCTGTTCTCGAAGCAGGAACTGGACTACTGGCTGGCGGAAAATGACAAGGCAACGGTTCCGCCGATATTCGACAGCGTCATCCCGATCATCGAGGCGAAGCGCTGCGACCTGGTCACCAGCGATCATTCCTTGAGCGATGTGGTCTCGCTGGTTCCGACGCCGGGTCACACGATCGATCATTACGCGGTGACGCTCGGCAAGCGGGGCCGGGATGCCGTGATCACCGGCGACCTGATCCATACCCCGCTGCAGGCGAAGTGGACCGATCTGGCGATGCGGATCGATTACGACCCGGTGCAAAGTTCCGCGACGCGCCGCAAGTTCCTGGAAACCTACTGCGATACGGACACGCAGTGCTGCTTCGCGCATTTCCCGTCGCCATCCCGCGGTTATATCAAGCGGTGGGGCGACGGGTTCAGATGCGAGTATGTTACCGGCTGATCAGACGCCCTCGACCACCCGGATGTCGCGTTCCGCCCCGTCGCCGAGTGCCTCGAGTGCGGCCTGGTAAGCGGGGCTGTCATGGGTCGCGACAGCTTGCTCCAGGCTGTCGAACGCGATGACGACGGCTCGCTGGTTCAGGCCCGCCTCATAGGTCTTGACCGGCGTGCCGCGGACGATGAACGTTCCGCCACCGGCGGCGATGGCGGGGCCGGCGAGTTGCGCATAGGCGGCGAGTTTGGCGGGGTCGGTCACCGCACGATAGGTGGCGATCCAGTAGGTCTTGGCCATGGGGTTCTCCTGGTTGGGATGGCCGATTTAGCACCGGCTGCGAACAGGCGACAAATCGGCGGGAGTGTGGTATGGACGCATCCATGAGTGTGGCGCTGCGCAAGCCGATGACCCTCGCCGAGTTCCTTGCCTGGGAGGAAAGGCAGGAGCTTCGCTGGGAATTTGACGGGTTCGAACCGGTCGCGATGACCGGTGGAACGCGCGCGCATGAGATCATTGCCGGCAATGTCAGGTTCTCGGTGCAAAGCCGTCTTCCCGGCGCACTGTGTCGCGTGTTTGGCCCGACCATGAAAATTGAAGTGGCCGGCCGTATTCGCTACCCCGACGCCTTCGTGGTGTGCACTCCCGGTCCGGCCAAATCGACCGTGGTGCGCGACCCGGCCGTCGTATTCGAAGTCCTCAGCGACAGCACGTCCCGCACAGACCGGATCGAGAAGCTGCGCGAATACGGCGCGACGGCCTCGATCCGGCGCTATGTCATCCTGGAGCAGGACGCCATCGCGGCGATGGTCTTCGTGCGCAAGGAAAACGATCTGGTCGCGGATACGCTGACCGCCGGCGACACGCTGCGGATGCCGGAAATCGGCGTGGAAGTCCCGATGGCGGAGTTCTACACCGGCATTGAACTCCCCCCAGAAAGCAGCGCCGAAGCCTGATCCGTCCAAGCATTCCGGCCGCCGTCCGTCAATGAAATGCTTTGGCAACGACGTGGTGCCTATGCCATGGTCTCCCCGCCAACCGAGACCGAAGGTGCCCCGCCCATGCCGTTCCGCCGCGCGTTCGGCCTCATGCTGCTGTTGCTGTTGACGCATTGCGGCCCGACCGCCGCCGACTGCTCCCTTTCACTGATCGCGACGATGCCTCTGCAGGTGCAGGACCATCTGCCGGTGGTCCCCGCCGGCATCAACGGCAAGTGGGTGCATCTGGTGGTCGATAGCGGGGCGGAGCGAACCACGCTCAGCGATGCCGCCGCCGAGCGGCTGGGCTTGCCGCACGACCCGCGTTACCGGACCCGCTCGCTTGGCATCGGCGGCCGCACTGTCACCACCGACGTTGACCTCGATCGGCTGGTACTCGGCGGCGTGCATTTCCCGGTCGAACGGGTCGCCGTCGGCACATTCAACTTGCGGAACGAACACGGTCTGGATGCCGACGGGCTGCTCGGCGCCGACATCCTGCTGGCGTTCGACCTGGACATCGACGTGCCGCACGGCGTGCTGACGCTGTATCGCGCCCGGCAATGTCCGCAATCCGCTCCGCCCTGGGCGGAACCGGCGGCGGAGATTCCCGGCATCGGCGCGCGCAAGGATCGCCTGCTGCTGCCGATTGAGCTGGACGGCGTGTCCGGCATGGCGATCCTGGATACCGGGGCAGGGCGCAATCTCATCGGCGCGGACATGACCCGGCGGATGGGCCTGAACGAGCAGGCCCTGGCTGGCGATGCCAGAATCCGCCAGCGCGGCGTGGGTCCGGCCGAGGCCATTGCCTACGTCCACCGCTTCAGGCAGCTTCGCATTGGCCCCACCGTGCAGATCGCCCCGCTGATCGCCATCCAGTTGTCCGAGGCGGGTATCGGCGATGCCCTTATCGGCGAGCCATTCCTGCAAGGCCGGCGCGTCTGGATCTCATTCCGCAACCGCCAGGTATTCGTTTCCCGGCCCGGGCAGGAGTAATGGGCGAGGAGTGAATGATCGACAAACTCGACATGCTGCTGGCGCTGGCGAAGGAACAGCATTTCGGCCGGGCCGCCGACGCCTGCGGTGTGACTCAGCCGACCCTGTCGGCCGGGCTGAAAAGCCTTGAGGAGGGGCTTGGCGTCCTGCTGGTGCAGCGGCAATCGCGCTTCATCGGGTTCACGCCGGAGGGGCTGCGCGTGCTGGACTGGGCGCGGCGCATCGTCGGCGATTACCGGGCCATGCGCGGCGAAATCACGGCGCTGAAGCGCGGATTGGCTGGGCATCTGCGCATCGCCGCGGTACCGACGGCGCTGCCGATTGTCTCGGCGCTGACGACTCCGCTGCACGCGGCGCATCCTGAAGTACTGTTCACCGTCCTGTCGCGAAACTCCTTCGAGATCCTGACGATGCTGGAGAACCTGGAGATCGAGGCCGGGCTGACTTACGTTGACAACGAACCCCTGGGACGCGCGCGCGCCGTGCCGCTTTATCACGAGCGCTACTGCCTGCTGATCGCAGCCGATCGGCCGTTGGGCGAAAGGACGGAGGTGACGTGGGCGGAGGTGGCGGGGGTGCCGCTGTGTCTGCTCACCCCCGACATGCAGAACCGCCGCATCATCGATCGCCGGCTGCGCGAGGCGGGGGTGGAGACGGCGCCGACATTGCAGTCGAACTCGATGGTGCTGCTGTATTCGCATGTGAGGACCGGCCAATGGGCCAGCGTCATGCCGGCGGTGCTGGCGGAGACGATGGGGCTGCCCGGGCCGGTGCGGGCGATCCCGATCGCTGATCCAAACGGGCCGCCGCCGCCGACGGTCGGCCTGGTGTATCCGCAGCGGGAGCCTCTTACGCCGCTGACGGCGGCGCTGGTGACGGAGGCGCGGCGGATCGGGCCAGGGTGGATGGCGGGACGGTAGTTGGCTCTTACCCTCAACAAGAAGGTGCTGTTTTTCCTCGACGAGTATGGGACGGCGGGGACGGGCGCGTTCTTTTTCGGTGGCGTTATCGTCCTGGCCCGGGACGCTGGGCGAATGGACAAGTGTTTCAGCGATCTGCTGGAGGCCAATGCCAACGAGATCCATGCCTCTCATCTCGACGACATCTATCTGCAGGGATTGCTGCAACGTTTCTGGACGGGCAGACCGAACGATCAGGTAGTTCTGATCAATCAGAAGGTGCCCCCGAAAGGGGGCGAGGCCGCGGTTCAGTATGCTCAGGCCGTTATCGAGACGGTCAAGATCGGGCTGCGGCGCTTCCAGCAGGACGTTCTGCGTCGCGAGACGATCGGCAACGTCGATGTCATCATCGACGCCAACCACCACAATCAACACCCTGCGTTCGAGGCGGCGATGACGTCCGCGCGGGCGCATGACGGGAGGTTCCGGGCGGTAAACCAGGTTACCAGGCTGGATTCCGCCGCCGCGCGGCTTTTGCAACTGGCGGATATCGTGGCCTATTCACGAAAATGGGTCATCGCGCGGGACATGAACGCCATCAGCCTTCGGGACCGGTTCGGTATTCAGATGCCCTGAACGAAAGAACCGCCCGAAGGCGGTTCTGAGGAAGGTCGGGTGTGGTCTGCAACCGAGGCTTTTTGCCGTCGGGTAACCACCGCGCTTGCCAAACACGCGGCCGGGCAAGTCGCTTACAAACTCGATAGGGGAATCCGGGACAAAAAGCAAGCACAAGTTCGACACTTAGCCAATGCCGTCAGCGGAACCGATCCCGGCGATTTCTACTCTCTCCGGAACGTCACCACCAGCACATCGCGGTGACCCGGTTCCGCCGGGTCCAGCGGTTCGACCGGCGTCACTCCATGCATCACCCGGGCATCGTCCACCAGGGCTGCGTCGAACGGCCGGGTCAGGGTGAAATGCCCCAGTTCGCGCCCGGTCGAATCGTGCACAGAGGTCATCCCGCTGGCGATGTTGCGCCGGTTTACCAGCAGCACCAGCACATAATCGACGCCATCGCGGTGCATCCCCTCGGGCGTCGGCCGTCCCGCCTCGCCGCTGCGCGCCTCGATGCGGAACTGATGCACCTCGACGTGCCAGGCTTCCGCCGCAGTCAACCGGCCGAACAGGTCCCGGCAGAAGGTCAGCACCGTCGTCAACACCGCACCCGAGCCGATGCCGTCCGCCACCGGTTCGAACCAGCGTTCGATGCCGCCGTTCAGCGTGTTGTAGTCCCGGCTCTGGTAATGCGGCTGCGCCGGCTGGCGGACGATCCCATCTGCCCGCACCGCGAACACCGCGTGACGCCGTTTCCGGTAACGGCCGCCATCCGCCATGTAGGTGTCCGCCCCTAGGTCGTCCCAACTCGCCGCGAACGCCGCCCAATCGGTCAGCGGTCCGGTCTGTTCCAGCAGGGCGCGCATTCCCTCCGCCTCGACGAACCGGTAGCCGCCGGCGCGGATCACATCAGTTAGCTGCCTGAGCCTGTCCATTGTCGTCCACCTTTCCGGCCAGGGACCCGACGGCGAACGGTGGCGAGACGGTAACCGTCTGCAACGGATTGAAAACCCTGATCCCGATCTCCTGAAAGCGCCGCTTCATCCGCCGGTTGAACTCCCGCTGCACCGTCCACCGGCCGGAATCGGTGCAGACGATCTGCCCGGCGATGGTCACCGAGGCGCCGTCCACCTTATCCACCCCCCAAAGCTGCAAATCGCTCAGCATCATCGCGGACAGCGCCGGTTCGGCGCGCATGCCCGCGACGACCGACTTCAACTCCGTGGAAACCCGGTCGGTGTCCTCGTCATAGGCAACGCTGACGTTCACCGAGGCGTTCCCCAGGCCGCGATTGACGTTGGTGACACTGGTGACCGAGCTGAACGGGATGATGTGAACCGATCCGTCGCCGGCCCTCAGGCGGATCGTGCGGACCGAAAGGGCCTCCACCGTGCCCGATAGCCCCGATACGGTGACCCAGTCGCCGACTTGCATGGCGTTTTCCAGCAGCAGGAAGATGCCGGTGATCAGATCCTGCACCAGCTTCTGCGAGCCGAAGCCGATGGCCACGCCGATGATGCCGGCCCCGGCCAGCAGCGGAGCGATGTTGATGCCGATCTCGCTGAGGATCTCGAGTCCGGCGACGACAGCGATGGTGATCAGCAAACTGGCCCGCACCAGCGGCAGAAGCGTGCGCATGCGGGCGGACTTGGCCAACTGCGCCTCGCGTTGGAGCTTGTCCAGGTGCCGCTCCACGGCCACGTTGACGAGGTCCCAAAGGCCGAAGGCCAGCACGACCGTCGCCACCAGGGTGCCGACGGCCGACAGGATGCGCAGGCCGAGCCTGCTATCGACCAGCCAGAGGAAGGTGTTCAGGCCGTAGAGCTGCAGCAGTCCGAGGATGCACAGGATGTAGATCGTCAGGCGCAGCACGGCGGAGACCGCCGGGTGGTAGACTCGCAATCGCGCTTCCATCGCCGGAAACGGACTTGGCGAATCGGCCGCGGGCCGCATGAAACGGTCAACCGCGCCGAGCAGAACCAGCAGCGTGATGCGGGCGCCGATGAGCACCAGCGCGGTCACGATGCAGTAATGCAGCCCCTCGGCGTAGCCATGCGGCAATTCGACCGCATAAACCAGCCAGACCGAGGCCACCAGGAACAGGGCGATCCAATGCCAGATCCCCGCCAGACGGTTGCGGACCCCGGCCATGACGCCGGTCGCCCCGTCGGGCGCGCGCAGCCACCGGCGCACGGCCCGCCGCTTCTGCACGATGATCACGACCAGGCAGATGTGCAGCACCAGCCCGACGGACTTCTGCAGCAGGTCGTGCGAGACGTCCGACAGCCCGAGCAGCAGACCGACCTCCCCGATCGCGTAGCCGAACACCGCGATCAGCACGAGGCGCCGGGTCCAGCGCATCAGGTAGGCGGCGGTGTCGTCGCGCAGATGAAACAGGCGCAGGCGGGAGGCGCCGGGCGACAGCAGCATCCGCGTGACGGACAGGATCGCTTCGCAGACGGCATAGGAATCGATTACCGCCAGAATGATCAGCCGGCTGACGGTTTGGCCGCCGAGGCCCGAGGCGGCGAACAGATGACCCGTGACGGCGATCGCCAGCACGGGAACCAGTTCGAGCAGCAGGCGGCCGGTGACCAGTGGGACGCGGCGCAGGAATACCCAGGCGGAGGGCTTCCGCCGGTCCGCGACCGGCGCCTCGATGTCCCCGGCCTCGGCGCGGGCGACGGCTTCCTCTTCTTCCGCTGGCGGCACAGCGGGCTCGTCCGGCTCGTCAGGCGTTTTTGCCGGCGCCAGCGCCTCCAGCCGGCGGATCGGGCGGCGCAGCGCCCGCCTTAGCGCATACTCCACCGCCGCGGCGCAGGCCAGCGCGAGGGCGGCGCGCCAGCCGACATCCGCCAGCAGGTCGCGGGCGACCGGGTTGGTCGCCATAACAACCGCCCAGCCATAGAGCAGCGGCAGGCTCTGCACCGTGTCCAGCGCGTCCAGCGCCTCATCGCCAAGCTTGTTGACGAATTGGGAGGCCGAGACGAGCACCTGGGCGCCGAGGCTGTCCGGCGCGAGCGGGATCGAGATGCCCTCCAGCTTGGTTTCCGGCGGCGCCGGTTCGGCGGTTTTGCCCGATGCCGCGGGCGCGCCCGGCTGGGCGGGTTGGGCCTTGACGATCGCGCCGAGGGTGGCGGCAAAAGCGGCTCGCTTGGCCGGATCGTTCAGCACATCCAGCGCCGCGCGCGCCTGATCCGGCGAGATGCCGCTTGGCGCGGGCGGGGCAGGGGGCGGGGACGCGGGCGCGGGCGCGTCCTGATGTGCCGGAGTCTGCGCAACCGCCGGGATGCCCGGGATCAGCATGAGAAAGCAGAGCAGGATGAGCAGTGCGCGTATCATCGGCGCGTACGACCACGAAAGCCGCGGGCGGGTCAACGCCAAACCCGGCATGGCAGTCGGACGTCCGCGCAGTTCCGCCCCACCGCTGGACCTGAAATCCCGGGTCGGCTTAATATCCCCCCATGCACACATTCCTCACGGTCCTGGTCGGCATCCTCCTCCTGGCCACTCTGGGCGTGCTGATCGCCGGCATGCTCGGGATGGTCAGGGAACCGAATCCTGAGCGGTCGAACAAGCTGATGCGCTGGCGCGTCATCCTTCAGGCCAGCGCCATCGTCCTGCTGGTGATCATGATGAGCCTGCTGCGGTCCTGACCGGCGACCGGCGTCGTTTGACACCGGTAAACCCCTTGAATATGGTCCGATTCCCCTTTTGCAGGTGCGAACAGGCAGTGGCTCGGCACCATAACGGGTTCCGGCCGTTTACACCCGCGTTCACCAACGTTCCAAGGAAGCGGTCCGGTTTCCCATGAAGATACTCGTTCCCGTCAAGCGGGTTGTTGACTATAACGTCAAGGTCCGTGTGAAGACCGACGGCTCCGGCATCGAGACCTCCGGTGTCAAGATGTCGATGAACCCGTTCGATGAAATCGCCGTCGAGGAATCCGTCCGCCTGAAGGAAAAGGGCGTCGTGACCGAGATCATCGCCGTATCCATGGGGGTTCCGCAATGCTCGGAAACCCTCCGCACCGCCCTGGCGATGGGCGCCGATCGCGGCATCCTGGTGGAAACCGCCGATGAGCTGCAGCCGCTGGCCGTCGCCAAGCTGCTGAAGGCGATCGTCGACCAGGAACAGCCGCGGCTGGTGATCCTCGGCAAGCAGGCGATCGACGACGACATGAGCGCGACCGGCCAGATGCTGGCGGCGCTGCTCGGCTGGCCGCAGGGCACCTTCGCCAGCAAGGTGGAGGTGTCGGGCGAGACCGTCACCGTCACGCGCGAAGTTGATGGCGGCCTGGAAACTGTGGCGCTGAACCTGCCGGCGGTCATCACAACCGATCTGCGGCTGAACGAGCCCCGTTACGCCTCGCTGCCGAACATCATGAAGGCGCGGAAGAAGCCGATCGCCAACGTGAAACCGGCCGATCTCGGGGTCGATACCACGCCGCGGCTGACCATCCTGAAAGTGGAGGAGCCGCCGAAGCGCAAGGCCGGCGTCAAGGTCAAGACGGTGGCGGAACTTGTCGGCAAGCTCAGGACAGAAGCGAAGGTGATCTGACGATGACGAGCCTGGTCCTTCTCGAATTCGATCATGCCGGCATCAAGCAGCCCTCCCGCAGCGCGGTGGCTGCCGCGACGGCATTGGGCGAGGTGCATGTGCTGGTGGCGGGCACCGATCTGGCGGGCGCCTCGGCCGCGGCGGCGAAGCTTCCCGGCGTGAGCAAGGTGCTGGTGGCTGACAACCCGGCGCTGGATCACCTGCTGGCCGAGCCGGCAGCGGCGCTGCTGGTCGCCCTGGCGCTGAACTATACGCACATCCTCGCCGCCACGACGGCGGTCGGAAAGAACGTGCTGCCGCGCGTCGCCGCTTTGCTGGATCTCCAGCCGATCAGCGATATCGCGCATGTCGTGGACGCCGACACGTTCGTGCGGCCGATTTATGCCGGCAACGGCATGGCGACGGTGAAGTCTTCAGACAGTCAGAAAATTATCACGGTTCGCGCCGCCAGCTTCGATCCGGTCGCTGCCGAAGGCGGCAGCGCGCCGATCGAGGCGGTGTCCGTTGGCGATCTGCCTGGCCTGAGCAAATTCGTCTCCACCGAGCTGTCCAAGAGCGAGCGGCCCGAACTGACCGCCGCCCGGGTCGTCATATCCGGCGGCCGCGGCATGCAAAGCGGCGAAAACTTCAAGCTTATCGAGCCGATTGCTGATAAGCTCGGTGCCGCCGTCGGCGCCTCCCGCGCGGCGGTCGATGCCGGCTTCGTGCCCAACGAGTTCCAGGTCGGCCAGACCGGAAAAATCGTCGCGCCGGACCTTTATATCGCGATCGGAATCTCCGGCGCCATCCAGCACCTTGCCGGGATGAAGGACAGCAAGGTAATTGTCGCGATAAACAAGGACGAGGAAGCGCCCATCTTCCAGGTGGCTGATTACGGCCTGGTCGCTGATCTGTTTACCGCGCTGCCCGAGTTGGCAGCGGAATTGGAGCGCTCGTGAATGTCCATTGACGTCCAGCCATCCGCCGCACCCGCCACCGTCGTGATCGACCCGCCGAATATCCGGTCGGTCGGCATCATCGGCGCCGGCCAGATGGGCAACGGTATCGCCCATGTCTGCGCCATCGCCGGCCTGCCGGTCACGATCGTCGATATCAAGGAGGACGCCCTGACCAAGGCGATCGCAACCTTGGGTCGCAATTTGGACCGCCAGGTCCGCCGCTCCCTGATCACACCGGATCAGCGCGACGAAGCTCTGGCGCGGGTGACGACCTCGACCGATTACGCCTCCTTTTCCGATGCCGATCTCGTGATCGAGGCGGCGACGGAGAAGGAGGACCTCAAGCGGGTGATCTTCAAGGGGCTGGTGCCGCACCTGAAGCCGTCCGCCCTGATCGCGTCCAACACCTCCTCGATCTCGATCACCCGCCTCGGCGCGGCGACCGATCGGCCGGAAAAGTTCATCGGCATGCACTTCATGAACCCGGTTCCGGTCATGAAGCTGGTGGAAATCATCCGCGGCATCGCGACGGACGAGCCGACATTCCAGGCGGTGAAGGCCCTGGCGCACAAGCTGGGCAAGACCAGCGCGGTGGCCGAGGACTTCCCGGCGTTCATTGTCAACCGCATCCTCGTGCCGATGATCAATGAGGCTGTGTTTGCCTTGTATGAGGGCGTGGCGCCGGTATCCGCGATCGACGACGCGATGAAGCTGGGTGCCAACCATCCCATGGGCCCGCTGGAGCTGGCGGATTTCATTGGCCTGGATACCTGCCTGTCGATCATGCAGGTGCTGTATGACGGGCTGTCCGACAGCAAGTACCGCCCTTGCCCGCTGCTGGTAAAGTATGTCGAGGCCGGCTGGTACGGCCGCAAGACCGGCCGCGGGTTCTACGATTACACTCATACCCCGCCTCGCCCGACCCGGTAGGGCAGGCGACGCGACCTCCGGGCCACCTGTCGCCGCAGAAGCCGGCATGGGTGACCCGGAGTGGCCGATCATAGCGACCGGAATGTTTGGTGGGCCGGGGAGGAATTGAACCGTCCGACCTCACGCTTATCCAGCGTGTGCTCTTGCGCTGAGCTACCAGCCCGGAGCGCAACCTGACCTGAACCCCCCGAGAATGAAACCCACAAGGCAGTTACTATTGCGATTCGCGCGCATCCAGTCGGGCTCGGGCTGATAACAGGCCAGCGTTATCCCCGGGTTTTATAGATGTTGTAGCTGGACCCGACCGGTCACCCCAAGGTATAGTCGGAACCCCGCAAACTGGTGGAGGGTTCCCTCATGGCAAAAAACGTCGCAGCCCGCCGTGCCGCCAAGGCTCAACGCCGCAAGGTCATCGTAGCGCAGAAGCGTCAGGTCGAGAATCTGGGCAAAAGCGTTTCCGGACAGGTTCGCGCGGCCGCTGCCGAACCGATTCAACACTGCCTCGTCTCCGAGGGCCTGTTCAGGACGGGCATGGGCATGCTGGTGTTGGCGCGTGGTCCTTCGCCAACCGGCGTCACGGCGGCGGTATTCCTGCTCGACACCTTCGCATTGGGCCCGAAGGACGTGTTCCTCCGGTCGTTCGGCGGGTTCGAGTTCGACAACTTCATGGACCAAATATCCAGGGCCACGCCGATGGTTCCGCTTGACCCGAGCCATGCGCGCAAGCTGTTGCGCGATCTGGTGGCCTGGAGCCGCGACGCCGGCTTCAACCCGCATCCCGACTACGCGAAGATCGAGGCGATCTTCGGTTCGGTCGATCCCGCCGCCTGCGACACCGCGTTCGAGTTCGGCCACGGCGGCAGGCCCCTGCTCATCAGCAACTTTGGCGGCCCCATGTTCGGCGACGGCTACGACGATCTGGCTATCGATGCCGATGACGACTTCGACAGCAGCGAGGCGGAAGCGGACGCGCCGGCGGCCATCGCCGCCGCAGACGCGCCGGGCCGCGACGACGACCGGGCGGCGGCCTGACGGATTCGCCCCGCAACACTGGCGTCCCGGCAGCCGGTTGCGGCCGCGGCGCGCTGGTTTGTCTCCCCTCCCCGGATCGCGGCCGGGGAGGAGCGACCGTCCCGGAACTGCTACGGTTTCGCCGCGACCGCGTAATTCTCAGCCAGATACGCGGCGATTTCGCCCGCGGCGCTGTCGTCGATCCGCGCCCCGAAGGCCGTGCGCATCTTCGTCACCTCCGCGTTCCAGGCTGCCGGCGGCAGAAACAGGCTGTTCATGATGATGTAGTCGGACGTGTGGCAGGTGTTGCAATACCTGCTCGCCGCCTCCACGCCCGTGCCCGGCTTTAGCGGCACCGGAGCGTCAGCCGCCGCGGCCACGCGCCCCAGCAACAGCGCCAGGATGACCCACGTGCCGACTCTCATATGACGGTCACGGAGATCCCGCGCGGGACATTGTTATGATATCCGCCAGGGTTCGCCTTCAGGACCTCGGATTGCCGCTCTCCGGCGTTGCTGGTGGCGCGGCTGACCAGCCTGTATTGGCCGCGGCGCATGAATCCGGAGTCCAGGGTGAAACGGCGGAAGGCATAGGGACCCAGCGGAGGGGCCAGCAGAGCGTCGAGCCAGGTCCCGCCGCCATCCAGCGAGATCTCGACCCGCCTGATGCCTGTGCCGCGGTCCCACGCCACCCCGCCGACCCTGAATCCCGCGCGCTCGACTTCGCCGCCCTCCACCGGTTCGGCGATGAGCGAATTGACCACCATCTCCGTGACGGGCACCGTGGTCTCCGTTGCCTGCGATGCAAAGGGCCGCTGCACCGGAAACAGTCCGGCGGGAACACGGCCGTCGGTGTTCATCCAGAAATTGGCAAGCGGCGTCGCGCTGATCTCGATGCTGTTCAGATGCTTCACCCAGTAGGTGCCGGTCCACCCCGGGACAACCAGCCGGGCCGGATAGCCGTTCAGTACAGGCAGCGGGGCGCCGTTCATTGCCAGAGCTATGATCGTGTCGTCGTCCATCGCTTTGGCGAAGGGTATGCTCTTGCGGAACGCCGGCGGTCCCGGCGTGGGCGGCGCGTCGGCACCGCCGGCATAAACCTCGACCGCGCCCGGTTTGATGCGCGCCGCCAACAGGATGTCGCGCAATCGGGGGCCGCGCCACTCGGCGCAGCCCATGGCTCCGTCGCCCCATTGCACCCCGGCAACGTGCGGGACGGCCAGGCCGCGACGGTTGCCGGCGCATTGGCACACCGCCAGCACGCCGATCTGAGGCATGTCGAGCAGATCGGCCCACCTGAGCCGTATGTCCTGCACTGCGGCGTCGCCACCGATGGTCAGGACCCAGTCGTCGATGGGTGGAGGCGGCGGCACGGCGTCAATGTGATAGCGCACGAAGAAGCGGTCGTTGGGGGTGATGGCGTCGGCGAAGACATCGGTCGGCGTGGCATAGTTGGGCGGCCGGTCGGTCAGCCGCAGCATGCGGGTCTTCCCGGGCAGGTTCGCCGGCCGGACGATCTCCCTGGTGCCATCGGGCAACTCCGGCGGCAGGACAGGGCCGTCCGCCATACCCGAAACCGGTGCGAGCAGGGCGGTCGCCCCGGCCGCCATCAGAGTGCGTCGCTGCATTATCCCTCCATGCCGATCGGCTCGCATCGGCAGGGGGATCGTATCATCGGATCACGGATGAGTGAGCAAGCTATTCCGCCGCCTGACCGAAACCTTCTGCATGGCGGGTCAGCGCATCCGCCTCGCCGGGCACGATCGGGCGGCAGTCGGTATGCGCGATCCACTCCGGCCGCGTCGGCCTGCCGATGACGTTGGAGACGGCGTTCAAGGTGAGGTAGACGATCTTGCGCGCCGATGTTCATGGGGCGAGGCTCCGGCATGCGGTCGTCGCGCGCCGGATTTTTCGCGCCGGACTTCAGGGCGCTGCTGGCGGCAGATGGCTTCGGCCTCGGACTTGAGGATGGCGACCTCGGTCGCGGAGAACGTGTCCGGCGGGAAGCCGGCAGGTCAAGGCGGGCCGGTCGCGTTCCATCGGATCCCCCGGGAGGTGTGCCGCGGTTCCGTAAGGTTTCAAACGAACCCGGGCCGGGGCCGGATGCCGGTAGCGCGCCGGCCGGAACCGGTCTCGCCGCGCCCGAAAATTTCTGCCGGTTCGCCGGCGGGCGTCGTCACGTTTGTCTTGACATCGTCCGATTGCCATCGGCTATGCTGCATCCTCTGTAGAGAGGAGCGTCCTTCATCCCGTTGCTGGTGCGATCCAGGCAGCTTTGAAGGAACGTAAGTATGAATCCATGCGAAGACTTTCGGCTTATTAAGTCGGGTCTGTGCCGCGGCCAGAGCGGGCCTTTCAAACACCGCCGGCCCTGTGATACCGTTGCCGGTATGCGGCCGCGGACAATGGCGCGGGCTGGAATTCTCGCGGCGGTCCTGGTTCTCGCAGTCCAGACCGGACTTGCGCAGGCACAGCCGGCGGAAATGGCCGATCCGACATCCGGGTTCGGCCGGGTTTTCGGGCTGGGGGGCCATGCCTGCAAGCAATACGACGATACAGGAAAGCTTTATATCTACACCGAGGGAATTCCCTCCACCGAAGTCATATCATGGTTGCAACGGTCTGATGGCGGTACGAAACCCAACATTCCAATGCCGGAGGAACTCGAGACCGCGTTGCCGCTGATCCCGGGATGCCTGCCGGGAAAGCATCATGCCGCGACGAGAACCGGCTGAACACGCCCCTTTTCCGCCGGGCAATGTTCATCCTGTCATCGCGCGGCCGATCGGCGCCACGCCGCAGCCTGCGAAGTCCTTGATGTTGCGGCTGGCGATGGCCTGCACGGCGTAGGCCCGGGCTGTCGCCGCGATCATGCCGTCTTCCAGCGTGATTGGCCTGCCGGGCGCCTGCCGGAGTTGGCGAATCTCGCCATAATGCATGGCCGGTCGAAGCGCAGGATTTGCCCGTCAAACCCGGCTTCAAACAATGCGTCGATACGGGCAATCAGATTGTCGCGCTTGCGTCCCCCGCCGCCACCGGCCCGGTGACGGGCGGTCCCGGCCGTTATCGCTGCCTCCCGGCCCGGGACCATGCTCATAAAACAGGTCTGAAAACGCAGACCTTTGAAGGGCGTTCAGCTTGGTGTATTTGCGTAATCGTATCACGTAGGGACCAAACATGGGCATCGCCGGGACACAAACGACGCCGCGGCCAGACAGCGGGAAATTGGCCGGTGTTCAGGCGGCCAGGGGCATCGCCGCGCTCATGGTCGTCGTCTATCACGCGACCCGGGCCATATCCCTACCGCAATATATCGGCTATGTCCCGTTCGGCAACGCCTTCGGTTTCGGCCATGCCGGCGTAGATTTCTTTTTCGTGCTCAGCGGTTTCATCATAACCTATGCCCATGCCGCGGATGTCGGGCGCCCCGATCGCACCCCTCGCTACCTGTGGCGCCGCGTAACACGCATCTATCCGATTTACTGGTTCGTAACAGGTATCGAAATCGCGCGCGCGTTGTTCGCTCCGGACGCGGCGGCCAGATTGGCGCCAATGCACCTGCTGAACTCCTTGCTTCTGCTCCCCGCGCGCGCCGATCCCATCGTCGGGGTGGCATGGACGCTGAAGTCCGAGATGCTGTTCTATATTGTTTTTGCTTTGGCGATAATCGAACGGCGCTTCTGCAAGCCGCTGCTTGCCGGAACGCTGCTGCTCGTGCTGGCCGGAGCGGCGGTGGCGCCGGAGGCTCCATTGCTCCGCCTGCTGGTGTCGCCGTTCAACATCGAGTTTCTGATGGGAATCGCGGCGGCGCGATGGCTCGCATCCCACCGCACCGCCCGCCCGGCCGCCGTCGCCGCATTGGGCGCGGTTCTGTTTCTGATTGCCGGCGTCCTGGAATTGCAGGGGATCGTTCCGCTCAACGGCCTGCCCGGCCGGGCGCTGTACGGTTCTGCGTCCGTCGCGATCCTGCTTGGACTGGTTGAACTTGAACGAGGAGGCACCCTGCGACTCGGCAATATTGGCCTGATGTTCGGCGATTCTTCCTATTGTCTTTATCTGATCCATCTGACGGTCGTAACTATCGCGATCCGGATTGGCGCTCATTTCGGAGTGCTTGCAGCGGTTCCGGCCGGCGTCGCGATCGCCATGCTCGGCGCGCTGGCCATAGGTGCCGCCGTCATGCTCCATGTCGGGGTGGAAGGGCCGCTCATGCGATGGATCCGCCGCCGAACGCCGCGGCTATGCAGGTAGTCTCCCGGGCCTGACGGCTTCAGCCTGAAGGATGACAGAGTTGGCTTCGTGCCGCAGACTGGCGCCCAGTCCGGCCGAAGGAGGAATCAGAATGGGCATGCTTGACGGGAAGGTCGCGGTCGTCACCGGAGCGGGCGGCGGAATCGGCCGCGCGGCGGCCATCGCCCTGGCGGCAAACGGCGCCCGGGTGGTGGTGAACGACGTCGGCGCCAGCGTGGCCGGCGAGGGCCACGACGCCGGGCCGGCCCAACGGGTCGTGCACGAGATCGCCCAGGCCAACGGTGTCGGCCGCGCCGTCGCCAACACCGGCAGCGTCGCGATCTGGGAGGACGCCCGGCGCATGGTGCAGGACGCGATCGACCATTTCGGCCGCATCGACATCGTGGTGAACAACGCCGGCATCCTGCGCGACCGGATGTTCCACTACATGTCGGTCGAGGAGTGGGACGCCGTCATCAAGGTGCATCTGTACGGATCGTTCCATGTCTCCCGCGCCGCCGTGACGCATTTCCGCAAGCAGGAGAGCGGGTCCTTCATCCACATCAGCTCGACCTCCGGCCTTATCGGCGGCGTCGGCCAGGTGAATTACGGCGCGGCCAAGATGGGCATCGTGGGGCTGTCGCGGAACATCGCGATGGACATGCAGCGCTATAACGTGCGGTCGAACTGCATCGGGCCGCACGCCTTCAGCCGCATGATCGAGACCGTGCCGGGTCAGACCGAGGCTCAGTTGCGGGCGCGCGCGGCGAAAACCCGGCCGGACCATATCGCGCAGTTGATCGCTTTCCTCGGCAGCGACGCGGCGGCGGGGGTTTCGGGGCAGATACTGGGCGTCCGGGGCAACGAGATTTATTTGTACAATCAGCCGCGTCCGATGCGGATCATGGCGCGGACCGGTGGCTGGACGCCCGAGACGCTGGCGGAGCACTGGCTGCCCGCGGTGAAGAACAACTTTACCCCGCTGGAGCGGACGCGGGACGTGTTCCCGTGGGATCCGGTGTGAGGGCCGCTGCGGCCGTCAGCGCCACCATACGAGCTGATTCAACCGGTGGGGCGCAGGGCGTTGTTCTCGTGTCATGGCCGGATTTAGCCCGGCCATCCACGACGTTGCCTCATGCGGCACTGCAAGCGGTGGATGACCGGCACAAGCCCGGCCATGACACGGGGCGTCCCGCATGACCGCCACTCTCCGCGGCGCCGACATCGTCGCGCGCACATTGGAATGCGCCGGCCTGACCGACATCTTTACCCTGTCGGGCAACCACATCATGGCGCTGTTCGACGCGGCGCTCGAAACCACGCTGCGCCTGATGCATGTCCGGCACGAGGCCGCCGCGGTCCACATGGCGGACGCGTATGGACGCCTGACCGGACGGCCGGGAATCGCCTGGGTCACCGGCGGCCCCGGCCATGCCAACGCCGTCGGGGCGCTGTTCACCGCGCTCGGCCGGGAATCGCCGATGCTGCTGATCTCCGGCCACACGGAAACAGATCAGATCGGCCGCGGCGGCTTTCAGGAACTGAGGCAGGTGGAGATGGGGGCGCCGGTGACCAAGGCCGCCTGGATGGCGACCGATACCGCCCGCGTCGGCCTGGACGTCGCGAGGGCGATCCGCCTGGCCAGGTCGGGGCGGCCCGGACCGGTGCATCTTAGCCTGCCGTCGGACATTCTTGACGCGCGGGTGGAGGCCAGCGCGGTGGCCTGGCCGGCGGCGGTGGATTTCGCCGCGCCCCCGCTGCCGCTCGGCGATGCCGCGGCCGATGCCGTGATCGCATTGCTGGCGACCGCGCGGCGGCCGCTGGTGATTGGCGCCCCGGCGCTGGCAACGCGTCCCGGCCGCGACCTGCTGCGGCGGATCGAACGCGCCCTGTTGATCCCGGCCTGCCTCAGCGAGGGACCGCGCGGCCTGAACGACGCCAGCCTCGGGGCCTATGCCGAGGTGGCGAAGCGCACCGACATGGTGCTGCTGCTCGGCAAGGCGCTGGATTTCACCCTGAAGTTCGGCGAGGCCCCGTTCGCCGCCGACTGCCGCTTCATCGCCATCGATCCGGACGGCGCCATGCTGGACCGGGCGGCGCGGTCGCGCGGCCTGGCCTTCGGCTGCGTCGCCGACACGTGGCCGGCGGGCGAAACCCTGATCGCACGCGGCGCCAGGCGGGGATGTGGCGATGCCGGATGGCTGGCGGAGGCACGGTCCTGTTTCGACGACCGTCCGGCGGAGTGGGCCGGGCTGACGTCGCGAACCGAGGGACGGCTGCACCCGGCACAGGTTTTTCGTGCGCTGCAGCCGTTTCTGGCGCGCGACCCGGACAGCGTGCTGATCTGCGACGGCGGCGAGTTCTCGCAATGGGGACAGAGCATTCTGCGCAACGACCGCCGCATGATCAACGGCGTGGCCGGCTCCATCGGCTCGTCGCTGCCGATGGCCGCGGGGGCGCGCGTGGTGGAGCGGTCCGCGCCGGTGTTCGCCGTGCTGGGCGACGGCACGTTCGGCTTCCATATGTCGGAGATCGAAACGGCGGTGCGCCTGGACCTGGCTTACGTCGCGATCGTTGGCAATGATTGCCGTTGGAACGCGGAGTACAACTTGCAGGTGCGCGACTACGGCCCGAACCGCGCACATGGCTGCGAGCTGGGCGCCACGCGCTACGACCTGGTGGCGGTGGCGCTGGGCGGGCACGGGGAGCTGGTCACCGGCGTCGATGACCTGCCGGGCGCGATCGAGCGATCGCTCGCGAGCGGCAAACCGGCGGTGGTCAACGTCATGATCGAAAGCATTCCGTCGCCGGTGCTGCGGCGGTGAGAGTCCGATGAGTAAGACCAACCGGCGCTTTGACAGGGACACGTGGCGGACGCTGATCGGTCCGGCGCTTCGGGTCGTCGACAGCCTTCGCCACAATGGTTATGGCGAACTCGATTTCCATCTCGGCGGGGGCACCGTGCTGATGTTCCGCTTTGATCACCGCATCAGCAAAGACCTCGACATCTTCACCCACGATGCGCAGGCGCTGAGTTTTATTTCGCCGAGGCTGAACGAGGTCGCCGCGCAGGAGGCGGTTGATTACGAGGAACAGGCCAATGCGGTGAAGCTCGTGCTGCGGGATGGCGATTTTCATCGTGGCTGCGCCCGTCATTCCGACGGCTGCATGCGAAGTGATCAACGCTGGCGGAAGGCAGATCGTCCTGGATGCGACGTCGGAGATTCTCGCCAGGAAGCTGCTTTACCGGGCGGATAGCTTCAAGGCTCGGGACGCCTTCGACATGGCGGTCGCTTTGGCGCTCGATCATGCGGCAGCCGCCGAGGCGCTTGCGGCTACACGGCGCACGCGGCCGGCGCTGTTGCGGCGGCTGATGGCGATGCGGACACTGACCCCGGACGATCTTGCAAAGGACATCATGGTGACGGAGGTGGGGCGTCCGTATTTGACCGGGATGGTCGATGGATTGCTCCAGGCGATCAAGACGATCGATAGCGATTAGACTTCAAGGCCCGTGACCCGTACGATCCCGGCCCGGAGGCGAAGTAAGAGATGGACGAAACAGTCGTGCCGGGCATGCTCGCCATTCGGCATGCGGTCGAGAATGCGAGCCAGGAACCGATTACCGATGCCGGGATCATGGCGATCCTGCGCGGCGGCGGCGGCGTTCCCTCGCATCTGCGGGCAGTGTTCGGCGACGTGTCGCTGGCTTCGATTCTCAACGTTGGTGCGTCCGCCGGTATCTCGCGCCGGACCATTCTGGACGCCTACCGCACGGCGCGGGACAGCGTGGCCGCGGCGAACCCGGACCTCGATGCGGCGCTGAAGGAAGACTGGTGAGGCCGATATACCGGCCGGAAGCCGGTTCGGTTAGTCTGCGGAGGCCATCGCCGGCTTACGTCCGGCGACGAACATCGGAACAGGATGGCAGCCATGAAACTCGGACGCCTCGGAGTTTGGTACTCCCCCGACAAGCATCCCGGCCCGGAGCCGGTTGCCGCTTTCGCGAAAACCGTCGAGCGGCTCGGCTTCGATACGCTGTGGTATCCGGAATCCCGCGGCTACGAATCGTTCACCCTCGCCGGCTTCATGCTCTCCCAGACCACCACCCTGAAGATCGGCAGTTCCATCGCCTCGATCTACGCGCGCGATGCGTTCACCGCGCGGCGCGGCATGATCAGCCTGAACGATTTGTATGGCGGCCGCTTCATCCTCGGGCTGGGCGTCAGCCATGTGCCGATGGTCGAGGGGCTGCGTGGCCATGTCTACGAAAAGCCGGTGCCGGCGATGCGGGCGTATCTGGACGGGATCGCCAGGGGCGAGGCGGGGGCGGGCGAGTTCCCGGTCTGCATCGCGGCACTCGGGCCGCTGATGCTGAAGCTGGCGGCGCGGATGACGCGCGGGGCGGTGCCGTACAATACGATCCCGAAGCATACGGCGGGGGCGGCGAAGATCCTCGGCCCGGACAAGTGGCTGGCGGTCGAGCAGAAAGTAACGATCGAAAGCGATCCGGCACGGGCGCGGGCGCTGGGGCGGGCGGAATTGTCGCGCTACATGGTGCTGGACAATTACCGCAACGCCTGGCTCGGGATGGGATTTACGGAGGCGGATCTGGCGAACGGCGGGTCGGATGGGTTCATCGACCAGATTGTGCTGTGGGGCACGGCGGATCAGGTGAAGGCCGGGCTGCGGGCGCATTTCGACGCGGGTGCGACGCATGTGGCGATCCAGCCGGTGCATGCGGTTGGCGACACGGCGGCGCGGGACGCGATCCTGGCGGCGCTGGCGGATACGTAGCGTCGGGCCCGGTGGCGTCGGGGTCATGCGATCAGGCCGGATGTGCTTCCGGCGCTGGCAGGGGAACCCAGAGTGAGTGGGCGGGCATTTCCTTATCGACCCGCTGCTGGAGTTGTTCGAGGCGCCGCAGGTTCTGCGCCGGATCGTCGGCGTCCTCCGCCTGCCGCAGGTTTTCGCGCGCCCTTTGATATCGGCGGCGGTTCTCCGCGGACAGCGTGCCGGCTTGCTGGATATCGAAAGCCAGATTTTCCAGGCTGCTGAGGATGCTGCGATAAAGCTGCTGTTGCCGGGTCGCATGGCGTATCCGGCGGTCAATCGCGAGCAGCGGCTTGGCAATGGCGATGACGGCGGCCAGCCCGGCTATGCACGCCCAGACCACCGCGCCGATCTTGTCCTGCCAGACAGCCCAGCCGGCGATGCCGCTGCCGGAGGCGCCGATGGCGACGAGCAACTCGAAAATGAAGTTCCATCGCGAAAGCCGATCCAACCGCTCACCGTAATACAGCTCGGACAGCCGCGCTGTGCGGGCGTTGTCCCAAAGCACCTCCACCAACTCGCGGTCACGCGGGTTGAAGCCATGAGCCTCAGGCCACGGCTTTGGCAGGTTCTTATCCACCACGTGTCGGCGCCTCCATGGCTAACAGGTCTAGACCTCTCAAAATCATTGTAGCAGGTATCCCGCCCTAAGTCTCAACACCTTCAGGTTCCTCGGGAGCCGGGGGATCGTCGCCCGGGGGCAGGGGCTTTCCGGGCCGATCCCAAGGCCTGGGAGGCTTTATGTTTGTGCGCTCTGCATCTTGGTCAAGGTAACCGGCCCGCTCTGCCGGCTTCCCCGGGTCCAACGGGGTTCCTTCGGACGTTACTTCGCTGCTCGCCCCCGGATCTGAAACCCCGTCAATAATCTCGTCAACGCAGGTGACGCGGTGTGACCGGCCCTGCCCGATGACGATTCTGCCCGGCGGATGCTGAGGCACGGCCGCAATCAGAGCCTCCCGGGTGCGATAAGCCAGACGATAGCTGACCGTTTGGCCCGCCATCATTTTCTGGAAGACCTTACGCGGCTGGCCGAGCGAATCGCCAAGCTGCACGAGGATTCCCGGACGATGCTGTTCGGCAGCTTGCAGGTAATCCGCGTCGAAGTCCAATAGCCGGAAAATGGCCGGCTCGATACGCATATATCGATAGACCACCTCCGACGGCAGTCCTTTGTCCTTTGCTACGAGCTCGCAGACCAGAAGTGCTTTTGCCGCCTTGTCGAACCGGAGCGGCGCGCCTTTCGCGGCAGCGAACAACTGAGCACTGGCGAAATCGTCTTCCCACGGCCAGGGCGCGCCGTACCAGCGCGGGCGCAGCTTCAGTTCCGCCTCCATCCTGTCAATAGAGCGCACCAGGACAGAAACGTTGGACTCGACATGCGCCTTGAACCAACTGAAGCCGCGCAGACGAAACGCCCGGCGATCACGTGCGATCACCTGCCAGTCATCGGCGATGTCGCCCCATTTGGACCGATCATCCAAGGCAGGGACGATCGCTCGGAGCAGGTCGCTGTTTCTTCCGTCGGGCGGCGAGCCGGCCGAGGCGATATTCGTTGACATAGTCAATCCAGCCTTCGGGCACAGCATGCGGACGAATGTGTTATATCGAACCATTTCCGCCAGTGCAAGGACGATACCCCTGCCGAATGGCCTGTTTGCGGGCGAACCTCCGTGGCATGCCTAGGTAGTCCTTGAAAGGGGGTTAAACCCCTTCATATCCAGCATCCTCAGCAAATAGCAGCCGTCCGCCCTCTCCAGGCCGGCAGGCAGGGTCGCCGGTCGAATCACTCGGCCGCACACTAATAAAGCCATTGTCAGGCGGCCGTTCGCACTAAAACAATTGGTTTCGGGGGTGTTCGACTAGATATGATCGTGATGCGTCAAATACCTTTAAATACTAGAAACCAAGCTTTGTTCGCCCGCAAGGAAACCACTATATTGCTACATTATGAAAGCTTGGCGGTCTCTCGTTGCAACATAGCGATAGTGCATTATATGAACCATCGAAGCGAAAGAGTGCCCCCGGGACCGCCCAAAAGGAGGCCAACTTGACCGAACCTCTGATCATCGCAGTTGGAGCCGATAAGCGCAGTGCAACCGTCCCATTTCGCAACCTTGGTCTCGACGTGCTGACAGTTCCCGTGCAAATCCCAACCCCGCCGCCGAGCTCGCACCCAACAGCGCCTGACAAGAAGTCGTAGCGCTACTCCATCCCCTTGCCACCTTTGCAGCGCCGATCGGCCTTGGTCGATCGACGAAATTGCGTACCACCACCTGCTCACAGACCCTTTAAACCCCTTTTGACGGCTTGAATCCCGCGAGCTTTCGGCCTAAATATGGAGGCAAGATGGATTCCCGACGGAGTAACCTCTAATGACCGAAGTTCGATTCCAAGTCGACGATCCGTATCTCCAGAGGATCAAGACCAACCTGGGAGCCCCTAACGCCAAGACCACCGACCTGATGCGCGACGCCTTGACGATCCTAAGCTGGGCGGCCGAAGAGCGCAGCAAGGGCCGCTACATTCTCTCCAGCAAGCGCGACGGCACCGACGTCGGGCGCTTGGTTATGCCGATCCTGGAGGCTGTGCAGCCCGCGGCTGCTGAGTAGCAGAGTCAGGCCAGATGCCGGATGACACAGGGACAGCGGGTCAGTCACCCCCGGCGGATGGATCGAGTTCATCGGACGCTCCCAATGCGAAATCCCGGCCTTCCGGAGAGGGTGCACAGACGCACGCTCCAGGTGTATCCAACGACGTCTTCAACGCGAGGCCGCAAGAACCGACGGCGGTTGTAGAGGTATCCAACAACGACGTCCTCAACGCGAGGCCGCAAGAACCCGCTAAGCCATCGCGCTTCGCCGGCTTCAGCCCGAACCAGATCATCGGGCACAACTTCGGCCTCTCGCTCATCTGGCTGCTGGGTCTCGCCGGCGGCTTCCTGCTTATCGGCTGGAACGTCCTCGCCTTTAAGCAGGAGGTAGACCGTTCCGCAGCCTACGACCGGATCACCACCCTGGTCGTCGAGTCGCCGCAGACCACCGGCATCGAGCAAGCCATCCAAAGCATCGAAGCGGCGCAGCGTAAGCCTCCATCCGGAGGCGAACCCGTCCTGCCGCAACCGGCGCGCAACCAGATCACGGCACTGCTCGACGACCAGTCCGCACATCCCGACAGCCCGGCCTGGTTGGCCGCCGCGGTGACCCGCTGCCGACCGGCGTTGCAAGCCGACAAGAGCGACGCGGCCAAGGCCAGCCTGGACGACTGCCTCATGCTCCTGAATACCCTGCGGCTGCAATCCACGCATGCCGACATCAGCCCGGAGCGCTCTCGCTTTGCCACTGAACTGCTGAAGCAACTGACGCAGGCACAGCAGGAGCAACGGGCGAACTGGCTCCAACTCGCCCAGATGATCCTGCTCAACCTGCTCCTGCCGCTGCTGACCGCCGTTTTCGGCTATGCCTTCGGCCGCGAGCAGGCAAAGGACGCCGCCAACCGCGAGACCTGACGCATGCCGTCACTCCGCCGCCTGCGCGTAAGCCTCCAGCGGCGCGCAGGTGCACACCAGGTTGCGGTCGCCGTAAACGTTATCCACCCGCTTCACCGGCGGCCAATATTTCGCTCCCGCCACCCAGGGCAACGGAAACGCCGCCTGCGCGCGTGAATAGGCGTGCGTCCATACATCCGCCGTGACCTCCGCCGCGGTATGCGGCGCATGCTTCAGCGGATTGTCCGTCCGGTCCAGCACGCCCGCGCCAATCGCAGCTATCTCGCCACGGATCGCGATCATCGCGTCGCAGAAACGGTCCAGTTCCGCCTTCGATTCGCTCTCCGTCGGCTCGATCATCAATGTCCCCGGCACCGGCCACGACATCGTCGGCGCGTGGTAGCCGAAATCCTGCAGCCGTTTCGCAATATCCTCCACCTGCACCCCGGTCTCCGCCACGAAGCCGCGGCAGTCGATGATGCACTCATGCGCCACCCAACCCCCCGGCCCGGCGAACAGCACCGGATACGACTCCCGCAGCCGCCCGGCGATGTAGTTCGCCGACAGGATCGCCACCTCGGTCGCCCGCTTCAGCCCGCCGGCTCCCATCATCCTTATGTACGCGTACGAAATCGGCAGGATCAGCGCGCTGCCGAACGGCGCCGCCGAGACCGGGCCGATCCCGGTCGCCGGACCGGCATCCTCGCGCAACGGATGGTTGGGCAGGAACCCCGCCAGATGCGCCGCCACGCCGATGGGTCCGATCCCCGGACCGCCGCCGCCATGCGGGATGCAGAACGTCTTGTGCAGGTTCAGGTGGCACACATCCGCCCCGATCGACGCGGGAGACGTAAGCCCGACCTGCGCATTCATATTGGCCCCGTCCATGTAGACCTGGCCGCCATGCGCATGCACCACCGAGCAGATGTCGCGGATCGCGCCCTCGAACACCCCATGCGTCGAGGGATACGTCACCATCAGCGCGGCCAACCTGTCCGCGTGCTTCTCCGCCTTTGCCCGCAAATCGGCCAGATCGACGTTGCCGTCCCGGTCGCAGCCGACAACCACGACTTTCAGCCCCGCCATCGCCGCGCTGGCCGGATTCGTGCCATGCGCCGATGACGGGATCAGGCACACGTCCCGGTGCGGTTCGCCGCGTGACTCGTGCCAGGCGCGGATCACCAGCAGCCCGGCATACTCGCCCTGCGACCCGGCATTCGGCTGCAGCGACACCGCCGCGAACCCCGTCGCCGCGCACAGCCACGCCTCCAGCCGGCGGATCAGCATCAGATACCCCTCCGTCTGGTCCGCCGGAGCGAACGGATGGATATCGGCAAAGCCGGGCAGGGTGATCGCGATCATCTCCGCCGTGGCGTTCAGCTTCATCGTGCAGGACCCGAGCGGGATCATGCTCCGGTTCAGCGCGATGTCCTTGTCCTCCAGCCGCTTCAGGTAGCGCAGCATCTCGTGTTCGGCGTGGTATCGGTTGAACACCGCCTGCTGCAGGAATTCAGTGCCGCGCAGCAACCCGGCCGGAATGGCGGCGACTGCGCCCTTCAGTTCCGCCCCCAGCAGGCCCGCCAGAGCCCGCAGATCGTCGCGGGTGACCGTCTCGTCCAGCGCAATGCCGACACCGCCGCCATCGACGCGGCGGAAATTGTAGCCGGCAGCGGCGCCGCGCCCGATCAGGTCATCCGCGCCCTCGACAACGATCGTGCCGAAGAACGAGTCATGCCGCACCCGCAGCCCGGCGCGCAACGCGCAATCCGCCAGCATCCGGGCCTGCAAAGACACCCGCAGCGCGATCCGCTGCAAACCCTCCGGCCCGTGCCACGCGGCATAGAACCCGGCGATCACCGCCAGCAGCACCTGCGCGGTGCAGATATTGGACGTCGCCTTTTCCCGCCGGATGTGCTGCTCGCGGGTCTGCAGCGCCAGCCGCATCGCCGGCTGCCCGGCGGCATCCAGCGACACGCCGACAAGCCGCCCCGGCATGGCCCGCTTGAACGCGTCGCGCGTGGCGAAAAACCCGGCATGCGGGCCGCCGAAGCCCATCGGCACGCCGAAGCGCTGCGCCGAACCGACGACGACATCCGCCCCCATCTCGCCCGGGGGGGTCAGCAGCGCCAGCGCCAGCGGATCGGTTGCGACGATCGCCATAGCGCCGACATCATGCGCCGCGGCGATCTCCTCCGACAGGTCGCGCAACTGGCCGGTGGTGCCGGGATATTGCAGCAGCACGGCGAACGGGTTGACGGCACCGACGGCAAACAGATCGCCGGGCGCAACGCGCGCCAGGGTGATGCCGAGATGCTTCGCCCGGGTCGCCAGCACCGCCAACGTCTGCGGATGCAGGTCGTCCGCCACCGCCAGCACGTTGGACTTCGTCTTGCTTAATGCATGCGCCATTGCCATCGCCTCGGCCGCGGCGGTCGCCTCGTCCAGCAAGGAGGCGTTGGCGATCTGCATGCCGGTCAGCTCGCAGATCATGGTCTGGAAGTTGAGAAGCGCTTCCAGCCGCCCTTGCGCAATTTCCGCCTGGTAAGGCGTATAGGCGGTATACCAGCCCGGATTCTCCAGCACGTTCCGCAGGATCACCGGCGGCGTCACCGTGCCGTAATAGCCCATGCCGATCAGCGACTTCTTCAGGCGGTTGCGTGCCGCCAGGCCGCGCAGTTCCGTGATCGCTGCTGCTTCGTTGACGGGCGGCGGAAGGTCGAGCGCCGCGTTGGAGCGGATCGACGCCGGCACCGTCTTGCCCGCCACGTCATCCAGTGTTGCCGCGCCAACCGCATGCAGCATGGCGGCGAGGTCGGACTCCGAAGGGCCGATATGGCGGCGGACAAACCCGTCGCTTTCTTCAAGCTCCGCCAGATCGGCCAATACGTCCATGCTTACAGCGTCTCCAACAGTTCGTCGTAGCCGTCCTGGTCGAGCAGCGCCTCGAATGTCTCCGGGTCGTCCAGTTCGAGGCGGAAGAACCAGCCCTCGCCCTCGGCGTCGCTGTTCACGATGGAGGGATCCTCGACGATCGTCTCGTTGACTTCCACGACCTTGCCGGCGAGCGGCGAATACACGTCGGAGGCCGCCTTGACGCTTTCCGCGACGGCGCAGGCCTCGCCCTCGGCGACGGCACGTTCAAGCTCGGGCAGCTCGATATGCACGAGGTCGCCGAGCTGCTCCTGCGCGTAGTCGGTAATGCCGACGGTGGCGATGTCGCCGTCCAGCAGCACCCATTCATGGTCCTTGGTGAAACGCTTATCCGCACTCTTTCCGGTCATGGGCCGTTTCCTTTTCAGCGGTGGTAGCGATGGGGGACAAAGGGCAGCGGCACGACGGTCGCGGGGATCGTCTTGCCGCGGACAATGAGGTTCAGCCGCGCGCCATCATGCGCCAGATCCTTGCGCACATAGCCCATGGCTATCGGCTGGTTCACCGACGGGCCGAAGCCGCCGGAGGTGACGATGCCGGCCTCGGTGCCGTCATCGGCGACAATCGTGGTCTGCGCCCGGGCCGGCGTGCGGCCGTCCGGCAGGATGCCGACGCGGTGGCGCGTGGTCCCGTTGTCGAGCTGGTCGCGCATCAGCAATCCGCCGGGAAAGTCCCAGCTCAGTTTGCGGCGCTTGCCGATGACCCATGTCAGGGCCGCCTCCACCGGGCTGGTCAGCTCGTCGAGGTCGTTGCCGTACAGGCACAGCCCGGCCTCCAGCCGCAGCGAGTCGCGCGCGCCCAGGCCGATGGGAACGACGTCGGGCTCGGCGATCAGCGCATCGGCCAGCGCTTCGGTGCCGCTGGCGGGGACGGAAATTTCGAAGCCATCCTCTCCGGTATAGCCGGAGCGGGAGACGAAGCAGTCGATGCCCCGGATCGTCACGGGCGCGAAACCCATGAATGGCAGCGCGGCGGCTTCCGGCGCCAGCCGGGCGATGACGGAGGCCGCCTGCGGACCTTGCAGCGCGAGCAACCCGCGGCCCTCCAGCACGCCGATGGCGATGCCGTCCGGCAGGTTGGCGGCGAGGTGGGTGAAATCGCCATCCTTGCGGCTGGCATTGACCACCACGAACAGGCGGTCCTCCGCCAGTTTCGCGACCATCAAGTCGTCGATGATACCGCCGGCTTCGTTGGTAAGCAGGGTGTAGCGCTGGCGGCCGGGCTTGAGGCCGGCGATGTCGCCGGGCACCAGGCGCTCCAGCGCGTCGGCGACTCCGGTCCCGGACAGGAACGCCTGTCCCATATGCGAGACATCGAACAGGCCGGCGGCTGTGCGGGTGTGCAGGTGTTCGGCCATCACCCCGCCACGGCAGCGCGCGGCAAGCTCACCGGCGAAATCATACAGCACCGGCATGGCGTAGCCGGCAAACGCCACCATGCGGGCGCCGTGGCGGCGGTGCCAGGAATCCAGCTTGGTTGTGTGCAAGGGAACGGGCGTCGGATCGTCTGGCAGTGCGTTCTGCGCCACGAAGCTCTCCGCGTACAGGGCCTCCCCGCCGGCGACATGCCGGAAGAGTTGGCCCCCCTCTGTCGTGGTACCTGAGAGATTCGGGGTTGTTCCCCCTTACCCCGTCGGTGCGGGCGACACCTGCGCGGCGCCCGGCTTTCCAGAGGTCCCTTTACCCGTCGCGGTCCCTGATGCCTGAGCGTTTCCGGGGGCCGGTTGCGCCTTCGGCGGCGGAGTCGCCCCCGCACTCTCCCGCGGCGGGTGCCCGGGACGCTCGCACCATGCCCCGGTTGGGGGGCTTATGCCAAGCGGTTTGATGCGATGCCGCCTGTGGCCCGGCGGCGGCGGGCGGCCGTCAGGCCAAGCAGGCCGGTGCCGAACAGCACAGCCGAAGCCGGCTCCGGCACCATGGCGTAGCCCGACGCGACCAGCCGTTCCTTCCCGGCATTCGGGATGCCGTTGTCGCTGCAGGACCACGGATTGCATTCAGCGGACTGCGGGCTGACCGCGTATCCGGCATCGAGCACGAATGGATCGAGTCCCGGCGTTGTCAGCGAGTGCTCGAACGTAAGCGTCAGGATCAACGTGCCGAAACTGCCACCGATCACTGTTTCCGTGACATTCGACGCCACGTTGAACACGGTGAACGCGCCGCCCGGTATCGGCGTCGTGCCGTCGAGGGCCACGCCGGCGAGCGTGTCGATCGTGCCACCGTTATTCACGTACCCGTACTGGTCGATCGAGAACTGCCCGGTCAGCGCCGTGCCGTCACTGAACGTCGCGATAATGCCGATCGGCAGGTTGTAGACATCGGCTTTTGCGCCGGGCAGCGACGCGAACGAAGCGGCGAGAACGGCACAGGCGAACCGGATACGGCGCATGATCGCGATCCATTTATGATTATGCATGCAGTTTATTTAAATATTGGCAACGAGTCAATCTTTTTCCGGCACGAGTCGCCACCGGCGGCTTGCCAACCGCCGCGCCGGCATCACCTCCGGTGCATGGCCGCGGTAACAGTCTGGTTCGACGCATCCTGCCCCCTGTGCAGTCGGGAGATCGCGCTCATGCGGCGCCTGGACCGGGGCGGGGCGATCACGTTCATCGACATCGGGGGTGGCGATGCGTCCTGCCCGGTTGATCGCGGCGCCCTGCTGGAGCGGTTCCATGCCCGCGAAGGCAGCACGATGCTGTCCGGAGCCGCGGCCTTCGCGGCGATGTGGCGGGCGATCCCGCTGCTGCGCCCGCTCGGCCTCGCCGCCCGGAACGAGCGCGTGCTGCGTTTGCTGGAGCGGCTGTACGGTGGGTTTCTGAGGATACGTCCGCGGTCGCCCGCTCTGCAGGCCAGCCGGGCCCGGCCATGACCGGATCGCCGATTCCGCGCGTCGTGCTGGCTTATGGGCTGCTTGGGCTAATCCCCTTCCTGGCGCCACCGCTCATCGGCCTGGTGCTGCCCGGCTGCCGCGCACCGGCTGCGACCATTCTGGCGTTCTATGCAGCATTGATCCTGTCGTTTCTTGGCGGCGCGCGTTGGGGGCTCGCCGTCGATCATCCGGTTCCGGATTCCAAAATCGTTTCTAGGGCGATGCTGCCGACGGTGGCGGGGCTTGCGCTGCTGCTGGCGCCGGACCGGGTGCGGCTGCCCGGGCTGGCCGCGGCTTTGGCGCTGCACTGGCTGTGGGATATCCGAAGTGCCGGCCTGCCTGCCTGGTATCCAGGGCTGCGGTCCGTGCTGACCGCCGGGGCGGTGCTTGGACTGGCAGCCGGCACGGTCCTGTTGGCCTGATGACGGAGCTGGCCGTGGTCGTCGGCGCCTCGGGCGGTATCGGCCGCGCTATGGCCGAGACACTGCGGCAAGGCGGCGCCCGGGTTGCCGCCGTGTCGCGCCGCCGTCCCGATGGCTGGCCCGGCCGCGACTGGATACCGGCGGATGTTCTCGACGAATCCAGCCTGGCGTCCGCCGCGGCAAGGCTGGTGGAGGCAGGCGCGCCGACGCGCATCGTCGTGGCGTCCGGCCTGCTGCACGGTCCGGGCGTCGCGCCGGAAAAAACCATGCGGACGATGTCTTTGGAGTCGCTGGCCACGCTGTTCGCGGTCAATGCCGCCGGTCCCGCGCTGGTGGCGAAGCACTTCCTGCCGCTGACACCCCGCGACCGCCGCAGCATATTCGCGGTGCTGTCGGCCCGCGTCGGCAGCATCGGCGACAACCGCCTCGGCGGCTGGTACGCCTATCGCGCGTCCAAGGCGGCGCTGAATATGCTGATCCGAACCCTGGCGGTCGAGCACCGGCGAACGCGGCCGTTCGGGATCTGCGTCGCGCTGCATCCCGGAACCGTCGATACGGCGCTGAGTGCTCCTTTCCAGTCGGGCGTTCCGGACGGGAAGCTGCTGAGTCCGGGGCAGGCGGCTGAAGCACTCCTGGCGGTCATCGACGCGCTGGGGCCGGAGGCCAACGGCGGCTTCTACGCCCGGGATGCGACGCCGTTGCCCTGGTGAGGTTACCCGCCGTCCTCAGCCCCTACCGCAACGTCGCCCCCGTCGCCTTCGCCACCGCCGCCACCACCTTCTGGCACGCCGCCTCGATCTCCTGATCAGTCAGAGTCTTGTCGCGCGGCTGGAACGTCACTTCCACGGCCACGGACATCTTCCCCTCCGGCAGCTTGTCGCCCGCATAGACGTCGAACAGCGACACCGCGGTGATCAGCGCACGCTCCGCCCCCTTGGCGGCGCGCACCACGCTGTCCGCCGGCACCGAATTATCCACGAGGAAGGCGAAATCGCGCCGCACCGGCTGGAACGCCGGCAAATCCGCCGCGCCCTTCTTGCGCCGCTTCGGATCCGCCACCGCATCCAGGTTCAGCTCGAACACCACCATCGGCCCCGGCAGATCCAGCGCCGCCAGCAGCCGGGGATGGATTTCCCCGAAATACCCCATCTCCGTCTTCGGACCCTGCCGCACCAGGCCCGAGCGGCCCGGATGCAAAAACGCGGGGGCCTCGGCGGTCACCTGCAACGACTCCAGCGGCACGCCGATGGCGCTCAGCAGCGCCCACAGATCGCCCTTCGCATCCATCTCGTCCACCGGACGCTGCGGCGTCAGCCAGCTTCGCGGAGTCACCCCGCTGCGCAATCCGGCCGCCACCAGCCTCTGCCCCTCCGGCGCATCGACGGCGAAAGCGGGGCCGATTTCAAACAGCGACACGTCGGCGTAGCCGCGCGCGGCGTTGCGCTTCGCCGCCAGCGCCAGTGTCGCCAGCGGAGTCGGCCGAAGCTGGTCCAAATCCGATGCGATCGGGTTGGTCAGGCGCAATGCGTCCGGCGCGGCGCCGAAGCGTTCCGCCTCCGCCCGCGCCATGAAGCTGAACGTGACGCATTCCAGCAGGCCCGCCGCCGCCAGGGTCCGCCGCGCCAGGGCGGTGCGCTGCTGCCGTGGAGTCAGCGTCACCGCCGGCACCGGGCTTTCGCGCGGCAGCGACACCGCCGGCACCGCATCCAGGCCGCGCAGCCGCAGCACTTCCTCGATCAGGTCGTTCTCCGCCTCGATGCGCGCGCATCCCTCCGCCGCCTTCGCCGCTCTGGCCGGGTCCAGCCCCGGCGACTGATCCAGCGCTATCGGCGCGGCGACATCGTTGCGCCAGGGCGGCACCGCGACGGTCACGCTGTCCTCATCCCGCCCGCGCACCGCGAAACCCAGACGTTCCAGCGACTCGACCGCCTCGTCCGTGCCGATATTGGAGCCGCCGAGCTCGGCGATCCGGGCGAAGCGCAAGGTCGCGTCCCGCTGCCAGTGCGGCTCCGCCCCGGCTGACGTGACCGTGCCCGGTTCGCCGCCGCACAGCTCCAGGATCAGCGCGGTGGCCGCCTCGATCGCCGCCGGCAGCAAGGTTGGATCGACCCCGCGCTCGAACCGCTGCCGCGCGTCGGAGACGATCTGGTGCCGCCGCCCGGTCAGCGCGATGCGGACCGGATCGAACAGCGCGCATTCGACGAACACGGTGGTAGTCGACTCGTCGCAGCCCGTCGCCTCGCCGCCGATAACCCCGGCGATCGACTGCACGCCGGCCGCATCGGCGATGGCGCAGTCCTCGGGATCGAGCCGGTATTCCTTGCCGTTCAGCGCCGGCATGACCTCCCCGGCGCCGCGCCGCAGGGTCAGCACATCCCCGGACAGTTTCGCGACATCGAAGACATGCAGCGGCCGCCCCAAATCGAACGTGAAGAAATTCGTCACGTCCACCAGCGCGTTGATCGGCCTCAGCCCGATGAAAGTCAGCCGATCCTGCAGCCATTTCGGGCTGGCGGAGTTGCGCACGCGGCGGATGGTGCGGCCGATGATCCAGGGGCAGGCCTCGGGAAACGCAATCTCCCAGCGCGGGCCGCCGTCGAACACCGGCGGTATCGCCGCCGGTGCGAACGGCTTCAGCGTGCCCAGCCCGGCGGCGGCCAGGTCGCGCGCCACGCCGCGCACCGAGAAGCAGTCGCCGCGGTTCGGCGTCACGCTGATATCGATGACCGGATCGTCCAGCCCGGCATACTGCGCATAAGACACGCCCACCGGCGCGTCGGCCGGCAGTTCGATGATG
>CAINOE010000004.1 GCA_903851415.1 uncultured Rhodopila sp. | reverse complement strand
TTGACCTTGGCGTAGGTCGCCAGCGAGTTGATCAGGCCGATATTCGGGCCTTCCGGCGTCTCGATCGGGCAGATGCGGCCGTAATGCGTCGGATGCACGTCGCGCACCTCGAACCCCGCACGTTCCCGCGTCAGACCGCCCGGCCCGAGCGCGGACATGCGGCGCTTATGCGTCTCTTCCGACAGCGGGTTGGTCTGGTCCATGAACTGGCTGAGCAGCGAGGAGCCGAAGAACTCCCGCACCGCCGCCGCCGCCGGCTTGGCGTTGATCAGGTCGTGCGGCATGACCGTGTCGATATCGACCGAGCCCATGCGCTCGCGGATCGCCCGCTCCATGCGCAGCAGTCCGATGCGGTACTGGTTCTCCATCAGCTCGCCGACGGAGCGGACGCGCCGGTTGCCGAGGTTGTCGATGTCATCGATCTGGCCGCGCCCGTCCTTCAGGTCGCACAGCGTCTTGACGGTCTTCAGCAGATCGTCCTTGCGCAGCACGCGCTGCGTGTCCGGCGCATCTTCAATGTTGAGGCGCATGTTCATCTTGACCCGGCCGACGGCGGACAGATCGTAGCGGTCGGGATCGAAGAACAGGCCGCGGAACAGCGCTTCCGCGGTTTCCGGCGTCGGCGGCTCGCCCGGGCGCATGACGCGGTAGATGTCGATCAGCGCGTCGTCGCGGTTGGTGTTCTTGTCCACCGCCAGCGTGTTGCGGATCCACGCGCCGTTGGACTGATCGACCGCCAGGGTGGGCAGACGGGTGATGCCGGCTTCCTCCAGCGCGGTCAGCCGCGCCTCGGCCAGTTCCTCGCCGGCTTCGGCGAAGATTTCACCGGTTTCCTCGTTGACCAGATCCTCGGCCATGTAGCGGCCGAGCAGATCGGTGCGGCCGACGAGCACTTCCCGGGTCTTCTCGGCGATGCGGCGCGCCTGCCGAGCGGTCAGCTTGGCTTCGGCCTCGGCCACCACTTCGCCGGTCGCTGCGTCGATCAGCGGCTCCAGCAGCTTGATGCCGCGGAAAGCCTCGGGATCGAACGGACGCGCCCAGCCCTTCGGCGTGCGCTCGAAGATCACCTTGCCGTAGAAGTGGCTGAGGATTTCCTCCTGGTCCATGCCGCGGATTTCGCTCGGATCGAGCGGCTCGCCCTTGGCCTCGCGCGCGGCGCGCAACTGCTCGGTCGCGACGCTTTCCAGCGCATAGAGCAGCGTCGTCACCGGCAGCTTCCGCTTGCGGTCGATGCGGACGTAGACCAGATCCTTGCTGTCGAACTCGAAATCCAGCCAAGAGCCGCGATACGGGATCACCCGCGCCGCGAACAGGTACTTGCCCGAGGAATGCGTCTTGCCCTTGTCGTGGTCGAAGAACACGCCGGGCGAGCGGTGCATCTGGCTGACGATGACGCGCTCGGTCCCATTGATCACGAACGTGCCGTTGTCGGTCATCAGCGGCATGTCGCCCATGTAGACGGGTTGCTCCTTGATGTCCCGGATCGAGCGCGCGCCGGTGTCCTCGTCCACGTCCCAGACGATCAGACGGAGGATCACTTTCAAGGGAGCGGCGAAGG
>CAINOE010000003.1 GCA_903851415.1 uncultured Rhodopila sp. | reverse complement strand
ATGACCCGTCTCCTGTGCCTGAGGCTCCACACCGGCCGATCCGGTGCGACCCTCGATCATCGACACAAGATGAGGCGGGTCACCAACTCAGGCGGGCTACGGACATGAGGTCTTGTCCGGGCCACCTGGCGCGGCAGAGTGCTGGAACAGGTGGCCCGGACAAGCCGGGCCATGACGAATAGGGAGAACGCCATCCTCCCCTCAACCGCCCATCCTGATACGCATGGAGCCAAACCCGGCCAAGGAACGATGGCAGCGGCCACGGCACCCGGCACACGGCACACCGGTGACGGCCCGGATGCGCGTCGGCTGCGGCACATCCGGTCGTGGCCGCGACATATCGGCAACCGGCGGTCGAGCTGCCCGGCGGGTCGTCCCCTGTCCGTCCCCTGGCGCGAATCGCTTGCGAAATCCCGCCGAACTCCTGCAAATCTGTTGCCGACACCGGCTCGCGCCCTGTAGGGTGCGATTGAGTTCTGGGAACACAGCATGAACGATCTGTTCGGGCCCGGGTCCGAGAAATCCGGACCGAAGCCGCCTGCCAAGCCTGCCAAGGCTGAGCCTGACAAGCGCCTGCCGCCGCCGGCGCGCGACGACTCGGACTACTCCGCCAAGGACATCGAAGTCCTGGAGGGGCTGGAGCCGGTGCGCAAGCGTCCCGGCATGTATATCGGCGGCACGGATGAGCCGGCGCTGCACCATCTGGCCGCGGAAATCCTCGACAACTCGATGGACGAGGCGGTGGCCGGTCATGCCAGCTTCATCGAATTCTCGATGGAGGAGGGCAACTGGCTGACGGTGCGCGACAACGGCCGCGGCATCCCGGTCGATCCGCATCCGAAGTTCAAGGCGCTCAGCGCGCTGGAGGTGATCCTGACGACGCTGCACTCCGGCGGCAAATTCGGCGGCAAGGCGTATGCGACGTCGGGCGGCCTGCACGGCGTCGGCAGTTCCGTGGTCAACGCGCTGTCCGAGGTGATGGAGGTGGAGGTCGCGCGCGACCGGGTGCTGTGGAAGCAATCCTACGCCCGCGGCAAGCCCACGACGAAGCTGGTGAACGCCGGGCCGGTGCACAACCGCCGCGGCACGACGATCCGCTTCAAGCCGGATCCGCAGATTTTCGGCGCGCTGGCCTGGGTGCCGAGCCGGCTCTATCGGCTGTGCCGCTCGAAAGCCTATCTGTTCCGCGGCGTCGAGATCCGCTGGAGTTGCGCCGCCGCTCTGCTGAAGGGCGGCAAGGACGATGTCCCCGCCGAGGCCGTGCTGCACTTCCCCGGCGGCCTGCGCGACAGCCTGCAGGACGACATCAACGGCGCCGCCAAGGTGCTGCCGCAGATCTGGGCGGGCGAGGCGGCGCTGCCCGGCGAGGCCACCGGCAAGGTGGAATGGGCTGTGGTGTGGCTGGAGGAAGGCGACGGCTTCCTGCATTCCTACTGCAACACCGTCCCGACCATCCAGGGCGGCACGCATGAGGCGGGGTTCCGCTCGGCCTTGGTGAAGGGTTTGCGCGCCTGGGGCGAGCAGCGCGGCAACAAGCGGGCGGCGCAGATCACCGCCGAGGACGTGCTCAACCCGATCGCGGCGAAGCTGTCGCTGTTCCTGCGCGATCCGCAGTTCCAGGGCCAGACCAAGGAGAAGCTGACCAACGCCGAGGCGACGCGGTTGGTGGAAGGCGCGCTGCGCGACCGCTTCGACCATTTCCTGGCGGGCGATCCGGGGTCCGCCGACAACCTGCTGGCCTTTGTCATCGAGCGGGCGGAAGAGCGCATCCGGCGCAAGGAGAACAAGGACACCGCCCGGAAATCGCCGACGAAGCGGCTGCGCCTGCCGGGCAAGCTGACCGACTGCACGCGGGAGAATGCGGCGGAGACGGAGATTTTCCTGGTCGAGGGCGACTCGGCCGGCGGTTCGGCCAAGCAGGCGCGCAACCGCGAAACCCAGGCGGTGCTGCCGCTGCGGGGCAAGATCCTGAACGTGGCGAGCGCCTCGGCCGACAAGCTGCGGCAGAACCAGGAGCTGAAGGACCTGATCGAGGCGCTGGGTTGCGGCGTCGGCGACCGCTTCGACCGGGCGAAATTGCGCTACGGCCGGGTGATCATCATGACGGACGCCGACGTGGACGGGGCGCATATCGCCTCGCTGCTGATGACGTTCTTCTATCGGGAGCTGCCGGAACTGGTGCGGCATGGGCACATCTATCTGGCGCAGCCGCCGCTGTACCGGCTGACGCAGGGGGCGCGCTCGATCTACGCGATGGATGACGCGGACCGGGAGCAGAAGATGCGGCGGGCGTTCAAGGCGGGGAGCAAGGTGGAGGTGAGCCGCTTCAAGGGCCTCGGCGAGATGCCGCCGGCGCAGTTGAAGGAGACGACGATGGACCCGGCGAAGCGGACATTGCTGAAGGTGATGGCGGTTCCGGAGCAGCGGGCGGAGACCAACGAGCTGGTGGAAAGCCTGATGGGTCGGCGGCCGGAACTGCGGTTTGCGTTCATTCAGGAGCGGGCGAAGACAGTGGAAGAGGTGGATGTTTAGTAGTTTGGTGTTTTCCACTCCAGGGCCATGCCGCCATCGGTCCAATCGTGTGCTGACCGTTAATAGGACAATTCCGAATGGGTAACTGTCCTATCTGCGCGGGAGACTTCGGCACGAAATAACGGTCTCCTGGAACTGTTTTGTCCAGCCAGCCAACTTGATGCGACAACCAACCATCAGCCGCCCGCATTACAGGAGCGGCCAACGACCGGAGGAGGCAGCATGAGCGACTACGATGCCGACGTGCTCGCGTGGTCAGAACACCAGGCCGGTCTGCTGCGCCGCCGCGCGGCTGGCGAACTGATCAACGAAGCCGAACTGGACTGGCCCAACATCGCGGAGGAAATCGAGGCGTTGGGAAAGAATCTTGACCGCGAGCTGGCCAGCCGGATCAGCGCGATCCTGCTCCACCTGATGAAATTGCAGACTTCGCCCGCAATCGATCCCCGGGCTGGCTGGCGGGATACCGTCCAGGAACAGCGCGACGAGGTCGAGCGGCTGCTTTCGTTCGCCCCAAGCCGGCGCTCACGCGTTACGGCAGTGATCGCGGAGGAAACCGGCCGGGCAAGGCGGCGTGCCCGCATGGCCCTGGCGGACCACGACGAACAGCCGGCGAGTGATCTCGATGCGATCAGCTACACGGAGGATCAGGTGCTTGGACCATGGCTGCCATGATGGCTCTTGACCGCGCACTTGACTTCAAAGCAGGCGCCGGACGGTCTGCCTGCTGGAACGTCATTCCGTCCCGGCCCAACCGGCAGACGCCGATGCGGAACGCCATGATGCCGCTTCTTTCCGCCGGGATGCGATCTGGTCAGCAAGCTTGCCCGCTGGCATGCTGATCGGCAGCCGGGAAGGTGTCCCGCCGGATGTTCTCGCTCGCCTACGTCCTCTTACCCGTCTCCGACATCCCGTCCGCCGAGGCCATCCGGGCCTCGTTGGCGCCCTTCCAGCGCGGCGGACGCGGCGACCTCCCGCAGACATGGCTGGCTTTCGACGATGAAACGGACGCGCTGCGGCAGGCCCATGCGGCGGATTTCACCTTCGTCGCGCTGGAAACAGGTGGAATGAGAATCGAAGGCGGCGCCGATACTTTCCACCTCGACATGCGGAAAGTGCAGGACGAGATGAAACGGCTCGGCCTGAAGCACTGGCGCGTACGGTTCGCGGACGATATGGATCTTGATTTGTTCTTCGATCGGTTCGCCAGGCGGCTGGAACGGCACCCGGACACGGGGCGCTTCGGCAGATGGCTCAACCCGCTTGGCGAGTGGGACTGGTGGGACCTTGGCGGACGCTTCGACGGGTGGATCGCCTGCGACCAGCAAACCAGGGAGGGACGCAGGGTCGCCGGAGTATCGTCAGGCCCGGACCCGGGCCGTATTCTGCTCGCGAATATCGAGAACGTGCTGAGCGGCGCACTCGGGCAAGAGCCACCGCCTCTGTTGGAGGTTCAAAACGACAGCAACATCGAGATGGTGGCGACCCTGCTGGGCGATGCGCGGGAAGGCCGGGAGAATGCCTATCCGCCGGCCCTCGTGCTGCCTTCCGGGGCAGTCGAGGATGGTCTGAGATGGCTCAAGACGTGGCCCGGGATGGGACCGCGGGAAACCTTCGCGTGGCTCGGCGAGGCGCCCGAAGCGGCCCGGGAGGAGATTGTCCGGGCTGCCTATGCGCGGTTCGAGGATCGCTGGGCGGCAGGCGTGGCGTTCCATCACTGGAAGACCCGCTTCCGGCGGGTCGACCGGGCGTAATGGAACCCTATCAGACAAGCAACGTTGCCGCCTGACCTTGTTTCTCGAGCAGGGCGACCGCCTCCTTGTCGAACGACAGGAAAGTTTCCCCGCCAAGCCACTTACCCTCGAAAGCAACAAGGCCGTCTGCGAAGTCACCGCCGGCGTCGAGCATGGCCAAACCGGCATCGGCCGCCGGGCGGTTCACGGCGACATTTCCGGCACTCAGCAGAGCCTGCAACGCCGCATGAATGTCCGCGCGACCAAGGCGGTAAACCCGCCGCAGCACCCAAACGAATTCGCACAGGCAGGGCAGGGTGACCGCAATGACTTCGGCCTCCGTCAGCAGCCTGGCGGCGGCCGCGGCTTGCGTTCTATCGTCGCGCATAACGGCCCGGATCAGGATGTTGGTATCGACCGTGATCTTCATTCCTCTCCGGCCCAACCGGCCGCCGCCGCCTCGTTGATCTCCTCCAACGTCGCTGCCTTCTTCGACTTGCCTGCAAGCAGCCCAAGAAAGGCGCCGATAGTGCCCGGCGGCTTCGCCGCACGCAGCGCAACGCGGCCATCCGGCAGCTTATCCAACGCGATCTTGTCTCCCGGGTTGATACCGAGGTGCTGCAATACGTCCTTGCGGAACGTGACCTGTCCCCGTGCGGTCACGGTCAAAATGGTCATACCGGAATGCTCCTATCGCGCCAGCGTGGTAATGCGTTTTTGCATTACTGTCAATAAGCCGCACGCGATGCCGGGCCTGCCGCGCAAGCTCCAACCCCTAAGCCCGGATCTCCACCGACACGTCCATGCCCAGAAAATCCCCCGGCTTGCCCACAAAACTCCCCCGCAGCGGCACCGCCTGAGACGGGTCCCGCGTCACCGCCACCCGGATCAGATTCCGGTCGCTGATCAGCCCGTTCGTCGGGTCGAACGGCACCCACCCCGCACCCGGCAGGTAGATCTCCGCCCAGGCATGCGTCACCCCGCCGCCAATCAGCGTTTCCGCCGCCTCGCCGATCTTGCTGTCGTCATAGAGGTAGCCGGAGACGAAGCGGGCGGCGAAGCCCAGGCTGCGCGCCGTCTCCATCATCAGCAGCGCATAGTCGCGGCACGTCCCGGTCTTCGCCGTCAGGGTCGTCACCGGGTCCTGAGTGCCCATCTCGTCGCGCGGGTTATAGGTGAACTCCGCCTTGATCGCCTTGGTGACCGCCGCCAGGATGCCCAGCGTGTCCTGGCCCGGCGTCTCCGCCAGGAACCGCCGCGCGAACCCGTCCACAGCGTGCTCCGCATCGGCGTAATGCCGCTCCGCCAGGCGGCCGATATCCGGCGCCTCGGACACGTCGTAGCTGAACGGATAGCGCCGGGCGTAGTCCTCGATCTCCACCGAGCCTTCCGGCAGCGGATAATGCTTCGCCTGGAACATCGACACGACGCGCAGCTCCTCCGCCGGCTCCTTGAACCGAGCGATCCCCACGGAATTGCCGAACACGTCGTGGATCCAGCGCACGGAGGCGGCCGGATGCAGCACCAGCGCGGTCTTCAGCAGCCGCAGGTCATGGCTGTCGCGCGGCCGCATCATCATCCGGTGCTCGCCGAACACCACCGGGGCGGCGTAGCGGTAGATCGTCGTGTGGGTAACGGTCAGCGCTGTCATCGGTGATCCAGGCCCAACGGATTGCCGTGCGCCAACGAGACACACCGGTTCGGGATGCCTGTCCACCCCATTTGTGTTGCCCGCCCGTGATACAGGCCGCCGCCGACGAAGCCGCTTGCAAACATGCAGATATCTTTATATGACGCCGCCACCCCTTCAGGAGCTTTCAGCATGGCCGACGCCGCGTTCAATGATTTCAAGGTCAAGGACATCTCCCTCGCCGGCTGGGGCCGCAAGGAAATCCACATGGCCGAGACCGAGATGCCCGGCCTGATGGCGATCCGCGAGGAATTCGGCAACGCCCAGCCGCTGAAGGGCGCCCGCATCGCCGGCTGCCTGCACATGACCATCCAGACCGCCGTGCTGATCGAGACCCTGACCGCGCTCGGCGCCACCGTCCGCTGGTCGTCCTGCAACATCTTCTCCACCCAGGACCACGCCGCCGCCGCCGTTGCCGCCGCCGGCAACCCGGTGTTCGCCTGGAAGGGCCTGAACGAGGAAGAGTTCTGGTGGTGCATCGAGCAGACCGTGCGCGGTCCCGACGGCTGGACGCCGAACATGATCCTGGATGACGGCGGCGACCTGACCATCCTGATGCACCAGAAATACCCCGAGATGCTGGCCGATGTGCGCGGCATCTCGGAGGAGACCACCACCGGCGTGCACCGCCTGTGGGACATGGCCAGGGCCGGGACGCTGCTGACCCCGGCGATCAACGTCAACGATAGCGTTACCAAGTCAAAGTTCGACAACCTCTATGGCTGCCGCGAGTCTCTCGTAGACGGCATCCGCCGCGGCACCGACGTGATGATGGCCGGCAAGGTCGCCGTGGTGAACGGCTTCGGCGATGTCGGCAAGGGTTCCGCCGCCTCGCTGCGCAATGCCGGCTGCCGCGTGATGGTCACCGAAGTCGATCCGATCTGCGCCTTGCAGGCGGCGATGGAAGGCTACCAGGTCGTCACCATGGACGATGCCGCGCCCGTCGGCGACATCTTCGTCACCGCCACCGGCAACGTGGACGTTATCACTATCGATCACATGCGCGCCATGAAGCACCGCGCCATCGTCTGCAACATCGGCCACTTCGACTCCGAGATCCAGATCGATGCGCTGCGCAACTACACCTGGGACAATGTCAAGCCGCAGGTCGATGAGGTCGTCTTTCCCGACGGCAAGCGCCTGATCGTCCTGTCGGAAGGCCGCCTGGTGAATCTTGGTAACGCTACCGGCCATCCCAGCTTCGTCATGAGCGCCAGCTTCAGCAACCAGGTTCTGGCGCAGATTGAACTGTACAACGCGCCTACCGGCAAGTATGAGCGCACCACCGTCTACACCCTGCCCAAGCACCTCGATGAGAAGGTAGCAGCCCTGCATTTGGCGAAGGTCGGCGCCAAGCTCACGAAGCTGACCGCGAAGCAGGCGGATTACCTTGGCCTGCCGGAGCAAGGGCCGTTTAAGCATGACCTGTACCGATATTAAATAAGTCACGGTAACTTAATTCACCCTGCTGTCACCTTGTTGTGCTGGTGAATCAGGTCTACACTCCCTAATTGGACGCTGCGCGGCCTGTACCACCCGGCACCCGGTTGAAACCGGTGGCGGGTGGGGAGGGAAACGCGCAGTGCCGGTTATGGGAAATGTCTGATGTTAGCCGCGTCGAACGTACTGAGACCGCCTTACACCAAGGCCGTGCGTAAAGCGCTAGAAGAAGCCAACAATCCGGGAACGGAAGCAGATCTGCTGTTCCTCGAAGCCTGGGAGATGCGGCCCGAGCCCTTGCTCGGCGCGACCCTCCGCGCCTCCCAGATTCGCCGCGCCAATCCCGGCCTCGCCGCCGCGATCGACGCGGAGTTGAAAGGCCGCTGACCGCTTACGGGCGTCAAAGCCTGCGCATCGGCAAAGTCGCTGCGCAGGCGACGATCGTCACGGAAAAGCAGGCCACCGTCAGGAAAACCCCCCTGAACGCGGTAGCGATATCGGTCCGGGCTGCATCCAGATCAGCCGCCGGCATCCAGGCGGAACCGTGCCGCAGCATCTCGAAGAACAGATCCGCCGTCGCCGGGTGCAGCGCCGACAGCAGCCCGAACAGCACGGCACCGGCCGCCGCGGCGCCGAACGCCGACCCCAGCGAACGCGACAACTGAACCGAGGCGGCGGCGGCGCCAAGCTGATGCAGGCCGGCGACGGATTGCACCGTGATCTGCGCCGTTATCATGGCTGACCCCTGCGACAAAGAGCCGAGCGCCAGCAGCCACGCCAGTTGCGTGCGGCTCAGAGACGGCGCCCAGATCGCCAGTGCAATCAGGCTCAACGCGGTGATCGCGAGGCCGAAGGTGGGAAAGACGGCGGTGCGGCCGCTGCGCGAGATCAGCCATCCGGTCACCACCGAGCCGAGGCTGACCGCTCCGGTCAAGGGTATGAGCAGCAGGCCGGACTGCGCCGCCGATGCGCCGGTAACCACCTGAAAATATATCGGCAGAAACGTCATCATCGCGGTCAGCGACGCTCCCGAACAGGCGCCCATCACGTCGGCGCGCCAGAACGCCGGGATGCGCAGCAGCGCCAGCGCCAGCAGCGGCGCGCGCGCCCGCCGCTGCTGCCAGAGCAGCGCCGCCAGCGCCAGCGCGGCCACAGCGAGCCAAACTCCCAGCCGGGGCAGCGCCGCGGGGTTCAGACGCTGAAGCTGCGACACCGCCACGAGCAGCGGCACGACGAACCCGGTCAGCAGCACCAGGCCGGGGAAATCGAAGCCGGCCGATCGGCTGCCCGTGATGCCGCGCGGCAGGCGCAGCACCAGCAGGATCGCGATCAGGCAGAGCGGCAGATACGCCAGGAACACTGCATGCCAGCCCCAGGCCTGGGTGATGAAGCCTCCCGCCACCGGACCGATGGTGGAGCCGGCGACGATGTTGGCGGAGAGATAGCCCTGGTAGCTGCCGCGCTGCCGCGGCGGCACGTGCTCGCCCAGCAGCGCCTGCGCCAGGGTCATCAGACCGCCGCCGCCAAGCCCCTGCAGCACCCGCGCGGCGAGCAGGATGCCGAAGCTGGGCGCCACGGCGCACAGGCCGGACGCCGCCATGAACAGGCAGAGCGAAATGACCATCATCCGCCGCCGCCCGAACTGGTCGCCGAGGCGCCCGTAGGCGGGGGCGGCGACCGTGCCGGCGATCAGGTTGGCGACCACCACCCAGGACAGATTCGCCACCTCGCCGAAGTCGGCGGCGATGGCGGGCAGGGCGGTGGCAACCACGGTTCCGTCGGCCGAGGAGAGGAACACCGGCAGGATTATCGGCGGCACCACCAGGGCGAACAGGTTTTTCGGCGCCGCAACCAGGGGGTTCGGCGGTGCAGGGGGATCGGACATGTCCATTGCCGGATTTGTGGCATGGACGCCGCCCTTGTGTCATGGCCGGGCCCGATGGCTATCAGAATAACGGGCCGCGAGACAAAAGTTTGGCCGGAGCGTTGTTCTCTGATCGTCATGGCCCGGCTGTCATGTCCGTTTTCAAGAGCCTCGGACGCAAATTCCCCTCCGGATTTTGCCGTTCCGGTTGAATTGTCCGATGCAGGCCTGCACGGAGGAGGGCGGGCACTGAGCGACGGTTGATCATGCTGT
>CAINOE010000002.1 GCA_903851415.1 uncultured Rhodopila sp. | reverse complement strand
CGGCTGCGCCCGCGGCGGCTGCGCCGGAAGCCGCTGCGCATGACGCGGCTCCCGCCTCGGAGACTGCCGCACCGCCTGCCGCCCCCCCCGAAGCCGCGGCGCCCGAGACGGAGAAAAAATGACCGGCCGCGAATATCCCGCTCGGCCGATCGTCGGCATCGGGATCGCGGTGATCAAGGGCGACAGCGTGCTGCTATGCCAGCGCGGCACGCCGCCTTATCCGGGAAGCTGGACCCTGCCCGGCGGTGCCCAGGATGTCGGCGAGACCTGCGAGGAAGCCGCCCGCCGCGAGCTCATGGAGGAATGCGGCCTGGAGGTCGGCCCGCTGTATTTCTGCGCGCATGTCGATACGATCCGGCGGGATGCGGACGGGCGGGTGCAGTTCCACTACACCATCCTGGATTTCTGCGCCCGCTGGGTGGCCGGGGAGCCGGTTGCGGCGACCGACGTAACCTCGGTGGTTTGGGCCCCGATGGACGCGCTGGAGCCTTACCGGTTGTGGTCGGAGGCGCATCGGGTTATCGGCATAGCCCGCCGGCTGATCAGGCCGGCCCCGCGGAGATCCAGGTGACGCAAGACAGGGAACGTCAGCGCATACTCTTGGTTGTGCTGGCGGTCTGCGCGGTCCAACCGGCAGTCTGGGCCTTCAATGTGGTGATCGCACCGGAACGGCTGTTCCCCGACTTCTTCGGGCTGTGGTCGTTTGGCCGATATGCGCTCACTCATGCGCCGGCGACGATCTACGACAACCGATTGCTGTATGCATTTCAGACGGGGTTGGGCGCGCCGCCCGACGCGGGTGATTATTCGTACCTGTATCCGCCCTGGACCCTCTTGCTGTTTGTTCCGGTCGGTGCGCTTCCGTATGCCGTGGCCTGGCCCGCCTGGCTCGTGGTGACGTTCGCGATGTATGCGTGGGCGCTGGCCGCGTGGCGGTGGCAACGCCCGGTGTTCGGCCTCCTGCTGCTTGCTCCATCCTCGGCGGTTGGCTTCCTGACAGGGCAAAACGGCTTTCTGACCGCCGCACTGATGCTCGGCGGGATGCGGCTGTTGTGGACCCGCCCGCTGGCGGCCGGAATCATGCTGGGCGCATTATGCTGCAAGCCGCAGCTCGCGATCCTCGTCCCGTTCGTGCTGCTGTTCGGGCGGCACTGGCGGGCGATGGCCGGCGCTTTCCTGTGCGTCGCGGTGCTGAGCCTGGCGGCAACGCTGGCGTTCGGAGCGGATGCCTGGGATGCATGGCTCCAAAGCATGCTTGGCCAGGCAGGCACGCTCACGGCCGGGCGCCAGCGCCTGCGCGACATGATGCCGACATTGACATCCGCGGTGCTGCTGTCGGGCGGCACTGCCGGGACGGCTTACATCGTTCAGATTGCGGGGGCGCTGGGCGGCGTGCTGGCGGTCTGGCGGGTCAGGCATCGCCGGGACGCCGGAGCCCGTGCCGTGCTGCCGCTGGCGACCATCCTGGCCACTCCGTACGCCTTCCCTTACGACCTGACCATAACAACCGGCGCGGTCCTGGCGGTGATCGCGGCGCGCCTCCCTGACGGGCGGTTCGGTCCGCTCGAATTTCCCCTGCTGCTCGCCTGCATTGTACTGCCCGTGATGCTGCCCGCGCATGTCGGCGCGATGGCGGCCGTGGTCCCGGTGGTTTATGCCGCCACCCTTTGGATCATGAGCGCGGAACCCGTCCGGCTTGAGCCGGTCGCGGTGCCGTCATGGTGCGGCCTGGACGGACGGCGCGCTTCGCCACGCGAGTCTTGAGGCAACGCCCGGGAATGATCGAATCGGGTGGCGCCACCGTTCATGTCCTGGCCGGGCGTTGTCCGGGCCACCCGTCGCCGCACGTGCCGGAACAGGTGGCCCGGACAATCACCCCTGACAAGCCGGGGCAGGGCCATGACGGTTTTGAACAGACCGCCCCGCGAATCGATCGTTCGCGGGCGTCGCCCAAATCCAGGGTCCGCGATTGTTTCGCTGTTTTGGCCCCATGTCCGTGCGGGTTCGGATGCGGGATGTCGGAGCGCGCGCGACGGCGGCTCGTCACCCTGTCACCGCGAGGCAAACGGCGGTTTGCAAGGCGAAAGCAAGCAGGTTCAGGCTGCCCGGATGCCAGCAGGACTTGCCGGCTCACCTGTCCCCGCCCGGACGGAAGCATTTCAATCCAATGAGATACCACATTTCGACCGCCGCAGGACCATATCGGGCAACACGTCGACGCATTGCGGCCCCGCCGGAAGTATCCGGCAATCCCACGCGCCTCACAGCATGAGGCCGACGTTTTCAAGACGATATCATGAGAATGGGATATCGGCCTTTTTTGGGCCGGGTCGAGGCCGTTTCCGGCCGGACCCGGCCGGATATGCCACCGATCGGGCGCCGGCGACCCGCTGGTTTTTGGGAATAGTATCAGAATTTATATCAAAACCTGAGCGTTTTTATTAAGATACGGTATTGACAATTCAATGAACTGTGATCAACATACGATGGTAGCTGAGGGAGGCATCATGCCGGCTCAGCATCAATCAAAGGAGCCATCCATGTTTACATATCTCGTCTGCCTCCTGCAGAACCTGAAGACCAACCGCAAAGGCGTCACCGCTCTGGAGTATGGGGTTATAGCGGCCGCTATCATTGGTGCGATCGCCACGATCCTGGGGACCGTCGGGACCAATATCAAGGCAACGTTCAGCACCCTCGCAGCACAAATCTAAATTTCGATGCCTGGAGCACCGGAGTTGCTCGCCAGCGGCTCCGGTGCGTCCGCATCGCACTCAACTCGTCTGGGCCGGGACAAATACACCGCTGGAAATTCGTAAGCATGGCAGTGCCGTTCACACTTTTCGTCCTGGGGCTTCTGCTGATTGCGGCGTGGCACGATCTTGCCACCAGGACAATCCCCGACACGGTCTGTCTGCTTATCGCTGCCACCGGCATCCTGCTTCGGGCGCAACAGGGCCCGCGGGCGCTGGTTGTTTCGGCCGGAGCGGCCGCACTGCTCTTTCTGTTGCTGCTGTTTCTCTTCGCGCGCGGGCTCATTGGCGGGGGCGACGTAAAGATCATGACGGCGCTTGCCATTGCCCTGCCACCGCTCGACAGCTATCGCTTTGTTGCCGCCACCGTGATGGCGGGCGGCGTGCTCGGGATCGCCTATCTTCTGCTGTCGTTCAGGCCGCGCCGCCCTCTCCGGCCCGGGAGAGTGTCATTACTTGGTCGCATTGCTGCTATCGAATCCCGGCGCATCGGCCGGCGCGGCCCGCTTCCCTACGGAATCGCCATCGCCGCCGGCGGTGTTTTCGTGCTGCTGTTCCCCGGGAACGCCTGAACCATGCCGCTTCGCATTTTCCTCGCCGGCCTGCTTCTGTTCACCACGCTGGGCCTCGGCCTCGTCGGCTATCAGGCGACAAGGCCGCCGCCGGCGACAAAGGCCGCCGCTCCCCAGCCCCCTCCGCCACTCACCATCGCCGTGCTTGCCGCCGCGCGCAGCCTGCCCGCGGGGACGCTGTTGAAGGATGACGACTTTACGCAGCGCGACATGCTCGCGGCCGAAGTGCCGCCGGCTGCCGTGACGAGCGGTCAGCAGGTCTCGGGCGGCGTGCACGGCGCCCTGCTGCGCCGCTACCTCGATGCCGGCGCCACGCTCGTGGCGGGCGACATCCTGCACCCGCGGGACCGCGGCTTCCTCGCCGCCGTGCTCACTCCCGGCACGCGCGCCATCTCGGTTGGCGTCGATGCCATCACCGGCAACGGCGGGCTGATCTGGCCCGGCGACAGGGTAGACCTGCTGTTGACCCAGGAGTTGAACGAGAAGATCGCGCCGCTGGCCCGCCGTATTGTCGCAGAAACGGTTCTGACCGACGTGCGGGTCGTCGCGGTCGATCTGAACGTCACGCAGGGTGCCGTCGTCTCCATCGACAACGCCGCCGGCCATCTGGCACGGACCGTCACGCTGGAGGTAACCCCGCAACAGGCGGAGCGTGCGGTGGTGGCGGAGCGGCTGGGCAAAGTCTCACTGGCGATTCGTTCCGTGGAGCCGCAAGCGGCAGCGTCCGCGAATGGCGAACCGCCTCAAGCGGCAGCGTCCGCGAATGGAGAGCCGCCCTCGGTGTATGGCGGCGACGTGTCGGCTGCGCTTGCCGATGGCGGAATCGCCGGTCCCCCCCGCATGCGCGTCATCCAGGGCAGCGACAGCCACGACGTGACATTCCAATGACGAGCCGCCGCAGTCCGAGCCACCCCGCCATCGAGAGGCATGGAGAATGCATGACAACATCTCCTCCGATATGATGTCGGACAACATCTCCTCCGATATGGTGTCGGACAATATTTCCTCCGGCATGGTGCCGGACAACGCGCCTGTCGATGTTCTGACGAACGTCCCACTGGCGGCCCAGGTCAGGGACTCGTCCGATGCCAGGCTGCCGCTGCTGGCTTTCGTGTCCGACGACGAAACCGGGACCGCGCTGCGCGAAGGCTTCAGCAGCACGGCGGGCAATCCGGAAATCAGGCGTGGCACGATCCAGCACGCCATCAAGTTCCTGGCCAGGCAGCCGACACCGCGGTGCCTGGTCGTGGACATTTCGAACATTGCCAATCCGCGGGAGGAACTGGACCGGCTTGCCCGGGTCTGCAAGCCGGACGTCCGGGTGATGGTCGTCGGGGAAGAGATTGACCTTGACTTTTACCGCGACATCGTCCGCCTCATGGGTGTTGCCGAATACGTGCACAAGCCGGTGACGCGCGACATTGTCGCGCGCTTGTTCGTGCCTCAGTTCACCGGCACCAGCGTGGATGCCAGCGCGTTGCGCGGCGGCAACGTGGTCGCCGTATGCAGTGCGCGCGGAGGCGTTGGCACCACCACCGTGGCGATTAACCTGGCGCTGCAGCTCGGCGCTTCGACGCGCGGCCATGTCGCCTTGCTCGACCTGCATCTGCAACGCGGCACCACGGCGCTGATGTTGGGCGTGAAGCCGGCCGGCGGACTGCGGCTTGCGCTCGAACAGCCGGAACGCGCGGACGCCCTGTTCCTCGATCGCGTTACGGTGGAAATCAACGAGCGGACACGCCTGATCGCGGCCGAGGAACCGTTCGACGGGCCGCCATTTTCAGCCAGCCCGGAAGGAATGCGGTTCCTACTGGATTTCCTCCGCCGGCGGTTCAATTACGTGGTCGTGGATCTTCCGCTGCCTGCGACGTTCGCCGAGCAGGAGGCGATGCGTGCCGCGCGGCACCTGCTGGTGGTGATGGCGCCCGATCTCGCCGGAATCCGCGACACCGACCGCCTGCGCAAGGCGGCGGCAACGCTGCGCAGCGGTCAAACCAGCATCGTCCTGAACCGGGTGGGCATGCCGGGCGCCCTGACGCTGCCAATGATCGAGGCGGGTCTCGGCGGAAAGCCGACCGTGCTGATCCCGGATATTGGCAAACAGATGCGGCGGGCGGCCAATCTGGGCAATCCGGCGCTGGCGGAGAGCGCCGCGTTCAAGAAGGCGATGGCCTTGCTGGTCCAGGAGGTGTCCGGGGCCCCGGCGAACCGGATAGCGGGCCCGCGCGGCTCATCGCTGCTCGCCCGGATGTTCGGCCGATGACTGAGGCACCCGGCCGCGGGAGTCCGCCGGCATGAAGCCGTTTGGCCGCCTGGCCGACATGGTTCCGGACGAACCGGTCTCCCAGCCACGTGCCGCGCACATCATGACGCCGTCCGAAGACAACGCCATCGCGCGGCTGCGCGGCAAGATCATGGCACAGCTTGAATCGAGCGTCGTCGCCGAGATGGCGCCCGATGTCCTGCGCGGCGAGCTGGAGCCCCTGATCCACAGCATCGCCGGCAGGGAGCGCGTGCAGCTCTCGGCGCGCGACCAGGCAAAGCTTGCGCAGGAACTGACCGACGACATGGTGGGCTTCGGCCCGCTGGAACCGCTGCTGCGCGACGACTCGATCAGCGACATCATGGTGAACGGGCCGGACACGGTGTTCATCGAGGTGCGCGGCAGGCTGCAGAAATCCACCGTGCGGTTCCGCGACTCGGAGCATGTCTCCGTCGTCGCGCAGAAGATGGTGGCGACGATTGGCCGGCGAGTCGACGAATCGAGCCCGATTTGCGACGCGCGCCTGGCGGATGGCAGCCGCGTCAACGTGATCCTGCCGCCGCTGGCGCTGGACGGCCCCTGCATTTCGATCCGCAAATTCGCCAAACAGAAGCTCGATTTCTCGGGCATGGTGCAAAATGGCAGCATGCTTCCCGCCATCGCGCGCCTGCTGGAAATCGCCGGGCGGTGCCGGCTGAACATCCTGATCTCCGGCGGCACCGGCTCCGGCAAGACCTCATTGCTGAACGCGCTGAGCCGCTCGATCTCGTCCGAGGAGCGCATCGTCACCATCGAGGACGCCGCGGAACTGCAATTGCGCCAGCCGCACGTCGTCCGGCTGGAAACGCGGGTCGCAAACCTGGATGGCCGGGGCGAGATCAACCAGCGGGCGCTGCTGCGCAACGCGCTGCGGATGCGGCCTGACCGGATCATCATCGGCGAGGTCCGGGGTCCTGAGGCGTTCGACATGCTGCAGGCCATGAACACCGGCCACGATGGCTCGATCAGCACGGTCCACGCCAACTCGGCCCGCGATGCGTTGAGCCGGATCGAGAACATGGTGTTGATGGCGGCAGGAAACCTGCCGGCCCGCGTCGTCCGCGCGCAGATCACAAGCGCCGTCGACCTGATCATCCAGATCGAGCGCATGCGTGACGGGGTGCGCCGCATCGTGCAGATCTCCGACATCTGCGGCATGGAAGGCGAGGTGGTCAGGATGAACGACCTGGCGTTATTCCAGTTCGCGCATGAGGACGCCGCCGGCGGGATTGTCGGCCACTACCGTGTTGCGACGGCGCGCCCCCCCTTTGCCGCGAGGCTATCCTATTGCGGTCTGGAAGACGCATGGATGGATACCTTGATGAGCATGACACGATGAACCTGCTGTATGTGGCTGTCGTCCTGCTTTTGCTGGGGGCGGGGAGCGCGATTCTGCTGGTGCGGGATGCCGCCGACAGCCGTCTGCGGCAACGGGTTGCCGCGGTTGGTTCCCTCGGCGCGGCGACGCCGGCGCCGGCGTCGCCACGGATGATCGCCATCCGGCCGGATGGCCAGCGCGGGAAGCGGATGGACAGCATCATGCGCCTGCTGCGACTCAACCCCGACATTTCGCAGCAAAACGTTATCCCCTGGAGACTGGTCATTGCAATTGCGGGCGGCATGGCACTGACCGGTTTCGTCTATGGGCGGCCTTTCCTCGGCTGGCCGCTCGCCCTGTTGCTGAGTCCGATCGAGGCGTTTTTCGTCGCTCGGTTCATCTTCGGCTGGGAGCGGGCACGCTACCAGGGTGCGCTGCTGGAGCAGATCCCGGAGGTCATGGCGATGCTCTGCCGCGCGATCGGCATCGGCATCCCGTTGACCGAGGCGTTGCGCAGCGTTGCACAGGAGGTGCCAAGTCCCTCACGCGAGGAGTTCTTGCTCGTGATTGGCGACGTGGCGATCGGCCAGTCGCTGGAGCGCTCGCTGTGGAGGTTGCAGGAGCGTACCGGACTGCCGGAATATGCGTTCTTTGCGGTCACCATCGGTCTGCAGGTGCAGACCGGCGGCAACCTGGTCGAAACCCTGCAAAACCTGCAGGATATTGTCCGCAAGCGCGTGGCGGTGTCCAAGCGGGGTCATGCGCTGGCGGCCGAGGCGCGGATATCCGCGCAGATCCTGAGCGGCCTCCCGTTTTTCATGAGCGCCGTCCTCTACATGATCCAGCCGGGATTTCTCGACTTCTTTCTCTATACGGAGGCCGGCAACCATTTGGCGCTTATTGCCGGCGGCATGCTGGCCGCCGGCAACTTCATCATGCGGGAAACGATCAGAAGGAGCGTCGCGCCATGATCGAAAATCATGCGCTGGCGTTGTGGGCGGCCGGCGGCATGGCCCTGGCGTTGAACGTGGCCGCTTTGCTGCTGCTGTTCGAGGGCTTCGCCGACAAGGCGATGACGCGCCGGATCACTGATCTGCGCCAGGGGCCGGACCGGGCGCCGACGCGGAGCCTCCGGTTCCGCTCGCTCCTGGTGTCGCTGCTGCTGGGCATGGGCGAGAAGCTGCGCAGCAAGCTGCTATCCGCCCGCGATACCGAGGCGTTGACGCGGACCCTGGTGGCGTCCGGTTTGGATCCCTCGAAGGCGATACCGATCTTCGTGGCGGCGAAGGTGGGATGTCTGATCGGGGTCCCGGCGATCGTCTATTTTGCATGGCCTGTCCTTGGGTTCCCGATTGAGAATCGGTTTCTGCCCGTCGTTTTCTCCGTGCCGATCGGCATGATGCTGCCGAACTGGGTCATGGCGCTGGTCCGCCGGTCGTATCAGCAGGCTTTGCGGCGCGGCATTCCCGACGCGCTGGACCTGCTGGTCATCTGCGCCGAGGCCGGGCTTGGGCTCGATTCGGCTCTGGAACGCGTGTCGCAGGAGATGATGAAGTCGAACCGGCCCGTCGGCGTTGAGTTTTCACTGTTCACCAACGAAATGCGCATCATGCCGGATCGGCGGACCGCGCTTGCCAATCTGGCCGGGCGCACCGGGCAGGCGGCGCTCAAGCGCCTGGCCGGAACCCTCGCCCAGACCATCAGATATGGCACCCCGCTGGCTGAAGGCCTGCGCGTCCTGGCCTCGGAGATGCGCACCGAGCATCTGGTTCAGTTTGAGGAGCGCGCGGCGAGGCTTCCGGCGCTGCTGACACTGCCAATGATTCTGTTCATTCTGCCGTGTCTGTTCATCGTTCTGGGCGGACAGTCGGTCACCGGGCTGATGACGCTCCTCAAGGGGATGAACCACTGATCGGCCGGGCCAGCGCACGGGTCAAGGCCAACAGTTCGGTATCCGACGCGCGGTCACCCAGAAGCTGCCGCGACCGCTCGGAATCGCCCGTGGCGGCGTAGAGAATCCCCAGGTTGACCTTGAGCCTGGGCGCCGCGGTGGCGCTGTCCTCCAGCGGGGCCAGCGTCTCCAGCGCCTGGCGGGTGCGTCCCTCCAACATCATCGACACCGCGAGGTCGTTGCGCGTCGCCGGGTCGTTGGGCGTCGCCGCCAGCACCTGGCGATAGATCTCCTGCGCCGCGGTATGCTGTCCCTGGAGGTCGAGGGCAACAGCCATGTCCACGCGCGTGGCAACATCCGAGGGGTTGATGGCCAACACCTTGTTGAACCCGGCGATCGCCTGATCCGGCTGCCCCGCCACGAGATCGACCAGCGCCAGCGCCCGAAGCAGGTCCGGCTGGCCGCTTCTCTTGCTCAACCGCTCCTCCAGGAACTGGCGGGCCTCGCCGATCTTGCCGCTGCGCGCAAGCGCATCGGCGCAGCGCAACTGCAGGGCGATGTTTGCAGGATCGCTTTGCGCCGCGGCGGTATACATCGCGATGGCGAGATCCGTGTTGCCGGCGGCATCGGCCGCTTCGCCGACCTGGAGGCGCGCTTCCGAACTCATCTTGGGCTGCCGCCTGGGGTCGTTGGATGCGCAGGCGGTCAGAGCGCCGCAGGCCGCGACCGCCAGGGCAACCAGTTGAAACACGCGCACGACGGTTGATCCTTGCATGGCGCTATGGATTGGGAGACGCAGCGGCCGGCGCCGTTTCCGTCGGCTGCGCGCCCGTCGAGACGCCCGCCACGGGAATCGGATAGCGCTTGCCGGCGATCAGCCGCACCACCGGGGCCGCCGCCGTTGCCCCCGTTGTCGTGCTCTGGCCCTCGCCTGCGACGAGGTCATGCGGGTTGACGATCGTGGCACGCAGGTTCGCATCGTTGTCGCCAGTCGGGTTCCAGGTCCCGGGCCGTTTATAAGGATCGAAAGAATCAGCCGAGCAGCCCGCGACGAGCAGCGCGGCCACGGGCCAGACGAAGCGGTGCATGACGTTCCTCATTTCAGGATGAAGCCGGCATCGAGCGGCGGGGTGCCGGCCACGGCGGGGGCGAGCTGACGGCCCAGCAGAAGCCTGCCCAGGTCGGTCGCCGGCCTGAAGCCATCGGTCGGGGCGTGCAGCGCGGCCGGGCTGGACGCCGGCTGCACCACGTACGGGGTCACGATGATCACCAACTCGCTCTCCCCGCGCTGGAAGCTATTGGATTTGAACAATGCCCCGATCACGGGCAGCTCGCCGATGCCCGGCAGGGCATTGGTGTCGTTGATGCTCGTCTTCTCCAGCAAGCCCGCAATGGCGAAGCTCTGTCCGCTGCCCAACTCGATCGTCGTTTCCGCGCGCCGTACGGTCAGCGCGGGAATCGTGAGGCTGCCGTTGCCGACGGGAACGCTGACCGCGCCGTTGGTGGAGAGCTCGCTGACTTCAGGCCGGACGCGCAGATTGATGCGGGTCGACGACATCACCGTCGGCACCACCGCGAGGCTGATGCCGTAGGTCTTGAAGTCAACGGTGATGGTGGTCGTCCCGTTCGACGTGTTGCCGGCGATCGGCACGGGGAACTCGCCGCCGGCCAGGAAGCTGGCGGTCTCGCCGGACAGGGCGGTCAGGTTGGGCTCCGCCAGCACGGTGATCAATTGGTCTTCGGCCAGCGCGTCGATGACGCTGTTGACGTCCCATAGTTTGTTTCCGGAGATAAATCCGGAGCCGATCTGGTTGGCCGTCGCGGTGCTGTTTGCCAGCGGCGCCAGGCCAAGCGGCAGCAGCGGCGAGATCTTGGCTGCGGCAGCGGCGCCGGACAGCAGGCCAAACCGCCATCCCGGCCCACTGCCGAGGGCCTGCCAGTTGACCCCCAACTGGCGCGTGACCTCGCGGTCGATTTCCGCGATGCGGACGCGGACGTTGACCTGGATCGCCCCCAGGACAACGAGGTCGTCCACCACCCCCGCCTTGTCGCCGACAAAGCCCCGGGCAATCGCCTCCGCCTGCTGGGCCGCAAGCGCGGTCGGAACCGTCCCGGTCAGGATCGCATCGGTTCCCGCGGCTTTGACTCGCACCCCGGATGCGCCCTGGACCGTCTGGGCGATCACCGCCTGAATCGCCCGCGCCGTCTCCGGGCTGAGCGCCCCGGAGGCGGATTCCGGGAACAGGCCACCCGCCAACGGTGAGGCAACAGGCGTTTGGCCGCCGGCACCCGGCGTGACGGTCACGTCATACTGGACGATTGCCGTGCCCGCGTCCGTCGTCGCGATGACCGTTGTGCGGCCCGGCGCCACGCCCATCAGGAACAGGCTGGTCGGTGAGGCCGGCTGCACGCGCGCGACGGTAGGCTCCGCCGACATGACCGTTGCCGCCGGCTGCGGAAGCCGCAGCAGAACGCCGGTTCCGGCCTGCACTGATAATGGCTGGCGTTGCGTGCTTTGTGCGGGGGGCGCGGCCGCTGCTGGCGGCGCGGCAGGTGCGGGAGCAGCGGGAGCAGCGGGCGCCGCGGGAGCACCGGGCGGAAACGCGAACTGCGCCGCTTCGTCAATGATCTGCGGAGGCGTCGCGAACGGGGCGCGCGTGTCGGCATGGACCAGCGTGTCAGCGTGAGGGCGCGTGCCGGCATAGACGACCGTGTCGGCACGGGGGTACGTGCCGGCATAGACGACCGTGTCGGCATGGGGGCGGGTGTCGGCATGGACCAGCGTATCGGCATGGACCAGCGTATCGGCATGGACCAGCGTATCGGCATGGGGGCGCGTGTCGGCATGGACGACCGTGTCGGCATGGGGGCGCGTGTCAGCATGGACGACCGTGTCAACATGAGGGCGCGTGTCGGCATGGACGGCCGTGTCGGCATGAGGGCGCGTGTCGGCATGGACCAGCGCGTCAGCATGAGGTCGCGTGTCGGCATGGACCAGCGCGTCAGCATGAGGGCGCGTGTCGGCATGGACGGCCGCGTCGGCATGAGGGCGCGTGTCGGCATGGACGACCGTGTCGGCGTGAGGGCGCGTGTCGGCATGGACGACCGTGTCGGCGTGTGGGCGCGTGTCGGCGTGGACCAGCGTATCGGCATGAGGTCGCGTGTCGGCATGGACGACCGTGTCAACATGAGGGCGCGTGTCGGCATGCACGACCGTGTCGGCGTGAGGGCGCGTGTCGGCACGGACCAGCGCGTCGGCATGAGGGCGCGTGTCTGCATGGACGACCGTGTCGGCATGGGCGCGCGTGTCGGCATGGACCAGCGTATCGGCATGGACGACCGTGTCGGCATGGGGTCGCGTGTCGGCATGGACGAGCGTGTCGGCATGGGCGCGCGTGTCGCCATGGACGGCCGTGTCGGCATGGGCGCGCGTGTCGCCATGGACGGCCGTGTCGGCATGGGCGCGCGTGTCGCCATGGACGGCCGTGTCGGCAT
>CAINOE010000001.1 GCA_903851415.1 uncultured Rhodopila sp. | reverse complement strand
TCGATCAGCAGGGCCGCGGCCGACGCGAAGACCTTGGCCGACACGTCGTTCAGGCTGACGGAGCAGGCCATGGCGCCGCTGAAGGCCCGCGTGGTCGTGGCCATCGGCAGCCTCAAAAAAGCGGCCTGATCAGCGGAGGGACAGAGCCGCGACGGTCCTGTAAGATCGAGATCCATTGCAGAAGGTCGATTGCCCTGCAATTGGTTCTCGATGCAGACCGGAGGAATACAGTCGGCGCATCCCTCGGAAGCAGCAGACTGCGTTCCGGCAACCGGCGCGGCCTGCTTCGCCGCATGCCGCCAGTCCGGAAGCTATTCAGGCAGGAGGAAACCAATCCTGGCCACGCGGATTGCGCGAAACGCATTCCCGGCACGGCCGGCGATTTGGCCGCTTGCCGGTCTGCCCGGCAATTACGCCTGGATTGTCTGAGCGCAGCGGTTTTCCCGGATTCTGCAATGCAGCGTAAATCCTTGCCGGGCAGCCGCCCGATGTTTGTGCAGTCCTGCCGGAACGTTTTGTCTGCACGGTTGCCCAGCGTATGCGCCTTCGATGGAATGATCGGCCGCCAGATCCTATCGGGTTGATATCACTATTATTGTATTCTCGTTACACAACCAATTCATTGTAACCTGTTCAAAACAACGGAGGCTGATCAGCCATGATAAAGCTCCACGCCCTAGCAATTTTACTAGCCTCAGTATTTATGCTACCCGCATTGGCCAGTCCGGGTGAAAAGGCCCGAACAGAGACAATCCATCGAGAGAACGCAACGATCCAGGTCGGGACAGCCTCTTGGTACGGGCGAGGCGTTGCCGGCCGTATCACGGCCAGCGGCGAAAAGTTGAATCCAAAGGGGATGACCTGCGCGCACCGGACCCTCCCGTTCGGTTCCGTAGTCAAGGTGACCGACATCGCGAGCGGAAAGCATGTCTCTTTGAAAGTCAACGATCGCGGCCCATACGTCAAAGGACGGATTCTGGATTTGAGCGAAGGTGCCGCAAAGGAGCTGGGGGGCAGCGAGAAGGGCCTCATGTTCGTACGCATCGAGATCGTGAGCATCGCCAAGGCGCAGGTGCCTGGCTAGCGCCTGTCTGTCAGCTCGCGGGGGAACGATGACATTGCGTCCGCTCGCTGACCCAAACAATCGGGTATGACAAAACCGACTGAAACGACCGCATCACCTCCAAGTTGAGCGCGATGACAGCCGCCGACGAGATCGCGGGCGGCATCACGCGGGCGACTATTGACCTTCAAACTTTGCGTGCCGCTTTGGCGGGCCACAGTGAGCAGCCCGAGTGGATCTGAAGCAGTTCAGTTACACCCTGGAATCGTTCTCGGACCGTTGGCTGCCTTGCCAGTCGTAATTCCCGCCACCCTGTGCCAACGCGGCGTGGCGATCGATCCGGTCCGATAGGTAGTTTCCGAGCCTGCCGGTGTCGGTCCGTGACGTCTTACCTTTATCTCGAGCGGACTGAATTTTGATGCGCGCGACAACATCGGTGCAGGTGATGGTGTTGAAAGAGGAGCAGGGCATGTCTGGACTGGACCAACCGCTTGATCGACGACCGGGGACGGAGCCAGGGAGCGGCACCAGCCGAACAGTGACGCCGGCCTCTCCGAAAACGTCACAGCCGGAGGCCAAACCCCCACCAAACCGCCACCTCGTCAGAAACGGGCTGATCGCGGGAGCGGCGGTCGTCGGGCTGGCGGCTGGTGGCTCGGCAGCCTGGCGGGTCCACCTCGCCGACCAGTCGACGCCCGGCATTGTCAGCAGCAACGGCAGGATAGAAGCCACCGAGGTGGACATCGCAACCAAGGTGGCCGGGCGGGTGATCGAAGTGGACCCGCAGGAAGGCGACATGATCGCGGCGGGTGCGGTAGCAGCGCGCCTCGACCCGGTCGAGACCGCGGCGGCACTGGGGCAAGCATTGGCCCAGGCGAATCAGGCGCGCGACGCTTTGAAATCCGCCCGGGACGACGTCGCCAGCAACGAGAGCGATTTGACCTTTGCCGGCCAGGAGCTTGGCCGCACGTCCGCGCTGGTCAAGGACGGCTGGGCGACGCGGGAGGCATTCGATCACCGGCGCCAGCAGGAGACGACGGCCAAGGCGGCGCTGGCCGCCGCAGTTGATTCGGTATCCCGGGCATCGGCGGCAATCGTCGCCGCGGAGGCCCACGTCGCTCAGCTCAAGGGCGACTTGGCGGACGACACCATCGTCTCGCCGGTCCTGGCCCGGGTCGAATACCGGCTGGTGGAACCCGGAGCGGTGCTGGCGGCGGGCGGGCGCATTCTGACGCTGCTCGATCTGTCCGACGTCTACATGACAATTTTCCTGTCAGCCGATGACGCCGGCAAGCTCGCCATCGGCGACGAGGCGCGGGTGGTGCTCGATGCCGCGCCCGGCGACGTGTTCCCGGCGACGATATCCTTCGTGGCCGCACAGGCCCAGTTCACGCCGAAGACCGTGGAGACAAGCATTGAGCGCGAGAAGCTGCTGTTCCGGGTGCGGCTGCGCGCGCCGCCGGAAACGCTCAGGACCATCGGCAGCCGGGTGAAGACCGGGCTGCGCGGCCTGGGTTACGTACGGACCGACCGCAATGCGAGCTGGCCGGCCAGGCTTGTCGTGAAGCTGCCGGAATGACGGCCGAGGCTGCCGTTTTCCAGGCGGTGTCGCATCGGTATGGGAAGGCGACGGCGCTTGACCAGGTCAGCGTCGCTATTCCCGCTGGCTGCATCGCCGGGCTGATCGGCCCTGACGGGGTCGGAAAGTCTACCCTGCTGGGGCTGCTGTCCGGCGTGAAGCGGCGCCAGTCCGGCCGGATCATGGCGCTCGGGGGGGACATGGGCAGTGCGCGGCACCGGCGCGATTGCCGGGCGCGGATCGCCTATATGCCGCAAGGGCTCGGGCGGAACCTCTATCCATCGCTGAGCGTAGTGGAGAATCTTGATTTCTTTGGCAGATTGTTCAGTCAGCCGGCGGCTGAGCGCCAGGCGCGCATCGCCGATTTGCTGGTGAGCACGGGGCTGGACCCGTACCCGGACCGCCCGGCGGGGAAGCTTTCCGGCGGGATGAAGCAGAAGTTGGCGCTGTGCTGCGCGCTGATCCATGAACCCGACCTGCTGATCCTCGACGAACCCACGACCGGCGTCGATCCGCTGTCGCGGCGGCAGTTCTGGGAACTGATCGGCCGCATGCGGGTTAGCCGGCCCGGCATGAGCGTAGTCGTCGCCAGCGCCGACATGGAGGAGGCCGCACAATTCCACTGGCTGGCGGCGATGAACGCCGGCCGGCTGATCGCCACCGGCAGTCCGGCGAAGATCCTCAGCCAAACCCGGGCAGCCAGCCTGGAGGAAGCGTTCATCGCCCTGCTGCCGGAAGCCCAGCGCCAGGGACACAAGGCGCTGGTGATCCCACCGCGCGTACCACGCCCCGGACCTCCGGCGATCGAGGCGACGGGGCTGACCAAGCGCTTCGGTGGGTTCACCGCGGTCGATCATGTAAGCTTTCGGATCGAAACCGGCGAAATCTTTGGCTTCCTCGGCTCCAATGGCTGCGGCAAGTCCACCACGATGAAGATGCTGACGGGGCTGTTGCCGGCCAGCGAGGGAACCGCCACGCTGTTCGGACAACCCGTCGATGCGCATGACCTGCGGACGCGGAAGCACATCGGCTACATGTCGCAGTCGTTCTCGCTGTATGGCGAGCTGACCGTGCGGCAGAACCTGGTGCTGGACGCGCAGCTGTTCGATTTGCCGGAAGCCGGACCGCGGATCGCCGAGCTGATGGAGCACTACGGTTTAGCGGCCTTTGCCGACTCGCGCCCCGACAGCCTCCCGCTCGGCATTCGCCAGCGCCTGCAGCTTGCGGTCGCGGTGCTGCATCGGCCGGGGATCCTTATTCTTGATGAGCCGACTTCGGGCGTCGATCCGATCGAGCGCGACCGATTCTGGCAGAGCCTGATCGACATGTCGCGCCAGGATGGCGTAACGATCTTCATCTCTACCCATTTTATGAACGAGGCCGCGCGCTGCGACCGGATCTCGGCCATGAACGCCGGGAAGGTCCTGGCGGAGGGCAGCCCGGCGGACCTGATCCGCGCGCGCGGGGCGCGAACGCTGGAAGACGCATTCATCGGCTATCTCGAGGACGCCGCAGGGCAGCCGCGAAAGGGGCCAGTCGAGCAAATAGCGCCGGCACACGCCGCGGCGCGAGCCGCCGGACGCCCAAACCGAGTGTTCGACCCGGGCCGGTGCCGGGCGTACGCTCTGCTCGAGACGATCGAACTGCGGCGCGACCGAATGCGGCTTGCCTTCGCGTTGCTTGGCCCGATCGTTATGATGATCACCTTCGGCTTCGGGATCTCCTTCGATATCGAGCATCTCGCCTATGCCGTCTTCGACCAGGACCAAAGCCGGCAAAGCCGGACCCTGCTGCAGAGCTTCGAGGGCTCGCACTATTTCCTGGCGGCGCCGCCGATCACCGACGAGGCGCAGATGCAGCGTCGGCTGGTTACCGGCGAACTGGCGATGGTGGTTGAGGTTCCGCCGAATTTCGGCCGCGACCTGCTTAATGCGCGGACGCCCGAACTGGGTATCTGGCTGGACGGAGCGATGCCGTTCCGCGCCGAAACCGCGCGCGGCTATGTCACCGGCCTGATGCTGCAATTTTTCAACGAGCTTTCGGTCGGCAGTACAGGCCGACAGGCACGGCTTGCACCGGTCAACGTCGCCGTCCGATTTGTTTACAATCCCGACTTTCTCAGCGTTTTTGCGATCGTGCCGGGCGTTATCATGCTGATGCTCGTGCTGATTCCGGCGATGATGACGGCGGTGTCGGTCGTGCATGAGAAAGAAAGCGGCTCGATCGCCAACTTCCACGCGACGCCCGTCACCAGGCTGGAGTTCCTGCTCGGCAAGCAGGCACCTTATGTGGTCGTGGCATTCGCCAGCTTCCTGTCGCTAGCGGTGATCGCCCGCGTGCTTTTTGGCGTCGCAATCGCCGGCTCCCCGGGAGCACTGCTGAGCGGGGTGCTGCTTTACGTGCTGGCCACCACCGCCCTCGGGCTGCTGATGTCGTCCTTTACCCGCACGCAACTGGCGGCGATCGTCGCCACCGCCATCGTCTCGATTGTTCCGGCGGCCAACTTTTCCGGCCTGCTGACGCCCGTGTCGGCGTTGTCCGGAGCCGGACGGGTGCTGGGACTGGCGTTCCCGGCATCCTGGTTCCAGGAGATCAGCATCGGCACATTCACCAAGGGGCTGGGTTTCGCCGATCTGTGGCCGAATCTCGTGGCGCTGGCGGTGTTCGCGCTGATTTTCCTCGCGGCCAGTGCGATCGCCATGAACAAGCAGGAGCGCTGAGATGCGCCGCCACCTGCTGCATATCCTGCGACTCGGCCTCAAAGAATTGCGCAGCCTGCTGGCTGATCCGGTGCTGCTTGTGCTGATCGCCTACGTCTTCACCATTGGGGTTTATTCGGTGGCGACCGGCGCCAAGCTTGAGGTTGAAAACGCCACCGTGGGAATCGTTGACGAGGATCGGTCGGAGGTATCCAGGCTGATCGCGAGCGCCATCGTGCCGCCGCCGTTCCGGGTGCCGGTCGATATAACCACCCCTGAGGTCGATGCGGCGATGGACCGCGGGCGCCTGGTGTTCGTGCTCGACATCCCGCCGGATTTCGAGAAGCATCTGCTTGCCGGCCAGGGGCCATCGATCCAGCTCGATGCCGACGCCACGGCCATGACCGAGGCAGGCAACGGCGCGCTGTATTTGCAGAATATCATCGCGGAGGAGGTGCTCAGCTTCAGCGGGCGAATGGAAGGGCAGAGCGCGTTGCCGATTAAAGTCGTGATGACATCGAAGTTCAACCCGAACGACGACTCCGAATGGTTCACCTCGGTGATGCAGGTGATCAACAACATCACCATCCTGTCGGTGATCCTGGCCGGAGCGGCGCTGATCCGCGAGCGCGATCAGGGAACCATCGAGCATCTTGTGGTCATGCCGGTCACACCGGTCGAGATCATGCTCTCGAAGATCTGGGCCAACGGTATTGTGGTCGTCCTGGCGGCGCTGCTCTCGCTGGTCCTGGTCGTGCGAATGGTTTTGCAGGTGCCGGTGGCGGGATCGCTGGGTCTATTTTTCGTGGGCGCCTTGTTGTATCAGTTTTCGGTCGCCGCGCTGGGGATTCTACTGGCGACTTTTACAGGTTCGATGGGGCAGTTCGGACTTCTGGTGATCCCTGTTCTGGTGGCTATGAATCTTCTATCGGGCAGCACTACGCCGATGGAAAGCATGCCGGTCTGGTTGCAGGATGCAATGCAGCTTTCGCCGGCCACGCACTTCGTCGCCTTCTCGCAAGCTATTCTGTACCGCGGCGCGGGCCTTGCCGTGGTATGGCCTGATCTTGCGATTTTGGCGGTCATCACCGCGGTATTCTTCGGCATTTCGCTATTGCGTTTCCGCAAATCGATCCTGGCGTCGGCTTAGCGGTGCCTTGGCTTCGGGTTATCCGGGAGTGCTGGAACCGCTCGTCCCGATGAAGCGGTGCGGTGTAAACGCCGGAATAATCGGCACTCTGCATGGGTTGGAGTCCGGCGTGCCGCTGGCGTTCCACAATCGCTTCGCTCGGTGGTCAAAGGACCTCAGCCGGCTGGGAATGTTTGGTCATTTGGTGCGGTTCGACAGATCGAAAGTCCAGCGACGACTGATAAGGTGCATGCAATCTCGCTGCTGATCTTCCCACCATGGGTCGCGGCGCTGAACATCGCTATCGCGGCATTCAACCGGGGGGTCGAGCCGCTGCCCCGGACAGTCGCTGAAGCGCAGGCTGGCTACAACGAGACGCTGGATTTGGCCCGTGCGCTCGCCACAGCATCGCCGCGACCGTGCGGGAGGAATTCGATGCGAAGTCCGAGGGATGGCAGGAGGGCGAAACCGGCACTCTGGTGCGAAGCCAGATCGAGTAATGGGAGATGAGCCTGGACGAGGTTGATCTCGAACTGCCCGAAGCTCTGGAGGAACTTGACCCTGACCCTCACGCTGACGAACTCGAGGACGCTCCCGCCACCCCTTTGGAGCTGGAGCCTTTGCTTCGGCAATGATGCGGGGTCTCCGAGCATAAGCACGCCCGCATTCGGTCCGAAGCGGCCCTGGTGGCGGAGGCGAGTGGACGATGCGGGCGGTAGGGTAGGGATGCGGAAGAACCCGCCGGGGCAGGGGATTGGTGACCAGGGCTCATTGCGGGCGATGACTGAAACAAGGCTTAAACTTACCGCAGGTGTCGGAGTGCCGCGCGACAATCAAAACCACAGTCCGTCCATCAGGCAGTGACGCTCCTCTTTGCCACGACCGGCCGCGAGCAGCACAGCCAGGCGCAGGCGCCCCAGCGAACTGCAGCCCTTTCGCCAATAGGCGGCGTCCAGCACCCGCACCTCGGCATCGTCCGCGCGCGAGCGCAGCGAGGTCGCGAGCTTGCGCATGGCTTCCTCGGCAAAGAGGCCTTCGACGGCGGCACGCTCTTCGGACGTGAGCGGCCAGAAGCGCTTGCCAAGGGGAATCAGAGGCTCGCTCCCTTCAATCCGTTCATCCGCGAGATGCTTCCAGGACCGCCCGGCAGCCCGGCGCATCGCCAGCCTGACCGTCTCCGGCATGTCGCTGCCGCGGTCCACGGTCTCGCCGCGCGCCTCCGGAGCGAAAGCCGATTCATAGCCGTTGACCATGCATTCCAGCATCCGGGCTGTGACGATGCCGGGAAGAGCGGAGCCGCGTGCCGCCATCGCGAGCGACAGTCCGATACGAATGAGGTCGTGCGCCGGATTGCCAATGACCGTCTGGTCGAAGTCGCGCACCTCAATCGCGATCGAGCCGTCCACGCTGCCGACGGGACCAAGATTTCCGACGTGGCAGTCGCCGCAGATCCAGACTGGCGGCCCCTCCGGCAGCGCCGCGCGGTCGGAGGCTTCCAGCCATTCATAAAACCGGGTCGTGCTGCCCCGAACATAAGCCGGCACGGACGCCGCCATCTTGCGATAGCGGTGCGCCGTGAGAAGCGGCATCCGTTCATCCGGCCGCGCGATTGTTGTCTGTCTCATTCCGCCAATGACCATATCAGGGCGTTACCCGGTTATCCGGCCGCTTGTCCTCGTTGACCCACCCAGCAGATCAGAAAGCCGATGACAACGGTGACAAGCAGGGCCGACCACATGCTCGTCATGAAGATTGTCGAGTTGCAGCCCCCTCCGTGCTGCAGGCTTCGCTACGACTTGCGTCCGAGAAGGCCAGACAGACATTGAGCGGGGCAATTGCTTCGGTGACCTTGCCTCGTCGTCCTTCGGCTGGCCAAGGGCTGAGCCGGAGTTGAGCCCGGGCACGATGAACGCGGCTCTTCAGCGTTCCAGCAGGACAGCCGGTTTCGACGGCAAGTTCGTCATAGGACTTTTCGGCCAGCACTTTGGCGGAAAGCGCAATCCTCTGCGCCGGAGGAAGACGATCAATGGCTCGCGCCAACTCTCGCAATTCGATCTGGTCAAGATGTGTCGCGGAAACGGGTTGCTCCGGCAGTAAGTCGGTTAAAAGGCGCTGCTTTCGCTTGCCGCTGATGAATTGGTTCACCATGATGCGGTGGACCCAAGCCATGAAATTGGTGCCGGACAAAAATTGGTAGCAGGCTGCCAGCGCCTTCAGCGCTGTTTCCTGGACCAGATCATCAACCTCAGAACGATTGCGTGTCAGCCGGGCCGCCCAAGCCCGCATTTTGGGTAGAATAGCCACCAGATTCGCTTCGAATTCCTGTGAGGCCATTTTCGATCCCCTTTTCAGGCGAAGGATGCGCCACCGAGAGCCGAATCGCTGGAGGGCAGGCGACCAGGCTGATTGCGCGGCTTGATAAGCAAGTGCGAAGATTTTCGAACCTCGGTCAGCACCGCCGACACCCGGTCGATGTGGAATGGCTTTAACAGAACCGGGCGAGAGTGAGTCTCGGCTGCGGCGTGGTCGCCGGTCATCCAGACCATGGGGACGCCGATTTCATCGGCCCGCCTGGCAACCGCAACAGCGCCGCCGGGAGGCAAGTGATGGTCGAGCAGCATAACGTCGATGCTTTGCTCGGCGAGCAACTGCAGGGCCTCATTGCTCGTGCACGCGCAGACAACCTCGTAGTCCTCTTCGAGGACCAAGCCGAGCAGTTCGCAGATCAGAGTTTCGTCATCGACAATCAATACGCGTGGGCGCATAGCTGCCGAGGCGAGAAATCGAGCGGTCGTCAATTGCATCAGCATTAAGGTACCCCGGCTGTGTTTATTATTATGATGTCAGGGAAAGAGGTTGTATCGATCCGAGACGCTACAATACCCTCGGAATCTACCTAGGTGAAACAAACCAGCGCGCAAACGGCACACAGTGGCCCATTCATGTAGGTAGATTCCGAGGCTGGCGGCAGAGCCGTTGCGAATTCATATACGCAAGAGGGCAATCGCCCTGATGTGTATTCCGGAGGGAATTATGTCAACCATTCTGATTGTTCTTGTACTGTTCCTGCTTCTCGGAGGCGGGGGCTATTACGGGTATCGCCGGAACCGTCCGTGAGCTGAAATCCGCCGGGAGGCCATCGTGGCCGGTTGACACCCGCCGGTCCATCCTGCCCACCGGCCGGTGCCGGCCGGATCACGGGCGCCAACAAACGGAGAGAC